>NZ_JACJIA010000003.1:0-829550 GCF_014138665.1 Actinomadura kijaniata
AACGTCCCCACCAACGGATCAGCGGTGGGAAAGAACAACTTGTTGAACACCAGCGCCGCGGCGCTGCCGTACAGGAAGAAGTCGTACCACTCGATGGTCGTGCCGATCAGGCTGGCGCCGACCACGCGGCCGATGCCGCCCGAACGGGGCGGTCGAGGTGCGGAGACGGTGTCGTCGGTCATGGGATCGCTGCTTCCTGGGTCGCGGTGGGACCGGTGTGAGGGATGAACGGTCACGGGACGGGCGCTGGAAGTGATCTGAATCACGTGCGCGGCTGTGACAGGGAACGTTAGGTGCTGGCCGTATCAGGGGCTACGTGAACGACGCCCACATTTCGGCGCCGGACCAGTGGACGGACCACACACCGTTGACGGGGCGGAGCGCGGAAGGCCGGCGGGGACGGCCGCCCAGCTACCGCCTCTGGTGTGGGCGGCCGTCCGGTCCGTGCCCGTAGAGCCTTCGTGTCGTCGCCGTGGGATGGGTGAAGGCCCTACGGGCGGTCAGGGGTGATCAGGCGCCTCGGACGTGCTCGGGGACGGCGACCGGCGCGCCGGTCGCGGCCCTGACGTCGTCCGGGGTGACGCCGGGCGCGGTCTCCACGAGCCGCAGGCCCTCGGGGGTGACGTCCAGGACGCACAGGTCGGTGATGATCCGCTGGACGCAGCCGACGCCGGTGAGCGGCAGGGCGCACTCGGCGACGATCTTGGGGCTGCCGTCCCGCGCGGTGTGCTCGGTCAGGACCAGCACGCGGCGGGCGCCGTGCACCAGGTCCATCGCGCCGCCCATGCCCTTGACCATCTTGCCGGGGATCATCCAGTTGGCCAGGTCGCCGCGGGCCGAGACCTGCATCGCGCCGAGGACGGCGATGTCGATGTGGCCGCCGCGGATCATGCCGAACGACAGCGCCGAGTCGAAGAAGCAGGCGCCCGGCAGGACGGTGACGGTCTCCTTGCCCGCGTTGATCAGGTCGGGGTCGACCTCGTCGTCGGCCGGGTAGGGGCCGGTGCCGAGGATGCCGTTCTCCGAGTGCAGGACGATGCGCACGCCCGGCGGGAGGTGGTTGGGGATGAGCGTGGGCAGCCCGATGCCGAGGTTGACGTAGCTGCCGTCGGTGAGCTCGGCCGCGGCGCGGGCGGCCATCTGCTGGCGGGTCCAGGGCATCAGCGCGGGGTCCTCTCGGGGGCCGGTCCGGTGACGGTGCGGCGCTCGACGGGCTTGTCGGCGGCCTGCTCGGGGGTGAGCGCGACGACGCGCTGGACGAACACGCCGGGCAGGTGGACCTGGTCGGGGTCCAGCTCCCCCGGCTCGACCAGCTCCTCGACCTCGGCGATGGTGACGCGCCCGGCCATCGCGGCCAGGGGGTTGAAGTTGGCGGCCGAGCGGCGGAAGACCAGGTTGCCGTGCCGGTCGCCGCGGGCGGCGTGGACGAGGGCGAAATCGCAGGTGATCGCCGGTTCCAGGACGTACTCGCGGCCGTCGAACCGGCGGGTCTCGCGGCGCGGGGAGGCCACCGCCACCTCCCCCAGGGCGTCGTGGCGCCAGGGCAGGCCGCCGTCGGCGATCTGCGTGCCGACCCCGGCCGGCGTGTAGAAGGCGGGGACCCCCACCCCGCCGGCGCGCAGCCGCTCGGCGAGCGTGCCCTGGGGGATCAGCTCCACCTCCAGCTCACCGGCCAGGTACTGGCGGGCGAACTCCTTGTTCTCCCCCACGTAGGAGGCGGTGACGCGGGCGACCCGGCCCGCCGCCAGCAGGATGCCCAGGCCCCGGCCGTCCACGCCGCAGTTGTTGGAGACCAGCCGCAACCCGCCGGGGCCCCGCTCGTGCACGGCGCGGATCAGCGTTTCGGGAACGCCGCACAGCCCGAACCCTCCCACGGCCAGGGACGCCCGGTCCCCGATGTCGGCCACCGCTTCGGCGGCGGTCGCGATCACTTTGTCCATACGGGATCTCTCCATGTTCCGAGCGGTCATGAGGGGATGGGGGAAGGGGGCGCCCACGCGGGACCGGAAAGCGCGGCCTATGCTCTCGGGCGAGCGGGTCGCTGGAATGGGCGCCGAGACGCCGACCATTACAGAGCGCCGTTCCCGGAACCATCTATGGCGTTCGCCCACACAATTCGAAACTCCGGGTGGATTCCACTCACATTGCCGAGGGAAGCCCGCCTCCGGCGCCCGGGGCGCGTCACCGCCCGCTGAGGGCCGCGGATCCGCCCGGCGGGGCAGGGGCCGGTTCACACCCCGCGGGAACAGAGGTGTGAACCGGGCACATTGAACCGGTTCCACCCCCGGCCTAACGTGTGGATCCGGGGAGCCGCGGGGCTGCGGTCACCGCCGCGACAGGGCGGCCGACCAGCGGTCGGGCTCCATCATCGACCCACGGAACGGGGCTTGGCTCATGACTCGGTTCGGCATCGTCGGCGGCGGCCTCATGGGCCACGGGATCGCCGTAGCGCTAGCGAAGGCCGGCCACGATGTCGCCGTTCACGACGTGGATCCCCGGACCATGGCCACCTTCCACCACCGCGTCGGGCCGGCGCTGGCCCAGTGCGGGGTCCCGAGCTCCCGGTCCGGGCCGATCGGCGCCCGCATCACCACGGCGTCCACGCTGGACGGCGTCGCGCGGGAGGTGGACGTCATCGTGGAGGCGGTGCCCGAACGGCTGGAGGTCAAGCACCAGGTGCTGGCCGCGCTGGAGGCCGCCGCCGCGCCCGCGACGCCGATCTGGACCAACACCTCGGTCCTGTCGATCACACGCGTGGCCGAGGCGATGGCGCATCCCGGCCGGCTGGCCGGGGTGCACTGGTGGAACCCTCCCTACCTGATCCCGCTGGTCGAGGTCGCCCCGGGCGCCCACACCGACCCGCGCGTCCTGGACGACGCCTGCGACCTGCTCACCGCCATGGGCAAGACCACCGTGCGGCTGCGGCGCGACGTTCCCGGGTTCGTCGGCAACCGCCTGCAGTTCGCGCTGGTGCGCGAGGCGCTGCACCTGCTCGACCAGGGGGTGTGCGACCCGGAGACCATCGACACGGTCATGCGGTCCAGCCTGGGGCTCCGCTGGTCGGCCGTGGGCCCCATGGAGAACGCCGACTACATCGGCCTGGAGCTGACCCGCGACATCCTCCGCAACCTGGCGCCCCACCTGTCGACCGAGGGGGAGGCGTTCCCCAGCCTCGACAAGCCGCTGAACGAGGCCCGGAACGGGCGTTCCACCGGGGAGGGTCTACTGCCCTGGCCTCCGGGGAAGGAAACCGAGGTCGCGCGGCGTCTCGGCGCCGGAATCCGCCGCAACCTCGCCCGGCCGACGACGGTGCCGGGCTGAGGACGGCACCGAACAGACCCGACTTCACGATGAGGTGATGACGGTGGTCCCAGAGGATTCGTTTCTCCGGCTGCTTCTCGAGGACGCCGACGTCGACGCGTTCGACGCGCTGGTGGAGCGCGCGCGGGCGGCGGGGGCGTCCGCCGAGCGGCTGGCCCACCTGAAGCGGGAACGGGCCGTCGGGCTGCGGCTGCGCGAGCTGCTGGCCCGGCACCGCCGCAACGAGGCCGAGCTCCAGCTGCTCAACGACACCGCCAACGACCTGGCCTCCATGCGGGACCTGGACTCGATCCTGCAGGCGATCTCCGATCGCGCCCGCCGCCTGCTGGACTGCGACCTGGCCTACATCAGCCTCAGCGACCGCGATCGCGGGGACTGCTACATCAAGGCCGCCTCGGGCAACATCTCCGGGCTGCTGCACGAGCTGCGCCTGCCCCGGGGCACCGGGGTGGGCGGCATGGTCGCGCGCACCGGCGAGCCCTACAGCGTGCCCTCCTACATGGAGGACGAGTCGATCATCCGCACCCCCGAGATCGACCGCACCGTGATCGCCGAACGCATCGACTCCCTGGTCGGGGTGCCCCTGAAGATCAAGCAGGAGGTCATCGGGGTGCTGCTGGCCGCGCACCGGGGCATGCGCGCCTTCAGCGGCCACGACATCAGCGCGCTGGCGATGCTGGGCGCCCACGCGGCGGTCGCGATCGAGAACGCCCGGCTGCTGACCGCCTCACGGTCGGCGGTGGAGGACCTGCGGGTCGCCAACGCCACCATCGGCTCCCACATCAAGGACCTGGAACGCGCCGCCGACGTCCACGAGCGGCTCACCAAGCTGGTCCTGCAGGGCCGGGGGGTCGACGACGTGGCCCAGGCCACCGCCGACGTGCTGCCCGGCGAGGTGGTCGTGGTCAACGAGCACGGCGGGGTGGTCACCGCCACCGGCGCCGTCACCGCCACCGACGCCCAGGAGCTGGCCGCCGTCAGCGCCCGCGCCCGCGCCTCGGGCCACACCCTGGTCCAGGACGGCCGGTGCGCCGTCCCCCTGATCACCGAGTCCGAGGACCTGGGCGCGGTGGTGCTGCTCGGCCAGACGCCCATCGGCGACACCGACCGCCGCATCCTGGAGCGCGCGGCGCTGGCGGCCTCGCTGGTGCTGGTGACGCGGCGGCGCGTCGCCGAGGCGCAGGCCCGGGTCGGCGGCGAGCTGCTGGCCGAGCTGCTGGCCAGCGAACCCCACGACCTGGACCTGCTCCAGCACCGGGCCCGGATGCTCGGCGTCGACCTGGACGCCTGCCGCACCATGATCGTCGCCCAGACCGACGGGGCCTTCCACGAGGGCGTCCACACCATGACCGCGGCGCTGGCGCGCCGCCAGCGCGGCCTGGCCACCCACCACCAGGGGGCGGTGGTGCTGCTGCTGCCCGGCGAGGACGCGACCGCCGTCGCCCACGCCGCCGTGCGCGAGCTGGCCCGCGCCTGCCACCATCCGGTCACCGCGGGCACGGCGCGGGCCACCCACGTCACCCGGATCGCCGCCGCCCACGCCGAGGCCGCCCGGTGCATGCGCACGCTGCTGGCCCTCGACCGGGTCGGGGACATCGCCGACGCCCGCGATTTGGGGTTCGTGGGGACGCTGTTCAACGGGCGGCCGGACGTCCCCTCGTTCGTCCGCGCCACGATCGGCCCGGTCATGGACTACGACCGCGCCCACCGCTCCGAGCTGCTCCACACCCTCGAGGTGTTCTGCGCCAACAACCAGAACACCAGGAACACCGCCCAGATCCTCCACCTGCACGCCAACACCGTCACCCAGCGGCTGAACCGCATCACGCAGCTTCTGGGCGAGACGTGGCGGCAGGCCGACCACCTGCTGGAGATACAGATCGCGCTGCGCCTGCTCAAGGTCAGCCAGCAGGAGACCCCGCGGTGACCGGCGCGGTGACCGGCGCGCGGTGACCGCGGCGAGGGTCCGCGTTCAGCGGGGGTGCGCCGAGCGCCTCGGCCGGTGCCTGCCCCGCCGGGCCCGGTGGCTGGTGCGCGCCGCGGGGCGGGTCAGGTCGTGGCCGCGGGTCTCGACCGCCAGCGCGACCGCGACGCTGGTGATGGTCGCGGCGAGGCACAGGTAGAGGGCCACCGGGACGAAGGAGCCGTGGTCCTTGAGGAGCTTGATGGCGGTGACGGGGGCGAGGGCGCCGGCGAAGACGGAGGCCAGCTGCGCCCCGACCGACGCCCCCGAGTAGCGCACGGCGGTGTCGAACAGCTCCGCGATGAACGCGGCCTGCGGCCCGTACATCGCGCCGTGCAGCAGCAGCCCCACGGTGACCGCCAGCGTGATGGCGGCCGGGTCCCGGGTGTCGAGCAGGGCGAAGAACGCGAAGGACCACAGCGTCATGCCCACCGAGCCGACCAGGGTGACCGGCTTGCGGCCGACGCGGTCCGACAGCGCGCCCCACAGGGGGATGGCGACGAAGTGGACCGCCGAGGCGATCAGGACGGCGTTCAGCGCGGTGCTCTGGGGCAGGCGCAGGTGCGTGGTGATGTACACCAGCAGGAACGAGGTGAGCAGGTAGTAGGAGACGTTCTCCCCCACCCTGGCGCCGATCGCGGTGAGGACCTGGCGCCGTCCGGTGCGGAGCACCTCCAGCAGGGGCGCCCGCCGCCGGACGCCCCGCGCGGCCTCCGCCCTCGCCCTGGCCCGCGCCTGGAGGAAGATCGGCGTCTCCGACACCGACAGGCGCATCCACAGGCCGAGCAGCACCAGGGCGCCCGACAGCAGGAAGGGGATCCGCCAGCCCCAGCCCAGGAAGGCCGCCTCGGACTGGACGGCCACCAGCGCGGCCAGCACCCCGGTGGCCAGCAGGTTGCCGCCGGGCGCCCCGGCCTGCGGCCAGGCCGCCCAGAACCCGCGGTGCCGGTCCCCGCCGTGCTCGGAGACGATGAGCACCGCGCCGCCCCACTCGCCGCCGAGCGCGAACCCCTGGAGCAGCCGGAGCAGGCTCAGCAGGACCGGCGCCCAGACGCCGATCTCGGCGTAGGTGGGCAGCAGCCCCATCGCGAACGTGCAGCCGCCCATCAGCAGCAGGCTGCACACCAGCAGCCTCTTGCGGCCGAGCAGGTCGCCGAAGTGCCCGAACACCAGCCCGCCCAGCGGTCGCGCCACGAAGCCGAGCGCGTAGCTGGTGAAGGCCAGCAGCGTGCCGGTCATCGGGTCGGAGGCGGGGAAGAACAGCTTGCCGAACACCAGCGCGGCGGCGCTGCCGTACAGGAAGAAGTCGTACCACTCGATGGTCGTGCCGATCAGGCTGGCACCGACCACGCGGCCGATCCCCCCGGGGGGTGCGTGCCTGCCTCCGGCGAGGGATCGCGCCCGCGCCACGAGATCACCGTCGTCTTTCCGCCGGTCGTGCCAGGGCATGGGGCGTCGGGCGGGGCGTGGTCCCTCTCCCCCGCGCCGATGCCCTTCCCTTCCGGCGCGTCGAGCACGGCCGAGGCGACGGCCGCGTTCACGGTCAGGGTCTGGGTGTTTCCCCGTACGGGCCCGTCACGGCCCGCCGGTGCTGGGCTGCGGCCGGGCCGGGGGGATCGTCACCCGGCCCGGCCACAGGTCTGGAGGTGTTCCGCGGGTCAGGCCCGCGGTGCCCGGTCAGGCGCGGGTGCCGCCGATGACGTGGTGGGGGTGGGGTGCGGCATCGAATTCTCCTATCCGTCGGCGCCCGCATGAGGGAAACGAATCACGCGGCTCGGTCGGGCGGACGGAAGGCCAGGGGTGGGCCCGAGTTGGTTCCAAATTAGAAACCCGGGATTCACCGGCCGCTATGGGGATCGGCCCCACTCTTTTCGGCCGGACATGTGCGCCGTGCCGGTTGGCGGCCGTCACGCCGCGATTCCGGCACCGTCATCGATCATGGCCGGGGCGGCGGAGAGGGCTCGGTCAGCACCGACAGGACCGTCCTCGTCACGACGTCGCCGGCGTCCTGCGCCGCCAGGCGGCCCGCGCGGAGCTGTTCGGCCGCCCCGTGCAGGATGTACTGCACGACGTTGACCAGCCAGTCGGTCGGCAGGTCGGTGCGGAAGACGCCCTGCCGCCGCCCGCGGCGGATCAGGTCGGCCATGCGCCGGGCCGGCTCGTCGTGCAGCTCCCGCACCCGCCCCGCGGGCAGCGCCTCCTCGGCGGCGGCCAGCAGGGCCGCGGACTCGGCCACCAGTTCCCAGCTCGGCGCCAGCAGGCGGGTCATGGCCTGGCGGGGGTCCCCGGTCAGGTCCAGGGCCGACAGGGTCCGCTCGCCGTCGCGCAGCGCGTCGGTGAGCGCGGCCTCGACCAGGTCGGCCCGGGTGCGGAAGTGCCCGTACAACGTCATCCGCCCCACGCCCGCGGCCTTGGCGATGTCGTCGACGGTGGCGCCGGGGACCGAGCTCAGGCAGGCGCGCGCGGCGGACACGATGCGGGCGATGTTGCGTTCGGCGTCGGCGCGGCGCCTGCCGCGGACGGTGGGTTCGGCCATGCCGTCACCCTATCTCGTACTCACGGATACGAGTTATAGTCCTCCCATCAACTCGTACATGAGAGTACGAGTTACTGCGTGGAGGGATCCGATGACCCGACAGTCAGCAGAACGGGCGGGCCAGGCACCGCCGGACGGGCCGCACCCGGCGCGGTGGCGCATCCTGGGCTTCCTCGGGGTGGCGCAGCTGATGCTGATCCTGGACGTCACCGTCGTGGCGATCGCGCTGCCCCACATCGAGACCGACCTCGGGCTCAGCCGCGAGGCGCTGACCTGGACGGTCAGCGCCTACACCCTCACCTTCGGCGGGCTGATGCTGCTCGGCGGCCGGATCACCGACCTGCTGGGCGCCAGGCGCGTCGTGCTCGCCGGGCTGCTGGTGTTCACCGCGGCGTCGCTGGCCACCGGGCTGGCGGGATCGGCGGGGACGCTGGTGGGCGGCCGTGTCGCCCAGGGGGTCGGCGCGGCGCTGCTGTCACCGGCGGCGCTGTCGCTGGTGGTGGCGCTGTTCGACGGCCAGGAGCGCAACAAGGCGCTGGGCGTGTGGTCGGCGCTCGGCGGCGGGGGCGCCGCGCTCGGCGTCCTGCTCGGCGGCGCGCTGACCGCCGGTCCCGGCTGGCCGTGGGTGTTCCACGTCAACGTCCCCATCGGGCTGGTGATCGCCGGGGCGCTGGCGGTCCTGCTCCCGGCGCGGCGGGTGGCCGCGGCGCGGCCCGGGCTCGACGTCGTCGGCGCGGTGGTGGTGACGGCGTCCTCGGCGTCGTTGATCTACGCGCTCATCGCCGCCGGTGAGCACGGCTGGCTCACCGCGCTCACCGGGGGTCTCGCGGCGGCGGCCGCCGTCGGCTACGCATTGTTCGTGGCGTGGCAGCGGCGGGCGCGCTCGCCGCTGATGGACGTGCGGCTGCTGGCCCGGCGGCCCGTGGCCACCGGCGCGTTCCTGATCTGGATGGCCACCGCGCTGATGATCGCGGTGTTCTTCCTCGGCACCTTCTACTTCCAGCACGCCCGCGGCTACGGCGCGATGCGCACCGGGCTGCTGTTCCTGCCGGTGGCGCTGGCGACGATGGCCGGGGCGGACCTGACCGGACGCGTGATCGGCCGCCGGGGCGCGCGCACGCCGGCCGTGGCGGGACCGGCGATCGCGGCGGCCGGCATGGCCGTCCCGGCGTTCTGGACGCATCCGGTCGGCGTCGTGGCCGGGGTGACCGTCGCGGCGGCGGGCACCGGCGCGATGTTCGTCGTCGCCTCGGCGACCGCGCTCGGCCAGGTGGCGCCGCACGAGGCGGGGATCGCGTCGGGCATCGTGAGCACCTTCCACGAGTTCGGCGCCTCCTTCGGCGCCGCGGTCGTGTCCAGCGTCGCGGCCGCCAGCCTCGTCGGCACCACGCTGAGCGGCTTCACCAGGGGGTTCACGGTGGCCGCCGTGGCAGCGGCGGCCGGCGCGATCGCCGCCGCGCTGATGACCCCCGGCCGTCAGGACGCTCCTCCCCCGGCGACCGCCGCCCCCGGGGAGGTCTAGGAACGCGGCTGGGCCGACCACACTCCGGCCTGGAACGGGGACGGGCTTGACCCTGACACCGTGTCAGGCGGGACGGTGCCGGGCATGGACGTCACCTACATCGGCTCCGGGCCGTACTGCTACGCCAACTCCCTCGCGATGCTCCTGGGCGGCGAGGCGCCGCCGCCCGCCGTGATCGAGGTCCTGACGGGCTCCCCGTACGGGATGGAGCTGATCGGCGGCCGGCTGCCGCTGTTCGACCCGTTCGGCTGGGATCCCGAGATCGGGCTCGACGCCGCGATCGGCCTGCTCGGCTGGGAGTGCGAGCGCGTGGACGGGGGGACGGCCGCGGAGGCGCTCGACCGGCTGCGCCGGGCCGTCGCGGCCGGTCCGGTGCTGGCCGGGCCGCTGGAGATGGGCCTGCTGGCCTTCCAGCCCGGGTCGGGCAAGGCGGTCGGCGCCGACCACTACCTGGTGGTGCTGGAGGTGGGCGACGGCACCGTGCTCGTGCACGACCCGCAGGGCTACCCGTACGCCACGCTTTCGGTCGACGCCTTCGCCGAGGCGTGGCGTGGCGAGTCGGTCGCCTATCTGGACCGGCCGTTCCGGATGCGGCACCGGTTCGTCCGGCGCGAGCGGGTCGGCCCGGAGGAGGCGTTGCGGCGGTCCCTGCCCGCCGGGCTGGCCTGGCTGGGCGGCCGGACGGACGTGGCGGTCCCGCCCGGCACGCTGGGGCAGGCCGAGGCCGCCGAGCGCACGGCCGAGCTGGTGGAGGCGGGGCTGGATCCCGAGATCAGGGGGCTGTGGGAGGCGTTCGCGGTGCGGGTGGGCGCCCGCCGCCTCAACGACCTGGCGGCCTGCCTGTCGTCCCTCGGCCTCGACGCGGGCGCGGCCGTCGCCGCGGAGCAGGCCCGCATCGTCGGTGGCTTGCAGGGTCCGCTGGTGGCGGGTGACGACGTCGCGGTCGCGGCGGGCCTGCGCCGCCTGGCTCCGACGTACGAACGCCTGCGGGCCGTCCTGTCCCGATGAAGCCGCGGATAACGAACGAGCGTGACATGTCCGCCTCGCGACAGCGTTTCGTGAATACGGATCACTTGGCGGAGCGTGGAGGCCGTGCTGACGCGGTCTCGTTGCCCAACTGAGAGCACGGTCGTGGCACGGCAGGCGGCGGATCCGCGTCGGGTCGGCCATGATGGACCCGATGAACGCGCAGTACCAGGGTGGTCACGAGAACGGTCCGTCGTCGGCGCAGGACGGTGCGGAGGACGTGGTGGCCCGGCTGAAGGCCGAGGTCGCCGCCGCGGTGACCTCGCTGCGCCGCCAGGTCACGCAGTTGCGCGCCCTGACCGCCGAGGGCGAGGCGGCGCGGCGTCCGGCGTCCGCGCCCGATGCCGCCGAATGACCGGCGGGCCGGGCCCGCGCGTCAGGTGCCGTTCCGGTCGGCGGCGGGCAGCGCGGGCGGTGGCTGCCGGTGCCGTGAGCGTGGCGCGCGGAGGGGCTACCGTGACGCGGCGCGGGCGAGGGACCCGTGCGGCATGTCCCAGCCCTCGGCGAGCCTGGACGGGTGCACCACCCGCCCCTCGCCGAAGAACTCGCAGAACTTCATGATCAGCGGGTCCCAGGCGAGCGGGTCCACGTGGCCCGTTCCGGGGATGACGAGCTCCTCCTCGACGTGGGCGCGGAGGACCTCCACGTGGAAGGCGGTGGCGCTGACGGAGGGACCGGCGAACGGGTGGTGCGCGACCAGGCGGCACTCCAGCTGGATCGGGCACTCCGCCACCCGGGGCGGGGCGACCAGCTCCGACTCCTGCTCGGTCAGTCCGGCGGCGGAGAACTTGTCCGGCTCGTAGCGGTATCCCTGCGCGGCCTTGTGGTCGGGCACGACCGGCCTTCCCGTCGTCAGCGCGAGCCGGTCGACGGCGCCGGCCATCGAGGACGAGGGCAGGTTCAGCACGCACTCCCGTTCACGCAGCAGGTTCGCCGCGGTCTGGGCGCTGTCGCCCAGGCCGAGCATGCAGTGCCGTCCCAGCCACCACGCCGAGGACATGGGGGCCAGGTTCGCCGTGCCGTCCTCGTTCCGCGAGCTGATCAACACCACCGGGGTCCCGAAGTACAGCACCTTGAGACCGGGGACCACGTGCATTCCTCCGCCTTTCCTCGAAAGCCTCGCCGGACGGGCCCGTCGCCGCGTACGGGCCCGTCCGACCCTCCCTCCCGGTGGGCCGGGCGCGCTGGCGGGAATCCGACCGGACGTTCTCCGCGGCGTCAGCGCGAGGCCACGGCCTCCGGCGCGGACGGCTCCCCCGCGGTGGGCGCCGGCGCCGCCGCGCGCGGCAGCGCGAGCGTGACGAGCAGGCCGACGACCATTCCGGCCGCGGTCAGCAGGACCACGACGGACTGCCCGTGCGCGGTGGCGGCGCGCAGCGCCTCGCCGGTCCTGCCCTCGGTGCCGAGGTCGGCGAGGACGGTGAGGACCGCGAGCCCGATGGCGTTGCCGATGTTGAGGGCGGTGGACGCGATCCCGTTCGCGACGCCCTGCTCGCGCGCGGCCGTGCCGGTCGCCGCGGCGATCCACATGGCCGTCCAGACGACGCCCTGCCCGACGCCGGAGACGACGAGGCCGGGCACGAGCAGCCCGTACCCGGCCTCGGGGGCGAAGCCGGGCGCCATCGCGGCCGTGCCCACGGCCCCGACGCCGAAGCCGATCAGCAGCGTCGCGCGGGTGCCGATCCGGGTGGCGAGCCGCTCGCCGAGCTGGGTTCCGGCGGCGATCGCGAGCGAGGGGACGAGGAAGGCCAGCCCCGTCCGCAGGGCGCCGTAGCCGTGCACGCCCTGCATGAGGACGGTGAGGAAGTAGGGCAGGACGCCGAACGTCGCCATGTAGAGGAACGTGACGCCGGTCCCGACGGTCAGGCTGGGGTTGCGGAACAGCCGGAAGGGCATCAGCGGGTCGGCGCTGCGCCGTTCGATCACCGCGAACGCCGCCAGCAGGGCCAGGGCGAGCACGGACGCGCCGGTCACCGGCGGGCTCGTCCAGCCCAGCTCGGGCCCTTCGACGAGGGCGAACACCAGCAGCGTCGCGCCGCCGGTGACGGTCAGCGAGCCCGGCAGGTCGAACCGCCGCCGTTCCCGGCGCGCCGGGCCACGGGGGATGACCGCCAGGGCCGCCAGCGCGACCAGCCCGGCGAGCGGGACGTTGACGTAGAAGACGGCCGGCCAGCCGAAGTTCTCGGTGAGCACGCCGCCGAGCAGCGCGCCGATGGTCAGGCCGCTGGCGCCGGCGCCGCCCCAGACCGCGAGCGCGCGGTTGCGCGGCGGCCCCTCGGCGAACAGCGTGTTGATCAGTGAGAGCGTGGCGGGCAGCAGCAGCGCCCCGCCGACGCCCTGCACGGCGCGGGCGGCGATGATGACGGCCGGGCCGCCCGCCAGGCCGCCCGCCAGCGACGAGACGGCGTACAGCGCCAGGGCGAGCACGAAGACGCGGCGGCGGCCCAGCAGGTCGGCCGCGCGGCCGCCGAACAGCAGGAAGCCCCCGGCGAACACGACGTAGGCGCTGACCACGAGCTGCTGGGTCTGGCCCGGGAAGCCCAGGTCGGAGCCGATCTCGGGCAGCGCGACGAACACGATGTCGAGGTCCAGCGCGTAGATGAGCTGGGCCAGCGCCAGCAGGGCCAGGGTCCAGCCCGGCCGGTGTCCGGCGGCCTGTCTCTGCGGAACGGACATGCGGATGCGCCCTCCACGGGATGGGGGGTCGGCGGGGACGCCGCCGACGTACGACTGTACGCATACTTGCGTACAGTCGTACGAACGGCAACCGTTCGCGGCGGATTGTTCGTCAGTAGTAGTACGGTGGGACCGTGAGGTACCGGCATCCCGACCGCGACCAGATCCGGATCGACGGCGTCCTGTCGGCCCTGGGCCATCCGGTGCGGCTCGCCGCCGTTCGCGTACTGGACCAGGGCGGGCGGCGCAACTGCGGCAGCGTCCTGGAAGCCCTCGGCGTGGCGGCGAAGTCGACGATGACGCACCACTGGCGCGTCCTGCGCGAGAGCGGCGTCATCCGGCAGGAGCCGTCCGGCCGGGAGAACCTGCTCACCCTGCGCCGCGACGACCTCGACGCCCGGTATCCGG
Organism: Actinomadura kijaniata; assembly: GCF_014138665.1. Classification (NCBI taxonomy): domain Bacteria; kingdom Bacillati; phylum Actinomycetota; class Actinomycetes; order Streptosporangiales; family Thermomonosporaceae; genus Actinomadura; species Actinomadura kijaniata. Next base: position 13,453 of record NZ_JACJIA010000003.1, read on the forward strand.
GCCTGCTGGACGCCGCTCTCGCCGGCGCCCGCACCGACGGGGCGGAGCCCTCGGACGCTCCGTCCACGTCGGGCGGTGACGCGCGTTCGACCACGGGCGACAGGCCCCGCCCGCAAGCCGGACCCGGTTCGACGCGCTGATCGAGCGGTTTCCAGCAACCGCCACGGAGTGGCGGAAGCCCTCCCACCCACCTCCGGCGGAATCGGCGCGCCGCACGGCCGCCGGGCCGGTCAGCCCCCCTTCGACCGGGCGCGCCGGGCGCATCGACGCGCTGATCGAGCAGCTTCGGGCGATCGCGACGGGGCGACGGAGGCCGCCAGGCCGGTCAGTCCTCCTTCGGCTGGGCGCGCCGGGCGTAGGCGCGGGCGGCGCGGGCGCGGTCGCCGCAGCGGACCGAGCACCAGTGCCGGCGGCCGTGGCGCAGCAGGTAGCGGTTGCAGGGCGCCGAACCGCAGGCGGTGAGGCGCTCGGCGTCGGGGCCGGTGAGGAGGTCGGCCGCGTTGGCCGCGAGGACGGCGAGCGCGCGGTCGAGGATCTCGTTGGTGGGACACGGGACCGCCCGGTAGGGGCCGTCCTTGTCGTCCCAGTACAGCAGGGGGGCCGTGGGGGCCCTGGTCAGCGCGTCGTTGACGGCCGCCAGGGCGGCGGGCAGGGCGGGCACCCCGGCGACGCGGGAGGCGAACAGTCCCCTGACCTGCTCGCGCAGCGAGCGCAACTGCGTCGCGCACATCTCCTGCACCCCGGCGTCCTCCGGGGCGAGCCCGCGTTCGGCGAGCCACCGGTTCACCGCCGCCGGAGTGCCGAGGAGGTCGACGAACTGCCCGCCGGGCAGCGCGATGACGCTGTTGACGAAGTCCAGGGCGAGGTACTGCTCCGCCCCCGGAGCGGGGGGCAGCACGGAATCGGCGGTCGGGGGCTCGCTCATGCTCCTCATGGTACGGGTTGCGTTCATCCATGAGAAACAACTACGGTCACTTCACGGTTGAACAAGCACCAATCCGTGAGGAGATCCCTGTGTCCTCTGCCGACCCCACCGGCGGGCGGTTCCCCGTCCGCGTCTTCGGCGGCCCGACCGCCCTGTTCGAGTACGGAGGGCTGCGCTTCCTCACCGACCCGACCTTCGACGCCCCCGGCGACTACCACCAGGGGGGCCGCAAGATCCTGACCAAGACCGCCCCCGCCGCGGGCGGCCCCGCCGACCTCGGCCGCGTCGACGTGGTCCTGCTCTCCCACGACGAGCACCCCGACAACCTCGACGTCTCCGGCCGGGCGCTGCTCGCGGACGTCCCGCTCACCCTCACCACGCCCGGCGGCGGGCGGCGCCTGGGCGAGGGCGCCCGGGGGCTGGCCGACTGGGAGTCGGTCGAGCTGGACCGCCCCGGCGGCGGCACGGTCACCGTGACCGGCGTGCCGGCCGTCCACGGGCCCGGCCCGCGCGAGGAGGTCGAGCCGGTCACCGGCCAGGTCGTCGGGTTCGTCCTGACCGGGCGGGACCTGCCCACGGTCTACGTCAGCGGCGACAACGCCTCGCTCGACGCGGTGCGGGAGATCGCCGACCGGTTCGGCCCGGTGGACACCGCCGTCCTGTTCGCCGGGGCGCCCCGCTTCCCCGTCCTGTTCGACGGCGCGCTCATCGTGCTCGACAGCGCCCAGGCCGTCGAGGCCGCGCGGATCCTCGGCGCCCGCCGGGTGGTCCCCGTCCACTACGACGGCTGGGCCCACTTCACCGAGGGCCGCGCCGAGCTGGTGGCCGCCTTCACCGCCGCCGGGCTGGCCGACCGGCTGGACCTGGGCGACCGGGGCTGACCGGACGGGCCGGGCCCTCCCGCCCGGCCCGCCGGGTCCGCCCGCCGTGACCACGGCGCCGTCCGGCCGGATCGCGCCCACCGAAAGAGCTGATCTCGTGACGAGTACCGTGCCCGGCCGGGCGGAGGCCCCGCCGCGCTCCCGGGAGCAGCGCCGCGTCCTGACCGTCCTGGTCGCCGCCCAGATCCTCAGCGGCGCCGGGCTGGCGGCCGGGGTGACCGTCGGCGCCCTGCTCGCGCAGGACATGCTCGGCTCCACCGGCCTCGCCGGCCTGCCCAGCGCGCTGGGCACCGCCGGGTCCGCGCTGGCGGCCGTCGCCGTCGGCCGCCTGTCCCAGGCCCGGGGCCGCCGCCCCGGCCTCGCCGCCGGATACCTGGCCGGCGCCGCCGGCAGCGCGGGCGTCGTCGCCGCCGCCGTCGTGGGCAGCCCCGTCCTGCTGTTCCTCGCGCTGTTCGTCCACGGGGCCGGAACGGCCACCAACCTGCTGGCCCGCTACGCCGGAGCGGATCTGGCCGCCCCCGCCCACCGCGCCCGCGCCGTGTCCACCGTGCTGGTCGCCACCACCCTGGGCGGCGTGGCCGGTCCCGGTCTCGCCGCTCCCGCCGGGCACCTCGCCCACGCCCTCGGCCTCCCCCGCCTGACCGGGCTGTTCCTCCTCGCCGGCGTCGCCTACGCGACGGCCGCCCTGGTCCTGGTCGTCTGGCTGCGTCCCGACCCGCTGCTGCTGGCCCGCGACCTGGAGGCCGAACGCGCCGCCACGGCGCACGCGCCGCCGGAGGAGCGGCCGCGTCCGGCGTCCGGAAGCCGCCGCTCCGGCGTGCTGGCGGGCACGCTGGTCATGGCGCTCACCCAGCTCGTCATGGTCGCGATCATGACGATGACGCCCGTCCACATGCACGGCCACGGCCACGGCGCCGCCGCCTCCGGCCTCGTCATCGCCCTCCACCTCGGCGCGATGTACCTGCCCTCGCCCCTGACCGGCCGGCTCGTCGACCGCCACGGCCCCCGCGCGGTCGCCGCCGCCTCCGGGCCGGTCCTGCTGGCCGCCGGGGCCGTCGCCGCCGTCGCCCCCGACGGCTCGGTCGCCCCGCTCGCGGTGGCGCTCGCGCTGCTGGGGCTGGGCTGGAACCTCGGTCTCGTCACCGGCACCGCGATCGTCACCGACGCCGTCCCGCCGGCCACCCGCGCCCGGGTCCAGGGCCTGGCCGACGTGGTCGTCGCCATCGCGGGGGCCACCGGCGGCATGGCCTCGGGCCTCGTCGTCGCCGTCGCCGGGTACCCGGCCCTGGCCCTCGGCGGCGGCGTCCTGGCGCTGGCCATCGTGCCGGCGGCCGTCGCCGCCGAACGCGGCCGATGAGCACGGCCCCTTCGGCCACGACGGCGAACGGCGGTGCGGACCGGCCGGTCACCGGCCCGACCCGGCGCCGGTCGTGGCCGACGCCCGGGATCCGCGCGGAGCCTGATCATCGTGGTCTTGCCCGCGCTCTCCGAAGGCCGTCGGAGACAGGACCGCCGATCGGGATTCCCGGCAGATCCACGCCCCTCCCGCGCCGGCGACGGCCCCCTTCAGCGGGCTGTCACGGGTCACGGGCGGCCTTATCGGCGGCCGCCGCGCGGTACCGCTGTCGAGTTCGAAGGTGAATATCGCCAAATTCGGGCATAGGGGGTGCGGCAGCTCAGACAAGGAGGACGGACAGTGACCGTTACCGGCATCATCACCGCGATCGTCATCGGTGCGATCATCGGCGCGCTCGGACGGCTGGCGCTGCCGGGGCGGCAGCCCATCGGCATCCTGCTGACCATCGGCGTCGGCATCGTGGCCGCGCTGCTCGGCACCGCGATCGCCCAGTCGGTCGGCGTCGCCACCACCGACGGCATCGACTGGATCGAGCTGGTCTTCCAGATCGGCCTGGCCGCCGTCGGCGTCGCCGCCGTCGCCGCGTTCCGGCGACGGGGCCACGGCACCCACCGGTGACGGAACGCGAAGCGGCGGCGCGGAGCCGAGGCTCCGCGCCGCCGCTTCGCGTTCGGCGGCGCGCCGCCTCACTCCTCGGTCAGCACGATCACCCGGTCCGAGGCGGTGAGGGTGAAGGGCGCGGCCTTGTCGGGGTTGAGGACGACGCCGTAGTCGGGCGGCTGGTGGAAGCGGCCGCCGAGCCGGTATCCGAGCGCGGTCTCGCCGCGCCGCCGGGCCGCCTCGATGAGGGTGGCGAAGTTGGCGGTCACCCCGGGCCGCAGGTAGGCGGGGGCGGGCTTGAGGTAGATCTCGGCGCCCTCGGGGGACAGCAGCTCCATGAACACGTCGTAGAGGTGCCGGTCCTCGCTGACCTGGGCGAGGACCTGGTTGATGAGCTTGTCGCTGACCACGAAGTCGTCGGCCTTGGTCACCACCGCGATCTCCCGGTTGGTCTCGTCGTTGATCTCGCTGACGATCGAGTAGGGGTCGCCGAGCCGCTCGGCCATGTCCCGCAGGTGCAGCAGCGTGACCAGGGTGCGGGCGTCGGAGTGCTCGGGGGGAAGGTCGAGGTCGGCCAGCACGATGATGCTCTGGTAGGAGCCGACGTCCAGGCCCTCCAGGCTGGGGCGGTCGGTGGGCGCGCACCGGGTGAAGCCGAACGTCGTGTTGACGGGCCGGGGCAGGTCCGCGGTCGGGTCGGGGCGGTCGGCGGCGACGTGCAGCGTCGAGCCGGGGCGGGCGAAGCCGTCCAGCTGCCTGATGATCTCGGGGGCGCGGTGGTTCCAGCCGATCAGCAGCGTGCGCTCGGGAAGGCGGCGGCCGGGGCCCGGGGCGGCGATGGCGTCCTCGACGACGGGCGGCGCGGCGCGGGACGCCAGCTTGATCAGCACGTCGTCCTCGGCCAGCACGATGACCTTGTCGTCGGACCGGGCGACGGTGTCCATCGGCGGGTTCAGCGTGACCGCGCCGTCGGCGTGCCGGAACCCGATGGGGACGCCGAGCTCGTAGGCGTCCAGCAGCCGCCCGAACGTGCGTCCGGCCAGCGCGGGCTCGGCGTGCAGGTACAGCTCGTGGCCCTCGAAGTCGAGCAGCTCGGTGAAGACCGCCGACAGCCCGGCCTCGCGGTGGGACTGCACGATGAGCCGGATCGCCAGGTCGTCGGCGTCGATCACCTGGGCGGCCGGTCCGGCGGCCAGCCGGGCGGCGGGCAGGTTGGTCGAGTCGTGCATGGCCGCGATCACGTGCGGCCGGTGGTCGGGCTCCCAGGTGCGCGCGCCCAGGGCCAGCAGCACCTTGATCACATGGGTGTCGGGGTCGTCGACGGGCGGGGACAGCACCACGATCGAGCGGGCCGTGGCGGGGCTGACCAGTTCCAGGTCGGCGACCTTGAGCGGGTCGCCGCGGCGGCAGATGACCTTCGTGCGGCCGGTGCCGCCGATCCGGGCGCGGATGGCCTCCTCCATGTCGACGCGGTCGCGGTCGGCCAGGATCGCCACATACGAGCTGCTCCGGCTCTTGTTGGCCTCCACCAGCTCGGCGACCACGGTGAACACGTGCTCCGACCAGCCCAGCAGGACGGTGTGGTCGCGTTCGATGATGCGCGACCGCCCCTTGCGCAGTTCGGCGATCTTGTTCTCCAGGCCGGTGGTCAGCACGCCGATCAGGGCGCTGACGATGAAGATCCCGCCGACCGTCGCCGTCAGCATCAGCGCCAGGTAGGGGCCGCTGCCCCGGTCGTCCCCCATCGTGCCGGGGTCGAGCGTGCGCAGCAGGCTCCGCCAGACCACGCCCGGCCAGTGGCCGTTGTCCCGCGTGTCCCGGGGCGCGATCAGCACGGCCGCCGACGCGACGGTCAGCACCAGCGCCAGCGACGCCAGCCCGAGCCAGCCGATGAGGGCGGGGGTGCCCTTGGCCATCGTGTTGTCGAACCAGTACCGGAGACGCTCCCGGACGCCGACGCGGCTCACCGGACGCCCCCGGCGCGGACGCGGAACCCCGGACTCCGAGTTCGCCATGCCCCGTTCCCGCCCCCTCTGTGACCGGGGCGCCAATCTACTGCAAAGATCACGCCAAGAAGGGGCGGCCGGTGATGCGCCCGGCCCGGCCGGCTGGACATCACCCGCGACGCCCGCCGCCGCCAGGCGTTCGGCGTGAGCGGCCACCACTGCCCGGGGCGGCCGTCACGTGGTGACGGCCGCCCCGGGGCGGGAGCGGCCGTCAGCGGTCGTGCGGCGGGACGCGGCCGTCAGTGGCGGGACCGCGACGAGCGGACGTGCGAGCCGATGACGATCACGCTGCCGGCCCCCAGGACCAGCAGCGACAGGACGACGAGCCAGTTGACCGACGCGCCGGTGCGGGGCAGGCCCTGGACCGGCGCGCAGGCGCCGTCCGGCTGCTGGGCCCGGGTCATCCCGGGCGGGCACGGCGACGGCGCCGGGTCGACCGGGGCGGGCTTGGACGTGGGCGTGGGCTTGGGCGTCGGCGTGGGCTTGGGCGTCGGCTTGGGCTTGGGCGTGGGCTTGGACGTCGGCTTGGACGTGGGCGTGGGCTTGGGCGTGGGCGTGTTGGCCGGTTCCGTGCGCCTGGCGGGCTGCGGACGGTGGGGCTGGGTGACGTGGCGGGTCTTGGGCGTGGCCTCCGCCTTGGTGACCGCGGCCTCGTCGCGCTCCTTGGCCCGGGTGGCCACCGCCTTCTGCGGCTTGACCGGCTTGGGCCGCGCCACCACGAACGACGCGCGCGACCTCGCGGTGCGCCCCCCGTAGGTGAGGACGGCGGTGTTGGTCAGCCGTTTCCCGGGGCGGGCCTTCTTGTCCACCACCGCGGCGATCGCGACGGTCATCGAGCCGCGGTACCGCAGGTGGGCCCACCGGCACCGCACCACGGTCCGGGCCGCCCGGCAGCCCCGCGCCCGCGCGGACGTGGCCGAGACCCCCTCGGGCAGGCGGTCGGTCAGCCGCACGTTGTAGGCGGGCACGAGGCCGACGTTGCGGATGACGACGGTGTAGGTGATCCGTTGACCCGGCAGCGGCGTGCGGTCCGACACCCGCTTGGACACCTTCAGTCGCGGTGGGGTCGGCGCTCCGTCGGCGGGCGCGGCCGCCGTGGCGGCCGCCGGAAGGGCGAACAGGGTGGCCGCCGAGACCAGGGAAGCGGTGGCGGCGCGTTGCTGTGAGCGTCGGGTGACGCGCATATGGAGGTTCCCATCGTGCTGGACCGGCAGAGATGCGGAAGGTCGACGCGGCGATCCGACCTCGTGGGAGGCCGCCACGACTACTCTCTGTATTCATGCGTTCCGGCGTGGTCTTCGGCAACAGGGCACGCGCGGACGGCGGGTCCCGATCGGGCAAATTCGAGTTCCAGAGCCGGTCCGGCGCCGGCCGCCACGCCCTCGAAGTCCGTTCTGACCGTAGAGTTCTCACGCGCGCGTGCTGCTGGTGGAGACGGGCCGGACGTGTGCCGCGAGCCCGCTAGGCGGCCGGGCCGCCGGGGTCGGGGAGCCATGCCGTGACGTCCACGTCGCGGACGTGCACGGGCTCGGAGAGCACCACGCCGGTGGTGGTGTCGCCCAGCTCGGCGAGGCGTTCGATGACCTGCTCCAGGTGCGGGGCGTCGCGGACGGCGATCGCCAGCTCGTAGCAGTTCTCCCCCGTGACGTGGGCGCACGACAGCACGTTCCCCATCGCCAGCAGCCGGTCCCGCAGGTCCCGCGCGCTCCCGACCGAGCGGTGGCGCGGGCGGAGCGAGACGTGCGCCCGCAGGCCGAGTCCCAGCCGGGCGAGGTCGAGGTGGGCGCCGTAGCCCCGGATCACCCCGGAGTCCTCCAGCCGCCGCACCCGCTCGGCGACGGCGGGGCGGCTGAGCGAGACGCGGCGCCCCAGCTCGGCGAGGCTGACGCGGGCGTCGCGGGACAGCTCGCGGAGGATCGCCAGATCCACCGCATCCACGTTCGACGATCCGGAGACGGACACGCGGTATCACCTTCCAACCGTCGGTTCCGGCGGCGATATCCCGTCGTTGTGCCATGGGCGGACGGGTGGTCGCAGCCTACTGTGATCGTCCGTGAGAGCCACTGTTCTGGAGGCGGCCGGGCAGGTCCGTCTCGCCGACGTCCCCGACCCGGTGATCGAGCGGCCGGGCGACGCCCTGGTGAGGGTGGTCCTCGCCGCCGTGTGCGGGTCCGACCTGTGGCCGTTCCGGGGGCGGGAGCCGTTCACGCCGGGCGACCGCATGGGCCACGAGTGGATCGGGGTCGTGGAGGAGACCGGCGCGGACGTCGGGCGCCTGCGCCCGGGCGACCTCGTCCTCGCGCCGTTCGCCTTCGCCGACGGCGCCTGCGGGCCGTGTCGCGACGGGCTGTTCACCTCGTGCCCCGACGGGGGCTTCTGGGGCGGGCGCAACGACGGCGGGCAGGCCGAGGCCGTGCGCGTCCCGTTCGCCGACGCCACCCTCGTGCCGGTGCCCGGGGGCGCCGACGACGGGCTCCTCCGGCGGCTCCTCCCGCTGACCGACGTGATGGCGACCGGCGTCCACGCCACCGTCCTGGCCGACGTCCGGCCTGGGTCGGCGGTCGTGGTGATCGGGGACGGCGCCGTCGGGCTCTGCGCCGCCCTCGCCGCCCGCCGGGCCGGGGCCGAGCGGATCTTCCTGGTCGGCCGCCACCCCGGCCGCGCCGACCTGGCCCGGCGCATGGGCGCGACCGACGTCCTGGACGCCGGCGACCCCGCGACCGCCGCGTTCGTCCGGGAGGAGACCGGGGGCGGCGTCCGCGGCGTCGTCGAGTGCGCGGGCACCCAGTCCGCGCTGGACCTCGCGCTCGACCTGGTCCGGCCCGGCGGCGTCATCGGCTCGGTCGGCGTCCCCAACGGCGTGGACGGCGTGGACCTCTACCGGCTGTTCCGCCAGAACATCGCCCTGCACGCCGGGGTGGCGCCGGTCCGCCGCTATCTGGAGCCCCTGCTGAAGGAGGTCCTCGCCGGGCGGTTCGACCCGTCGCCGGTGCTCTCGGCCGAGCTGCCCCTGCGCGACGTCGCCCACGCCTACCGGGCCATGGACGCCCGGCAGGCGGTCAAGGTGGCGGTCCGTCCCTGAGCCTCAGGGTTCCTGGCGGAAGACGATCGCGGCGCCCAGGGCGGCGGCGGACGGCACGAACACCTCCCCCGCGCCGGTCCGGGCGGTCGGGACGTCGTGGTCGCGGAGGAGCCGTTCGGTGGCGGTGATGTCGCGCACCGCCACCGTGTAGGCGGCGAACGCCGGCAGGGCGGCCGGGCGTTCGCCGGGGAGCAGGTCGCCGAGCGCGGACGCGGCCACGAGGGTGACGTTCGCGCGGCCCTCCCGCGGCTCGCCGAGGTAGGCGCCGTAACGCTCCCTCACCTCGGGCACCTCCCGGTCGGCGACGCAGAGCACGCATCCGACCAGGCCGGTCGCGCCGTTGGGATGGTCGGTGCCCCGCGGGTCCTCGACCGGGGCGTTCTCGGCGAACCCGACCCTGCCCTCCGGCACGCGCCCGGGAGGCAGGCCGGGGGCGGAGATCTCCAGGTAGCGGGCGGGCTCCATCACCGTCCCCGCGGCGGTCTCGACCGGGCGCTGGACGGCGTGCACGCCGCCGTGGGGCACGCCGGCCGCGGTCAGGCGCGCGGCGACGGCGTCGATGTCCGGGGTGTCGACGATCGCGATGTGGAGGCCCTGGAAGCGCCGCAGGAACGACGCGATGTTGTCGGTGGTGGCGCGGATGACGGCCGCGAGGCCCGGCAGCTTCCCGTCCGGCACCCGGAGCGGGAGCGGGCGGGCCCCGGCCGGCGTGCGGTCGGGGTCGATCACGGCCACCAGCTCGACGAAGTCGCGGGGGAAGTACACGTGGGCGTTGGCCACCCCGCACGGCCCCTCCCCCGGAAGGACGGGGTAGGCGGGCGGGGACACGGTGAAGCCGAGCCTGCGGTACCGCTCCGTCGCCGTGTCCATGTCGTGGACGACGTGTCCGACGTGGTGCAGGCCCTCGATGTCGCCCATGGGGGCCACCTCCGTTGCCAAAATTCTGGTAGTTACTGTCACTTGAGAGTAAACCATCATCATTGGGTGCGACAGAAGAGCGAGTCTCCACGCGAGCACAAGAGGGTGGGACGGCCGGATGCGGCCAAAAGGGCGGCTTGTTCGACGAAGATGATCTATGTCACGGTGATCGCGAGTTCGATCGGCGATCTTCGGCAGGACCGGTCGCCCGCTGACGCACCTCTCGCACGAGAAGGGCACGCCCATGAACGTCGTCCTCCTGCGTCCCCCGCCCGCCCGCCTCCCCGACGACGTCCGCGCCTGACGCATGGCCCGCGAGCGGAGCCAGGTCCTGATCCTCACCCAGGACTTCGACCCCACCGTCGACCCGGTGGTGCGGAGCCTGGACGAGCGGGGGGCACGGGTCGTCCGGATCGACCTCGGCTACTTCCCGAGGCGGCTGACCCTCACCGCCTCCGACTTCGACGGCGGCCACCGGCGGCTGCGGCACCGCGACGGCCGGATCGACCGCGAGCTGGACCTCGACGCGCTGTCCGGCGTCTGGTACCGGCGGCCCACCTCGTTCGACTTCGGCGAGGAGATGACCGAGGCCGAGCGGGAGTTCGCCCGGAACGAGGCGCTGATCGGCGTCGGCGGGATCCTCCGGTCCACCGACTGCCTGTGGGTCAACCGCCCGGACCTGGACGCGGTCGCCGACCTGAAGCCGTACCAGCTCACCCTCGCCCGGAAGGCCGGGATGCGGGTGCCGCGGACCCTGCTGACCAACGACCCCGACGAGGTCGCCCGGCTGCTGGACCGTGGCGAGCACCGGCTCGTCCACAAGTCGCTGAGCGGCGGCGTGGTCCACCACCCGGGGGCGTCCCCGTCGGGGCTGTTCACCACCGTCGTCGGCGCGGAGACCCGCGAGCACGTCGAGCGGGTGCGGCACACCGTCTGCCAGTTCCAGGAGTACGTCGAGAAGGCCCACGAGGTGCGGCTCACCGTCATCGGCGACACCTACTTCCCGGTGACGATCGACTCGCAGTCCGACGACCGGACGCGCGTCGACTGGCGGGCCGAGCCGGAGGTCCGTTACGGCGACTACCGGCCGCTTCCGGACCGGGTCGTCGAGCAGACGCGGGAGCTGCTGGACGGGCTCGGGCTCGTCTACGCCGCCGTGGACTTCATCGTCACGCCCGAGGGCGAGCACGTCTTCCTGGAGGTCAACACGAACGGCCAGTTCATGTGGATGCAGAACGACCTCGGGCTGCCGATGACCGACCGCATCGCCGACCTGCTGGCGGAGGGGGGAGCCTTCCGGCGCGGCGAGGTGCGGCAGGTCGGCTACTAGATGGACGACCCCGCCTCCGCGCCGGTCACCGCCGCCGAGCTGACCGAGCCGCCCCGGATCGAGCTGCGGCGGCTGCCGTCGCTGGTCGGGTCGGCCGTGCGGCTCGTGCTGGCGGCGGCCCGCCGGGAGTTCCTGCTGGTCACCGTCTTGCAGGCGGTGGCGGGGCTCGGCCTGATGCTGCCCATCCTGGGCGGGCACGAGCTGCTGAACCGGATCCTGGCGTCCGGGAACGGCGCGGAGGCGCGGAGCGTGCTGGTGCCCGGGGTGGTCGTGCTCGGGCTGCTCGGCGTCATCGGCCTGGCCACCGCGGTCGCGGCCTCCCGCGACGACGTGCTCAGCGAGCTGATCAACCGGCACGCCATGGGGCGCATCCTGGACGTCGCCTGCGCGGCCGACCTGGAGCGGTTCGAGCGGCCCGAGTTCCACAACCGGCTCGAACGCGCCTCGATGAGCGCGCGGATCCGCCCCCACCAGCTCGTCCAGGGGCTCGGCGCGCTGAGCAACGCGCTGATGGGCACCGCGGGCGTCGCGCTCGCGCTGCTGACGATCGAGCCGCTGCTCGTCCCCGCCACGCTGCTGGCGGGCGTCCCGCTGTGGCTGGCGGGGCTGCGGAGCGGGCAGCTGCTGTTCGACACGCTGTTCCGGCTCACCCCGGCCGAACGCGAGCGCAGCTACCTGCTGGAGATCCTCACCAACCGGCGCTCGGCCGTGGAGATCCGGGCGTTCGGGCTCGCCCCGTACCTGCGGGGCCGCTGGGACCGCCGCACCGACGAACGCCTCGCCGAGATCCGCGGCACCGCGCACCGGCGGCTGCGGATCACGCTGGCGGCCCGGTTCGTCAGCGGCGCGGCGCTGGCGGCGGTGCTCGGCCCGGTGGTCGCGCTCACGGCGGCCGGGCGGCTGCCGGTCGCCGACGCGGGCGCCGCCGTCACCGCCGTGCTGCTGCTGGCGTCGCGGCTGCGGACCGCCGCGGCGGGCACCGACCAGCTGTTCGAGGCGGCCCCGTTCGTCGAGGACCTGCGGCGCTTCCTGCGCCCCACCGCGCCGCCGGCCGCGCCGGTCCCGGCGCCGCCGCCGTTCCGCAGGCTCACGGTGGAGGGCCTCGCCTTCACCTACCCGTCGGCGGACCGCCCCGCGCTCCGGGGCGTCGACCTGGAGATACGCGCCGGGCAGGTGGTGGCGCTGGTCGGCGAGAACGGCTCGGGCAAGACCACGCTCGCCAAGCTGCTGTCCCAGCTGTACCGGCCGCAGGCGGGCCGGATCCGCTACGACGGCGTGGACGTCACCGACGCCGACCCCGACGAGCTGCGCCGCTCCATCGCGGTGCTGTTCCAGGACTACCTGCGTTACCTGCTGCCCGCCGCCGACAACGTCGCGATGGGCCGCTGGGAGAGGGCCGACGACCGGGCGGCGGTCGAGGAGGCCGCCCGGACCGCCGGGGCCCACCGTTTCCTGGCGGCGCTGCCGCAGGGCTACGAGACCCTCCTCGGCCCCGAGTTCTCCGGCGGCGTGGACCTGTCCGGGGGGCAGTGGCAGCGGGTCGCGCTCGCCCGCGCGTTCTTCCGGGACGCGCCGTTCGTCATCCTCGACGAGCCCACCGCCACCCTCGACGCCCGCGCCGAGCACGAGCTGTTCGAGCGCCTGCGCACGCTGCTGACCGGGCGGACGGTGCTGCTCATCTCGCACCGCTTCGCCACCGTCCGCATGGCCGACCACATCTACGTCCTGGCCGACGGCCGGGTGGCCGAGCACGGCACGCACGAGGAGCTGATGGCGGCGGACGGGCGCTACGCCGAGCTGTTCGCCCTCCAGGCGGCGGGATACCTCGACGCGGTCTGACCCGTGCCGGGCATGTGATCCATCTCTCCGAATGGCGTTCCGCCGGGTGGGGATGGGGGCGGGATGGATCAGCGAGGATCATGGAGACGAAGGGTGCCGTCGTGGCTGGTCCGGGAGTGGAACAGCCCACGGCGGCGGTGGCCCGAACGGGTCCATGTGATCGTCAAGGCCGTGCTGGCGGGCGTGCTGGCGTGGCTGGCCGGCCACCATCTGCTGGGCCATCCGCAGCCCTACTACGCGCCGCTGGCCGCCCTGCTCGGGGTGTACCCCACCGTGGAGCGGTCGCTGCGGGAGAGCCTGTCCTACGCCGCGAGCTTCGTGCTGGCGATGGCGCTGGCGGTGCCGGTGGGGATGCTCCTCGGCCCCGGGCCGGTCGGGCTGGCGCTCGTGCTGACGCTGGCGCTGGCGCTGTCGAGCTGGTGGCGCCTTGGCGAGCAGGGGACGCAGATCCCGTTCATCTCGCTGTTCACCCTGCTGATGGGCGGTCACGACGGGTTGTCCTACGCGGGACCCCGGCTGGGCGACGTCGCGGTGGGGCTCGCCGTCGGGCTGGCGGTGAACCTGCTGGTGTTCCCGCCGCTGCACCTGCGGCGCGCCGAGTACGCCCTGGCCGAGGCCCGCGACGGGATGGTCGGGGCGCTGTGCCACCTGGCCGGCGCCGTGATCGACCCTGACGAGTGGGAGGGGTGGGAACGGCGCGAGCGGCGGCTGGTGCGCAGCGTCGACCGGGCCCGGCGGACGTGCGACCGCGCCTCCGACAGCCTGCGCGGCAACCCCCGGGCCGCGCTGCGCGCCCGCCGCGACGGGACGCACCCGTCCTGGCAGGGCGACTGGCGGGCGCCCCGGCAGATGGCGGTGCTGGAACGCGGGCTGGCCTACGTCCGGTCGATGGCCGGCACGGTGCGCCGGGCCGAGCCGTTCGAGGGGCCGTTCGCCCGCGCCTACGCCCGGCAGCTGCGGCTGCTGGCGGCGCAGGTGCGGCGGCTCCCCCACGGCGGCGACGCCCGGACCACCGAGATCGCGTGCGGGGCGCAGGACCGGCTGGAGCGGCCGCACAGCGACGCCGGGACCGACGCGCCGGGGATCTTCGACCCGCAGAAGGAGCTGATCCGGCTGAGCCGGGTGATGCTCGACGACGTGGGCGTCTCCGACGGCTCCGAGCCCCGGGAGATCGCGTTGACCTTGACGCGACGGCAACGTTTCTAATGGGGGCATGCGAATCGGCGAACTGGCCGGCCTGGCCGGGGTGTCCACCCGGACCGTGCGGCACTACCACCACCTGGGGCTCCTCCCGGAGCCGGAGCGGCGCGCCAACGGCTACCGCGAGTACCGGCTGAGGGACGCGTTCGTGCTGGCCCGGATCCGGCGGCTGGTCGAGCTGGGGCTGTCGCTGGACGAGGTCCGCGACGTGCTGGCCGACCAGGGCGACCGGGACCTGCGGGAGATCCTGGCGGGGCTGGACGCCGACCTGGCGCGGCAGCAGGAGGTGCTGGCGGCCCGGCGGGCGCGGCTGGCGGCGCTGCTGGCCGAGGACGAGCTGCACCCCGACTCGACGGTCTCGCCCGACATCGCCGAGGTGCTGCGCGGGCTGTCCGGCGGCGACGCCTCCCGGTTCGCCCAGCTCGACCGCGAGATGCTGACGCTGGCCTACGCGGGGACCGGGCCGGAGGACCAGGAGCGGATGACCGCGATGCTGCGGCCGCTGATGGAGCCGGAGGCGCTGGCGCGCGGGCACGAGCTGTACACCCGGCTCGACGAGATCGCCCACGCCGAGCGCGGCGATCCGCGCCTCGCCGTCCTGGCCCGCGACATGGCCGACCACCTGCCGCCGGAGATGACGGAGGCCATGGTCGAGCACCTGCCCGACGGGACCCGCCCCGAGCACGGGCACTGGCTGGAGGCGCTGGCCGACGAGATGACGCCCGCGCAGACGGAGGTCTTCCGGCTGCTGGTGGCGATCCTGAAGGAGGAGCGGTGATGCTGGGAGCCGCGCGGGCCGTGCTGTACGCCGTGATCCCCGCCGAGCTGCTGCTCGGGATCCTGCTGGTGTCGGGGGTGCCGCTGCCGGGGCCGGTGGTCGTCGCCGCCGAGGCGGTCGTCGCCGCGGCGCTGGCGCTGGAGGCGGCCGTGGTGTCCCGGCTGTACCGGGCCGGACGGAAGCGGGGGCTGGGCCGGCGGGCGGCGGCGCGGGCCGTGCGCGACCGGCTGGTGCCGCCGAAGGTGAGCCGTCTGATGATGTTCGACCTGCACGGCATGGTCTCCCTCGGGCTGTGGGCCGCGCGGCGCCGCGACGGGGTGCCGCCGGGGGCCGTCGCCGTCCCCTACGCGGGCGGCCAGAACCCGATGCTGCTGATGTGGCTGTTCGCGATGGCCGTGGAGGCGGCCGTGCTGGAGTTCCTGCTGCGGGGGCTGGGCGCGCCGGCCGGGCTGCGCTGGCTCTTCCTGGTGTTCGGGATCTACTCGGTGGTGTTCGTGCTGGCGTCCATCGCGGGCGGCGTCACCCGGCCGCACGTGGTCACCGAACGCGAGCTGCGGGTGCGGTACGGGGTGTACTTCGACGCGCGGATCCCCCGCGAGCTGGTCGCCTCGGTGCGGCGGGTGCGCAACTTCGACGAGGACGGGCCGCCGGTCGAGGTCGACGGCGACCGGCTCGGCGTGGTGGTGGGCTCCCAGACCAACGTCCTGGTCGAGCTGGCCGGGCCGGTGACGGTGGTGCGGCCGTTCGGCAGGACCGCCGAAGTGCGGTCGGTGCGGTTCTACGCCGACGATCCGGAGGCCGCCGTCGCCTCCCTGCGGGTCCGGCCCGCGACCCGCGCCGCCTGATCCGCCGCCCTGGCCTACCGTTGGGGCATGAAGGCTTGGAGCGTCCGGTCGCCGGGACCGACCGCCACCGGCCCGCTCGCGCCCGCCCGGCGCGAGGCGCCGGACTCCGGGCCCGGCTGTCTGCGCGTGCCGGGCGACCGCGCCGGCGTCGCCTGGCTGCGCAGGTCGCGGTGGCCGAGGGGCGCGTCAACGGCGCCGCGGTCCTGCTGACCTGACGGGGGACGGGATGGAGTGGCGGGGAGCGGCGACGCTGCGACCGGGGCGGCTGCGCTACGCGGGGGCGATCGCACCGGCCGCCGAGCACGCCCACCACGCCGTGCAGATCCTCGTCGCGAACGCCGGGGAACTGGTGCTGGGCGACGCGGACGGGACCCGGCTGGCGTGCCGTTCCGCGGTGATCCCCGCGAACGTCGCGCACTCGATCGTCCGGGGCGTCGAGGACGGGGTGCTGGTCCTCCTCGCGCCCGAGTCGGCGGCGGCCCGGCGGCTGGGCCGGGCGGGCGGCGACGTCGCCTCCTGGACGCGGGCGGCCGCGGCACCGCCCGGCGGGGACGCGCCGCCCGCCCCGCGCCACCCGGCCCTCCGGGAGGCGGTGCGGATCCTGCCCGGCCTGCTGCGCGACGGGCCCGTCCGGCTGGGGGCGGTGGCGCGGGCCGTGCACCTGTCGGAGGGGCGG
Organism: Actinomadura kijaniata; assembly: GCF_014138665.1. Classification (NCBI taxonomy): domain Bacteria; kingdom Bacillati; phylum Actinomycetota; class Actinomycetes; order Streptosporangiales; family Thermomonosporaceae; genus Actinomadura; species Actinomadura kijaniata. The sequence continues at coordinate 29,890 of NZ_JACJIA010000003.1, forward strand.
CTGGCGCACCTGTTCACCGAGGAGGTCGGGCTGCCGTTCCGGCCGTACGTGCGCTGGCTGCGGCTGCAACGGGTGATCGAGCTGGTCGCCGACGGGGCCTCGCTCACCGACGCCGCGCACGAGGCCGGGTTCGCCGACGGGGCGCACCTGAGCCGCGCCGCCCGGAAGATCTTCGGGATCGCCCCGTCGGACTTCACCCGCGGCGTGCGCTGGACGGTGGAGACGTAGCAGGTTCGTTCAAGCGCGGGCGGGACCGGGGGCGTCAGCCTGGGGGCATGGCTTTCACGCTCGCCCCCATGCCCGCCCCGGTCCGCGCCGCGTTCGAGGCGGAACTGCGCGCCGCCCGCGCCGCCCGGGACCTCGACGCCATGTGGACCGCCCTCGAACGCGCCCACATCCTCTCCCAGTCCTGGGCCTGGCCGCACACCCGCTCCCACTGGCACATGTTCCTGCTGGCCCTGCGCCGCCGCGACCGTCGCGAGGCCGTCGGGCAGGCCGTCCGCCTGACCGTCGCGGGGCCCAGCTCCCTGCTGGACCTCGCCCCGCCCGGCAACACCGGCCGCGCCTCGGTGGGCCTGCGGACGGAGATGCCGGTCCCGGGAGATCTGGCGGCGCTCCTCGCCAAGGCGTGAGACTGGCCTCATGGCAGTCCTCGTCAGACCGGCCGCCCACCATGACGCCGCCCGCATCGCCGAACTGCTGGACCAGCTCGGGCACCCGGCGACCGCCGGGGAGGTGCGGGCACGGCTGACCTACTGGCTGGGCGACCCGCACAGCGCGCTGCTGGTGGCCGAGGTGGACGGCGGGGTCGCGGGCTTCGCGGCGCTGCACGCCTCGCCCCTGATCGAGCGCACGGCGCGCCGGGGCCACCTGGTCGCGATCGCGGTGGACGCCGCCGCCCGCGGCCGGGGCGTCGGACGCGCGCTGGTGGAGGCCGTCGAGACCGCCGCCCGCCGGCTGGACTGCCACGACCTGGAGGCGGCCGGCGCCCGCACCCGGGCCGAGGCCCGGCGCTTCTACGCGGGCCTGGGCTTCGAGGAGCAGTGCGACCGGGCGTCCCACCTGCTCAAACCCCTGTGACCCGCCCGCGCCGGACCGGCGGCCGCGGGGCGCGGGTCACTTCGCGCCCTGGCGGGTGCGGCGCTTCTCCTCGTCCTCCAGCAGGGGGCCCACACGGAACGGCACCGGGGTCGTCAGCGCGATCGAGGTGGTGCTGCGCCGGACGCCGGGGCAGGCCAGGATCGCGTCGATCACCTCGTGGAGCTGCTTGCCGTTGGGGGCGGCGGCGCGGACCAGCAGGTCGCCCTGCCCGGTGATGCCGAAGACCTCCAGGACGCGCGGGATCGTCGCCAGGGCGGCGGACGCCTCGTGCAGGCGGCCCTGGGCCACTTCGAGGGTGACGAACGCCGTCAGCTCGAACCCCAGGGCCCCGAGGTCCACCTCGCGGCCCCGGTGGCCGATCACGCCGTCGCGTTCCAGCCGCTCGACGCGGGCGTGCGCGGTGTTGCGGGCGATGCCCAGCTTGGCGGCCAGCTCGGTGACGCCGATCCGGGGCTGCTCGACCAGCCGGCGCAGGATCCTGATGTCGAGCAGGTTGACGTTCATCACAACGCTCATTTCTCGTAACCATGATCAAGTGGATCTGAGCAATCCGCTCAAAATCGTAAGTGACATCTTGCAGACCGCTCAGTGTAGAGAGTGAATGATCCGGATCACACCTGTTTGTGCGCCCGATCACTCGTTCGGGCCGGATCGATGCCGGAAGGTGTCACATGAGCGTTGCCTCCCCGCTCCGGGACCGGCTGGAGCTGGAGAACGGCCGGATCGCGCTGGGCGGCGTCCAGGCCCTCGTCCGGTTGCTGCTCGACCAGAAGCGGGCCGACGCCGCGCGCGGCTGGACCACCGCCGGGTTCGTGTCGGGCTACCGGGGGTCGCCGCTCGGCGGGCTGGACCAGCAGCTCTTCCGCAACGAGAAGCTGCTCGGGGCGCACGACATCAAGTTCATCCCCGGGGTGAACGAGGAGCTCGCGGCGACCGCCGTCTACGGCTCGCAGCTCGCCCAGCAGCTCCCCGACCCCAGGTTCGAGGGCGTGTTCGGGCTCTGGTACGGCAAGGCCCCGGGCGTGGACCGGTCGCTGGACGCGTTCAAGCACGCCAACTGGCTGGGCACCGCCGAGCGCGGCGGTGTGCTGGTCGTGGCGGGCGACGACCCCTCCTGCAAGTCCTCCACGCTGCCGTCGGCGACCGAGGGGGCGCTGGCCGACTCGTTCATGCCGGTGCTGGTGCCCGCGTCGGTCGCGGACGTGCTGCGACTGGGGCGCTACGGCTTCGAGATGTCGCGCTTCTCCGGCGCGTGGGTCGGGTTCAAGGCCGTGACGGACGTGTGCGACGCGCACGAGGTCGTGGACGTCACGCCGGTGCCCGTCCCGGTGATCCCCGAGTTCACCTGGCGGAACCGGCCCTGGAAGCCCACCCGCAAGCCCGGCATCGACATCAAGACCACCGTCGCGATGGAGCCGGAGGTGCTGGAGGGGCGGCTCGCCGCCGCCGCCGCGTTCGCCCGCGCCAACGGCCTCAACGTCGTCGAGGGCGCGCGGGGCGAGGCCCGGATCGGGCTGGTCGCCGCCGGCCGCACCTACCTGGAGCTGCGCGAGGCCCTGGACCGGCTCGGGCTCGACGACGCGGCCCTGGAGCGGCGCGGCGTCCGCCTGCTGCGCCTGGCGATGATCCACCCGCTGGACCGGGACGAGATCCGCGGGTTCGCCGCCGGGCTGCGCGAGATCGTCGTGGTCGAGGAGAAGCGCGCGTTCGTGGAGACCCAGATCCGCGATCTCCTCTACGACCTGCCCGAGCGCCCGGCCGTGCTGGGCAAGCGCGGCCCCGACGGCGCTCCGCTGGTCCCCGCCGACGGCGGCCTGGACGCCGACCGGATCACCAAGGCCCTGGCGCGGCTGCTGGCCGACCGGATCGGCGAGGAGCACATCGACCTCGGCCACCCGGCGCTGGCCAGGCGCAAGCCGCAGATCAACCTGCTGGCCCCGGCCCGCACCCCCTACTTCTGCTCCGGCTGCCCGCACAACCGCTCCACCAACGTCCCCGAGGACTCGCTGGCGGCGGGCGGCATCGGCTGCCACATCATGAGCGTGTTCATGGACCGCAGCCTCGGCACCACCCAGATGGGCGGCGAGGGCGTCATGTGGGTGGGCGCCGAGCCGTTCAGCGGCACCACGCACATGTTCCAGAACATCGGCGACGGCACGTTCTTCCACTCCGGGACGCTCGCGGTCCGCCAGGCCGTCGCCGCCGGGACCAACATCACCTACAAGCTGCTCTACAACAACGCGGTCGCCATGACCGGCGGGCAGGACGCCGACGGCGGGGCCGACCCGGTCACCGTGACCCGGATGCTGCACGCCGAGGGCGTCGCGAAGATCGTCGTGGTGGCCGACGACCCGGCCAAGTACCCGCGCGGCACCGCCTGGGCCCCGGGCGTGACCGTGCGGCACCGCGACGAGATGGACGCCGTCCAGCGCGAGCTGCGGGAGATCCCCGGCGTCACGGTGATCCTGTACGACCAGGCGTGCGCGGCCGAGACCCGCCGCAAGCGCAAGCGCGGCCAGGCCCCCGACCCGGCCACCCGCGTGGTGATCAACGAGGCGGTGTGCGAGGGCTGCGGCGACTGCGGCGTCAAGTCCAACTGCCTGAGCGTGGAGCCGGTCGAGACCGAGTTCGGCCGCAAGACGCAGATCAACCAGACGTCCTGCAACAAGGACTACTCCTGCGTGGACGGCGACTGCCCGTCCTTCCTCACCGTGATCCCCGGGGAGAAGAAGAAGGCCAGGGCCGCCGGGCTCCCGGCGATGACCGAGCTGGGCGAGATCGACGCGGTGCCCGCGTCCGGGAACGTGCTGCTGGTCGGCATCGGCGGCACCGGCGTCGTCACCGTCAACCAGGTGCTCGCGACCGCGGCGCTGCTGGACGGCCGCTACGCCCGCTCCCTCGACCAGACCGGCCTCAGCCAGAAGGCGGGCGCGGTGGTGTCGCACCTGCGGGTCGGCCCGGACGACCGCGACCGCCCCGGCCTGATCGGCGCCGGCGAGGCCGACGCCTACCTGGTCTTCGACGCCCTCGCCGCGACCTCGGAGGTGAACCTGCGGCGCTGCTCGGCCGAGCGGACCGCCGCCGTGGTGTCCACCAGCGAGGTCCCCACCGGCAAGATGGTCGTCGACGTGACCGAGAAGCTGCCGCCGAGCGCCGCGCTGATCCGGCAGATCGCGGGCCGCACCCGCGGGGAGCGGCTGGTCGCGTTCGACGCTCTGGCCCTGTCGGAGCGGTGGTTCGGCAGCGGCACCCCGGCCAACTTCGTCATCGTCGGCGCCGCCTACCAGGCCGGCCTGCTGCCGCTGTCGGCCAAGGCGATCGAGGAGGCCATCACGGTCAACGGCGTCGCGGTCGACGCGAACGTGAAGGCGTTCCGCGCCGGACGGCACCTGGTGCTCGACCCCGGGTTCGCGCAGGTCGAGGAGACCGTCACGGCCGCGCGGGCCGACGAGGCCGAGGAGGCCGGGGACGACCTGGCGCGGGTGCTGTCGATCCGCGTTCCGGAGCTGGTGAAGTACCAGGACGCCCGGCTCGCCCGGCAGTACCTGGACACCGTGCGGCGCGTCGAGCGCGCCGAGCGGGCCGCCGGGGTCGAGGGCGGGCGGCTGGCCGCCGCCGTCGCGCGCAACCTCTTCAAGCTCATGGCCTACAAGGACGAGTACGAGGTCGCGCGCCTGCACCTGGACCCCGAGCTGCGGCGGCGGGTCGAGGAGCAGTTCGGCGAGGGTGCGGAGATCCGCTACATGCTGCACCCGCCGATCCTGCGGGCCCTCGGCATGGACAAGAAGATCGCGCTCGGCCGGTCCGCCAAGCCCGCCTTCCACGCGCTGCGGGCGATGCGGAGGCTGCGCGGCACGCCGCTGGACGTGTTCGGGCAGACCGGGCACCGCCGGATGGAACGCCGCCTGGTCGCCGAGTACCTGACCGTCGTGGACCGGCTCGCCGCCGAGCTGACCGCCGGCCGGCACGACCTGGCCGTCGAGATCGCCGAGCTGCCGGACCTGGTCCGCGGCTACGAGCAGATCAAGGAGGCCAACGTGGTCCGCTACCACGAGCGGATGCGCGACCTGCTCGCGCGGTGGTCCGCCGCCCGCACCGGAGACCCCGCTCCGGCCTGACCCGCGCGGAACGGACGCCCGGTCGCCGATTCAACGGCGACGCGGCGACCGGGCTCCGTCCCCGCGCGCTACGCCGCCCCGGCCCGTCCACGGGCCGGGGCGGCGCTCGTTCGTGCGGCTAGGGCCTGTTTCACAGTGGGCCTCAGCCACGCACGCGAGCGCGTTACCTGACCTGCGGGCCCGCAGCCGAAGGCGAGGGCCCGCAGGTCAGATCGCGAAGCGATGCCGCGCTCGCCAAGCCCTGGTGAGGCGCGAGCCCCCAGGCGAGCGCCGTAGGCCAGGGCTTTGAAACACGGCCTAGCCCGGGACCACCTGGTAGTGGGTGGTCAGGCGGCCGGTCGCGTCCAGCGCGTGGAACGCCACCATCGGCGGCTGGTCGAGGCGCAGCACGTCGCGCGGGCCGTCCTGGCGTTCCCAGGGGTACCTGAGGGCGGAGGCGACGCCCGGCGCGATCCGCAGGGGCCGCCCGGCGAACGTCGTGGCCGCCGGGGTGTGGGCGTGCCCGCACAGCAGGCCCGCGACGTCGGGGTGGCGCTCCACCAGCGTCGCCAGGCGTTCGGTCCCGAACTGCCGCATGCCGTCCAGGTAGGGGACGTGGATCGGCACCGGCGGGTGGTGGAAGCCGATCAGGACGGGGACGCCCGGCGGGTTGCCGGCCAGGACCCTCTCCAGCCAGTCCAGCGTCTCGTCCGCCAGCGTCCCCTCGTCGCGGCCGGGGATCGTCGAGTCGCACAGCGCGAGGGTGAAGCGTTCGGCGCGGTGCACCCGGTTGACCGGGGCGGACGGGGCGGGCGGGGCGGGCGGGGCGGGCTCGCCCAGCAGGACCGAGCGGAACGCCGCGCGGTCGTCGTGGTTGCCCGGGCACGCCAGCACCGGGTGCCGGGAGGCGAGCGCCGCCGCGGCGCGCTCGTACTCCTCGGCGCGGCCGTGGTCGGCGACGTCCCCGGTCACGACGACGGCGTCGAGATCGACCGCCAGCGCGTCCAGGTGCGCCATCACCGCCCGGAGGCGGTCGACGCCACGCGCGTCGTCACCGATGTGGACGTCGCTGAGATGGGCGATCAGGGTCATGGCGCCCCCTGGCCCGGTCTGGGGAATGTCACGACCGGGGGCCTGCGGGCGATCGTGGAAGCGACGAGGGGGGACCTGGCGGCCAGGCGCCAGGACCCGCCGCGCGGGGGCGCGGTGATGAGCACGGTCACGGGTGGTCCTTCGGTTCCGGGGTCTGCGGTGACGGTAGGCGCCGGGCGGACCGCCGGGGCAGGGCCACTTCCCCCCGGAAGCGGGGATCCACTTCCGGGGGGCGCGGGCGCTCAGTCGTTGGCGTGCAGGGCGGCGTTCAGCTCGATGCCCCTGCCCTCGCGCGGGACGGCCTCGACCGCGCCGGTCACCGAGTTGCGGCGGAACAGCAGGCCGGACCTCTTGGACAGCTCGCGCGCCTTGACGGCCTCGCCGCCCGGCAGCACGACCTTGGTGCCCGCGGTGACGTACAGCCCGGCCTCCACCACGCAGTCGTCGCCGAGGGAGATGCCGATGCCGGCGTTCGCGCCGAGCAGGCAGCGCTCGCCGACCGAGATGATCTCCTTCCCGCCGCCCGACAGCGTGCCCATGATCGACGCGCCGCCGCCGATGTCGGAGTCGGCGCCGACCAGCACGCCCGCGGAGATGCGGCCCTCGACCATCGAGGAGCCGAGGGTCCCGGCGTTGAAGTTGACGAAGCCCTCGTGCATGACGGTGGTGCCGGAGGCCAGGTGCGCGCCCAGGCGGACGCGGGAGGCGTCGGCGATGCGCACGCCGGACGGCATCACGTAGTCGGTCATGCGGGGGAACTTGTCCACGCCGTTGACGACGACCTGGCCGCGGGCGCGCAGCCGCAGCCGGACCTGCTCGAAGCCCTCGACCGCGCAGGGGCCGAAGTTGGTCCACACGACGTTGGCGAGCAGGCCGAACACGCCGTCCAGGTTGATCTCGTGCGGCTTCACCTGCCGGGACGACAGCAGGTGCAGGCGCAGGTAGACGTCGTGGGCGTCCGCCGGCGGCCTGCTGAGGTCCTCGATGCCGACGCGCACCGCGACGACCTCCACGCGGCGGGCCTCGTCGCGGCCCAGCGCCATGTCGGCGCCGAACGCCCGCGCCGCCTCCTCGGCGGTCAGCCGCCGGGTCTTGGACTCGGGCGGGGCGCCCAGGGCCGGGGTCGGGAACCAGGTGTCGAGGATCGTGCCGTCCTCGGTGATCGTGGCGATGCCGTCGCCGAACGCACCGGAGTCGTTGAGCTTCACTTCAGTCACGTCGCAACGGTATCCGGGACGCGCCCCGCACGCCGAAACCGGTGGGGCGTCCCGCCCCGCGACACCTCCTGGAAACTGCGGAAAGTCCACTTTTGGCGACACGCTCACCAGATGGACCTTTGGTCACACTTGCCCCCATATGATCAGCGCGGACCAATCCCGTACGCGGCCTCCGGCGGACCCCCGGGGGCCGCGCGCACCCCGATCGAGGAGGCCGAATGCGCCGTCTCACCCTCGCGGTGGGCTCGGCGGCCGGGGCCCTCGCGCTGACGACCACCGCGTCGCCCGTGCTGGCCGCCCCGTCCCCCCAGACTCCCCAGGCCCGGTTCGCGGCCCAGCGGATCGACTGGAAGCCCTGTATCGAGGACCCGGGCGCGCCCCCGGTCATCAAACGGCTCGACTGCGGCACGATGACCGTGCCGCTGGACTGGAACGCGCCGGACGGCGCGACCCAGCTCAAGATCGCGGTGTCCCGGCTGCGCGCCGGCGGCGGCAAGGCCCGGGGCGCGGTGTTCACCAACCCCGGCGGGCCGGGCGGCCCCGGCCTGACGCTGCCGCTGGCGCTGGCGGGCCCCGACGGGAACGCGCGTCTGTCCCAGGCGATGGACATCATCGGGATCGACGTGCGCGGCACCGGCCAGAGCACCAACGTCACCTGCGCCCTCACCGATCCCCTCGAACCGCTGAACGTGCGCGACCGCGGCAAGCGCAACACCGCCAAGCTGCTGGGGCAGGCCCGCACGATCGCGCAGGCCTGCCAGAAGAACTCCGGCACGCTCGGCCGGCACATCACCACCTGGCAGACCGTCCGCGACCTGGACCTGCTGCGCACGCTGCTGGGCCAGAAGAAGGTCCACTGGATCGGGTACTCGGGCGGCTCCTGGCTCGGCGCGCACTACGCGACCGCGTTCCCCAAGAACACCGGCCGGTTCGTGCTGGACTCCAACACCGAGTTCACCGCCCCCTGGCAGAAGGTGTTCGCCAACCAGCCGATGGCCTTCGAGCGCCGCTTCCGCAAGGACTTCACCCCGTGGGCGGCCAAGTACGGCAGCCGCTACAAGCTCGGCAAGACCGGTGAGCAGGTGCGGCGCACCTACGAGGCGATGCGCGCCGACCTGGCCAGGGAGCCGCTCCCGCTGCTGGAGGGCGGCTACTTCTACGCCGGCGACCTCGACAACCTGATCGCCGGGGCCCTGTACGCCAAGGCCAACTTCCCCGAGCTGGCCCGGATCATGAGCGTGCTGCGCCGCTACACCGGCGTGAAGGCGCGTTCGGCCGCCGGGACGCGGGACCTGTCGCAGTCGATCCGCGCGCTGCGCGACCGGTGGACGCCGCTGCGCCCCGCCGGCGAGGGCGACGCCCCGGACGCCGACATCGCCACGTTCTACGGCATCACCTGCAACGACACCCCGCGCACGGGCACCCCCGCCGACCTGGCCAAGCGCACCGCGGCCTCGGGCCGCAAGTACCCGCTAGTCGGCTACGCGCGGATCATCGACCCGTGCCAGTACTGGAAGCGCCCGAACGTGAAGCTGCCGGTCCCGACCGGCAAGGGCGTCCCGCCGACGCTGATGGTGCAGTCCGCGCACGACCCGGCCACCCCGTACGAGGGCGCGGTCACGGCGCACCGCAAGTTCGCCGGCTCCCGGCTGCTGTCGGTGACCAGGGAGGGTGACCACGCCATCTACGCGGGCGGCAACGCCTGCGTGGACAAGGTCGTCGACGCGTTCGTCATCGACGGCGTGCTGCCCAGGAAGGACCTGTCCTGCAAGGGCATGCCGCTGCCGGTGCCGCCCAAGGACGTCCAGAGCCAGTCGGCCGCCACCGCGCCGCAGCACCCGCTGCTGCGCGCCGACGAGCTGGCCGACCGTTACCGGCTGAAGGTCTGACCCGCGCGTTCACTCGCATGACGCGGCCCCCGTCCCCTCCGGGCGGGGGCCGCTTCGTTCCCGTCACGGCCGGGTATGGGGCCCTGCGTCGACCACCAGGATCGGGGGATCTGCATGCGACTCGGGCTGTGCGCGGTGCTCACCGGAACCGCCCTGACGCTCGGAACGTCCGGAACGGTCACGCCCGCCGCCACGGCGGCCGAGGGGGCGGGCCGGGAGGCGGGCCAGAGGGCGGGCAAGGAGCGGTTCGGGCCGCGCGGCTTCGGCGGGGTGCGGCTCGGGATGTCCGCCGCACGCGCCAGGGCCACCGGCCGGATCAAGCCGAAGCCGACGGGCGGCGCCTGCTCGGGCTGGGACCTGAAGGCGTACCCGACGGGCCGCGACCGGGTCGGGCTGTACGTCTCCAGGCGGCACGGCGTCGCCCTGATCTTCGCCCCGAGGGGCGCGCGCACCCCGCGCGGCATCGGCGTCGGCTCCACGTTGCGCCAGGTGAAGCGCGCCTACCCGAGGGTCAGGCACGACACCTTCCACTACGTGACGGTCCCGGGCAACAGGAGGGCCCACTACTACTTCATGCTGGACAGGGGCCGGGTCCAGGAGATGGCGCTGGCCCTCAAGCGGCAGGACTGCGTCAACTGACCGCCGTCAGCCGAGCACCGGCGCGAGGTAGGGGGCGGTCCGGCTGTCCGGGTCGGCCGCCACCCGCGCCGGGGTGCCCCGCGCGACGATCCGGCCGCCCCGGTCGCCGCCCTCGGGACCCATGTCGATGACATGGTCGGCGCCCGCCACCACCGTCATGTCGTGCTCCACCACGACGACCGTGTTGCCGCTGTCCACCAGCGCGCGCAGGTGGCGCATCAGCAGGTCGGTGTCGGCCGGGTGCAGGCCCGCGGTCGGCTCGTCCAGCAGGTAGAGGGTGCGGCCCCGGCCCGCGCGCTGGAGTTCGGCGGCGAGCTTGATGCGCTGGGCCTCGCCGCCCGACAGCTCGGTGGCCGGCTGGCCCAGGCGCAGGTAGCCGAGGCCGACGTCGCGCAGGGTGCGCAGGGAGCGGGCGGCGGGGCGGACGTCGGCGAGGAACCCGGCCGCCTCGTCCACCGTCATCCCCAGCACCTGCGCGATCGTGGCGTCGCGGTAGCGGATCTCCAGGGTCTCGGGGTTGTAGCGCGCGCCGTGGCAGACCGGGCAGGGCGAGTAGGTGGAGGGCAGGAAGAGCAGCTCCACGGTGACGTGGCCGTCGCCCTGGCAGTTCTCGCAGCGGCCTCCCGGCACGTTGAACGAGAACCGGCCCGCGTCGTAGCCGCGCCGCCTCGCCTCGCCGGTGTCGGCGAACAGCTTGCGGACCGCGTCGAACAGGCCCGTGTAGGTCGCCAGGTTGGAACGCGGCGTCCGGCCGATCGGCTTCTGGTCCACGCGGACGACGCGGTCGCCGTTCTCCTCGGCCGTCTCCCCCACGACGTTCACCAGGGTCGTCTTTCCCGAGCCCGAGACGCCGGTGACGGCGGTGAGGACGCCCAGCGGGACGTCGGCGTCCAGGCCCCGCAGGTTGTGGCGGGTGACGTTCCGCAGCTTCAGCCGGCCGGACGGGACGCGCGGCTCCCGGGGCGCGCGGGCGGCCTCGCCGAACAGGTGGCGGCGGGTCACCGACCCGGGGACGTTCCGCAGCTCCTCCACCGGTCCGCTGTGCAGGATCCGCCCGCCGTGCGCGCCCGCCGCCGGGCCCACGTCCACGATCCAGTCGGCGTGGCGGACCACGTCCATGTGGTGCTCGACGAAGAACACGCTGTTGCCCGACGCCCGCAGGCGCCGCAGGACCGACAGCAGCGCGACCGTGTCGGCCGGGTGCAGGCCCGCCGACGGCTCGTCCAGGACGTAGACCACGCCGAACAGTCCCGAGCGAAGCTGCGTCGCCAGGCGGAGGCGCTGCAGCTCGCCGGAGGAGAGCGTCGGGCTGGACCGGGCCATGGACAGGTAGCCAAGGCCCAGCTCCACCAGCACCTCGATGCGGGCGCACAGGTCCCGGCACAGGACCGCCGCCGGGCCGTCGCCGTCCGTGTGGGGACGCAGGATCTCGGCCAGCGCCGACAGCGGCAGCGACGCCAGCTCCGCGACGTCGCGCCCCGCGAACGTGACGGCCAGCGCCTCCCGCCGCAGGCGCAGTCCCCCGCACGCCGGGCACACCGCGCTGACCAGGAACCGCGCGGCGCGGTTGCGCTGCGCCTCGCTCCTGGAGTCGGCGAACGTGTGCATGACCAGGCGTTTGGCGCTGGAGTAGGTGCCCTGGTAGGTCCGGTGCGTGCGGTGCGCCTCGCGGACCGGGTGCACGGTCACCACCGGCTGCTCGTCGGTGAACAGGATCCAGTCGCGGTCCTCCCGCGGCAGGTCCCGCCACGGCCGGTCGATGTCGTGGCCGAGCGTCGCGAGGATGTCGCGCAGGTTCTTGCCCATCCACGCGCCCGGCCAGGACGCGATCGCGCCCTCGCGGATGCTCAGCGACGGGTCCGGGACCAGGGACTCCTCGGTGACGTCGTGGACCTCCCCCATCCCGTGGCAGGTGGGGCAGGCCCCGGCGGGGGTGTTGGGCGAGAACGCGTCGGAGTCCAGGCGCTCCGCGCCGGGCGGGTGCTCCCCGGCCCGCGACATCAGCATGCGCAGCGAGTTGGACAGGGTCGTGACCGTGCCGACCGAGGACCGCGACGACGGCACCGACCGGCGCTGCTCCAGCGCCACCGCCGGGGGCAGGCCGGTGATGTCGTCGACGGCGGGCGTCCCGGCCTGGTTCAGCAGCCGCCGCGCGTACGGGGCGACCGACTCCAGGTAGCGGCGCTGCGCCTCGGCGTAGATCGTCCCGAACGCCAGCGACGACTTGCCCGACCCCGACACCCCGGTGAACGCCACCAGCGCGTCGCGCGGCACGGCGACGTCCACGTTCCGCAGGTTGTGCTCGCGGGCGCCCCGCACCCGCACGAACGGATCATCGCTCCCGGACTCCATGATCCCAAACTACCCACCCGTCCCCGCAGCTCAGGCCGGGGTCGCCGCCTCCGTCGGCAGCCGGGCCGCGCCCGGCGGGCGCGGCCGGTCAGGCGCGGCCGGTCAGGCGAGGTCGGGGCGACGGGTCGGGGGCGGCAGGGTGTCCGGAGAGCCCTCGTGGTGCGGGGCCTCGGTGAGCAGGCCCGCGCGTTCCAGGTACTCGCGGCCGCGCGGGGTGATGTCCCAGGCGTTGTGCCGCCACTCCTTGCGCCGCCAGACCACGCCCGCCGACAGCAGCTTGCGGCCGACGCGGCTGACCTCGGTGGCGTCGGTGCCGAGGGCATCGGCGAGCTGCTGGTTGTTCATGCCGGGGTGGCTCGCCACGCTCTGCAGGAAGCGCGCGGCGTGGCCGCCGGGCTGCAGGCCGAGCTGGAGGCCCGAGGGCAGGCGGCGCAGCGCCCAGTGCGCGACGTCGATGAGGCCGAGGATGCGGCCGCGTTCCTCGCGCTGGTCGGGGTCCAGGTTGGCCTTGTCCAGGTAGTGGGCGCGGTGCAGCCACTGGAGTCCGTCCTGCACCGCCACCAGCGCGGCCTCGTCCGCGCACAGCGACGCGTCGTTGATGAGCATGCCGAGGGCGCTGAAGTGGCCCTCGCCGATGCTCTTGGCGTGCTCCATGGAGTCGATCAGACGGCGCGCCTCGCTCGCGCGGTCAGGTCCGGCGGGCGGCGTCTCTGTGCGTCCGGTCACGGGTCACCTCACGGTCGTCGAGTGCGCGGACCCCTCCAGCATGCGCCGATGCCAAGTGAATGTCAAGTGATGGGCCGGGCGCTTTTCCGGGCCACGAAAACCCAGGTCGGCAACGCTTTGGTCACACTCGCAAACTTTCTTCGTACGATGTGTATCGCATGTCACTGATGACCCTGACGCCCGGCGGTTAGCATCGGGCGACCCGCCCCTGACCGCCCCGCTCCCCCCGGAGGGCGCCCATGACGGACCGGACGGCTTCGGCTGTCTACCCGGCCGAACCCGCCGACCTGTTCGTGCTGCTGTACGACGACCTCCCCGACGAGCTCTTCCGGCAGTGGACGGCCACCGAGTGGTACGCCGACGACGAGGTACGGCGACGCGCGCTCGAACTGTCGGAACAGGTGCTGGAGGACGGCGAGCCCGACACCGGGACCGTCCGCGCGCTCATCGCGGAGGACGGGTACCGCGGGCAGTTCACCGTCCTGCTCGCGCTGGACCAGGCGCTCGCGCATGTGAACCCGTTCGGCCCCTACCACAACGCGCCCGCCCTGGTCGGCACGCTCACCCGCTACCTGACCGAGGGGCGGTTCAACACCGACGGGGTCCCCGGGGCGCTGCTGCCCCGGTGCGCGTTTCCGGGGCGTCCGCTGGGGCGGCGCTCCAAGGCCGACTTCTTCGGCGTCCAGCGGGTGCCCGCCGGACGCTGGGACGCGCTCGACCACCGCGTCCTCCCGGCGGTGAACGACCCGCACTTCCCCCGGGAGGAGCCCGTCGCCGTCGGCTGCGCCCCGATGCTGGAGACCCGCGACGAGGTGGACTTCCGCATCGAGCGCCACCACCGCCTCGACGTCTACCGGCTGGGCCCGGTCGAGCACGCGGTCTCCGGCGGCCGGATCGAGACGGTGCTGCGGCGGCTGGACGAGGCGGGCGCGCAGATCGCGGTGATGCCCGAGGCCACGCTGACCGACGGGATCGTGGAGCGGTGGAAGGAGGCGGCGTTCCGCACCGCCGGACGGGACCGGAGCCGCCACCCGCTGCGGCTGATCCTGCTGGGCAGCGGCCCGGTCGGCGGCGGCGACCCGCCCGCCAACCGCGCCGTGCTGATCGACCGCTGGACCGGCGAGGAGCTGCTGACGCAGGACAAGCTGTCGGGGTTCACGCTGGACGCCCGGCAGCTCCGGATGTGGCGGCTGTCGGACCGGCCGGTCGCGGGCGCGGTCGACGAGTACGTCGCGCACGGCGACCGGATCGGGCTGCTGGACTGCTCACTGGGCCGGCTGGCCGTCCTGATCTGCGAGGACCTGACCCGGTCGACCGGGTGGGAGCCGGAGTTCGCGGCCTGCGGGGTGTCGCACCTGCTCGTTCCGATCTTCTCCAAGCCGATCCTGCGGTTCCGCTGGGAGCAGCAGGCCGCCGAACGCCAGGTGAACGTGCTGGGGAGCTGGTCGGTGGTCGCCAACAGCCTGGCGGTCGGCAACGCGATCCCGGCCGAGGAGCTGGACGAGCCGCGCTACACCTGCCTGGTCGTCGGCCCCGAGGACGCGGGCCGCGACCGCCACGGCGCCTCCCTCCAGTTCGGGCGGGCCAAGTCCGCCGACGAGGTCGCGGTGACCGACGAGGGCGAGCTGCCGCGCGTGCTGCCCGGCGCCGCCCACGAGGCGTGGTTCCCGCACTGGTCCTGACCGGCTCACTCCACGGTGAAGTCGGCGGGGCCGGTCGCCGACCCGGCGGGCGTCAGCACGGTCGGCCGCCCGCTGGTCGCGCCCACCGGGACGGTCGCCCGCACGCTGTCGTCGGTGACCTCGGCGGCCGGGGCGTCGGCCCCGCCGAACCGCACCGCCGTCGCCGACCGCAGCCCGCTCCCCCGGACCAGCACCTCGGTCCCGACCGGGCCGGAGGCGGGCTCGACCGAGTGGACCTGCGGCGGCAGCGCCTGGTCACGTCCGGCCTGCGCGGGGGCCAGCAGCGTCGCGAACACCGCCCGCAGCTTCTCGGAGGTCTCCCGCGAGAACAGCCCGACCAGCGCGGCGATCGCGGCCATCCCGTAGGGGTTGACGTCGGTGGAGCCGCCGGTCGGGGAGGTCAGCCCGCCGCGCAGCACCAGGTACACGACCAGTGCCAGCAGCGCGCCGGTGAACGGCAGGAACAGGTACATCATCAGCCAGCTGCGGCGCAGCGACCGGTTGCCGACGTACCAGAACAGCGACCGCATCGCGTGCACGGTCGCGCCGACCGCCCCGGCGGCGAGCACGACGACGAACAGGCTGGCCTCCCGCGAGACCCGCGCCGTCCACCCGAACAGGTCCACGCGGACGGCGGGGACGCGTTCGGGCTGGGCGGCGGCCGACGCGGGCAGCGGCGGCGGCCACACCTGCACCAGCACGACGAGCAGCCCCACCACCAGGACGACCAGCAGCCCCGCCACCGCCACGATGTCCCGGGTCCGCGCGAACCCCGACCCCACCGGAGACTCAATACCCACGCGGGGTTATCGCGCCCTCCGGCACTCCCGTTTCGCCCATCCGCCCGTTATGGGTCATGACGTCGTCGGCGGCTCCACGAGTTCGGCCTGGTGGTCGGCGGCCCACCGCGCGAGGTGGGCCAGGGGCCCGTTCGCGAAGGACTCGCCGAGCGGTGTGAGCCGGTAGACCGCGGCCCCGCGGGCAGGCGCCCCCTCGGCGTCGCGGACCCTGGTGACGAGCCCGCGCGATCGCAGGCGCCGCAGCGCCTGGGTCAGCACCTTGTCACTGATCCCCGCGATGCGCGGCAGGAGGTCGTTGCGTCGCGTCGGCCCCGCGCGCAGGGCGGAGAGCACGACGGGATCCCAGGTGTGGTGGATGAGTTCGGCCGCCGCGCGCACATGGCAGTCGGACGCGAACGCCGGGCAGTTCTCCTCGATCACGGGTTCCAGTGTCACACCGGCCTCCTACCAATTGGTAGGAGCCGCGTTCGTAGCGTTCCGAGGGCATCGCTTCCGAACGAAGGAGATCGCTGTGAACGTGGGGATCCTGGGCACCGGCGACCTGGCCGTGACGCTGGGCCGGGTCTGGGCCGCGGCCGGCCACCCGCTGTCGGTGACGGGGCGGAACGGGCGGCGCGCCGACGAGGCCGCCGGCCGGATCGGCCATGCCGCCGCCCCGGTGGCCCCCGCCGGCTTCGCGGCTCGGGCCGACGTGGTCGTGGTGGCGCTCCCCTGGGAGGGCCTGGAGACGGGGCTGTCCCTCGTCGGCGGCCCCCGGGGGGCGCTGGCCGGCAAGACCGTGCTCGACTGCACCAACCCGGTCGACTACGGGACCGGGACGCTCAAGCCCGCGACCGGCTCGGCGGCCGAACTCGTGGCCCGCACGGCCGCGGGGGCGCACGTGGTGAAGGCGCTCCACCTGTTCGCGGGCGCCTCGTGGCCGTACGAGGGGCCGCGGGACACGGCGCCGGTCGTGGCCCTGTGCGGGGACGAGGCGAGCGCGCTCGATCACGCCGCGGCGCTGGTCCGGGACCTCGGCGGGCGGGCCGCCGTGGTCGGGGGGCTCGACGGCTCGCGGCAACTGGAGGAGGCGGCGGGGTTCGTCATGAGGGTCGTGGCCGCGGGTCACAACCCGCGGTTCGCCGTCCCCGACGTGGACCCGGCCGCCCTTCGGGCCGCGACCGGCTGAACCGGCCGGCACCGGTGGTGTCAGGGGCGCCACAGGCGGACGGTGCGGTCGCCGCCGCCGGTGGCCAGGGTCCTGCCGTCGGGGCTGAACGCCACCGACAGGACGGGCTCGATGTGGCCGGTCAGGGGCTGGCCGACGGGGGCGCGCGAGGCGACGTCCCACAGGCGCACCGTCCTGTCCTCGCCGCCGGTGGCCAGCGTCCTGCCGTCAGGCGTGAACGCCACCGACCAGACCTCGCCGGTGTGACCGGTGAGGGGCTTGCCGATCGGGGCGCGTGAGGCCACGTCCCACAGCCGCACCGTCCGGTCGACGCCGCCGGTGGCCAGGGTCTCCCCGTCAGGGCTGAACGCCACCGACAGGACGGTGTCGGTGTGCCCGGTGAGGGGCTTGCCGATCATGCTGCGCGAGGCGACGTCCCACAGCCGCGCCGAGTCGTCGGCCCCGCCGGTGGCCAGGGTCTCGCCGTCGGGGCTGAACGCCACCGACCAGACCCAGCCGGTGTGACCGGCCAGGGGCCGGCCGATCGGGGCGTGCGAGGCGGCGTCCCACAGGCGCGCCGTCCTGTCCTCGCCGCCGGTGGCCAGGGTCCTGCCGTCGGGACTGAACGCCACCGACCGGACCCGTCCGGTGGCGAGGGGCTGACCGGTCGCGGTGCGCTGGGCGGCGTCCCACAGCCGCACCGTCCCGTCGGCGCCGCCGCTGGCCAGAGCCTTGCCGTCGGGACTGAACGCCACCGAGAAGACGGCGTCGGTGTGGCCGGTGAGGGGCCGGCCGGCCGGGGCGCGCCGGGCGACGTCCCACAGCCGCACCGCCTTGTCCTCCCCGCCGCAGACGGCCAGGGTCCTGCCGTCGGGGCTGAACGCGAGGGCGTTGACGCTGCCGAGGTCGCCGGTGGGGAACTGGCCGGCGGCGACGGGCGTGCGGTTCCAGCGGGGGTGGTCGGGCGGACGGGTGAGCAGGTAGACGGCGGCGGCGATGAGCGCCGCGACCGCGACGACGGCCGAGAGGATCTTCAGGCGGCTGCCGCGGGGCGCGCGGGGGGCGCGGGCGGGCCGGTGCAGGACCTTCGTCGGCTCGGCGGGCCGCGCGGCGATCCGGCGCAGGGCGACGGCGGCGGCGACGGCGGTGGGCCGCCGGGCGGGTTCGCGGCGCATCAGGTCGCGCAGGACGGGTTTGAGCTCCTGGGCGCGGGCCGTGGGGGCGGGGGCGCCGCGGCTGACCGCCAGCAGCAGCGCCGCGGTCGTGTGCCCGGTGAACGCGGGACGGCCCTCGACGGCGTGGTAGAGGGTCGCGCCCAGGGACCACAGGTCGGACGCCGGGGTGGCCTGGTGGTCGTTGATCTGCTCGGGGGCCATGTAGGAGGGGGTGCCCAGCAGCGCCCCGTACGGGGTCAGGGTGGCCTCGCCCGTCACCGCCGCGACCCCGAAGTCGGTGACCACCACCCGGTCGCCCTCCAGCAGCACGTTGGCGGGCTTGATGTCGCGGTGCACGATCCCGGCCGCGTGCGCGGCGGCCAGCGCCTCGCAGATCCCGGCGCCGATCCGGGCGACCTCGGCCTCCGGCAGCGGCCCGCCGTCCTTGACGATCCGGTCCAGCGAGGGGCCCCGCACCAGCTCCATCACGATCCAGGGCAGGCCGTCCCGGTCGTGGAACTGGTCGTGGACGGTGATGATGCCCGGATGCTTGAGCATCCCCGCCGCCCGGCCCTCCCGGTCCATCCGCGCGACCATCGCCGCCCGCGTCTCGTCGTCCATCCCGGACGGGAGCTTGACCTGCTTCAGGACGACCTCGCGCCCGATGCGCTCGTCCATCGCGCGCCAGGCCGCGCCCATACCGCCCTCGCCCAGCACTTCCAGCAGGCGGTAACGGCCGATGACCAGCCTTCCCGCGTCCCTCGTCACATCCTGTACGTAACCATTCACGCCGGACCCATCCACGCCGGGCCCCGGGAACATGCCCGCGATGACCTGGCCGGCGGCCTCACCCGCCCCGCGCGGTGATCCGGGCGAAGTCGTCGATCACCGCGCCGCCCGCGTCGGCGGACCAGACCGGGGCGCAGACCATCGGGGGCAGGCCGGACACCGGCACGGTGACCACGCGGGGGTCGTGCGGGCTCACCGAGGTGACCGTCAGGTGGATCACGTCTCCCCCGGCGACCAGGACGACCGCCTCCTCGAGCGAGGCGGACCTGTGCCGGGGCACCCGGCGCAGCGGGGTCCCGCCGGGGGTGGCCGGGGGCGTCCACAGGTCGGCGAGCCGCTGCGGCATGCCGCTCGGGTACAGGAGGTCCTGGCCGGCCAGTTCCTCGACGTCGACGCCGGCGCGCCGCCCCAGCGGGTGTCCGGCAGCCACCAGCGCCGCCCGCTCCCGGTGGAACCACGCCGGGCCGACGTGGAAGCCCATGGCCTCGACGCGCGCGGGATCGGCGGGCAGCCAGCCGACGAAGACGTCCACCGGCCAGCGGTTCCCCCACCGGGCCGGGTCGGTGTTGGGGTGCGCCGAACGCACCACGGCGCAGCGGGGGCGGGCGCGTTCGAACGCCCGGATCGGCCCGTCGACCGCGGCGGCGGGCAGGCTGGTCGCGACGCCGACGCGCAGCACCTCGGTGCGCGCGCCGCTCCGCGCCTCCTCCAGCGCCCGTTCCATCCGCCGGTACGCGGGCTGGAGCTCGGCGCGCAGCCGTTCGCCCAGCGGCGTCAGCCGGACCCGCCGGCTCGTCCGCTCGAACAGCGGGGCGCCGACCCGGCGTTCCAGCGCGCGCACCGCCTGGCTCACGCGAGGGGCGGACACGCCGAGCCGCGCGGCCGCGCGGCCGAAGTGCAGCTCCCGGGCCACCTCCAGGAACGCCTCGATCTCGCGCATCTCCATGCACCCATTGTGACGCCGGGCTTAACGACCGTGGCGGGATCCGTCGTTGATCGCGTTACGCCGCGCGGCCAGCCTGGAAGGACTATGGGACTCGAAGAGCACCTTCCCGGGGACTTCCTGCTCACGACCGTCGAGGCGATGGCCGGCCGGGCGCGCAGGTCGTCGATGTGGCCGATGACGTTCGGGCTGGCCTGCTGCGGCATGGAGCTGATGGCCGTCGGCGATCCGCGGCACGACTTCTCGCGGTGGGGGATGGAGCGCGCCTCGGCCACCCCCCGCCAGGCCGACCTCATGGTCGTGGCCGGGCGGGTGAGCCAGAAGATGGCCCCGGTGCTGCGGCGGCTGTACGACCAGATGGCCGAGCCCAAGTGGGTCATCGCGATGGGCGTGTGCGCCTCCTCGGGCGGCATGTTCAACAACTACGCGGTCGTGCAGGGCGTCGACCACATCGTCCCGGTGGACATCTACCTGCCCGGCTGCCCGCCGCGGCCGGAGATGCTGCTGGACGCGATCCTCAAGCTGCACGACAGGGTCCAGGACACGAAACTGGGCGCCCACCGCCGCGCCGAGATCGCGATGCGGGAACGGGCCCGCCTCGCCCGCCTCCCCCTGATCAACACGCGCCCCGACCTCCGCTGACGCGCGTCGGCACGTCCACCGGCGGTCGAGCCGTTCCCTGAGGCGGTGCCTCAGGCTCTCATCGCCGTGCCCGGGAAAGGCGTCGGGGCGGAGCTCCCGGCGAAGCGCCGGCGACCAGCCCTTCGGCCTGTTCGGCGAGGGGCGCCCCGCTCACGCGTCACGCGCCACCGCCCCATCGGTGGTGGTCGACGAGGGCCGCAGCGGACGATTCGGGTGTCCCTGTGGGGGTGGCATGAACGTTCCCGCGCCGGGCGGCCGCGCACTTGAGTGCGCTGCGGCTCAGATCGTGGGCGGTCGTCGGTCTCCGGCGTCGGGGCCTCCCGGATCGCGAAGCGATGTCGCGCTCGCCAAGATCTGGTGAGGCGCGAGCCCCGGGGCGAGCGCCGTGGGCCAGGGCTTTGGAACACCGGCTAGGAGAGGTACGTCTCGATCAGGTCGGTGGCTCGGCGGGTGCCTCCCTCTTCGGCGGTCTCGGTGCGGATCCCCTTCAGGGCCGTGGCGACGTCGGGGGACGTGGTCAGGTGGTCCAGGGCCTCGCGGAGGGCCGGGGCGGTCGCCTCGCCGGTGTCCAGGCGGCGGGCGACGCCGAGCTCGACGAGGCGGTCGGCGTTCATGAACTGGTCCACCGCCTGGGGTACGGCGATCATCGGGACGCCGTAGTACAGGCCCTCGTTCGCGCCGCCGCTGCCCGCGTGGGTGACGAACAGGTCCGCCTCCTTCAGGACGGCCTTCTGCGGCACCCAGCGGTGGACCTCGACATTGCCGGGGATCGGGCCGAGGGCGGCCTCGTCGACGTGCTTGCCGATCTGGAGGACCAGGTGCCAGCCGGGCAGGTCGCCGAACGCCCGCAGGCACTCCCGGTAGAAGTCGGGCTGGTCGGTGAAGGTCGAGCCGAGGGAGACCAGCGCGACGCGGGAGCCGTCGGCGGGGCGCCGCCAGCTCTCCTCCAGGTCGAGGGGCAGGCAGGGGCCGACGAACGTGTAGCGGTCCGGGTCGACGCGGTCGGCGTTGGGCTGCATGGCGCGCGGGATCAGCGCCAGGCAGCGGTCGGGGCGGCCGGAGAAGCGCTGGGGGTCGGTGTCGGCGACGCCGTTGTCGGCCAGCCACCGTTCGAAGCGTGCGAAGTAGGAGGCCCCGGTCGGGGTGGCGCGGACCGAGTCCATGAACTCGGCCATGTCCTCCTCGTAGCCCTCCCAGGCCACGGCGGACGGCGACAGCTGGACGGCGGGCACCCCGTAGCGCTCGGCGAGCACGCGGCCGGTGTAGCCGGTGATGTCGTAGAGAACCAGGTCGGGGCGGTCCTCGTCGTAGACGGCGGTGAGCTGCGGGAGCATCGCGATCGAGTCGTCCAGGAAGACGGCCATCTGGCCCGCGGGGTCCTCGGGCCAGTCGGAGGGGTGCTCGGTCCCCTCGTGCGGGAGCGTCGAGCGGTAGACGACGGGCTCGGCCCCGGTCGCGGCGATGCGGTCGGCGTAGACGGCGTCGTTGGCGTAGGTGACCCGGTGGCCCCGGGCCGCCAGCTCCCGGATGATCTCCAGGCTCGGGTTGACGTGCCCGGGGAACGGGGTGCTGACCATGGCGATGTGGGCGGGACGGGTCATGCGTCTGCTCCGATCACTCCGAGACGAGACGGTTCGTCTCGTTGTGTGCTCCACCATGCCGGAGGGACGGTCGCGTGTCAAGACGAGACGTCTCGGTTCGTTCGGGGGTAGGTTCGGGGCATGACGCGATCACCCTCCAGTGGCGCCCCGGGCCGGGGGCCCGATCCGGGACGGCGCAGCGAACGGTCCCGCCGCGCGATCCTCACCGCCACCCGCGAGCTGGTCTTCGAGGTCGGGTATCCCGGGCTGACGATCGAGGCGATCGCGGCGCGGGCCGGGGTCGGCAAGCAGACGATCTACCGCTGGTGGCCGTCCAAGGGCGCGGTGATGTTCGACGCGCTGCTGCACGAGGCGCGGCAGGAGGGCCCGGCGCTGCCCGACACCGGGGACCTGGCCGCCGACATGCGGACGGTGCTGCGCGCGATCGTCGACGAGTTCGACGACCCGGTGCTGGACCGCATGACCCGCGCCCTCGGCAACGAGATCAACAACGATCCGCGCCTGGGCGCCGACATGCTGGAACGCCTCCTCGGCCCCCAGCTGGAGGTGACCGCGGAACGGCTGCGCGCCGCCCAGCGCGCCGGCCAGGCCGCCTCCGGCATCGACCTGCCGGCGGCGGTCGAGATGTTCTACGCGCCGCTGTTCTACCGCTGGATGCTGCGCACCGGCCCGCTGACCCACGCCTACGCCGACACGGTCACGGCGATGGCCGTACGGGCGATCGCCCCCTGACCGGAAGCCCGATATCTCCCTGAATCACCCCAATCAATTACAAATTGGTGGAGTCTTCACGATTACGCCATCCCCGGGGGTGCGGCGGCCCTACGCTCGCGCGCATGCGCCGAACAGCAGCAGCATTCACGACCGTCCTGGCCGCCGGTCTGGTCACCGCGACCGGCACCGGGACGGCCCAGGCGGAGCCCGGCCCCTGCGCCGTGCCCGCCACCCACCAGATCGCCCAGGTCCAGGGCGACGGCAACGCCTCCCCGCTCGCCGGACAGACCGTCCGCGTCGAGGGCGTCGTCACCGGGGACTTCCAGCGGGCGGACCAGCTCAAGGGCTTCTTCGTCCAGGACCCCACCCCCGACGCGGACCCCGCGACCTCCGACGGCCTGTTCGTCTACTCGACGCAGGACGTCAAGCCCGGTGACCGCGTGCTGGTCACCGGCAAGGTGGTCGAGTTCAACAAGCTGACCGAGCTGTCGCCGGTCACCGCCGTCGACGTGTGCGGGACCGGCAAGGCCACCCCCGCCAAGGTGCGGCTGCCGCTCGCCAAGGGCGCGACCCTGGAGCGGTACGAGGGCGTCCTGGTGCGCTTCACGCAGAAGCTCACCGCCACCGAGACCTACGGGCTCGGCCGGTACGGCGAGATCGCGCTGTCGCAGGGCGGGCGGCTGTTCCAGCCGACCGAGGGCCACGGCGACACCCAGGCGGGGAACAACGCCCGCCGCGTGCTGCTGGACGACGGCTCCACCGTGCAGAACCCCAAGCCGGTGCCGCACAGCCGGAAGGGCCGCGTCCCGCGCGCCGGCGACACGGTCTCCGGGCTCACCGGCGTGATGCACGAGGCGTTCAACGCCTACCGCGTGCAGCCGGTGGGGTCGCCGCGCTTCGCGCCCACCAACCCGCGCCCGAAGAAGCCGCAGCCGGTCGGCGGTGAGATCCGCGTCGCCAGCTTCAACACCCTCAACTGGTTCACCACGCTCAACAAGCGCGGCGCCGACTCCACGGCCGAACAGGAACGCCAGATCGCCAAGCTCGTCTCCGCCCTCAAGGGCCTGAACGCCGACGTCGTCGGCCTCATGGAGGTCGAGAACAACGGCGACACCGCGATCAAGGCCCTGGTGGACCGGCTGAACGCCGCCGTCGGCGCCGGCACCTACACCTGGGTGAAGCACCCCAGGCCGGGCACCGACGAGATCCACGTCACCGCGATCTACAAGCCCGCCAAGGTGAGGCCGGTCGGCGCGCCCTCCTCCTCCGACGCCCCGGTGTTCGAGCGCCCGCCGCTGGTGCAGACGTTCCAGAAGGTGCGCGGCGGCGTGCCGTTCACCCTGGTCGTCAACCACTTCAAGTCCAAGGGCTGCGGCGGCGCGACCGGCCCGGACGCCGACCAGGGCGACGGCCAGAGCTGCTGGAACGCCCGCCGCGTCACCCAGGCCAAGGCCATCGCCGACCTGGCCCGGGGGCTGCGCAACCCGATCGTGCTCGGCGACCTGAACGCCTACTCCGCCGAGGACCCGATCAAGGCCCTGAAGACGGCGGGCCTGGCCAGCCAGACCGAGCGGTTCGTCCGCCGGGAGCAGCGCTACAGCTACGTGTTCCAGGGCCAGTCCGGCGAGCTGGACCACGTGCTGGCGGCCAGGAGCCTGGCCAGGCGGGTCACCGGCGCGACGATCTGGCACGTCAACAGCGACGAGCCGACGATCATGGACTACAACACCGAGTACAACCCGCCGGAGATGTACGCGCCCGACGCGTACCGCTCCAGCGACCACGACCCGGTGCTGATCGGTCTCGACCTGCGCAAGTGACGCCTCCGTCCCCGACGCCCCGTCCGGTCCCCGGGCGGGGCGTCGCCCGTCCGCGGGGTCAGGAGGCGGGCAGCCCCCCGAACAGGCCGAGGTACTCCTCGAAGTCCAGCCGCCCGTCGCCGTCGGTGTCGGCCTCGGCGAACAGCTCGCGCAGCAGGTCCTCGGGCGCGTTCATGCCGAGCGCGGCGACCGCCCGCCGCATCTCGTCGAAGCTGACCGTTCCGTCGGAGTCGGCGTCGAAGTCGTCGAACGCCTGGCGCAACTCGGCACGGGCGGTGTCGTCCAGCTTGGCCATGGCCGGGTCTCCCCTTCGTCGTCCGGCGCCCGTCTGCGGGCCCCTCCCACCTTGGCAGAATCCGCCCCCTCGTGCGGCGCCCCGCGCGCCGCACGGCGTTCCCGCAGGAAGATGACCTTTTCCCGGGGCCGAACCCGCCCGGAGGGGCGCGCATCGTAGGGGTATGAGCGCCGGGCCGGCCGCTCGGAACGTCGGGCACCTCGCCGACGGCGGCCCACGGGGAACGTGACGTCCGGCGGGAACAGGGGCACGGAGCATGGCAGTGGCGGCACTGCGCAGGGACGACCCGGTCCGGCTGGGCGACTACCACCTGCTCGGCAGGCTCGGAGAGGGCGGGCAGGGCACCGTCTACCTGGGGCGGCGCGGGGACGCCGGGGAGCAGGCGGCGGTCAAGCTGCTCGGCGCGCAGGCGGCCGAGAGCGAGACCGCGCGGATGCGGTTCATGCGGGAGTTCGAGGTCGCGATGCAGGTGGACGACTTCTGCACCGCGCGGGTCCTGGACGTGGGGATGCAGGACGGGCGGCCGTTCATCGTCAGCGAGTACGTGCCGGGCCCGTCGCTGTACCGGCAGGTCACCGAGCACGGCCCGCTGACCGGCGGCGAGCTGCAGCGCGTGGCGATCGGCATGGCGACCGCGCTGGTGGCGATCCACCAGCGGGGCATCGTGCACCGCGACCTCAAACCGCAGAACGTGCTGCTCGGCCCGTCCGGCGCACGGGTGATCGACTTCGGGATCGCGCGGGCGCTGGACGTGTCCACCCAGACCACCCGGATGATCGGCACCCCGCTCTACATGGCCCCCGAGCAGGTGCGGGCCGAGTCGGCGGCCCCGCCCATCGACGTGTTCGCCTGGGCGACGACCGTGGTGTTCGCGGCGACCGGCGCCCCGCCGTTCGGCGCGGACTCGCTGCCCGCCGTGATCAACCGGATCCTCAACGACGAGCCCGACCTCGGCGACCTCACCGGCCGCCTCCGGGAGATCGCCGCGCTGTGCCTGGCCAAGGACCCGGAGCGGCGGCCCGACGCGGCGCAGGTGCTGCTGTGGCTGCTAGGCAAGGACCTGGCGCCGCCGCGGCCGCCCGCCGCCGCGCCGGCCTCGGCCGAGCTCCAGGCGATCCCGCGGGAGGTCCTGGTGGAGGGGCGCAAGCTGGCGGAGCTGCGGCGGTCCGACGCCGCGACGCGCTCCACCGGGGGGACGGCGACGGACCCGGCGGACCTGTCGTTCGGGGAACGCGGCCGGACCAGCCCCGCCGGGGGCCGGGCCGACTGGGGCGGTGCCCCGACCCCGCCGCCCCAGATGCCGCAGACGCCGCTACCGCCGCACACCCCGCCTCCGGCCGGGGGCTACCCCATGGCGCCCCGGCCGCCGCACGGCGAGGCGACCTGGCCTCCCCCGGCGCCCCGGGCGCGGAAGGGCTCGGGGCTGCGGTGGGTGATCGCCGCCTCGGTGGTCGCGGTGCTGCTGGCCGGAGCGCTGGCGCTGCTCCTGCTGCTGCCCCGGCTGCTGGCCTCCGACGGGAACGGCGGCGGGTACGAGACCCGCAGCCCGCAGCCCACGCACACGGTGACCAGCAGCCCCTACGGCGGGCAGGGCGACGGTTACGGCACCCACTACTGAGCCGGGCTCAGGGCCTTCCGGGTTCGGTGCGCGGCTGGGCGGGGGCCGGGCGGCCGGTCAGGTGGCGCAGGGTCCCGGTCAGCTCCAGCAGATGGTCCAGCCGGTCGGGCCGGTGGTCCAGGCGCAGGCCGACCGACGCGGCCGTGGCGCGGCGGCGGACCATCAGCAGCGCCGCCAGGCCCGCCGAGTCGCACAGCCCGAGGCCGGCGCAGTCCAGCTCCAGGACGGCCAGGCCCGCCTCGTCCTCCAGCGGCGGCAGGACCGTCGCGAGGAACCGGCCGGACGTCAGGTAGTCCAGGTCGCCGTCCAGCCGGACGCGCAGCGTGCGCGGGTCGCGGCGGGTGAGGGTCAGGTTCAGCGGCGGGGGCGGGGCCTCGCTCACGCGCGCCCGCCCGGCAGGTCCGCGGTGACCGGGCTCCGCCCGAGGGACCGGTCCAGGGCGCGGTGCGCGCCGGTCAGCAGGGTGTGGGCGCGCGGGAAGTCCCCGAGCTGGTCGGCGAGCAGTTCCAGGCCCGGCAGCAGGCCGCGGGCCGGGACGCCGCGCGCGGTCAGGATCCCGGCGGTCCAGGTCAGGAACACGTCGAACAGGCCGGGGTCGTCCAGGTACAGCGCGGTGCCCAGGAACTCCACGATGTGGGCGACGTCCTCGGCCGTGTGCCGCAGCTGCTGGTCGGTGTAGCCGGCCATGGCCGGGAGGCGTGCGGGCAGTCCGGTCATCACGGCCCGCACCAGCAGCGCCGCCGACCGGGTGACGTGCGTGTACTCCTGGTCGGCCAGGTGCGGCAGGTCGTCGATGGCCTGGCGCGCCGGGCGCGGGGCGGGCGGCGGGTCGGTGGCGAGCAGGGCGGCGGCGGCCCGGGCGTCGGGGGCCCAGGCGTCGGCGCCCAGGCGGCGCGCGTACCGGCCGTCGGACCCGAACGCGGCCCCGCCCACCAGCACGGGGGTACCGGTGGCCTGGCAGGCGGTGATGGCGGTGTGCGCGGCCGGCAGGCGGGTGGCGACCGACGAGGACAGCGCGACCACGTCGGGTCCGCCGCGGTGCAGGTGCGCGACCAGGTGCGGGGTGGGGACGTGCGCGCCCAGGTAGTCGACCTTCCAGCCGCGCAGGCGCAGCACCTCGGCCAGCAGCCGGGCGGGCATCCCGTGCCACTCGCCGTCGATGCAGGCGACCACGGCGTGCCCGGCGTGCCCGGTCGGGCGGGCGCGGAGGTCCGGGTGGTGGGCGAGCGCGCCGATGACGCGCTCGTTGACGGCGGTGGCGGTGTGCTCCTGGGCGACGCCGATCCGGTTGGCGGCCCACTCGCGGCCGACCCGTTCCTGGACCGGCGCGACGACCTCCAGCAGCAGCGTCTCGGCGTCCAGCCCGGCCCGCACCGCGTCCAGCGCGACGTCGGCGGCGGCGTACTCGTCGCCCGCCACCGCGGCGTGCCACAGCGGCCCGGTCCAGGATGCCGGGTCGGCGCCCGCCCCGGTGCCGCTCGTCGCGCCCGTCATGTGGTGAACCTTCCCGGCCCGTGCCCGTCGACGGCGCTCAGGTGGTGGCGCCGGGGAGCGGTGATGGCGATCACGGCCATGTCGTCGTGGGGTCCGTCGCCGCCCCACCGGGAGGCCAGCATGTGGACGCGTTCGGCCAGCGCCTCGGGCGGCATCCCGGCGCACCGGGCGAGCTCCTCGCGCAGGCGGTCGTGGCCGAACTGCTCGTCGCCCAGCGGGCCGCCGGTGGACTCGGTGATGCCGTCGGTGTAGAGCAGGCAGGTGTCGCCGGGCTCCAGCACCGCGGTCCGGGTGGTGGCGACGACCTCGTCCAGCACGCCGATCAGCGAGCCGCGCGTCTCGACGGTCTCCACCCGCCCGTCGCCGCGCACGATGTACGGCGGGACGTGCCCGGCGCTGGTGAGCCGGATCTCCAACCGCGGGCCGACGGGGCGTACCGACGCCAGGACCAGGGTGACGAACCGGGTGGAGTCGTCGCGCAGCATCACCCGGTTGAGCATGCCCAGCATGCGCTGGTGGTCTCCGGCCATCGGCAGCAGCGCCTGGAGGGCGTGCCGGACCTTGCCGGTGAGCACGGCGGCCTCCAGGCCCTTGCCGCACACGTCGCCCAGCACCACCAGCGGCTCGGCGTCGGGGTCGCCGTCGGCGGCCGGGTACAGGTCGTAGAAGTCACCGCCGACGCGTTCGGTCACGCCGGAGGGCTGGTAGCGGGCGGCCAGCTCCGCCCCGTCCAGATGGTGGGCGCGGGGCGGCAGCAGCTCGCGCATCAGCGTGTCGGTGATGGCGGCCTGCTCGGCGTACAGGCGCGCCGACGACATCGCCGCCCCGGCGCGCGCCGCGAACAGCCGGGCGAACACCTCCTCGTCCTCGCCGAAGGTCTCGCGGCCGCCGCCGCGCAGCAGGATCAGCGCCCCGGCCGGGACGCCGTGGCCGGGCAGCGCCGTCACCACCATGGCGCCCGGTTCGCCCAGGTCCTCGCGGTGCGCCCAGGCGGGCGCGCCGCCGGGGTCGATCCAGCGGGACGGAACGGGCGGGAAGCCCTGCAGCGCCTCGGCCAGGCCGGGCATCTCGGCCGGGTCCAGGGCGAGGGTCTCGCGGCGGGGAAGGCCGTCGGGGCCGCAGTAGGCGACCGGGTGGCCCCGGTCCGAGCGCGGCAGGACCAGCAGCGCGGCGTCGGCCAGGTGCCGCGCGGCCAGGCGCACGGTCACCTCCATGCAGCGTTGCAGGTTCAGCGAGGACAGCAGCTCGTTGGACGCCTCGACCAGGAACGCGGTCCGCTCCCGTTCCCGCGACAGCGTCCGGGTCAGCCGCTCGTGCTCGGTGACGTCGAGAAGCCACCACACCGCGCCGCCGTCGTCCCGCCGCTCGGCGTGGGCGTCCACGGTCCGGTCGCCCAGCGGGCCCCGTACCGGCGCGGGGGCCGTGGCCGGGGCGGGCGGGGCGGCGACGAACGCCGCGTGGGCGCGGGCCAGCCAGCCGGGGACCGCGTCGACGAGCGGGGTCCCGTCGACGGCGCCCAGCAGGGCGTGCGCCGCGTCGTTGAGCCGGGTGACCAGGTCCGATGGATCGACCGTCATCGCCGCGTAGGGCGCCCGCTGCCAGGTCGGCACGGACATCTGATCCTGCGGGCCTTCCGGCCCCTGTGTCACCGTCATCTCTGTGGCCCCTGGCGCGGAACCTCCCCCTCACGTCTTTCCGATACGAGTTCCTCGACCGTAACAGCACCGAACAGTTGTCGCCAGGCAACCAAGGCTACGCCTGTGATCCTTCGCTCGTCTAACGAAGGAAGAACGGGCAGGCGGGCAGGGTTGGAAAGGTTCATGACCGTTCCCTTCTCCGTGCTCGACCTCGCGCCCGTCGCCAGCGGGTCCACCTCCGCGCAGGCGCTCCGCAACACCCTCGACCTGGCCCGGCACACCGAGCGGCTCGGCTACCACCGCTACTGGCTGGCCGAGCACCACACGATGCCGGGCATCGCCTCGGCCGCGACGTCCGTGCTGATCGGGCAGGTCGCGGCGGTCACCGAGCGGATGCGGATCGGATCGGGCGGGATCATGCTGCCCAACCACGCGCCGATGGTGGTCGCCGAGCAGTTCGGGACGCTGGAGGCCCTGTACCCGGGGCGGATCGACCTGGGACTGGGCCGCGCGCCGGGCACCGACCAGAGGACGGCGCTGGCGCTGCGCCGCTCCCCCGAGGCCCTGTCGGTGGACGACTTCCCCGAGCAGGTCCACGAGCTGCGCGGCTACTTCGAGCCGCACAGCGACGTCACCCCGGCGGCGGGCAACCGGCCGCCGGTGTGGCTGCTGGGGTCCAGCGGCTACAGCGCGCGGCTGGCGGGGCTGCTGGGACTGCCGTTCGCGTTCGCGCACCACTTCAGCGCCGAGAACACGCTTCCGGCGCTGGAGGTGTACCGCGAGTCGTTCCGGCCCTCGGCCGACCTGGACAGGCCCTACGCGATGATCGCCGTGTCGGTGACGGCGGCCGACGAGGACGACCGGGCGCGTGAGCTGGCGCAGCCGCAGGCGCTGTCGTTCCTGCGGCTGCGCCAGGGGCGGCCGGGCCCGCTGCCGACGCCGGAGGAGGCCGCGAACCACCCGTACACGCCGCTGGAGCGCGACATCATCGAGTCGCGGATCGCCGCGCAGGTGGTGGGCGGCCCGGAGGCGGTGCGGCAGCAGATGGACCTGCTGGTCAAGCGCACGGCGGCCGACGAGGTCATGGTGACCACGATGGTCTTCGACCACGCCGACCGCCTCCGCTCCTACGAGATCCTCGCCGGCCTCTACGGCCTGGGCCGCACCTCGTAGCCGAACGGGATCGTGCCCGGATCCGGCAGGACCGTGCCGCCGTCCACCGTCAGCACCGCGCCGTTGACGTAGGAGGCGTGCGGGCCGAGCAGCCACAGCACGGCGGCGGCGGCCTCCTCCGGCGTTCCGGGGCGGCCCTGCGGGACGAGCTGGGTGACCTCGGCGTACGCCTCGTCGACGTCCAGGTCGAGGGGGTCGCCGAACGCGCGCATCTCCGCGTCGGCCATCTCGGTGCGGATCCAGCCGGGGCACACGACGTTGGCGCGCACGCCCTGCCCGCCGTAGTCGACGGCGATGCTGCGGGTGAGCGTCGTCAGGCCCGCCTTGGAGGCGGCGTAGGCCGCCGCGCCGGCCGAGGCGCGCAGCGCGGCGATCGAGGAGACCGCCACGAACGCGCCCCGCGCCGCGACCAGGTGCGGCAGCGCGGCCCTGGCCAGGTGGAACACCGAGGTCAGATTGGTGTCCAGGCTGGCCTGCCAGTCCTGCGCGGTCAGGTCGAGGACGGCCCCGGGCCGCATGGTCCCGGCGTTGGCGACCACGCCGTCCAGCCGCCCGTGGGCGTCCACGACCTCGGTGACCAGGGCGGCCACCGCCTCCGGCGAGGTCACGTCGGCGACGCGGGCGTCGGCCCCGGACGCGGCGGCGACCCGCTCCAGGGCGTCCCGGCGGCGGCCGCAGATCACGGCGCGGGCCCCGGCGGCGCGGGCGCCGTGCGCGACGGCCGCGCCGATCCCGCTGCCGCCGCCGGTGATCAGGTAGACGCGTTCCTCCATGTCAGGGCTCCTCCGTGGGGTCTCGCCAAGGTGGGCGGCGGGCAGGCGTCCGGGCGAGGCGCGCGGCGGCCGCCACCAAGCGGTGGAACTCGCCGCCCATAAGTTCCTCACTCGCGGGGGTCAGAGGGTGGAGTGGACGACGCGGCCGTCGAAGACGGTGAGGGCGACCGGGACGTCGGGCAGGTCGTGCGGGTCGAGTTCGGTGAGGGTGCCGTCGAGGACGGTGACGTCGGCGGCCTTGCCGGGTTCGAGGGAGCCCTTCCACTCCTCGGCGAAGTCCTGCCAGGCGGCGTGGACGGTGTAGGCGCGGACGGCGTCGGCGAGCCCGACGCGTTCCTCGGGGCCGTAGGGGCGGCCGCTGGCCTTGCCCTCGCGCAGGATCATCGCGGCGACGCCCTGCCGCCAGTTGGGGTGGGTGACGGGGGCGTCGGAGCTGCTGGTGACCGGGATCCCGGCGTCCAGGGCGGACCGGACGGGCCACTGGTAGGCGGCGCGCTCCGGGCCGAGCAGCTCGGCCATGGCGTCGGCGATCGTCCACTTGATCGCGGGGTTCATGTTCGCGCCGAAGCCGTGCGCGGCGAGCTTCTCCAGGCTCTGCGGGCCGACGAGGTCGGCGTGGATGACGTAGTGGCGGGGGTCGTCGCGGGGGTGCTCGGCCTGCGCCGCCTCGAACGCGTCCACCACCGCGTCGATCGCGCGGTCGCCGGTGACGTGCACGCCGAGCTGGTGCCCGGCCTCGTGGGCGAGGCGGACCATCTCGGTCAGCTCGCGGACGCGCAGCGCGTCGGCCTCGCCGTGCACGCACAGGCGGCCGAAGCCGCCGCCGGGGTACTCCTCGCGGACCCAGGCGGTCCTGTTGGGCGGGATGCCGTCGGCGAACAGCTTCACGCCGAGGACGTTGAGGACGCGCGGGTCGACGTCGTCGGGGATCTCCGCCTCGGCGAGGCCCCTGGCGATGTCGGCGGCCGAGCCGCTCATGCCGGTGAGCAGCAGCAGGACGCTGACGCGGGCCTCAAGCCGACCGGCGCGGGCCAGGTCGGCGTAGACGTCCAGGGTGAGTCGGCCGGACGCGCCGCCGAACAGGTCGGTCCCGCCGGGGCCGAGGCCGGGTTCGGTGTAGCTGGTGATGCCCTCCCGGTGGAGGGCGGCGACGGCGTTGCGGACGCCCCGCTCGATCTCGTCGCGGGTGTGGGCGGGCAGGTGGCGTTGCAGGAGCCCCTGCGCGCCCTCGGCGAGCAGGCCGCTCGGGGCGCCGGTGCCGTCGGTGTGGATCACGCCGCCCTCGGGGACGGGGGTGCCGGCGGTGATCCCGGCGAGTTCCAGGCCCCTGGTGTTGGTCAACGTCAGGTGGCCGGTGAAGTCCTGGAGGTAGACGGGGTGACCGGGGGCGACGGCGTCCAGGTCGTGGCGGGTGGGCGCGCGGCCGTCGGTGAGGTAGGCGGCGTCCCAGCCGTTGCCGCGGATCCACCGGCCCGCGGGGGTGCGGCCGGCGGCCTCCCGGACGGCGGCCAGGATGTCGGCGATGGACCGGACGGCGGGGTGGCCGAGGTCGAGCGCGAGCGGCGGCCGGGACAGGCCGAACGCGCAGCCGTGCAGGTGGGAGTCGTTGATGCCGGGCAGCGCGGTGCGCCCGCGCAGGTCGATCACCTCGGTGCGCGGTCCGGCCAGGGCGGCGATCTCGTCGGTGGTCCCGACGGCGGTGACGGCGCCGCCGGTGAGCGCCACGGCGCGGGCGGTGGTGAAGGCGGGATCGGCGGTGAGGATCTCACCGTTGAGCAGGACCAGGTCCGGGGAAACGGTCATGTCCGCACCACTCCTGGGAATTTTGGGCCCAAACGTCGTTGCCCAGAGAACGTACGGAACCAAACGAGATCAGGTCAACCACTGATCCGTAACGGAGCGGCCCGATGCGCCGCCGAACCCATGACCGGAAAAGGCGGCGAAGGGTCGCCGACGGCCCTGGCGGGCGGCCGGCGACCCTTCGCCGCCTGACTCCTGCGGCGCGGGGGCTAGGCGGCGAACGCCTCCTCAAGGATGGTCAGGCCCTCGTCGAGGAGATGCTCGGGGATCACCAGCGGGGGCAGGAAGCGCAGCACGTTGCCGTAGGTGCCCGCGGTGAGGACCAGCAGGCCCGCGGCGTGGCAGCGGCGCGCGATCTCGGCGGTGAGCGCCGGGTCGGGCTCCTTGGTGCCGGGCCTGACCAGCTCGATCGCGATCATCGCGCCGCGCCCGCGCACGTCCCCGACGGCCGGGTGCCTCTCGGCCATCGCCCGCAGCCGGGGCAGCATGATCTCGCCGATGCGGCGGGCCCGGCCGGTCAGGTCGTCCCGCTCGATCTCCTCCAGCACCGCGAGGGCGGCCTCGCAGGCGAGGGGGTTGCCGCCGTAGGTGCCGCCGAGGCCGCCGCCGTGCACCCGGTCCATGATCTCGGCGCGGCCGGTGACGCCCGCCAGCGGCAGGCCGCCCGCGATGCCCTTGGCCGTGGTCACGATGTCGGGGACGACCCCCTCGTGCTCGCAGGCGAACAGGTCCCCGGTGCGCGCGAAGCCGGTCTGCACCTCGTCGGCGATGAAGACGATCCCGTTCGCCTCGCAGAACTCCGCGATCGCGGGCAGGAACCCGGGCGCGGGCTCGATGAAGCCGCCCTCGCCCGCGATCGGCTCGATCACGACGGCGGCGACGTTGTCCGCCCCGATCTGCTTGGTGATCTGGTCGACGGCCTGCGCCGCCGCCTCGGGCCCGGCGTTCTCCGGCCCGGTCGGCCAGCGGAACGGATAGGCCAGCGGCATCCGGTAGACCTCGGGCGCGTAGGGGCCGAACCCCTGCTTGTAGGGCATGTTCTTGGCGGTCAGCGTCATCGTCAGCAGGGTGCGGCCGTGGTAGCCGTGGTCGAAGACGACGACCGCCTGCCGCCCGGTGGCGTACCGGGCGATCTTGACGGCGTTCTCGACGGCCTCGGCGCCGCTGTTGACCAGGAACGAGCGCTTCTCGTGGTCGCCGGGGGTGAGCCGGTTCAGCGCCTCGCACACCGCGACGTAGGACTCGTACGGGGTGACCATGAAACAGGTGTGGGTGAAGCGCCCGGCCTGGTCGCGCACGCGCTCGACGACGCGGGGGTTGGCGTTGCCGACGTTGGTGACGGCGATGCCGGACCCGAAGTCGATCAGCGAGTTGCCGTCGGCGTCCACGACCACGCCGCCCCCGGCGTCGGTGACGTACACCGGCAGCACGCTGCCCACCCCGGGCGGCACGGCCGCCGCGCGCCGGGCCTGGAGCTCCCGGGAGCGGGGGCCGGGGATCTCGGTGACGACGCGGCGCTCCTGGGGAAGGCGCGCGGCGTTCCCGGAGGTGGGGACATCGGTGATGGGGACGCTGGTCATGGCGCGAAGGTAAGCTCGCGACCCACCGCTGTGCACCGTACGGAACGGCGAATCCCCGCCGTTCACCCTTCCACCGTGGACATCGAAAGCGAGACCGCCGTGCCGCCTGCCCTCGCCACCGTGACCGGGTTGCCGTCGCTCGGGCTGCGGGCGCTGACCGACGTGCCGGACGCGCGGGTGCGGTGGGTGGCGGTGAGCGAGCTGGAGGATCCGACGCCGTTCCTGGAGGGCGGGGAGCTGGTCCTGACCACGGGGATGCGGCTGACCTCCGGCAACGCCGCCGCCTACGTGGCGCGGCTGGTGGCGCGGGGGGTGGTCGGCCTCGGCTTCGGCGTCGGGCTGACGCACGGGACGGTCCCGGCGGGCCTGCTGGAGGCGGCCCGCGCGCAGGGGCTGCCGCTGCTGGAGGTGCCGCGCGCGACGCCGTTCATCGCGGTGGGCAAGGCGGTGTCGCGGATGCTGGCGGCCGAGCGGTACGAGGATGTGACCAGGGCGTTCCAGGCGCAGCGGGAGCTGACCCGCGCGGCGTCGAAGGGGCCGGGGCCGCTGGTCGCCCGCCTGGCCCGGGAGCTCGGCGGCTGGGCGCTGCTGCTGTCCCCCTCCGGCGAGGTGCGCCACGCCGAGCCCGCCCCGGCCCGCGACCGCGCCGCCGCCCTGCTGCCGGAGCTGGAACGCCTGCGCAAGGCGCCGTCCAGCGCCGCGTTCTCCGGCCCGCACGACCACGTCACCGTGCAGAGCATCGGGGTGAGCGGCCGTCCGGCGGGCTTCCTCGCGGTCGGGACGCCCGACCCGCTCCCCCACCCGGCCCACACGATCGTCGGCGCGGCGGTGGCGCTGCTGACCCTCCAGTCGGAGACCCCGCGCACCGACCGGGACCTGCGCGCGACGCTGGCCGCGCTGCTCCTCGGCCTCCCGCACGGCCCGGCGCTGCCGCCCGCGCCGCTCCGGGTGCTGGCGTGCGCGGGCGGGACGGCGGTGCTGGACGCGCTGCACGCCGACCCGGCCGGGACCCGCTGCCTGGCGGTCCCGCTGGCGGACGCCTGCGCGGTGATCACGCCCGAGCCCCTGGCCGACCACGTCGCCGCCCTGGCCGCCGACCACGGCCCGGTGGGCGTCAGCCCGCCCGCCGAACGCGCGGAGCCCGGCGGGCTGCGCGCGGCGCTCGGGCGGGCCGAACGGGCGCTGGCGGCGGCGCGGCGGGGCCGGGGCGTCGTCCGGTACGAGGACCTGCCCGGCCAGGGGGTGCTGGGGCTCCTGGACCCCGGCCTGGCGCGGGCGTTCGCGGACACGCTGCTGGCCCCGCTCCGGGCCGAGGGCCTGGTGCCGTCGCTGCGCGCGTACATCACGGCCAACGGGCAGGGCGAGGCGGCGGCCCGCGCGCTGGGGATCCACCGCCACACCCTGCGGACCCGCGTGCGCCGGGCCGCCGAGCTCCTGGGCCGCGACCTGGAGGACCCGGCCGTCCGCGCGGAACTGTGGATCGCCCTGGCCGTCACCGCCGGCGACGACGCGGCGGACTGATCAGCGGTCGATGTTGGTCAGGTAGTTCCGGTCGCCCTGGGGCCCGGCCACGGCGTCGCGGGGGATGCGCGCTTCGAGCTCCTCGAAGACGGCGGCGGGCAGGTCCAGGTCGGCGGCCGCGGCGTTGGCCCTGGCTTTGGCGGCGCGGCGGGTGCCGGGGATGGGGAACGCGCCCTTGCGCAGCAGCCACGCCAGGGCGAGCTGGGCGGCGGTGACGTCCTGCCCGGCGGCGAGGGTGGCGAGGGTGTCGGCGAGGGTGACGTTGCGGGTCAGGTTGTCGCCCTGGAAGCGCGGGTTGCCGCGCCGCCAGTCGCCGCCGCCCATGTCCTCGCGCGAGCGGACGGCGCCGCCGAGCAGGCCGCGGCCGAGGGGGCTGTAGGCGACGAAACCGACGCCGAGTTCCGCGCAGGCGGCCAGGACGCCGTCCTCGGGGTCGCGTGTGAGCAGGGAGTACTCGCTCTGCACGGCCGTGATCGGGTGCACGGCGTGGGCGCGGCGGAGGGTGGCCGCCGACACCTCCGACAGGCCGATGTGGCCGATCTTCCCCGCGGCGACCTGCTCGGCGAGCGCGCCGACGGTGTCCTCGACGGGGGTAGTCGGGTCGAGGCGGTGCAGGTAGTACAGGTCGACGTGGTCGGTGCCGAGACGGGTCAGGCTCGCCTCCAGGGCGCGCCGGACGTACCCGGGGCGGCCCAGGCCGCGGACGAGGCGGCCCTCCTCGTCGTGGTCGCCGCCGAACTTGGTGGCCAGGACGATCCCGTCGCGGCGCGGCCCCAGCACGCGGCCGACGAGGCGTTCGCTGGCGCCGGGCCCGTAGATGTCGGCGGTGTCGACGAACGTGACGCCGGCGTCCACGGCCGCGCGCAGGGCCTCGGCGGCCTCGTCCTCGGCGACGTCGGCGTAGATGCCGGTGGCGAGGGTCATCGCGCCGAATCCGATGACCGAGACTTCCGGGCCCCGCCGGCCCAGGGTGCGGTAGCGCACGCCGGAAACACCTCTTCTCATGATCGGGAGCGCTTCCAGCCTCGGGGACGCGGGGAAGGGCTGCCAGTGCCCGCCGGAGGCTGGTAACGGCGGTACTAGTAGGCACACTGGAGGGCATGCGAGAGATGGCCGACTTCCTCCGGTCGCGGCGCGACCGGCTCCGGCCCGAGGCCGTGGGGCTGCCCGCGTACGGGCGGCGGCGCGTGCCGGGGCTGCGGCGCGCCGAGGTCGCGCAGCTCGCGGGGATCAGTCCCGACTACTACATGCGGCTCGAACAGGGCCACCCTGTCCGGCCGTCGCCCTCGGTGCTGGACGCGCTGGCGCGGGCGCTGCGGCTGGACGCCGACGAGCGCGACCACCTCTACCGCCTGGCGCGCGCCGAGCCCGCGCCCCTGCGGCGCCGCGCGGACGAGGAGGTGGTGCCGGGCGTGCACCGGCTGCTGGAGCGGTTGGACACCGTCCCGGCGTACGTGCTCAACGGCCGTCTCGACGTGCTGGCCTGGAACGCGATGGCGGCGGCGCTGGTCACCGACTTCGCCGCGATGCCCCGCCGCAACCTGGTCTGGTACGCCTTCTGCGACCCGCGGGCACGCTCGTTCTACGTCGACTG
The DNA here is from genome assembly GCF_014138665.1 of Actinomadura kijaniata. Classification (NCBI taxonomy): domain Bacteria; kingdom Bacillati; phylum Actinomycetota; class Actinomycetes; order Streptosporangiales; family Thermomonosporaceae; genus Actinomadura; species Actinomadura kijaniata. Next base: position 67,780 of record NZ_JACJIA010000003.1, read on the forward strand.
GGAGACGATGGCGCGGCAGGGCGTCGCGCACCTGCGCGCCGCCACCGGCCGCGACCCCGGCGACCCGGCCACCCGGGAGCTGATCGAGGAGCTGACCGGGCGGAGCGAGGAGTTCCGCACGTGGTGGACGTGGCAGGACGTCAAGGGACCCGGCGCGGGACGCAAGGAGTTCCGGCATCCGGAGGTGGGCAGGCTGACGCTGGACTATGTCGCCATGCTGCTGCCGGGCACCCTCGACCAGCAGCTGGTCACCTACACCGCCCCGGCCGGAACCCCCTCCCAGGCCGCCCTGGACCGGCTCGCGGTCCTCGCGGCCGGACGTTCCGAAGCCCCCTGACGGAACGGGGCGGCGCCTCGTAGCCCGAGAACGCGACCGTCCAGGCGACTGGCCGCGGCTTCCTTCCGGCAGATCGGGTCCAGGGCGTCGTGTCGGCACGGGGTCTTTCACCATCGGTGCTGACCCGGACCAGGCCGGTGAGCGCCACGGCCGACCGTCTTCCGTGCATCAATCCCGGAAGGTCCCGCCCAGCCGAGTCATGCGCCCCTACAGGGTGGAGGGGCCGTGGTCGGCGACCACACGTGCCAGGGCGTGGACCGCGTCGGACCCGGTGTCGTTGCGCCAGATGAGCGCCCAATGAGCCAGCGGCGCGTCCTCGATGGGCACATACGTGATGTCGGGTCTGGCGAAGTAGCGCGCGGTCTGGGCGTGTACGGGCGTCACCATCTGGCCGGAGGCCACCGCCGCGATCACTTCGAGGATCTCGCCGGCCTTGGGGCCCGTCCTGATCGGCTTGCCGCTCGGCGTGTGGGTGGGGATGAGCGCCTCGCTCCAGTACCTGGGCATCGGGGTGTCGACGACGACCTGGTCGGCGAGGTCCTCGTAGGAGACCAGCGCCCTGCCCGCGAACGGATGGTCGGCGGGGACCATCAGGACGATGGACTCGGTGAAGAGCACCGGTCCGACCGTCAGGTCGGACTCCCTGACGGGCAGCCAGAGGACCGCGACATCGACGTCACCGTCGCGCAGCGGCCCGAACGGGTCGCCAAAGGTCACGCTGCGGATCTGGAGTTCGACGTCGGGGTTCCGCTCGGCGAACGCCTCCAGGAGGGGCTTGAGGTCGCGGGCGTTGCCGCCACCGATCATGCCGATCCGCAGGATCTCGGTCTTCGCCCGGGCGGCGAGCGCGGCCCGCGCCATGCTCTCCTTCAGCCCCCGGTAGTGCGGCGCGAGGTCGTCTTTGAGCTGGTGGCCGACCGGCGTCAGCCGGACGGTCCTGCTGGTGCGCTCGAACAGCGCGGCGCCGACGGCGCGCTCCTGCTTCTTGATCGCCTGACTGACCCGCGCGACCGACAGGTGGAGCCGGTCGGCGGTGCGGCCGAAGTGCAGCTCCTCGGCCAGGGTCAGGAAGATCTCGATCTCGCGCAGGTCCAACGCCCACTCCACCATCAATCGCCAGTAAACGGATCGTTGCGGCATATGCCGTTGTTCCACCTCGGGCGCAAGGGCACGCTTGACGACATCGCCGAATTCCTCGCCGTAATGATCCTAAAGGAGCACGAACGATATGAACGTCGTCTCCACCAGCGTGGCGGTGCCGGTGGCGGACCTGGCCGCCTCGCGGCGGTTCCTCACCACCCACCTCGGCTTCCGGGAGGAGCTGGTGACCGACGGGCTCGTCTGGCTCACCCGTGACGACGGGGCCGCCGACATCATGCTGCGGCAGCGCCTGCCCGCCGAGCCACCGCACCTCCCGACGGTCGTGACCTTCACCGTCACCGGCGTCCTCGCCGAGCACGCCCGGCTGCGCCGGGAGGGCGCGGCCATGGCCGCACCGCTGCGGCGGTCGCCGTGGGGCGAGTGGTCGCTGCGGATCGTCGACCCCAACGGCCTGGAGATCGAACTCGTGGAGTGGGTCGCGCCCGCGGGCGCCTGACCTCCCATCCCCGGCGACCGTCCCCCGCACCGCCACGCCCACCGCCGACTACTCACCGTGCCCAAGAGGTCACCTGCAATCACCGTGTTCACCGACGCGAACGCGCGGCGCAGGGCCATGGCCGTCCGGCGCGCCGTTCATCGGCGCCATCCACTGATAACCCGAGGAGACATCATCATGACCGACACCCTGACGTGGGACTCGACCGGCAACTGGGAGGCCGGGGGCGCGTGGGGCGTCCGCGACTCCGCCGGACGCGGCTTCGACCGCGATCGCTGGCAGGCCCGGCTGGACGAGCTGCGCGCGACGCACAAGGTCCCCGGCGTGACGTTGGCGATCTGGGCCGACGGGCGGCTGCACGAGATGGCCAGCGGTCTGCTGCACCTGGGGACCGGCGTCGAGGCCACCCCGGACTCGGTCTTCCAACTGGGGTCCGTCGCCAAGCTCTACACCGCGACCCTGGTCATGAAGCTGGCCGAGGACGGCAGGCTGGACCTGGACGCCCCCGTCACCGCCGTGCTGCCGGAGTTCGCCGTCGCCGACCCGGCGGCGACCGAGCAGATCACCATCCGCCGGATGCTCTCCCACACCAGCGGCCTGACCTGCGACTTCACCGCCGATACCGGGCGCGGCGACGACTGCCTGGCCAGATATGCCGACGCCGCCCGGGGTGTCGCCCTGGACTGCGCGCCCGGCACCGGCACCTCCTACTCCAGCGTCGGCTACAACATCCTGGGTCGTGTCATCGAGGTCGTCACCGGCCTGACCTGGGACCAGGCCCTCAGGGACCTGCTGCTGACGCCGCTCGGCGCCACCCACACCATGACGCTGCCCGAGCAGGCCCTGGCCTTCCGCACCGCGATGGGCCACCTCAACGAGCCCGGCGCCGACCCCGCCCCCGCCCCGGTCTGGGACATGATGCCGCGCTCAGCCGGACCCTACGGGCGCGTCCTGGCCACCGCGGGCGACGTCGTGCGACTGGCCCGGATGCATCTGGACGGCGGGCTGGCCGCCGACGGCACGCGCATCCTGGCCCCCGGGACCGTCGCGCTCATGCAACGCCGCGTGGTCGACTCGCCCGACAAGTGGACCGTGTTCGCCGACGGATGGGGGCTCGGCTGGTCGCTGTACGACTGGAACGGCGTCCCCGGCTACGGCCACGACGGCGCCTCCATCGGCCAGTACGCCTACCTGCGCGTCGCCCCGCACGCCCGGGTGGCGATCGCGTTGTGCACCAACGGCGGCGCCGCTCGCCCGCTGTACTCCGCGCTGATGGAGGAACTGCTGGCCGAGCTCGCGGGCGTCACCATGCCGCCGGCGTTCGCGCCGCCCGAGTCCCCGGTCGACGTCGACTTCACGCCGTTCGTCGGGACCTACAGGCGCGAGGGCGTTTTGATCACCGCTTCGCTGCGGGAGGGACGCCCACACCTGGTGTACGAGTTCGTCGACGGGATGAAGGACTTCTCCCCGCCGCTCGACATCGACCTGATCCCGGTCTCGGCCACCGTGTTCGCGGGGACCGGCGTCGGCGCGGCGTTCAGCGACGACTACATGCCCGTCGTCTTCGCAACGCTCGCCGGGGGCGTCCCGGCGGTCTACATCGGCATGCGCGCCGCGCCCAAGGTCTCCTGAACGCCGGGCCGAGGGGCTCGCGGCATCCCGAGCCGCGAGCCCCTCGGCCCGCGCGCGCAACGCCGCATCGTCACGTACCCAGCATCCCCGAGGGAGATCGAGCGCAGGAGCGTCCGGTCAGGGAGGGATGTCCGGGGCGGCGAACGCGGCGGGCCCGATTGGACACCCTGGAGGAGTGCCGGGGCGGGGCGCGGGGATAGCGTGAGGGCGTCGGTTAACGAGAGGAGAAGGCCCCGCCCCCCGGCATAAAGATCAGGGGTTCGGTGCTGATGTGGACATGAACGTGACTCCATTCTGGCTGGCCGGCCGAGCCGCGACCGGTGACGAAGAGCTGACCGTGACCCACCCGTACGACGGTCGTGTCGTGGGGACCGTCGCCGTCCCGACGCCGCAGCAGGTGGAGGAGGCGATCGCCAAGGCGCACGCGGTGCGCAGGGACGCCGCCGCGCTTCCCGTGCACGTGCGGGCCGAGGCGCTCATGCACGTCTCGCGGCGCCTGGAGGAGCGCGCCGAGGAGATCGCCAAGCTGATCACGGCGGAGAACGGCAAGCCGCTGATGTGGGCGCGCGTGGAGGTCAAGCGCGCGGTGTCGGTGTTCCGGTTCGCCGCCGAGGAGACCCGCCGGTGGAACCCCACGATGCAGCGGCTCGACACCGACCAGGGCGGCGAGGGCCGCCTGGTCTACGTCTCGCGGGTGCCCAAGGGGCCGGTGCTGGGCATCTCGCCGTTCAACTTCCCGCTGAACCTCACCGCCCACAAGGTCGCCCCGGCCATCGCGGTCGGCGCGCCGATCGTGGTGAAGCCCGCCCCGGCCACGCCGCTGTCGGCGCTGGTGCTGGGTGAGATCCTCGCCGAGACCGACCTGCCCGAGGGCATGTTCTCGGTGCTGCCGGTCCCCAACGAGCGGGCCTCGGACCTGGTCGAGGACGAGCGGCTGCCGATCGTCTCGTTCACGGGTTCCGTCCCCGTGGGGTGGTCCATCAACGAGCGGGTGCCGCGCAAGCACGTCACCCTGGAACTGGGCGGCAACGGCGCGGCGGTCGTGCTGCCCGACTCCGACCTGGACTGGGCCGCGCAGCGCATCGGCCTGTTCTCCAACTACCAGGCCGGGCAGAGCTGCATCGCCGTGCAGCGGGTCTACGTGGACCGCTCGGTGTACGAGGAGTTCCTGCCGAAGCTCGCCGAGGTGGTGGGCGGCCTGGTCACCGGCGACCCGTCGGACGAGAAGGTCCAGGTCGGGCCGCTGGTCAGCGAGGACGCCGCCCGGCGCGTGGAGTCCTGGGTGGACGAGGCCGTCGCGGCGGGCGCGAAGGTCGTGACGGGCGGCGCCCGCGAGGGCGCGACCTACGCCCCCACGGTCCTGTCCGACGTGCCCGCCGACGCCAGGGTGCTGCGCGAGGAGGTCTTCGGGCCGGTGCTGGCGGTCCAGCCGGTGGACGGGGTGGACGAGGCGTTCGCGCTGGTCAACGACTCGGCGTTCGGTCTCCAGGCGGGCGTGTTCACGCGCAGCCTGGACGTGGCGTTCCGCGCCCAGCGCGAGCTGGAGGTCGGCGGCGTGATCATCGGTGACGTGCCGTCCTACCGCGCCGACCAGATGCCCTACGGCGGCGTGAAGGACTCCGGCGTGGGCCGCGAGGGCCTGCGGTCGGCCATGGACGACTACACCGAAGAGAAGATCATGGTGTTGACGGGGCTGCCGCTCTGACGACGCCCGGGGAAGGGGCCGTCCCGGTCCGGGGCGGCCCCTTCCGCCGTCAGCGGGCGGACCAGGCGTTCGCGAACATCTCGTGCAGCGGGACGGGCGGCAGCAGGACCAGGTGCGGGCCCTCGACCTCCTTCTTGGCGTTGACGCGGGCGAGGTGGGTGCGCAGCTTGGAGGTCTCCACCGGCAGGCTGGGGGCCTTCAGGTCCGTCCACTGGCCCGGGACGAACGCCGTGCGGCCCGCGCGGGACCGCTTGCCCTGGTCGATCAGGCCGACCTCCGCCAGCTCGGCCTGGGCCTTCTTGTGCTTGGCGGGGCTCCAGCCGTTCCATTTGCGGACGTTGCGGTCGGTGGGGCGGGCCAGGGTCAGCAGCTGGAGGTAGAGGGCGGCGGCGTCCTCCGACGTTCCGGTCTCCTCGGCGACCTCGGCCACCAGGTCGGGGACGCTGAGGCGCGGGTTCGCCTCGTAGTGACCGGTCGGAACGGGGCTGTCGGCCATGCGCGCCACCATGCGGGACAGGCCGGAGTCGTAGAGGGTCTCCACCGCGCGGACCGCGTCGGCCAGGGTGTCCAGGCCGTGGTCGGCGCAGGTCCGCAGCACCCGGTCGAACGCCTCGGGGTCGGCGAACCCGCTGGTCCGCACGTAGGGCTTCCAGAGGGAGAGGTTCCCGGCCTCAACGACCAGCAGGCCGTCGTCGTGGACGGCGCAGTCCTTGCTCTGCGCGGTGACCTTCGGCACGGGGTGGGTGCCGGGCCCGAACCGGGCGACCAGTTCCTCCGCGTTACGGGCCAGGGCGTGGTAGCCGAGCGGGACGTACATGTTCGGGGAGTCGAGCATCGCTCGCAGGTGGGCGTGCATCGACGGCACTCCGGCCAGGGCCGGGGTGCCGACGGGGCGTTCGGTCAGCGCCCACAGCAGCACCGACACCAGGTTTTCGTAGGGGTCGTCGAAGTACTGCTGGCCCGGTTCGCCATGGTCGTCCTTCCGGTAGAGGCCCATGCCGTACTTGCCCGCGGCCAGCATGAGGCCCGGGTCGGTGGGCTCGCCGGTCCGCGGCTCGGCGAGCCGCCTCGCCCAGTGCTCGCTCATCCCGCTGCTGAGGCCGAGCTCCTTCTCCAGCCCTTCGAGGACGGCCTCGTCGAGCGGGACGGTGACGCCGACGCGATCGGCCCAGACCTTCGCCATGCGCTCGGCGGCGGCGCGGTCGCCTCCCGGGGCCCACAGCTCGGCGGGGTCGTCGGGGATCCCGGCGGCCAGCAGCTCCAGGCGGCCGGGCAGCGTCAGCTCTTTCGTCAGCGACTCGTACTCGCTCCCCAGCGACTTGGAGCCCTTGTAGGGCTTGGCGCGGAGCATCCGGTCGTGCGCCTCGAAGTTGGTGGTGAAGTCGGAGCCGAGGTGGCGCCGCCAGGGCAGGCCGTCCAGGGCGAGCAGCGCGAACACCCGCCGCACGCCGGTCGCGGCGGCGAACGCGTCGACGGCGTCGTCGCCCGGCCGGACGGACCCGTGCTCCTCGTACAGCTCCAGCAGGCGGCGCAGGCGGGCGGCGTCGTCGCGTTCGACGGTGACGACCTCGACCCCGGTGGCGTCCGCCGGTTCCGGGGCGTCCACCGGCTGGACGAACGCGTAGGTCCCGGTCGGGGACGTGATCGGGCCGAGGACGCCGGTGCGGGCCAGGCCGGTGAGGGCGGAGCCGCGGGCCTTGCCGGTCCGCCACGTCCCGGGCCGGGCGAACGGCGTGCCGGTCCAGGCGCGCAGCAGCTCGGCGAGGGCGGGGCGCTCCTCGTCGCGGGTCGCGGCGGACACCAGCCGCCACGCCACGGCGTCGATGCGGCCCAGCAGCGGCAGCCAGTCGCGGGGCAGGCCGGTCCGGCTCATCTCCCGCGTCGTCTCGTCGATCTCGCCCGCCAGGTAGCCCCCCTCGGCGAGGATCGAGGTGAGGATGTCGGGCCGGGAGGTGACCTTGACGTCGGTGCCGAGCAGGACGCGCAGCGCCGCCGTCAGCTCGGTGTCGGGGACCGGGACCGGCGGCCGGACGAGGGCGCCGGAGCGGACGCGCGCGACGCGGTCGGAGACGGTCTCGCGCAGGCGCAGCACCCGCGCGGCCCGCGCCACGGCCTCCGCGACGCCCGCGGCGATCGCCGGGTGGGTGACCTCGGGCAGCACGCGGGCGACGGCGGCGGCCTCCCCGCCGGGCTCGGCGCGCAGCAGCTCCCGGACGGCGTCGTCGGTGACGTTCCGCAGGGCCTTGGAGGAGGCGGGGTCGCGCGGGGTGAGGAAGTGCCAGAACGCCGGCGGCGGGAACACCGGCCGGTTCCGCGGATCCTCGCGCGGGTCCTCCTGCGGGTTGGGGAACGCGCGGACCTCCCACATCGCGGTGTCGGTGCCGTCGGCGGCGTGGGCGCGCATCAGCCCGAAGTAGTTCAGGGAGTGCTGGGTGACGACCATGTCCGCGCCGCCCTCGGGCATCCGCACGATCCCCCACGGGTCGCCCATGCGGGGCCCGCCCGCGAAGGTGGCGCGGCGGCCGTCGACGCCCTCGATCTCGTAGCCGGTCTCCTTGACCCCGAACTCCTTGGTCCGGCACATGATCCGGAAGCCGACCACGCCGTTCGCCTGGCCGAGCGGGGAGGTCACGCCGTCGGGCAGCGGCGCGTAGGACAGGTCGTCCCACGACCACTGCTTGCCCTCGGGCGGGGTGACCTCGGTGAAGAACGCGGGCAGCGATCCGGCCCGGACGCGTTCGCCGGTGGCGGGATCGACCTCGGCCCAGTCGGAGGCGTCGTCGATGCGGCTGTCGGCGCTCCACACGCGGGTGCCGTCGCTGAGCTGGCGTTCGTGGCGGCCGATGCCGTGGCGGTCGCCGGGCCGCAGGACGCGCTCGCCGTCGTGGCGGCCGTCGGCGGTGGCGAACTGGAAGCCGAACGCGCCGGTCAGCGGGTTGTGGCAGGGGTTCATGCCCCACGGGTCCTCGGGGATGAACCGGTCCTCGGGGCTGCTCGCCCAGAACGCCAGCTCGGGGCGCTCATGGTGCGAGCTGGTCCGCTCGGTGGTGCGGACGCCGACCAGGAAGTCGCCGCCCGCGTAGTGGACGGTGAGCACGCGCGCGCCCTCGGGCAGGGGGAAGGAGCATTCACCGCGCCGCCCCGCGTGGTCGACGGCGATGGCGCGGTCCGTCCCGTAGACGGTGAGGACCGGCCAGGTGGCGGTGACGCCGGCGACCTCGCCGAGCTCCTCGACCGCCGCGTCCAGCGCGGGCCAGCCCAGCTCGGCGGGGATGCCGTCGCGCAGCGCGCGGCCGAGCGGACCGACCAGGTCGAGCCCGGCCAGCGGGTCCTCGATGTCCTTCAGGGCGTCGATGGTGGGCAGGTCCAGCAGGCCGTCCAGCTCGGTCATCGCGTCGTCGGCGGCGTGCAGTCCGCCGCCCTCGACCTGGCGGATCAGCCGCACCAGGCGCTCCTGGACGCTCTTTTCGAGGCCGGGGAGGTTCGACAGCACGGACAGGGCCGTCCCGCCGGCCGCCCGGCGCATGAACGTGTCGGTGCGGCTCGCGTGGACGGTGCCCTCCAGGCGCTTGCCGAGCACCGGGTCGGCGGCCAGGGCCTTCAGGTCGCGGCGGGACGCCTCGCCCCAGAAGTGCACCTGGTGGTTCTCGGTGTCGGCGATCGGGATGCCCGCCGCCAGCAGCGCGTCGGCCAGGTCGGCGTCGACGTGCCCGTGGCGGTAGCGCGTCTGGTGGATCCTCACCGGGACGCCCGCCGCGCGCACGCGGGGCGCGAGGCGTTCGATCACGCCGAACAGCTCCTCGGCCATGGGCTGCGTGGTGACGCCGCCGTAGGTGACCCGCTCGTAGCCGTACTGGTAGGGGAACCTGCCGAGCCACGCCGCGAGGCCGCCGGTCGGCTCGACCTCCCCGGCGGCCATCGCGTCGATGAGCCCGGCGGCGTCGAGCATCCGCAGCAGCGCGCCGCCGTCGGTGTCGTTGTCGGGGAGGAGGTCGACCAGCCCCTGGCGGGCCCCGTCGCCCGGCCTGGCCTTGGCGAAGACCTTGGCGGCCCCGTCCAGCAGCCCGTCGGGCAGGCTCGCGGTCCGCGCGCCCGCCAGCACCTCGCCGAGCACCCTGGCGTCCTCGTCGAGGCCGAGCCCTGCGGCCTTGGCCGTGGCGCGCAGCCGCCGGGGGAGGTCGGCGGCCAGCGGCCCGCCGCCCCGGCCCCACTCCAGCGCGAACCGCACGAACTCCCGGTGCGCGTCCTCGGCGGGGAACGTCTCGGTGAGCCACCGCTGATGGGTGGCGAGCTCCTTGCCGGGCAGCGTGCCGTGCCGCGCGAACAGCAGCGCGTTCTCCACGGCGTAGGCGGTGTCGATGGGCAGGCCGTACTCGCGTTCGGCCTCCCGGGCCCGCGTGTAGCAGGAGGCGGCGGCCTTCTGCATCCGCGACGCCCGCCAGGAGCCGCCGACGGCGGCGCTCATCCGGTGCCCGACGGTGTCCCAGAACCACGGCCGGTGGTGGGCGGGCAGCGCGCCCGCCTCACGCCGGAGGTCGTCCACGGCCCGGCCGGGCTTCTCGTAGCCGCGCCGCAGCCGCTCGGCGACGCGTCCGACCAGTTCCTCGGCGTGGCCCACCTGGTCGGGCGCGACGGCGCGCGCCCATTCCACGTAGACGATCGACGCGTACGGTTCAGCGGGGAGCGCAACAGACATGCCGGCGATTATGGCAACCCCCGCCGACACTCGGTGAACTGACGAACACCGCCGATCTCACCAAGAGGCGATCTTCGCTTCAAAACAGACAAGCATGGACATGGCGCCGAACGGGTAGCCTGTGTCATACAACGCGCACACGATGTATGACGTGATGACAACGTGAAGTTCGAGCTCCCGCTCGACTGGGACGAGGCGAACGTCTGGCACTCGGGAGGTCATGGCGTCAGTCGCGCCGAGGTCGAGCAGGCGGCCCGGAACGAACACAAGATCTTTTCTCTGCCCGACAGCGCCCCGGGGGAAGACCGTTACCTCCTGCGGGGTGTCACCGACGGAGGACGCGGGATTGTCGTGGTCTTCGCCTATCCGGTGTTCGTCCGGAGGGAGTGGGGAGTGCAGGAGCTGGACATGGCACGGCCGATCACCGCATACGACGACCCCGGAAAGGGGTGAGCGCCATGGTGGACAAACCCGAGATCACACCGTTCCGAGGGATGACACCGGCCGAGGAGGCCGAGTATCACCGGGCCAACGCCGAGCGGTACGCCGAGCACATGGACTCCGCCGCCCCCGTCCAGCTCGATCGTGTCGTCTCGACGCGCTTCGCCGCCGAGGAGCTACAACAGGTCAAGGAGTTCGCCACCGAGGCCGGGATCAGCGTGTCCGAACTGATCCGCCGCGCCACCGTCGCCTACATCACCGCCGCGACCGAAGAGACGGCCACCGCCGAACCCTCCGTTCCCGCCCACGCGGTCCTCCAACTACTTCACGACTACGGCGTGGAGGTCAACGAGGTCGAGCTGAGGCAGCAACGCCGGTTGCAGAGAAAACTCTCCGACCTGCGTCGCTGGGCCGAAGAGCAGCACGTCAGCCTCCATGTCCTTCACACCGGCGAAACCGCGGGCGTCTGGAGGTTCACTCACGAGGAGACCGCCGAGCCCTGAGCGCCCCCGGCGGCACGCTCATCCCGGGGTGGGCGGGAGGGCGGACGGGTCTTCGGGGAGGAGGCAGCCGCGGTCCTGGAGGGGCTTCGGGTCGCTTAGGACGATCTTGGTGATCTCTCCGGCGGGGGATATTCCGTAGGGCTGTTTGGGGCGCGTTCTCCTGGGGGGTGCGCCGCGTCCTGCGCTCGGGAACGGTCGGGGTGGGCCGAGGCGTCCGTCGCGGTCCAGGAACGCGTGCACGGCGTCGTACACGTCCGTCACGGCCTGCTCCGCCTCGCTCGCCGAGACCTCCGGGTGGGCCTGCCGGTACGCCCGCCGGGCGGCGGCGAGGAAGCGCTCCGGGTCGGTGACCACGACGTCGTGGCGGGTGCGGACGCTGATCGTCATGCCCGGTTCGGGGCGCACGGGCGCGTCCTCGCTGATCTCCATGGCGGCTAGGGCCTCGGGTCGCCGTGCCAGCGCCATTCGGTCGGGCGGGGGCGGCCGGGCAGGTCGGCGCGGCCCGTCGCCCACAGCAGGGCGGGCCAGGGCGGGGCGTCGGCCGGGGCGTCCGGGAACAGGCGGTTGAGGGCCCGCGCGCACAGCTCGGACGGGGGCCGCCAGGCGACGCCCAGGGTCTCGGCCAGGTCGTGGGTGTGGACCAGGGTCTCCACCAGGCCCATCGCGGCGAAGCCCTCGGGGTCGGCGTGGCCCCAGGTGTGCCAGGAACGCACGTGCGGCGGGGTGGTGCGGACCATCGCCACCAGCAGCGATCCGCACGACTCCAGCACCCGCAGCAGGCCCGCGGGGCCCGCGCCGGGGTCGGCGTACACGCCGTTCCGCGGGCCGCCGGGGCGGCGCGCCTCCCAGCGGAACGGCACGTAGCCGTCCTCGGGCGGGGTGCGGAGGCCCAGTTGGACGGCATAGCCGAAAAGGTCGTCGGCCAGGTGCTCGGCCGTCTCCCAGCAGGTCCAGTCGAGGGACCCGGCCTTGGCGTCCCACTCCGCGGCGGGGGCCGCGACCAGCGTGTCCACGGCCAGGCGCACCGCCTGTTCGAGGTCGTCGGCGGTCACCGGCGCACGGCCGTTGTCTCCTGGCAAGCGCATGTCCGGAACGTACCCTGTCGGCCGGGTCCCGGTCAGGCGGTTATCGGCGGTCGTGCTCCGTCATGGAAAGGATCATGGCGGGTAGGGGGTGCCGGGTGAGATCGGAACGTTCCCGACGAACGGAGCCCCGGCCGTGCCCCCCGCCTGCCAGACCCCTGTCCGCTCCCCCGCCACCGCGCCCAGCCGCAGGCACGCCTGGGGGTTCTGGGTCGTCGCGGTGGCGTTCGCGACGCTGATGGCGTTCGGGACGCTGCCCACGCCGCTGTGGCCGATGTTCGCCGCCCGCGACCACTTCGGCGCGACGATGGTGACGGTCGCGTTCGCGGTGATGGTCCTCGGCATCTCGGTGGGGTTCCTGTCGCTGGGGCACCTGTCGGACCGGGTGGGGCGGCGGGTCGTGCTCGTTCCGGCGCTGCTGACCTCGGCGACCGCCGCGCTGCTGCTGACGGTGTGGCACGGGCTGGCGGGGCTGCTCGTCGCGCGGGTGGTGACGGGGCTGGGGGCCGGGCTGATGGCCTCGACCGCGACGGCCTACCTGGACGACCTGTACGCCCGCGCCCATCCGGACCGGCCCGGGTCGGCGACGCCGGGCCTGGTCGCCGCCGTCGTCAACCTGGGCGGCCTGGCGATCGGGCCGCTGCTGGCCGGGGTGCTGGGCCAGTGGGGCCCGGCCCCGCTGACCACGCCGTTCGTGCTGGCGGGAACGGCGCTGGCGGTGCTGGCCGCGCTGGCGGCGACCGCGCCGGAGACGGTGGACCGGCGGGCGCTGCGGGACAGGCCCCGGCGGTTCGGGCTGCGGGGCGGCGCGCGGGCCGCGTTCGCCGGGGCCGCCGGGACGGGGTTCCTGGCGTTCGCGGTGATGGGGTTCTTCGCGGCGCTGGGCGCGGTGATGATCCGGGACGTGCTGGGGATGTCGTCGGTGTTCGTGGCGGGGATGGCGCCGTTCGCGCTGTTCGCGGCCTCGGCGGTGGCGCAGCTCGCGCTGGGGCGGCTGCCCGCCCGGCGGCTGGTGGCGGTCGGGCTGGCGCTGTACCCGGTCGGGCTGGCGCTGACCGCGGTCGCGCTGTTCCGGCCGGTGCTGGCGGTCTTCCTGGCCGGGGCGGCGGTCACCGGCGCGGGCGCGGGGCTGCTGTTCAAGGCGGCGGTCGGCGAGAGCGTGGAGGCCGCCCGCCCCGAGTCGCGGGCGGGCGTGCTCGCGGTGTTCTTCGTCATCAGCTACGTCGGGACGGGGCTGGTGCCCGTCGCGTTCAGCCTCGCCTCGCACGCGTGGGGACCGCGCCCCACGGTGGTGGCGTTCGCCGTGGCGCTGTCGGCGGGCGCGGTCCTGACCACGCGGCTCAGGCGAGGGTGACGGTCACGGGCATCTGCTTGACGCCGTTGACGAAGTTGGAGCGGACCCGGCGCGCCTCGCCCGCCGGGCGGATGTCGGCCAGCCGGGGCAGCAACTCCTCGAACATGATCCGCATCTCCAGGCGGGCCAGCGCGTTGCCCAGGCAGAAGTGCGGGCTGCCCTTGCCGAACGTGATGTGGTCGTTCGGCGCGCGCGTCACGTCGAAGCGGTAGGGATCCTCGAAGACGGCCTCGTCGCGGTTGCCCGAGGCGAACCACAGCACGACCTTGGGGCGAGGACGCCCGGCAGGACGCCCTCGCGGCCCAGGGAGAGGAAGTAGCGCGCGACCGCGTTGTGGAACGACAGCAGCGCCGCGAACAGGCTCGTCACCAGGAACAGCTGCGCCAGGTCCGCGAACGCCTTCCCGACGTGCTCCTCGGCCAGCACGAACACCAGCGCCGGGCCGTCCTGCCGCGACCGCTCCGCGATCCGCTCCGGGCCGGTGCCGACCGTCATCGCCCAGGCGGTGAACGCGTAGAACGCGCCGACCAGCGCGACCGAGACGTAGGTGGCGCGGCTGACGGTGCGGCGCGGGTCGCGGCACTCCTCGCCGTAGATCGCGCCGGACTCGAAGCCCATGAAGCTCGCCATCGCGAAGCAGAACGCCGCGCCGACCGCGCCGGTCGTGGCCGCCCCCGGGGTGAGGCCGTGCGCCGACACCCCCGAGGGCGCGCCCGCGAACTGCGCGACGTCGAAGACCAGCACGGTCAGGAACTCCACGGCCAGCAGCACGCCGAGGACCCGGGCGTTCAGGTCGACGCGGCGGAAGCCGAGCACCGCCACGAGCGCGACGCCCGCGAGCGCGACGGCCCACCACGGGACGGCCACGCCGAGCCTGGATCCGAGCAGGTCGGCGGTGGTGAAGCCGAACAGCCCGTACAGGCCGATCTGCATGGTGTTGTAGGAGACGAGCGCGACGGACGCCGCGCCGACCCCGGCCGTGCGGCCGAGCCCGTGGGTGACGTAGGCGTAGAACGCGCCCGCGTTGGAGACCGACCGGCTCATCGCCGCGTACCCGCCGGTGAACACGGTCAGCAGCACCGCCAGCACCACGTACAGCAGCGGGATGCCCGCGTTGCCGGTGACGGCGAACGAGGTGGGCAGGCCGCCCGCCGCGACGGTCAGCGGGGCCGAGGCGGCGACGACGAAGAACACGATCTCCGGCACGCCGATGCGGCGGCGCGCGGTCGCGGCGGAGGGGGGAGGGGCCGGGTCGAGGGTCGCCATGGGGCAGCTCCAGGGGTCGGTACGGCCCCCGGGAGCGATCGTTTGGGACCGTACGAGATGGCGGAATGCGCAGATCGTACGGACTCGAAAGACCGGTGACAAGGAGTAGATTCGGCCCTGTCCACGGGGACGGCCCCCGCGGCGCGCTCTGCGGGAAGAGGAAGCACGTGACGGGGCACCACACACTGCAGGAGACCGAGCAGGCCATCGCGCGGCGGCTCGGCGACGTTCCGCTGCGCCACGACGCGATGATGGCGGTCTCCAACATCTACCGGGCCGCCGCCGCCATCCGGCAGCACTTCGAGGGCTCGGTGCTGCGCCCGACGGACCTGACCTGGACCGCGTTCGTGGTGCTGTGGGTGGTGTGGATCTGGGACGGGATGGAGACCCGGCACGTCGCCGAGGAGGCGGGGATCTCCAAGGGCACCCTGACCGGCGTCGCCAAGACCCTGGAGGGGCGCGGCCTGGTCGAGCGGGCCCCGCACGCCACCGACGGCCGCCTGGTCGTGCTGCGGCTCACCGACAAGGGCGAGGAGCTGATGCGGGAGCTGTTCCCGCGCTTCAACGCCGAGGAGGCGTTCGTGGTGGAGCGGCTGTCGGGGGCCGACAACGAGCGGCTGGCCGGGACGCTGCGCTCGGTGATCGAGCATCTGGAGGAGCGCGGCGAGGAGCGCCGGGCCGCGCTGCACGCCGACTCTCCCCCGCCGCCGCGCCGCTCGGGACGGCGCCCCCGCCCCTGACCCCTGGCGTCTTGTCGTTTGACCCCATACGATCTGTGGCATGACGCCGCGCCTCGTCCTCGTGCTCAGCGAGAACTGGACCATGACCACCGGCCGCGACCTGCCCGCGCTCGTGCGCTGGGCGCGGGAGGCCGAGGACGCCGGGTTCGACGCGGTGATGGTCAGCGAGCACGTCGTGCTCGGACCGGACGCCGGGGCCGGCGGCGTGATGGGCAACCCGCGCGAGTACGCGCTGCCGGGCAACCAGGACCCGTTCACGCCGTGGCCGTCGTCGCTCGCGCTGCTCAGCGCCATCGCGGCGGTGACGAGCACGCTGCGGCTGGCGGCGGCGGCCGTGCTCGCGCCGCTGCGGCACCCGCTGGCGCTCGCCCGCGACCTGGGAACCCTCGACCTGCTGTCGGAGGGCCGCCTGGTCGTGCAGCCGACGGTGAGCTGGAGCCGGGACGAGTACGCGGCGCTGGGCGTCCCGTTCGACCGGCGCGGCGAGATCCTGGACGAGCAGCTGGAGATCTGGAAGCTGCTGTGGAAGGGCTCGCCCGTCTCCTACCGGGGCGAGCACTTCTCGTTCGGGGACGTCCACTTCGAACCCCGCGCCTACCGCGAGGACGGGCCGCGCATGTGGTTCGGCGGGCAGCGCCTGCACGCGCGGCTGCTGGACCGGCTGGTGCGGTACGGGCACGGCTTCCACCCGCTGGGCCGCCCCGCGCCCGAGGAGCTGGACCGGCTGCGGGCGACGCTGGCCGCCGCCGGCCGGGACGCCGGCACGCTGGAGATGGTCGGCGGAACGCGGCCCACGTTCCCCGACGACCGCTCGTGCGCGCCCCTCGCGCCCGCGCTGGAGTCGATCCCCGAGCAGATGGAGCAGGGGTTCACGACGTTCTGCATCAAACCGTCGCAGTTCACCGACGACCCGGACGGGGTGGGCGCGTTCTGCCGCGAGGTGATCCGCCGCACCGGGGCGCTGCTGGGCTGACCGCCGGCGGGCTCAGCCCTTCCCCTCCTCCCCGTCGTCGGCGTGCGCCAGCGTCAGGACCATGCGCGCGGCCTCGGTCCAGCGTTCGATCGAGGCCGTGGACAGCCGCCCGCCGATCGGCGGCAGCCAGGCCACGAGCCCGGCGACCGCCGGGTCCAGCTCCTTGCCCGCGATCCGGAGCGGCTGCTGCTGCGGCGGCGCCGGAACGTGCTGTTCCTCCACGTGCGTCGCGTACCGCCCGGCGACGCGAGGCTGCATCTGGGCCATGTCATGGGGCGTGTTGTTCGACATGCCCGGCACGCTAGCCCCGGCTCCGACGCCCGCAACAGGCGATCTCCGCCGCCTTTGCCGTCGCCCGGGCCAACCATCACCGCCCCCGCACCGCGCCGTTGCCGGGCCTCTCACCGGGCCCGGCGAACCCGGCGAAAACCCCTCAGGCGCTCGCCGCGTACAGCACGTCGCGGAGGCCTGGGACGTCCTCCCGGTCGCCGCGCCACACCAGCCGCAGGCTCAGGTCCGGGGCCGCCAGCGGAAGGCGCGCGAGCGTTCCGGCCGCCAGCGCCGGCGCCACCGCGAACTCCGGCAGCAGCGCCACGCCGAGGCCCCGCTCGGCCCAGGCGCGCATCACCGGGACACCGGCGGCGCGCACGCGTTCGGGGCCGGGGCCGGGGCCAAGGAGCCGGTCGGCGGCCATCCGGAACGAGCAGGCGGGCACGTCCGCCAGCAGGCGTTCGCCGGCCAGGTCGGCGGGCGCGAGGGCGGGGCGCCCGGCCGGCGGGTGGCCGGGGGCCGCGACCAGGACCAGCGGGACCGGCTCCACGTCCAGGAACGTCAGCGGCGCGGGCGGCGGCGCGGACCCCAGCCCGTCGCGTCCGGTGCCCGCCCGGACCTCGACGCGCAGGCCGGGACGGCGTTCGGCGAGCCGGTCCAGCACGCGCGGCACGAGCGCGGCGGCGATGGTCGGCAACGCGCCGAGCCGGACGCTCCGGTCTTGCCCGGCGACCTCGGCGCGGGCCTGCCCGGCCTGGTCGAGCAGGCGGCGCGCCCACACCAGCAGGCGGTCGCCCGCGCCGGTGGTGCGCATGCCCGGGCCGTCCGCTCGAACAGGGTCGTGCCGAGGGAGCGCTCCAGGGCGCGGATCTGGGCGGAGACGCTGGAGGGGGCCAGGTCCAGGGCGTGGGCGGCGTCGGTCACGGTGCGGTGCCGCACGACGGCCTCCAACGTGCGCAGCTGGCGGAGCTCCATGATCTCGGCAACGGGCGGGGAGCGTTCGGAATTTCCGAACGGCGCGTGCGGACGCGGCGGTGGAGGCGTTCCGGCCCGGCGCGGAGGGTGGGGGCCATGACGGTTCTGATCTCTTCGGGACGCCCGATGGCGCGGCGGACGGCGCCGCTGGGCGTCCCGCTCGGATATCTCATGGTGCTGCTGGACATGACGGTGCCGGCGGTCGCCGAACCGGACCTGGCGGCGTCGCTGCGCACGTCGGTGGCCGGGCTGCAATGGGCGACGACGGGATACACGGTGGCGTTCGGGGCGCTGCTGCTGTCGGCGGGGGCGGTGGCCGACCGGTACGGGGCGCAGCGGGTGTTCCGGTGCGGGGTCGCGGCGTTCGGGGCGGTGTCGGCGGTGTCGGCGTTCGCCCCGGCGCTGGAGGCGCTGGTCGCGCGGCCGTACCCGGGCCCGGCCGAACGGGCGCGGGCGGTGGCGGTGTGGGCCGCCGTCAGCGGGGCGGCGGTGGCGGCCGGGCCGGCCGCCGGGGGCCTGCTGGTGGAGGCGGCCGGATGGCGCTCGGTGTTCCTGGTGAACGTGCCGCTGGCGCTGCTGGTGCTGGGGGCCACCGGCGGGCGCGGCCCGCGCGGGGACCGGCGGATCGACTGGGCGGCGCAGGCCGCGGCATGCGGGGCGTGCGCGGCGGCCGGGGCGTGGTTCGCGGCGGTTGACCTCAAGCGAGGTTGAGTTTCTAACGTGCCGTACGACCGACTCTTCAAGGAGGGCAGTGGCATGACCGAAGTGACCGTGATCGGGCTGGGCGAGATGGGGGCCGCGCTGGCGGCGGCGTTCCTGGACGGGGGCCACGCGGTCACCGTGTGGAACCGGACCCCGGAGAAGGCCGACCCCCTCGTCGCCAAGGGGGCGCGGCGGGCGGACGACGTGCGCGGCGCGGTGGCGGCCTCGGAGCTGGTGGTCGTCAGCGTCAAGGGCAACGACAGCGCCCTCGCCCTGCTGGAGTCGGCCGACCTCGACGGCCGGACCGTGCTGAACATGACCGACGGGACGTCCGCCGAGGCCCGGCGGGTCGCCGCGGAGGTGACGGCGCGGGGGGCCGCCTACCTGCACGGGCAGATCATGACGATCGCGCCGGGCGTCGGGCACCCCGACGCGGTGGTCTTCTTCGGCGGCCGGGCCGAGGTGTACGAGCGGCACGCCCCGGTGCTGGCGCTGCTGGGCGGCCGGGGCACGCTGGTGTCGGACGACCCGGGCGTGCCGACGCTGTACGGGATGGCCGTGCACGGCACGATGTGGGGCACGCTGAACGGCTTCCTGCACGCGGCGGCGCTGCTGACCGACGCGGGCCTTGAGGTGGAGCGCTTCCTGGAGCACGCCGACGCGTCGATGTCGGCGCTGGTGTCGTTCCTGCCGTCGCTGGCGCAGGAGGTGGACCGGGGCGAGTACGCGGTCCCGTTCGGCGCGCTCCAGCACCACCTGCCGTCGGTGGAGGACCTGGTCCGGGAGAGCGGCGACCGGGGCGTCGACACGGAGTTCCCGACCTCCACCCTGGACCTGGTCCGCCGGGCCGTCGCCGAGGGTCACGCGACCGACAGCTACTCGCGGCTGGTGGAGCACTTCCGGGGCCGCTGAGCTACCGCCGGTCGGTGTTCACCTGCCGGGCGACCTGGTGGACGGCCCGTCCGGGCCGCACCCGCGCGGGCTCGCCGGCCGGCCGCTCGATCCGCAGGTCCACGGTGGTGGACCGCACCACACGGGTGGCGGGCACGGCGGCGTCGGTGACCGAGGGGACGAACCCCACGATCATCGCCGCCGCTCCGCCCGCCATCAGGGCCGCCACCAGAAGGTGCCTCATAACCCTGGACTCCACCAGAGCAGGGGGCACCCCGGCCATCCGGGAAACCACGGGCTTTTCCCCCGGGTCCCCGATCCACCGGTAGGCGGATCACTGACAGGGCCGTGGTCAGGCGGGATTCGCGCGCAGCCAGTCGAGGACCTGCCCGGCGTGCCGGTCCGGCGGGAAGACCGGGTAGAAGACGTGTTCGATCCGCCCGTCCCTGATCACCATGGTCAGCCGCTTGTACAGCCGCATGCCGCCCGCCTCGAAGGTGGGCAGCCGCAGCGCGTCGGCCAGCCGGAACCCGGCGTCCGACAGCATCCCGAACGGCAGGTGGAGGCGTTCCACGACCTCCGCCTGGTAGTCCACGTCCTGGCTGGACAGCCCGAACACGTGCGGCGCCCCGGCGGCGGCCAGCTCCGCGTAGTGATCGCGGAAGCTGCACGACTCGGGCGTGCAGCCGCGCGCCCCGGGGATGCTGTCCCAGCCCTCCGGCAGGTCGACGTCGGGCGTCCCGATCAGCGGGAAGCAGTAGACGATCACGCGTCCGCCGCCGAGCGCGTCGAGCCGGACCGCCTCCCCGGAGGTCTCCGGGAGTTCGAGGGAGGGCACCTCCAGACCCGGCAGGTGGTCGGCGGCCCCGTCGTCCTCGGGGACGGGCAGGTTCGGCGGAAGCTCGTACAGGTTGGTGCTCATGGCGATCCTCGCAGGCTGGACGCGGCTGTTGCGGTGGGCGGCCTGGCGCAGATGCCGGACGAGGAGGTCGCGCCGCTCGGTCAGCGCCTCGATCCGCGCGTCCAGCTCCGCGATGGCGTCGCGGTACCCGGCGAGCGCGGCCGGACAGTCGTCGGCGTGCTCGTGCCCGCCGGCCAGACAGTCCAGGAACGGCTTGGTGCGTTCCACGGGGATCCCGAGACCGCTCAGCGCCCGCGCCTCGTGCACGAGCCGGAGATCGTGCTCGGTGTACTCGCGGTACCCGTTGGACAGCCGGGCGGGCGTGACGATCCCGACCGACTCGTAGTACCGGACGGTCTTGACGGTCACCCCGGCGAGCCGCGCGACCTCACTGATCCTCATCTGGGCCAGGCCTTTCATGCCGAGGACGGTAAACCCTGCCCCCATGGTCAACCTCAACCCCGGACGCCCGGCCACCGGGGGTCAGGAACGGGCCCCGGGCCAGTGGTGCTCGGTGAACAGGCGGGCGACCAGTTCTCCCCGGCTGGACGCTCCCGTCTTCTGGAAGATCGTTTTGAGGTGGTCGCGGACGGTGTGCGGGGAGATGAACAGCCGGGCGGCGATCTCGGCGGTGGGCAGGCCGCGCGCGACGTGCTGGGTGATCTCCAGTTCGCGCGGGGTCAGCTCGTAGGACTCGGCGATGATCACCGCCAGGTCGGCGGCGGACGCCGGTTCGATCACCAGGGCCACCGGGCCGGGGCTGCCGCCCGGGCCGGTCAGGCCGGAGGCGTGGCAGACCAGCCACCGGCCCGCGGCGGTCCTGATGCGCACGCGCGCCCCGCCGTGGTCGCGTCCCCGGGCGATGGCCCGGGCCTGGAGGGCGGTGCCGATGATCCAGATGGGCAGCCGCACGCCGAGCGCGGTGGGCACCGACGGCCCGGGAGGCAGGCTCGCCAGGTGTTCGCGGGCCTCGTCGTTGAGGGAGGTGGCCGCGCCGGACGGGTCGAACAGCACCAGTCCCGGGCCGGGGGCGTCCGGCAGGGGGCTCGGTTCGGCGGGGCGGGCGAGGCGTCGCAGCCGGGTGGCCATGGGGGTCGAGAGACCGGCCACGAGCTCCACCTCGTCGTGGGTGAACGGGCCGCCCCCCGTGCGGAACAGGCTGACCACGCCCCAGGAACGGTCCCCCGCGCGGAACACCGCGCGCAGCTCGTCGCGGACGCCCTGCCCCTCCAGCAGCCTGCGGAACCGCGCGCTGCGGGCGGGCAGGTCCCCGGTCGCGGCGCGCAGTCCGGCCGCGGGGACGGCCGCGCGGGCCAGGTCCCGGAAGGGGACGACGTTCTCCTCAAGGAGCTCGCTCTCCCAGTAGTCCGCGCAGCGTTCACGTTCGCCCAGGCCCTCGACCAGCATCGGGGCCGTGACGAGACCGGTCTCGGGGTCCGCGGCCGCCCACACCGCCGCGTCGAACGGCACCGCCCGCCGCAGCCGCGCCGAGGCCCGGCCGAACAGATCCCCGGCGTCGGCCGCCCGGTCGATGCCGGTCAGCGCCTCACCGCGCCGTCGTCCCCCCATGGGCTCCCCTCCGTGGTCCGCGCTCCAGCCTGCGCGATCTCCGTACCTGCGCCAACCCCCCGGATGAGGGGGTTGTTCCGGGATGATCGCCCCCGGGGAGGGGATGGGGAACGGACGCGCCGGTGCCGAGGCTGAGGGGCATGGATATCGCGATCATCGGCGGCGGCGCGGCCGCCGTCGGACTGCTGGACGCGCTGACCGGGGCCGACGGAGGGGGGACGGTCACGGTGTTCGAGCCGTCCGCCGCCCTCTGGCGCGGTCGGCCGTACGGGCCGGACCTGGACTCGGTGCTGGTCAACGCCCCGCCCGCCATCATGTCGATCCGCCACGGCGACCCCGGCCACTACGCCGCCTGGCTCGGCGCCCGGGGCGACGCCCACCTGGACGAACGGCTCGGGCAGCCGCTCGTCCCGCGCGCCCTCTACGGCGAGTACCTGGAGCACACGGCGGAGAAGGCGGTGGCCGAACTGCGCGAGCGTGGCTGGCGGGTGGAGGTCGTCGCCGCGCCGGTGGTCGGCGTGGCGCGGTCCGGCCGCCTGACGCTGCGCACCGGGGACGGCCGGGAGCACGTCGCCGACCAGGTCGTTCTGTGCGTGGGCGGTGGGCGTCCCCACGACCACTACGGGCTGGGGGGCGCGCCGGGGTTCGTGGGTGACCCCTACCCGCTGGCGCGGACGCTGGAGGACGTGCCGCCGGAGAGCGAGGTGGTCGTGATCGGCAGTGGCCTGACGGCCGTCGACGTGGTCGTCTCGCTCGCCGCGCGAGGGCACACCGGACGCATCGGCATGGTGTCGCGGACCGGCGTGCTCCCCTACGTCTGGCAGCGGCCGGGCCCCCATCGTCCGCGGCATGTCACCGTCGAGCGGGTGAAGGCCCTGCTGGACGCGCGCGGCGAGGTCACCCTCGACGGGCTGGCCGGGCTGCTGCGCGCCGAACTGGCCGACGCCGGGGAAGACCTCGACGTCCTGCTCGCCGACCTGCGCGCCGCGTGGACCGAGGACCCCGTGCGGCGGCTGCGGCGCCAGATCGCCGCGATCGACGCACCGGAGATCGGCCGCCGTGTCCTTCAGGAGACCGCGCACACCGTGGGGCCGTACGCCTGGCGGCTGCTCCCCGAACACGACAGGGACATGCTGCGCGGCTGGTTCCGCGTCGCCAGCGGCGTCGCGTCGCCGATGGTGCCGGTGAACGCCGCGCGGCTGCTGGAGCTGTTCGACTCCGGTCAGCTCCGCGTCGTCCACGGGGTGACCGGGATCGAGCGCGTGAACGGAGGGTTCCGCGTGGACGCCGACCGGGTGGAGACCGCCGGCCTGGTCGTCAACGCCGTCAACCCGCCGCCGCACTCCGTGCCCCAGGCCGCCGCCGCGCTGGTCTCCTCGCTGGTCGACGAGGGCCTGGCGGCGGCGCACCCCACCGGCGGGGTGGTCCCGGCCGATCCGCGCCTGCACGTCGTGGGCGACCTGGCCGGGGACGGCCCGTTCATCACCTCCGGCATCCCGGGCGTGGCCGCCCAGGGGGCGATGGCCTCCCGGGCGGTCCTCGCGCCGGTCGGGTGAGGGCCGGGGCGTCGTCCAGCAGCCGCCCGCGGTAGTGCGCCATCCGCCTCGCCATGCCCAGCATCACCACGCCCACCAGGCGGCCGTCGCGGTGATAGCCGACCACCGCCTCGGTCTCCAGGTCGCCTTCCAGGACCCGGACGTCCCCGCCCAGGGCCGGGGCGCCGAAGGACTGGAGGCGCAGGTCGTACTGGTCGCTCCAGAAGGAGGGCAGGGGCAGGAACGGGCCGCCGTCCTCGCCCAGGAGGGTCCGGGCCGCCCTCTTCGCCGTGTCGGTGGGGATGCTCCAGTGCTCCACGCGGCGGGGCACGTCGTCGTAGCGCGGGTTCGGGAAGCGGGCGACGTCCCCGACCGCCACCACGTCCGGACGGCCCTCGACGCGCAGGGCCCCGTCGCACAGGACACCGTCGGACAGGTCCAGGCCGTTGCCCTCCAGCCATCCGGTGCAGGGCGTCGAGCCGACCGCCTCGACGACGACGTCGGCGGCGAGGTCCGCCCCGGAGGACAGCGTCACGCCGGTGCCGGTGAACGCCCTGACGGTCGTGCCCAGGTGGAACGTCACCCCGCGGGCCTCGTGGCGGGCGCGCAGGGCCGCTCCCGGTTCCGGGCCGAGAGGGCGCAGCATCGGTTCGGTCTCCGGCGCGACGACCGTCACCTCCGCGCCGAGCGTGCGGGCCGTCGCGGCGACCTCGCAGCCGACGAAGCCCGCGCCGACCACCACGACGCGGGCCCCGGGCGTCAGGCACGGGCGGAGGCGGGCCGCGTCGTCAGCGTGCGGACCACGTGGCGCCGGTCCTCCCCGCCCGGCAGCGGCAGGCGGCGGGGGCGCAGGCCCGTGGCCACCACCAGCCCGTCGTAGGCGACGGTCGTCCCGTCCGCCAGCGTCAGTTCCCCGGCGTCCAGGTCCGCCACCGCCACCGGCGTGCCCAGCCGCCAGGTCACGTCCGCGACGCCGGCGCGCAGGCGGAACGCCACGGCGTCGTGCGTCACCTCCGCCGCCAGGGCCTCCTTGGACAGCGGGGGGCGGTTGTAGGGCAGGTGCGGCTCGTCGCCGATCGCGAGGAGTTCGCCCTCATAACCCGCCGCGCGGAGCTGTTCGGCGGCGCGCAGGCCCCCCATCGACGCGCCGACGATGACGACACGGTCCATGCGGCCGTTCACCCGACCGTGATGGCCTGGAGGGGGCAGACGTCCGCCGCCTCCTCGACCGCGTCGCGCAGCGACTCGTCGGGGTCCGTCTCGTAGACCAGGTGGCCCGCGTCGTCCAGCCGGAACACCTCGGGCGCCGAGAAGACGCACTGGCCGTGGTCCTGGCACTTCCCCATGTCGACGATGACCTTCATCACCACCTCCTGGGGGCTCGGACGCCGCGGAATTCCCAGTCACCGCCGAACGCGGTGGAGAGGACCTCCTCGGACTCGGTGGGCTGCGCGCCGCAGTCGTCGCGGACGGGGGCGGGCCCGGCGACGATGTGGTTGCGGAGGCGGCCGAGGCCCTCGGCCTCCACCTCGACCACGTCGCCGGGCTGGACGGGGCGTGAGTTGGCCGGGGTGCCCGACAGCAGGACGTCGCCGGGGTACAGGGTGATGGTGCGGGCGATGTCGGCGACGAGGTAGTGCATGTCCCACTCCATCTCGTCGGTGGAGCCGTCCTGCGCCAGCTCGCCGTTGACGTAGGTGCGCAGGTACCTGCCGCGGAAGTCCCAGTCGGTGACCAGGCCGGGCCCCAGCGGGCAGAGGGTGTCGGAGCCCTTCACGCGCAGCATCGAGCCCGCGTCGGTGTCGCGGAAGTCGTGCAGGCCGTAGTCGTTGGCGACGGTGTAGCCCGCGATGTGGTCGGCGGCCTGCGCCGGGGAGATGTTGCGGGCCGTGCGGCCGATGACGATCGCGATCTCGCCCTCGTAGTTGAGGTATTTGCAGCGTTCGGGGCGGACGACCGCGCCGCCGTGGGCGTTCAGGGCCGAGGTCGGCTTGTGGAAGTAGGTCGGCGCGGGCGGCAGTCTCGTCTGGAACTCCGCCACGCGGCTGCGGTGGTTGAGGTGCACCGCGATGATCTTGGTGGGGACGGTCGGGGGCAGGTGCACGGCCTCCGCGGCCCGCACCCGGCGGCCGTCGGCGGAGACCAGGTCGTCGCCCTCGCGGACCACCTGGGTGGCGGCGCCGTCGAGGAGGACGCGGCGGTATTCGGGCATCAGGCGGTCCATCCGTTGCCGGGCCGGTCGAACCAGAGGTGCACCTGGCCCGTTCCGACGGAGTTCTCGTACGCGCTGTAGAGGCGGCCGGGGGCGGTGCAGGCCCTCTCCCCCAGCGCGCCGATCATCATCAGGTAGTGGCCGAAGCGCGCCTCGGGCCGGTGGGCGAGGAACTCCGGCATCGTGTCCAGGACGCGGGCGTGGTCGCCGCTCCGCAGCCAGCCGATGCGCTCCTCGTCGGCCGCGCGCGCCCCGGGGGTGAAGATGTGCGAGGGGTCGGCGGCCTCGTGGTCGCGGATCCGGCGCAGCGGCCAGAACGTGTGCGACATCGCGCCCGAGGCGACCAGCAGCACGCGCCGGTCGGTCGCCTCGATCGCGGCCCCGAGCGCGCGCCCCAGGCGCAGGAAGTCCTCGGTGTCGGCGGTCTGGCACACGCCGATCGACATCCAGCGTCTGCCGGGCAGGTCGAGGTACGGGTCGTCGCGCACGCCCAGGTACGTCCACAGGTTCACGGTGGCGTAGTGGATCGGCAGGTACGGGTCGTCGACCGGGGTGATCCACGTTCCGTGGGCGTCGGCCCGCGCGGCGACGGCGCGGGCCAGTTCCGGGTCGCCGGGGAAGTCGTAGGGCATCCGGCACATGCCGCGCGGCAGCTCGTCGGAGGTGTACAGGCCCGCGCGGCGGCCGTGGGCGGTCACGACGAACTCGACCGTGGTCGCCCAGTGCGAGTCCAGCACCACGACCGTGTCGTAGTCGTCGCGGTCGAAGACCTCGGCGCGGAGCCTGCGCAGGCCCGCGACGAGGGTGGAGTCCTCGCCGCCGTTGAGCTCGCGCCGGGTCACCTCGGGCAGGACGATGGTGGGGACGTGGGCCAGCAGGCCCGCGCCGACTACTTCTCCCATGGGGCGGTCACCGTGTTCTTCAGGTCGCAGTAGAAGTCGAAGCTCCAGTCGCCGCCCTCCCGGCCGACCCCGGACTGGCGGGAGCCGCCGAACGGGGCCCGCAGGTCGCGGACGAAGAAGCAGTTCACCCAGACGGTCCCCGCGACCAGGCGCGCCGAGACGCGGGCGGCGCGTCCGGGGTCGCCGGTGGCCAGGGTGGCGGCCAGGCCGAACCGGGTGTCGTTGGCCATCTCGACGGCCTGGTCCTCGGTGTCGAACGTCTGGAGCGTCAGCACCGGGCCGAAGACCTCCTCGGTGAGGATCTCCGCGCCGGGGGCGGCGCCGGTCAGGAGGGTCGGGCGGTAGTAGAGGCCGCCGAGGTCGTCGTTGGGGCCGCCGCCGAGGAGCGCGCGGGCCCCGTTCTCCCTGGCGCGGCGGACGAAGCCGTCCACGCGTTCCAGGTGGCGGCGGTGGATCTGCGGGCCGAGGTCGGTGGCCTCGTTGCGCGGGTCGCCCTGGCGGAGTCGCGCGGCCTTCGCCAGGAAGCGCTCGGTGAACGCGTCGGCGACCGGGGACTCCACCAGCAGGCGGGTCGCGGCCAGGCAGACCTGGCCCGCGTTGTCGTACTGCTCGACGGCCAGGTCGGCG
The DNA here is from genome assembly GCF_014138665.1 of Actinomadura kijaniata. Lineage (NCBI taxonomy): Bacteria > Bacillati > Actinomycetota > Actinomycetes > Streptosporangiales > Thermomonosporaceae > Actinomadura > Actinomadura kijaniata. The sequence goes on from NZ_JACJIA010000003.1 coordinate 94,690, forward strand.
GCCAGGTCCAGGTCGGCGTCGGCGAAGACCAGCAGCGGGGACTTGCCGCCCAGCTCCAGCGACAGCGGGGTCAGGTTCGGGGCGGCGCTCGCGGCGATCGCGCGGGCGGTGGGGACCGAGCCGGTGAAGCTGATCCGCCGCACGTCCGGGTGGGCGGTGAGCGGGCCGCCGACCTCCGCGCCGTAGCCCTGCACGACGTTGAGCACGCCGTCCGGCAGGCCCGCCTCGGCGGCGATGTCGGCCAGCAGCGACGCGGTCAGCGGGGTCCACTCGGCGGGCTTGAGGACGACGGTGTCCCCGGCGGCGAGCGCGGGGGCGACCTTCCAGGTGGCCAGCATCAGCGGCGCGTTCCACGGGGTGATCAGCGCGCAGACCCCGGCCGGGTCCCAGGAGACGTGGTTGGTGTGGCCGCGCGTGTCGAGGTCGTCGTGGCCGAGGTCCAGCAGCCGGTCGGCGAAGAAGCGGAAGTTGTGGGCGACGCGGGGCATCACGCCGCGCCGGTGGGAGCGGATCAGCGCGCCGTTGTCGTGCGTCTCGACCCGCGCCAGCTCCTCCAGCCGCTTGTCCACGCCGTCGGCGACGGCGTGCAGCAGCCGGGCGCGCTCCTCCCGGGTGGTCCGGGACCAGGCCGGGAACGCCTTCGCGGCGGCGGCGACGGCGGCCTCGGCCTCCCGGGCCCCGCCGCGCGCGATCTCGGCGAGGGGCCGTTCGTCGATCGGCGAGACGTCGGTGAACGCCTCCCCCGAGCCGACGCGTTCGCCACCGATCCAGTGCCCGGTGTCGACGGTCACGCCCGCGATGGTCGCCATCGTGGTGCACCTCCAGATTGTTTGATCCCAAACAATCTAGGAAGCCGGGGTGGTGCCGGTCAACCCGCCTCCCATAATGTTTGGCTTCAAACGAAAACACCAGCGCGAGGGAGGGGCCGTGACCGGCGTCCCGTACCAGGAGTGGCGTTCCCGCGCGGAACGGCTCGACCCGCACACCGGGCACCACATCGACGGCGCGTTCACCGGCGGCGGCGGGACGCTGCCCGTGGTGTCCCCGCGCGACGGCCGGGTCCTCGCCGAGGTCGGGGACGCCGACGCCGCGACCGTGGACCGGGCCGTGGCCGCCGCGCGCCGCGCGTTCGACGAGGGGCCATGGCCCCGGCTGCCCCCCGCCGACCGCAGAGCCGCGCTGCTGCGCTGGGCCGACCTGGTCGAACGCGACCGCGACGCCCTCGCGCTGCTGGTCAGCGCCGCGCCGAGGGCATGCGGGTCGGCGACCCGCTCGACCCGGCGACCGAGATGGGGCCGCTGGTGTCGGCGCGGCACCGCGACCGGGTGCTGGCGTACGTGGACGCGGGACATGCCGACGGGGCACGGCTGCGGGCCGGAGGCCCGGTGCCCGGGGGGTGCTACCTGCGGCCCACGGTGTTCGACCGGGTGACGCCCGCGATGCGGATCGCCCGCGAGGAGATCTTCGGGCCGGTGCTGGCGGTGCTGGAGTTCGACGACCTGGACGAGGCGGTGCGGCTGGCCAACGACACCGGCTACGGCCTGGCCGCCGCCGTGTGGACCGCGGACCTGGCGGCCGCGCACCGCGTCTCGCGCGCGCTGCGGGCCGGGACCGTGTGGGTCAACTGCTACGAGGAGGGCGACATGAGCGTCCCGTTCGGCGGGATGAAGCGGTCGGGCCACGGGCGCGACAAGTCGCTGCACGCCCTCGACAAGTACACCGACCTCAAGACGACCTGGATCCGGCTGTGAGACCGCTGATCGCGGTTCCGGCCCGGTTCTCCGCGGGCGCGACGGCGCTGCGGTACGCCGCCGAGGTGACGGCGCGGGCGCTGGTGGAGGCCGTGTGGCGGGGCGGCGGCGAGCCGTTCCCGATGCACCCGGCCGCGCCGGACGGCGTCGCCGGGCGCCTGGCGCGCTGCGACGGCGTCCTGCTGCCGGGCGGCGGCGACCTGCACCCCCGGCACTACGGCGCCGCCACCGCGCACGAGACGCTGTACGACGTGGACGAGGCGCAGGACGCGTTCGACCTGGCGGTCGCCGCGTACGCGCTGGAGGCGGGGCTGCCGCTGCTGGCGGTCTGCCGGGGGCTCCAGGTCGTCAACGCCGTGCGCGGCGGCACGCTGCACCAGCACCTGGACCCCGACCACCGGCACGTCGTCCACGAGGTCGTCCCGGAGGCCGGGACGCTGCCGGCCAAGGTCACCGGCGCGGACGCGCTGCGGGTGTCGTGCTACCACCACCAGGGGGTGGCGGTCCTGGGCGAGGGGCTGGCGGTGACCGCGCGGGCCGGTGACGGGACCGTGGAGGCGGTCGAGGCGCCGGGGGCGGCGGGCTGGTTCCTGGGGGTGCAGTGGCATCCGGAGGACACCGCGGCCGTCGGCCCGGCCCAGCAGGCGATCGTCACGGCGCTGGTGGACGCGGCCCGCCCCTGAGCCGGCCGGTGAGCTCGCCGTCGGCGCCGAACAGGCGTTCCTTCCACTCCGCGACCAGGGCGGTGTTGTCGAAGTCGTCGGGATGGAAGCCGGGCCGGTTGTAGGCGGCGATGCGGCGGGCGACCTCGCGGGTCAGCCACGGCGAGTGCCGCAGCCTGCGCAGGCTGGGCACCAGCACGCGCGGGTTGTAGGTGGCCGGGTCGTGCAGCATCGAGTAGACGGTGGCGACGACCGTCGCGGCGAGGAACCCGATCGTGGTGAGCCGCATCGCCCAGATGCGGCGCAGCTCGTTGCCGACCCCGACGCGGTAGACGTCGAACGCGACCGACTTGTGCTCGCTCTCCTCCAGCGCGTGCCACTCCAGCAGCGAGCGGACCTCGTCCACGTCGAACATCGCGCGGGCCCGCTCCTCGGTCAGCAGCACCTCGGCGAGGGTGGCGGTGTAGTGCTCCAGCGCGGCGGTGACCGCCAGACGGCTGCTCCTCGGCATGACCCGCTCGTCGAACCGCAGGCCGAGACCGGTGAGGCGGTCGATGGCGCGGGTCGGATAGCCGAGGCGGGCCAGCCGGTCGTTGAGGTGCCGGTGCTCGCGGCTGTGCGTGACCTCCTGCCCGACGAACCCGGCGACCTGCCGCTTCAGTTCGGGATCGGTGACCCGGTCCCGGTAGTTGCGCACCGAGCGGATGAAGTAGTCCTCGCCCTCGGGGAAGAACGACGACAGCACCGCGACCACGTGGCTCATCACCAGGTCACCGCCGACGAAGTGGCGCGGGAGGCGCTCGGGCGGATAGTCGAAGCCGATCCGGCGGGTCTTCACCGTGCGGGGCGTGATCGCGATCCCGCGCCGGGCCGCGGCTCTGCTCATGGGCCCTCCTGGGAGGTCCGGGCGCCGGGCCGGGGCCCTCGGACGGCCTCCGGCACAGCTCGACGTTAGGAAGCCTTGAAGGTCCCATCAACCCTGCTGTATGTCGCGTGGGTCACAATCGGGTGCTGTGTCCAGTTGCCACCCGGACGCCGGATCGCACCCGCGATCGGCGTCCGCGTCGCGACTGGCCACCATTCCGGCGACTCGCCGGATCCGGGTGGACCGTCCCGGTCCCACCCGTGACAAAGGGGGGCATATGAAGAAGATTCTCGCGACGGGCGCCGCGGTGGTCGGCGTGCTGGGGCTGGCCGCCGTTCCGGCGGAGGCGGGGTCGGCGGCGGCGCCGGGGGTGCAGATCCGCCGCGTCCAGTACGACTCGCCCGGTCCCGACAGGGGCACCAACCGCAGCCTCAACGCCGAGTGGGTGGAGATCCACAACTACTCGCGCCACACCCGGCAGCTCCGGGGCTACACGCTGCGCGACCGGACGGGCTACACCTACACGTTCCGGTGGTTCCGCCTGCGGCCGCACCGCTCGGTGTTCGTGCACACCGGGCGCGGGCACGACGACAGGCGGCACGTCTACTGGGACCGGCGGTGGTACGTGTGGAACAACGACTCGGACACCGCCACCCTGCGTAACCGCAGAGGCGGTCTCGTCGACCGGTGCTCCTGGCACGACCGGCACCACCCGCAGCACCAAGGCGGCTGGATCTGGTGCTAGCGCGTCGCGATGAGGGCGCGGTGCGCGGCGAGCCAGGCGTTCGGCGCGCACCTGCGTTCCACCTCCTCCGGCGGGAACCAGCCGGCGCGGGTGCACTCGCTGCCGGGGGCCGGGGCGGTCGGCGGGCCCTCGCCGGGGACGCGCGCGGCGAAGACCACCATGTAGGTCAGCGGGGCGTAGCGGTACCCGTCCGGGACCGGGCCCGTCAGGCGGATGCGGAGCCAGGCGAACACCTCCAGGTCGGCGGGGCGCAGCCGCAGCCCGGTCTCCTCGGCCAGCTCGCGCAGCGCGGTGGCCGCGGCCGCCTCGCCGGGGTCGCGGTGGCCGCCGGGCATCTCCCAGCCCCGGTCCGGCCGGTCCACGTACGTCAGCAGGGTGCGCCGCGCCCCGTCCACGGCCAGCACGAACGCCGTGGTGGTCTGCTCGGTCGGGGGCAGGTGACCGGCGCGGACGACGTCGAGACGGTGCTCGGCGGGGATCCAGGGGACGGTCTCAGAGGCGAGGATCTCGGCGGTCACTGATCTCCTTCGGTGACGACGACCTCGGCGCCGCCGAGGAAGGGCAGGAGGCGCTCGGCCTCGGCGCGGACGGCCGCGGCGTCGCCGCCGGGGAGCGGGTCCAGCGGGGTGACCGCGAGGGTCGTCCCCCGGACCGACCACACGCCCCGCACGAAGCCGTCCACCAGGAACATCGGCACGCCGCCGGACGCGACACGGGCGAACCTCCCGCGGTGCTCGTCGCGGATGATCCGGGTGCGGTCGCGGTGCCCGAGCAGGGCGTTGTCGAACGCGGGCAGGAACCGCACCGGCGCGGGGGCGTCGCCGTCGAGCAGCGGCGCGTCCGGCAGGTCGAACAGCTCGCGGCCGCGTTCGTCCTCCAGCACCCGCAGGTGGGGGCGGAGCCTGTCGAACACGGTCCTGAGCCTGGTGACCCCCGACCACGCCTGCGCGTCCATGACGGTGGCCGGGCCGAACGCCGCCAGGTAGCGCCGCACCATCCGGTCGGGATCGGGCCCGGCCATCGGCGCGTCGGGCAGCGTGACGCCGATCCCGGAACGGTTGCCCCAGCCGCCCCAGGCGCCGACCTCGGGCGTGTGGACCAGCGGTTCGACGACCTCGACGGTGTCGGCCAGCCGCGCGGGGAGGCGGCCGGGGAAGCGTTCGGCGAGCCGCAGGCCCAGCTCCTTGCGGGTCAGGGGCCCGGCCGCCAGCAGGGCGCGCCCCGCCGCGCCGACCTCGTCGGGGTCCAGGCCCTCGATCTCCCTGGCGAAGTAGGCGGAGGTGAGGGCGGAGCGCACGACGCCGCGCGCGGTCGGCCGCAGCCAGCGGAAGTCGTCGGCGGCGGCCAGGTGCATGGTCCGCCGCACCATGGTGGAGCGGACGATCCGGCGCTCCCGCAGCAGCGCCTCCAGGTCCTCGCGCCGGAACCCCTCGATCCGCGACCACAGCCCCACGTAGGGCCAGTTGGGCTCCTGCCCCTGCATCGCCACCAGATGGGCGATGACCTCGTAGGGGGAGCGACCGGTGCGTTCCAGGAGGAACTGGCGGTGCAGGAACGTCCGGTTGAGGTCCCGGAGGGAGAGCGGCGGCATGTCCGCCATTATTGGGGATGTGATCGACGATGCCGTGACCCGCGAAGTCCCCGCCCTGCTGACCGACGCCGGAGAGCTGGCGTTGCGGTGGTTCCGCGCCGACCCCGCGACGCTGGGCGAGCTGGACAAGGGCGGGCCCGGCGGCTACGACCCGGTGACCGAGGCGGACCGGGCCGTGGAGCACCTGCTGCGCACCGGGCTGGCGCGGCTGTTCCCCGAGGACCGGATCGTCGGGGAGGAGGCGGGCGCCACGGGCCCGGGGACCAGCGGGCGGACCTGGATGATCGACCCGATCGACGGGACGAAGGCGTTCGTGAGCGGGATGCCGCTGTGGGGCACGCTGCTCGGGCTGTTCGAGGGGGACGAGCCGGTCGCGGGATGGCTGCACCAGCCCTACCTGCGCGAGACGTTCGGCGCGGTGAACGGCGAGGGCTGGCTGGACGGCCCGCGCGGCCGCGCGCGGCTGCGCACGCGGCCCACCACGTCGCTGGCCGACGCGGTCATGTACTCGACCCACCCGAGCATGTTCGCGGCGGGCGAGGAGGCGGCGGCGTTCGCCCGGATCTCGGGGAGGGTGCGGCTCCAGCGCTTCGGCGGGGACTGCTACTCCTACGGGATGCTGGCGCTCGGCCAGGTGGACCTGGTGGTGGAGTCGGCCCTCCAGCCCTACGACATCGCGGCGCTGATCCCGATCGTCCGCGCGGCGGGCGGCGTCGTGACCGACCGGCGGGGCGCGACCCCGTCCGGGGGCGGCTTCGTGATCGCCGCGGCGACCCCGGAACTCCACGCGCGGGCGCTGGAGAGCATCAACGCGTCCGGGTGACGCGCCCGCGCGATGAGTTTCGCGGCCGTGGCCGGTCCCTATCGACGTATCCGTCATCGATCCGTCGGGGGGAAGCAGAACATGAGCACGCGCGTCAGAACCGAGATCACCGGCATCCGGACCGTGGGGGTGCCCGTCACCGACCAGGACCGGGCGCTGGACTTCTACGTCGGGGTGCTGGGGCTGGAGAAGCGCCTGGACGCGCCCGTGGCGCAGCTCGGCGGGCGGTGGATCGAGGTCGCGCCGCGGGGGGCGGCGACCTCGATCGCGCTGGTGCCCGGCGGGGGCGGGGCCGAGACGGGGATCCGGCTCACCGCCGCCGACGCGGCGGCGCTGCACGGGGAGCTGGCCGCGCGCGGGATCGACGTGGACGAGCTGCTGCGCTGGCCGGGCGTCCCGCCCATGTTCGCGCTGCGCGACCCGGACGGCAACGGGCTGGAGATCGTCGAATGAGCGAGGGGATCATGGAGCTGGACAGGGAGTTCACCGCCACGCTGGTGACCAGCCCGGACGAGGGCGGCTGGACCTATGTGGTCATGCCCGGGTCGGCCGAGTTCTCCGGGGCCTGGTCAAGGTGCGCGGCACGATCGACGGGCGGCCGTTCCGCAGCTCGTTCATGGCGCTCGGCGACGGCACCCACAAGCTTCCCGTCCGGGCCGGCCTCCGTGCGGAGATCGGCAAGGGCACCGGCGACACCGTCGTCGTCCGCCTGCTGGAACGCCTCAGCTGACCGCCCGCAGCTTGTCGGGGTTGCGGACGAGGTACAGGCCGTGGACGCGACCGTCGCGGACGTCGACCGACAGCGTCTGGACCTCGCCGCCCGTGACCACGACGACCGTCGGCTCGCCGTTGAGGTCGGCCACCCACAGGTCGTCGACCGGGTAGCGGGCGGTCAGGCCCGTGGCGAACGCGATCACCCGGTCGCGGCCCAGGACCGGGCGGCGCGCCGCGGTGACCCTGCCGCCGCCGTCGGACCAGGCGACCACGTCGGCGCTGAGCAGGTCCGTCAGCGCCGCCAGGTCCCCGCCGGCCGCCGCCTCCAGGAACCGTTCCAGCAGCCGCCGGTGCTCCTCGCGGGTCGGGCTCAGGCGGTCCCGGCGCGCCGCCAGGTGCCGGGCGGCGCGCCGGTAGGTCTGGCGGCAGGTCGCGGCGGAGGCGCCGACGACCTCGGCGATCCGGTCGTAGGGCATCTCGAACGCGTCGCGCAGCACCAGCACGGCGCGTTCGGGCGGGGTCAGGCGCTCCATCATGTGCAGCGTCGCGAACGACACCGTGTCGCGCCGCTCGGCCGTGTCGAGCGGGCCGAGCGCGTCGGTCGCGACCGGCTCGGGCAGCCACGGCCCCGGGTACGCCTCGCGGGTGACGCGGGCCGAGCGGAGCTGGTCCAGGGCGAGCCGGGACACGATCGTCGCCAGGAACGACCGGACCTCCCGGACCTCGGACCGGTCGGCGCCCATCCACCGCACGTACGCCTCCTGGACGACGTCCTCGGCGTCCCACATGCTGCCGAGCATGCGGTAGGCGAGGCCCAGCAGGAGCGGGCGGTGCTCCTCGAACTCCTCGGTCACCTGTCCCCCAGTTCCGCGGCGAAGCCCTCGCGCCAGGAGGTGTGGCGGGGCCGCCAGTTCAACCGCATGCGGGCGCGGGCGTTGTCGGCGCCCCGCAGCCGGGTCATGTAGGCGACACCCCAGCCGCCCGCGACCAGCCGCGCGACCGGCGCAGGAACGGTCCTCGGCCGCGGCGCGCCCAGCAGCCGCGCCAGCTCCGGCAGCCACTCGCGGACCTCGGCCGGCTCGTCGTCGACGATGTTCAGGGCCCCGGTGACGGGCCGGGTCAGCGCCGACACGATCGCGGTCGCGGCGTCGTGGGTGTGCAGGAACGAGAACGTCGCCCCGCCCCCGTCCACGATCGGCATCCGCCGCCCGCGGATCTGCCCGGTCGTCCAGCCGTCGCGGGCGAACGCCGTTCCGGGCCCGTACAGGTGGCCGAAGCGCAGGACCAGGCCGTCCGCGTCGGCGGTCAGCTTCTCCAGGGTGCGCAGGGCCGCGAGGGAGGTGGCCCACTGCCGCGGCGGGTCGCTCCAGAACGGGGTGTCCTCGTTGGCGGGGGTCTCGCCGGGCTCGTAGGCGAACGCCAGGCCCTGCGTGATGATCCGGGTCGCGCCCGCCTCGCGGGCGGCGTCGAGGAGGTTGCGGGTGCCCTCGGTGCGGAGCCGGTCGGTGAGCGCGAAGTCCCGTTCCATCCGGCGCGGGTTCAGCCTGGCGGGGATCGCGGTGAGCAGGTGCACGACGGCGTCCGGGGCGGCCTCGCGGACGGCGGCGGCCAGCGCGGCCCGGTCCAGGGCGTCGGCCGCGACCGTCCGGGCGCCCTCGGCCGGGCGCGGGCGGCGCGACAGGGCGACGACCTCGTGCCCCGTGGCCGTCAGCAGTGGGACGAGCCGCCGTCCGACGACTCCGGTGGCTCCGGCGACGAGAACGCGCATCGGGATCACTCCTTCGGTCGGATGCTTCGGGGACAGGACGGGCGGCCGTCCCCGGATGTGACCGGCCGGGGAGTGATGCCCGTCACACGGCGACACGTTCCAGGAACGCGTCCACGAGCGCGCCGCAGCGGCCGATGGCGGCGGCCTCGTCCCGGCGCAGCGACTCCAGCATGGCGTCGGGGTCCCGGCCCGCCGCGCGCACCAGGTCCGCGCCGCCGTGGACGAGCCAGTTCTCCAGTTGCGGCACGTTGATCTCGGGGTGGAACTGCACGCCCATCGACCGGCCCACGGTGAACGCCTGCGAGCACACCCCGTTGCGGGCGATCTCCACCGCGCCGGGCGGCAGGATCCAGCGGTCGTAGTGGAACTGGAACCACGGTCCGGGGCCGACCAGCGCGGGGTCGTCGGTCTCGACGGTGACCCAGCCCAGCTCGGGGCGCGGGGAGCGTTCGACGCCGCCGCCCAGCGCGGCCGCCAGGGCCTGGCCGCCGAAGCAGACGCCCAGGACCGGGACGCCCGCCTCGTGCGCCTTGCGCAGCATCGCCAGCTCGGGCGTGACCCAGGTGCCGATGGCCGCCAGGTCGTCCACCGCCCACGGCGACCCCAGCGGGATGATCAGGTCCCAGTCGCGCGGGTCGGGGAAGTCGAACGCGACGTCCGGCGTCGCGTGGCGCTCGCCGGGCACCACGAGCCGCTGGGCGACGGCGTAGCCGCGCTCGGTCAGCCGGGCGACCAGCGGGTCGGCCGGGGACAGGTGGTCATGCATGATCAGCAGAGCGCGGCGCACGGGGGTCTCCTCTGTCATCCGGGGTCCTGCGCAATGGGTCATACGAACCCAAACGATGATAGGCGTCAGCGCCCGAGCCTTCGGTAGCGCTCCCGGCGGGCGGAGCGGCGGGCGGCGGGGTCGGTCGCGGTCAGGGCGCGCAGGGCGTGCTCGGCGGCGGCGGCCATCCGGAGGCAGAACGCCTCGGGCTCGTCGGCGGCGTCGGGGCGCTCGTCCACCAGCGCGTCCACGATGCCGTCGCGCAGCAGGTCGGCGGCCCGCACGCCCTGCGCCTCGGCCATCCGCGGCGCGTGGTCGGGGGTGCGGCGCATGATGATCGACGCGCCCTCCGGGGGCAGCGGCGACAGCCAGGCGTGCCGGGCGGCCAGCACCCGGTCGGCCGGGAGCAGTGCCAGCGCCGCGCCGCCGGTCCCCTCCCCCAGCAGCAGGCACAGCGTCGGCGCGGACAGCGTGATCATGTCGGCGAGGCAGCGGGCGATCTCCCCGGCGAGCCCGCCCTCCTCGGCCCGCGCCGACAGCAGGGCGCCCGGCGTGTCCACGACCGTGACCAGCGGCAACCGCAGCTCGGCGGCCAGCCGCATCCCGCGCCGCGCCGTCCGCAGCCCGGCCGGGCCGAGGGGGCCGCCGTTGCGCTGCCCGCGCCGGTCCTGCCCGACCACCACGCACGGCGCCGTCCCGAACCGCGCCAGCGCCAGCAGCAGCCCCGGCTCGGCCTCCCCCTGCCCGGTCCCCGACAGCGGCGTCACGTGCGTCGCGCCGTGTCGCAGCAGCTGCCGCGCGCCGGGCCGGTCGGACCGCCGGGACCGCTCGATCGACTCCCACGCCGACCCCCCGGCGGGCTCAGCGGGCTCCGGCGGCCCCGGTTCGGCCGCGGGCGGCCCGGGGCGCAGGACCTCCAGCGCGTCCGCCGCGACCCGCGCCAGGTCGCCGACCGCCACGACCGCGTCCACCAGGCCCCTGGCCGCCAGGTTCTCCGCGACCTGCACCCCGTCGGGGAACGGCTCCCCGTACAGCCCCTCGTACACGCGCGGCCCGAGGAACCCGATCAACGCGCCCGGCTCCGCCGCCGTCAGGTGCCCCAGCGACCCCCACGACGCGAACACCCCGCCCGTCGTCGGATGCCGCAGGTACACCAGGTACGGCAGCCCGGCCGCGCGGTGCTCGGCGACCGCCGCGGTGATCCGCGCCATCTGCGCGAACGCCGCCGTGCCCTCCTGCATCCGCGTCCCGCCCGACGACGGCGCCGCCAGCAGCGGCAGGCCCTCGGCGGTGGCGCGTTCGACGGCGGCGACGATCCGCTCGGCGGTGGCCAGCCCGATCGACCCGGCCAGGAACCGGAACTCCGAGGCGATGCAGGCGACCCGCCGTCCCCGCAGCAGCCCCTCCCCGGTGATGACGGCCTCGTCGCATCCGCTGCGCTCCCGCGCGGCGGCGAGTTCGGCGGCGTAGGCGGATCCGGGCTCGGCGACCCGGCGCGGCGCGGCGTCCCAGGGCCTCCAGGTCCCCTCGTCAAGCACGCGTTCCACCAGCTCACGCGCCCCGACCCGCTCCGCCATCCGCCGTTCCTCCCGTCGGTCGTCCCCGCCATCCTGGCAGCCCGTCCGGCAGGGCGGTCCCCCGGCCGCGCCGGTGCCGTTCGTGGCAGGGTGGTGGTTCCACGCTCGGGCGGGCATCGGGAGGTCGGCGGTTGGCATCCTCGGAGATCACCTTCATGTCGGCGCGGGAGCTGGTGCGGCTGCTGCGCACCGGGCAGGTGTCCGCGCGCGAGGTGCTGGCCGCCCACCTGGAGCGGATCGAACGCGCCAACCCGCGGGTCAACGCCATCGTCACGCTCGTCGCCGAGCAGGCCGCCGAGCAGGCCCGTGCCGCCGACGAGCGGCTGGCCTCCGGCGCGGACGTCGGGCCGCTGCACGGGCTCCCGGTCGCGCACAAGGACACCCACGAGACCGCCGGGATCCGCACCACCCACGGCTCCCCGATCTTCGCCGGGCACGTTCCCGACCGGGACGACCTGGTCGTGGAGCGGATGCGCGCCGCCGGGGTCGTCACGATCGGGAAGACGAACGTCCCCGAGTTCGCGTGCGGGTCGCACACCTTCAACCCGCTGTTCGGCGTCACCCGCAACCCCTACGACCCGTCGCGGTCGGCGGGCGGCAGCAGCGGGGGCGCGGCGGCGGCGCTGGCGTGCGGGATGCATCCGCTGGCCGACGGCAGCGACATGGGCGGGTCGCTGCGCAACCCCGCGTCGTTCTGCAACGTCGTCGGCCTGCGCCCCTCCCCCGGCCGGGTGCCGAGCTGGCCGGCCGAGGCGGCGTGGGCGACGATGGGCGTGCAGGGGCCGATGGGGCGCGAGGTGGCGGACGTGGCGCTGCTGCTGTCGGTGCTGGCGGGGCCCGATCCGCGCAGCCCGATCGCGCTGGAGACCCCGGGCGAGGTGTTCGCGCGGCCGCTGGACCGGGACCCGGCCGGGCTGCGGGTGGCGTGGTCGGCCGACCTGGGCGGGAGGGTGCCGGTGGACCGCGAGGTCGCGGCGGTCGTCGCGGGCGCGGCGAAGGTGTTCGCCGACCTCGGCTGCGAGGTAGAGGAGGCGTGCCCGGACCTGTCGGGCGCGGACGAGGTGTTCCGGACGCTGCGGGCCTGGCAGTTCGACCTGGCGCTGGGGCCGCTGCTGGACGCGCACCGCGACCTGATGAAGCCGTCGCTGGTCGCCAACGTCGAGGCGGGCCGCGCGCTGTCGGGCCGCGACGTCGCCGCCGCCGAACGCCTGCACGCCGCGCTGTTCCACCGGGTGCGGGAGTTCTTCCAGCGCCACGACGTGCTGGTGCTGCCGGTGAGCCAGGTGGTGCCGTTCGACGCCGGCCGGGAGTACCCCGACACGGTCGGCGGGCGGCCGATGCGCGACTACCTGGAGTGGATGGCCTCCTGCTACCTGGTGTCGGCCACGGGCTGCCCGGCGCTGTCGGTGCCCGGCGGGTTCACGGCGGGCGGGCTGCCGGTCGGGGTGCAGATCGTGGGGCCGCACCGCGCCGACTTCGAGGTGCTCCGGGTCGGGCACCTGTTCGAGCGGGCGACGGGACACGGTCGCCGCCGCCCGCCGTCGGTCGAGCAGGCCGGATAGCCGGGGGGCCGGGGATCAGCCCCGTTCCGCGCGTTCCCACATCCGCAGGTAGGCCTCCGCGCCCCGGGCCAGGTCGTCGGTGATCTCGCTGCCCGCGATGTTGCGCATGTCGGCGATCCAGTCGGGGACCAGCCCGTAGTGGGCGACGCCCTCGGTGTTGACGTCCCAGGTGCGCTGCCCGGTGGTCTGCCTGGTGAGCGTCACGCCCGGGTCGACCGGCGAACGGTAGGGGTACCTCAGCGGGTTCTTCCCCGCGTCCGCGCGCGGCGGGGGCAGCGGGCCCATGCCGTTGGCGTCCAGGCCGTACCCGAAGCCGAACAGGTACCTGCCGTCGCGGTCCTTCTTCGCCCTGCGCCACTGCGTCACGAACCCGTCGGCGGCGAAGCCGTAGGAGGTGAGCATCCCGCCCAGGCCGTAGACGCGCCTGGCGTAGTGCTCGTCGGACCAGCTGTGGGAGGAGATGACGCCGGAGTACCGCCGCTCCTCCAGGATGTCGAGGGCCCGGTCGGCGGCCTTGGCGCTCATGTGGTCCAGCTCGACCAGCATCCCCCGCGCGGCCAGCCCCCTGACCATGTGCTCGCCGAGCGGGGTCAGGCCGTTGACGTTGCAGTGCGGGGCCGACGGGTAGACCGGCACGGTGACGCCGAGCGGGCGCAGCGCCCGCAGCGGGCCCGCCAGCAGGTCGCCGATCCCGCCCGCCGGGGCGATCTCGTTGTCGTGCGGGCCGGTGGCCGCGCAGTGGTCGGCCTGCCAGAACCGGCCGGAGCCGACGAGGTTACCGAGGTTCATCACGACGCCGGTCGTGCCGGAGTCGAAGCGCACGCCGCACAGCGCGTTGTCGAACTTGTGGCACACGAACATCGACCGCACGCCGAGGCGGTGCATCTCGTCCAGCCCCTCGTCGATGTCCCTCGCGGTGCACCGCGGCGCGCCGAGGACCTGGCGGCAGCCGAACGGCTCGGACGTCTCGACGCCCAGCACGACCGCCATCCGGCCCGACTCGATGACCCGGCGGGCCTCCGCCGGGCTCGTCACGATCCGGAACCAGCCCCGGCCCGGCCCGCCGCTCTCGCGGTCGATGTGGTCCTGCAGCTCGCGGGTCCGCCGGGCCTGGAGGCGGATGACGTCCATCTCGTCGCAGGTGGTCCGCTTCAGCGGGTAGATCTCGCACAGGGTGCGGTTGGCGACCAGCTGGTTGACCAGGATGCGCTGGCCCGCGCGCCAGGACCGCTCCACCCACTTGTGGTAGGCCTGCTGGTGGGTGAGCGAGTCGTGGGCGGGCCAGTCCCGGAACGTCGGGTAGCCCCTCGGGTCGTGCCGTCCGAACGGGCTGCCTTGACGGGTGAAGTTCTCGAACCAGGCGAGGCCGCCGTCGGGATGGTGGTCGGGGCAGTCCTTCAGCGCCTCCCGGACGCCGTGCGGGTCGAACGGCCTGCCGCACATCAGCATGCCGCCGAACGCCTCGTAGGAGGTCAGGTGGCTGTGGGCGTCGACGTAACCGCGCACCTGCCCGTCGGGGGTGGTGCCGGTCATCGGCGTTCCGGTCGCTCCGGTGGCGGGTTCGGGGTCGCGGAACGGGGCGGAGGCCGCCGCGGGGGCGGGGCACAGCAGCGCGGCGGCGAGGACGCCGGCGCCGACCGCCGTCCTCGCGCGCGGGAGCCTGCGGGGGACGGGCATGGCACACCTCTGGGGGTCGTGGTAACACCGCGTGGCGGAGCGCTCCGGTCACGGAGAGCACCACCACGACCACCAGGAGACCATGGCCCGCCGCGTAAGTGAATGCTTTTCACGTTCAATGGTCGAGGTGTTTCTTGTCCGTTCCGGACAACGGGATCCGCAGCTCCAGCAGCGCGCCCCGCCATCCGGGGTCCGGCTCCCCCACCTCCAGGGTCCCGCCGTGCGCGACGGCGATGTCGCGGGAGATCGGCAGGCCGAGGCCCGTCCCGCCGCCGTCGCGCCGGCGCCCCTCGGGCAGCCGGTAGAAGCGCCGGAAGACCGCCTCCCGGTGGTCCGGGTCGATGCCGGTGCCGTCGTCGGCGACCCGCACCACCGCCTGCCCGCCCTCGGCCGACACCGTGAGCCGGGCCCGGGTGGCGGCGTGCCGGACGGCGTTGTCGAGCAGGTTCGTCAGGACGCGTTCGAGCTGGCCGGGGCTGCCCATGACCACCGCGCCGCCGGCGGCCTCCAGCTCGATCGGGACCCGGTCGCCGCGGCGGCGGGCGAGCTCGGCGCGGGCCAGCTCCGCCAGGTCCACCGGCTCGCGGTGCTGCGGCATGCCGGCCTCCAGCCGCGCCACGATCAGCAGGTCGCCGACGATGCGCTGGAGCCGGTCGGCCTCGTTCAGCGCGGCCCGCGCCACCTCCGGCCAGTCCTCGTCCTCGGGGCATTCGAGGGCGACCTCAAGCTGGGTGCGCAGGCCGGTCAGGGGGCTGCGCAGCTCGTGCGAGACGTCGCCGACGAAGGCGCGCTGGCGGTCCAGCACGTGTTCCAGGCGGCTGAGGGTGAGGTTGACCGACTCGGCGAGCCCGGCGACCTCGTCGGCGCTGTCGGGAACGGTCACCCGGCCCCCGGACCGTCCGCCGGTGATCGAGGCGAGTTCGGCGCGCATCACCCCGACCGGCCGCAGCGCCCGGCACACCGCCTGCCGCACCAGCAGCGCGGCCACCCCGGATCCCAGCACCGTCACCAGCACCAGGCCCAGCACGAACGCCGTGCCGAGGCGGCTGAGGTCGGTGAGCACGGTCCCGGCGTACAGGACGCGTTCGCCGTCGGGGGTGCTCACCCGCCGGGCGACCAGGTAGATCTGCTCGTCCGTGGCCGGCAGCGTGATGCGGGTCCGCAGCACGCCGCCGCCGGCGGGCGGGTCGATGCCGGTGATCGGGCCCCGGCCGCGCAGTTCGGGGGTGGCGGCGACCACCCGGCCGTCGGCCCCCATCACCTGGCGGAGCTGGAAGCCGTCCGCGCCGTAGGACAGCATGCCGGTGGCGCCGTTCTGGGTCTGCTGGGTCAGCTCGGCGATGGCGCGGTCGCCGCGGTCGCGCAGGCCCTGGTAGAGCAGTTCGCGGACCGTCAGGTAGAACGCCAGGCATCCGCTGACCATCAGGACCGCGACCACGGCGGTCGCCATGGCGGTGACGCGGGCACGCAGCGACCAGCGCGACGGGGGCCAGCGCAGCCCACGGCCCGACATGCCCGTCGCCTCCCCCGTCGTCCCGGCTCCACGCGGCACGGCGCCGCGTCCTAGTCGCCCGGGGGGAAACGATCTCGGTGGCCCTGGTTGTAACCCGGCCGCCACCGCGCGAAACCTCGCGGCCCGGCGGCGCCGCGACGGGGGAGGCCGCCGGAAGGGGGGCCGGTGGAGGAGGCGCCGGTGACCGGGACGGGCCGTGCCAACGCCGTCCCGGTCACCGCGCGTCCCCCGCCGTAAGAGCGCCCCGAACGGCGGGGGCCGGCCCGTCCGGTCCACTCCCCCAGCAACGGAGTCGGGCCGGTCGGGCTCGGACGCTGAGCGGCGACCGCGACCGCGCCCCACGGCCAGGCCGTGGCAGGGATCCCCGCTCATGCCTCAAGCGAAGCCCATTATTCCTACCAAGTCAATAGGTTATATCGGGAGGCGGACGGCCGACGCCCGCACGCACGGCGCCTCCCACCCCTGGGGTGCCGTCCGCGCGGGCATCGCCTTCGGTGCCGCCGGCCGCCCACCGGGCCCCGCGCCGAGGAGGGATCACCGGTCCGGGGGTGGCCGTCGAACTGCCCCTTACTCTGCCGTCGCCCCGTGCACCAGGCGTTACCAGGATGTTACTTCCGGGTGAAACCAGCGCGGATACGGCGCCTCAGGGGCCCCGGCCGACGATCCGTGGAGATTCGACCTCATACTTTGCCGACTTTCGGGCACAAGGGGGCTGATCGACAAAAGCTCCGGAAGGGGAAGGAGGCGCGAGGCACGACATGGACGGGCACAAGAGCGAGGCTCAGCCGGGCGGGAGCATGGCGTGCGAGGTGAGCCCTCTGGAAGACGCCGATCCGCGTACGATCGGCGGCTACCCGCTGCTGGGGCGCATCGGCACGGGGGGCATGGGCACGGTCTTCCTCGCGCGCGAACCGGACACCAGCGAACGCGTCGCGGTCAAGACCATCCATCCGCGGCTGGCGGGGGACGCCAAGTTCCGGGAACGGCTGCGCGAGGAAGCGGTGATGGCGAGCCGCGTGGCCTCGTTCTGCACCGCGCGGGTGCTGGACTACGGCGAGGACGCCTCGGGGCTCCCCTACATCGTCAGCGAGTACGTCGGGGGCATGTCCCTCCAGCGGCGCCTGCTCCAGTCGGGACCGCTCCCGGCGGCCGACCTGCACGGCGTCGCGGTCGGCGTGGCGGCGGGCCTGTCGGCGGTGCACGCGGCGGGCCTGATCCACGGCGACGTCAAGCCGGCGAACGTGATCCTCACCCTCTCCGGGCCCCGCGTCATCGACTTCGGCGTCTCCCGCAAGTGCGACTCCCCGTCCCCGGCGCCGTCGGGCACCGTGGTCGGCACGCCCGGCTGGGTCCCCCCGGAGGTCATCAGGGGCGGGCCGCCCACCCCCGCCGCCGACGTGTTCGGATGGGGCTGCCTGGTGGCCTACGCGGGAACGGGCCGCCTGCCGTTCGGCGAGGGCGAGCCCACGGAGGTGGCGCTGCGCACGGCCAACGAGGAGCCCGACCTGTCGGACGTCCCGCCCGACCTGCTCCCGACGGTCCGCGCGGCCCTCGCCAAGAACCCCCTCGAACGTCCGACCGCGCCCGACCTGCTGCTGTCCCTGGTGGGCTACCCGGCCTCCCCGGAACCGACCCCGGCCGTCCCCGCTTCGGCCGAGGAGCCCCCGGAGGAGACCAAGGAGTTCAGCGCGGTCGCCTAAGGGCACCGCGGCCCGGTCAGGTCCGCCAGATCAGCACGAGGGCGCAGTCGTCGTCGCGCGCCGCCGCCATCGTCTCGACCAGCTCGCGGGCGCCCTTGCGGAACCCCTGCGGGACCAGGCGCTCGGCCTCGCCGAGCAGACGGTCGATGCCCGCGTCCAGATCGCGGCCCGGGGACTCCACCAGCCCGTCGGTGTAGAGCAGCAGCGCGTCGCCGGAGCGCAGCTGGCCGCGCACCGCGTCGGCGTCCATGTCGGGGACGACCCCCAGCACCACGCCCTTGGCGGGGCTCACCTGCCAGGTGCCGCTGCCCGCGTCGAACTGGACGGCCGGGGGGTGGCCCGCCGACTCCACCGTGTACTCGCCGCTGGTCAGGTCGATGACGACGTGCACCGCCGTCACGAAGCCCTCGTCCCAGTGCTGGCGGTGCAGGAAGTCGTTGCACGCCGGGAGGAACCGGTCGGGCCGCACCGAGCCCAGCAGCCCGCCGAACGCGCCGGAGAGCATCAGCGCGCGGGTGCCCGCGTCGGTGCCCTTGCCCGAGACGTCCACCAGCGCCAGTTCCAGGGTGTCGCCGCGCCGCACCGACACCACGAAGTCCCCGCCGAACGACGACCCGCCCGCCTGGAGCATCACCACCTGCGCGTCCCAGCCGTCGGGGAGCCTCGGCATCTCGCCCTGGCGGAGCAGCCGGTCGCGCAGCTCCAGGAGCATCGAGTCGCCGCGCAGCCCCTGGACGCCGAGCTTCTGGCGGGTGCGGGCCAGCGACAGCGCCAGCACCGCCGTGATGCCCAGCGGCCCGATCGTGCCGGGGCCGACCACCGCGTGGTGGAACCAGGCGGTGTAGGCGACCATCACCGCGACCACGCCGAGCAGCGCGACCAGGCCGCGCACCTTCAGCAGCAGCCCGCCGCCGAGCACCGTCAGCACCAGCGCGCCCGACGGGGCCCACTCCCACTCGGCCGCGCCGATGCCGATGACGACCGTGAGGATCGCCAGCACCGCGAACACGTGGCGTTCGCGGGTCAGCCTGCCCCGCCGCAGCCACTGGTACAGCGCCACCAGCACGGGGACGCGGCGCAGGAACGCGCGCACCCGTGGCGGCAGGAGATGGACCAGACGTTGCAGCATCTCCGGCACTGTACCGAGCATCGCGCCCGCCCGGCGGTCATCCGCGCCAGTGATCATCCCTGGTGGCGGGATCGGGGGCGGGACCGGGCGGGCGCCCGGTCTTGCGCGGGGACCGGTCCGGTGGTGTGCAATGGGGATCCGGACCGGAGCAAGGAGGCGGAGCGTGGGTCAGCCGAGCATGCGGATCACGGTGGACGCGGCGATGCGGGCGCGGGAGGTGTCGCGGCCGCTGCCGGAGGGCGAGCGCGAGCCCGCGCCGCCGCCGGGCGCCGCCGAGCCGGGCCGCAGCGGCCGGGCCGCCAAGAACGAACGCCGCCGCCTCGGCAAGCGGGGCGGCGGCGCGCGGCTCCGGTAGCGGCTCCGGCGGCGGCTCCGGCGGCGGTGGGGGTCAGCCCTCGCCCGGCAGCGCCGGCAGCTCGCCGGTCCGCTCGTACGCGCCGAGCATCTCGATGCGACGGGTGTGGCGCGGCTCCTCGGAGTAGGGCGTCTCCAGGAACAGCTCGACGAACCGGGTGGCGGTGTCCAGGTCGTGCTGGCGGGCGCCGATGCTGATCACATTGGCGTCGTTGTGCTGGCGGGCGAGGGTGGCGGTGTCCTCGTTCCACACCAGCGCGGCGCGCACGCCCTTCACCTTGTTGGCGGCGATGGCCTCGCCGTTGCCGGAGCCGCCGAGCACGATGCCCAGCGAGCCCGGCTCGGCCGCGACCCTCTCGGCCGCCCGCAGCACGAACGGCGGGTAGTCGTCCACGGCGTCGTACTCGAACGCGCCGCAGTCCACGGCCTCGTGGCCGTTGGCCTTCAACCAGGCGACCAGGTGCTCTTTGAGCTCGTATCCGGCATGGTCACATCCAAGAAACACGCGCATGCCCAGATTCTCGCAGGTGGCGCCGCCCCTTCCGCCCCCGGGTCAGACCACGGACACCGCCGGGAAGCGGAAGTCCGGGTCGACCTGCTGTTCCAGGTCGCGGCCGGTGGCGCGGTTGGCCCAGCTGCGGGCGTTCTTGACGTGGAACTCCACCGCCTGGCGCTGGAACCCGTCCCAGTCCTTGGGGCGGGCGTCGAGCGCGGCGAGCATGGTGTCGAGCGCGGCGGTGTTGGCGTCCTCCAGCACGGCGCCCTGGCGGCCCTGCTCGAACGCGCGCACCGCCGCCGACTGCCCGACCCACGTCAGCAGGTCGTCGCCGACGTGCTCGCGCAGGTAGGCGACGTCGTCGTCGCTCTGGACCTTGTTGCCGACCACGGCGATGGCCACGTCGTAGTCGCGGGCGTACTCGGTGTACTGGCGGTAGACGCCGACGCCCTTGCGGGTCGGCTCGGCCACCAGGAACATCAGGTCGAACCGCGTGAACAGCCCCGAGGCGAAGGTGTCCGCGCCCGCGGTCATGTCCACCACGACGTACTCGCCGGGCCCGTCGACCAGGTGGTTGAGGTACAGCTCGACCGCGCCGGTCTTGGAGTGGTAGCAGGCCACGCCGAGGTCGTCGTCGTTGAACGGGCCGGTGGCCAGCAGCGTCACCCCGTCGACCTCCTGGCCGAGGGCGTGGACCGGGTCGTCGCCGCGCAGCCGCAGCAGCCTCGAGCCGGAGCCGGGCGGGGTGGTCTTGACCATGGCGTCGGCGGAGGGGATGCGGGGGTTGTCGCCGCGCAGCCAGTCCTTGATCTCGGGCAGGTGGTCGCCCATCGCGGGGATCTTGGCGCAGCGGTCCTCGTCGAGGCCGAGCGCGACCCCCATGTGCTGGTTGATGTCGGCGTCGATGGCCACCACCGGCAGCCCGCGCGCGGCGAGGTGCCGGGTGAACAGCGACGACAGGGTGGTCTTGCCGCTACCGCCCTTGCCGACGAACGCGACCTTCACGAAAGCCCCCATTCGGACATGAAAACCGTTGTCAGTTTCAGTCCGAGAGCCTGCCGGAACGCGGGGGCCGAAGCAAGCAGAATCCCCGAACCCGTCCCGGCGGGTCGGTGACACCTTCCTCAGCGAAGACGGGCCGCCGCGGCGGCCGGGTCGAACCCGAACGGCAGCTCCAGCCGGTGTTCCCGCAGCAGCTCCTCCTCCGCCAGCAGCTCCAGCGTCGGCGCGTCGGCCGCGATCACGCCGCCGGACAGGATCACCGAGCGCGGGCACAGCTCGGCCGCGTACGGCAGGTCGTGGGTGACCATCAGGACCGTCACGTCCAGCGACAGCAGGATCTCGGCCAGCTCGCGGCGGCCCGCCGGGTCGAGGTTGGACGACGGCTCGTCCAGCACGAGGATCTCCGGCTCCATCGCCAGCACGGTCGCGACGGCGACGCGGCGGCGCTGCCCGAAGCTGAGGTGCTGCGGCGGCCGGTCGGCGACGTCGAGCATCCCCACCCGCTCCAGCGCCCCGGCGACGCGGCGGTCCAGCTCCGCGCCGCGGACCCCCAGGTTGGCGGGGCCGAACGCGACGTCCTCGCGCACCGTCGGCATGAAGAGCTGGTCGTCGGGGTCCTGGAAGACGATCCCGACCCGGCGGCGGATCTCCCGCAGGCCCCTGCGGTCCCCGGGGTCGATCCGCAGGCCGCCGACGCTGACGGCGCCGAGGCCGCCGGCCAGGATGCCGTTGAGGTGCAGGACGAGGGTGGTCTTGCCCGCGCCGTTCGGGCCGAGGAGCGCGACGCGCTCGCCGCGTCCGATGGTGAGGTCCACGCCGAACAGCGCCTGCGTGCCGTCGGGGTAGGCGTAGGCGAGGCCCCGCACTTCCAGGGAGGGCGCCGTCTCCGGGGAGGGCGTCGTCGATGTCGTCACGGCGCCATCCAAGCAGCCGTCATCAGCAGCGCCGCCGCCAGCGGCAGGACGGCGGCGGCCGCCCACTGCGCGCGGGAGGCGGCGGTGGCGTGCAGGACCGGCATCCGGCCGTCGTAGCCGCGGCTGAGCATGGCGAGGTGGACGCGTTCGCCGCGCTCGTAGGAGCGCAGGAACAGGGCGCTGAGCGAGCGCGCCAGCACCTTCGCGTCCCGCGCGTCGCGCGCGACGAACCCGCGCGAGGCGCGCGCCACCCGCATCCGCTGCGCCTCCCCCACGATCACGTCGGCGTAGCGCAGCATGAACGCGGCGATCTGGGTGAGCAGCGCGGGCATCCGCAGCCGTTCCAGCCCGAGCAGCAGCACGCGCGGCTCGGTGGTGGCGGCCAGCAGGATCGTGGCCGCCGCGCCGAGCGTCGCCTTGGCCAGGATGTTCCAGCCGGCCCACAGGCCGTTCTGGCTGACGGCCACGCCCAGCACCTCCACGCGCGGGCCGTGCGCGACGAACGGCAGCAGCACCGCGAACAGCACGAACGGCACCTCGACCACCATCCGCCGCGCCACGAACCCCGGCGGCACGCGCGCGAGGGCCGCCACGAGCGCCAGCAGCGCCGCGTAGCCGGCGAACGCCCACATCCGCTCGCGCGGCGTGGCGACCACCGCCAGCGTGAACGCCAGCACCGCGACCAGCTTGCACTGGGGCGGGAGCCGGTGGACGGGCGTGTCGCCCGGCCGGTGGAGCCGGTGGGTGTGACCCGCGCTCATCGCCGGCCGGCGGGGGCGCCCCGGCGGCGCAGCACCCAGAACAGGCCGCCGCCGACCGCCAGCGTCAGCCCGACGCCGATCACCCCGGCCAGGCCGCCCGACAGGCGCTCGTCGCCCACGCCCTTGACGCCGTAGTCGCTCAGCGGGGAGTCCTTCAGGGTGTGCTCCTTCTCCTGGGAGATGAAGCCCTTGTCCTCGGCGACCTTGGTCAGGCCGTCGGGGTGGGAGCTGGCGTAGAAGCTGAGCAGGCCCGCCACGACCACGGCGACCAGCAGGAAGACGGCGAAGAAACGCTTGGTGCTCATCGGCTCAGGCTCCGCTGGTCTGGGGTCCGGTGGTCCGGGGCTCGCGGATCTCCAGCGGCCGCCCGGCGTCGCGCAGCCCGTACACCAGGTCGGGCCGCACGGCCGCGACGCCGCCCACGGTCACGGCGGTGATCAGGCCCTCGCCCAGCCCGATCAGCAGGTGGACGCCGACCATCGCGGCGGCCACCGCGCCGAGCGACAGCTCCGCGGTGCCGCCGATCGCGAACAGCCCGACGAACACCAGCGCCGAGGCGGGCACCGACAGCGCCGCGCCCAGGAACGAGGCGGCCGTCACCGTGGACCGCCGCGTCGGCAGGACGGCGGTGACCAGGCGGAACACGCCGTACCCGACCAGCACGCCGACCAGCGCCATCAGCGTGACGTTGATGCCGTAGGCGGTGATGCCGCCGTCGGCGAACAGGATCTGCACCAGCAGCACCACCGCGATGCACAGCACCCCGGTGTAGGGCCCGACCAGGACGGCCGCCAGCGCGCCGCCCATCAGATGGCCGCTGGTCCCCGCGCCGATCGGAAAGTTGATCATCTGGGCGGCGAACACGAACGCCGCCACCAGCCCGGCCAGCGGGGCGGTGCGGTCGTCGAGCTCGCGGCGCGCGCTGCGCAGGCACAGGCCGAGGCCC
The DNA here is from genome assembly GCF_014138665.1 of Actinomadura kijaniata. NCBI lineage: Bacteria > Bacillati > Actinomycetota > Actinomycetes > Streptosporangiales > Thermomonosporaceae > Actinomadura > Actinomadura kijaniata. Next base: position 118,006 of record NZ_JACJIA010000003.1, read on the forward strand.
GCCGCGGCGACCACTCCCGCCCCGACCGAGACCGGCGCGTCGAAGAAACCGTCGGGTACATGCACGGGCGTCCACCGTCCTACCTGTTCGCACTGTCGCGACCAGTGTGCGGCGAACGCCCGTTACCTGCAATAGCGTCGCAATAACGCCTTCGTTGCCGTCAGTCGAAGATGGGGTCCCGGGTGCGGGTGCGCTTCAGCTCGAAGAAGCCGTCGGTCCCGGCGACCGCGACGACGCCGTCCCACAGCCTGGCGGCGGCCTCGCCGCGCGGGGTCGGGGAGACGACCGGGCCGAAGAACGCGCTGCCCTCGACCTCGATCACCGGGGTGCCGACCTCCTGGCCGACCCGGTCGATGCCGTCCTGGTGCGAGGCGCGCACGGCCTCGTCGTACTCGGTGGACTCGGCGGCCGCGGCCAGCTCCGGGTCCAGTCCGGCGGCCTCCAGCGCCTCCCGGAACATGGCCACGTCCAGGGGCTTCTTCTCGTGGTGGCGGCGCGTCCCGAGCTCGGTGTAGAGCCCGCCGAGCACCTCGGGGCCGTACTTCTGCTCGGCGGCGACGCACACGCGCACCGCGCCCCAGGCGTCGACGAGCATGTCGCGGTACTCCTGCGGGATGTCCTTGTCCTCGTTGAGGACGGCGAGGCTCATCACGTGCCAGCGGACCTCGATCGGCCGCAGCTTCTCCACCTCCAGGATCCAGCGGGAGGTGATCCACGCCCAGGGACATTTGGGGTCGAACCAGAAATCGACCGGAGTGCGGGCTTCATCGGCCACGGGGGTCTCCTCAAACCTGTCGTCGCTTAACAGCGGCAACCCCGGGCACCTCCGTCGGATTCCCGCCGATCCCGGTCGCCCCGAACCTCGCGCCGAGGGCACCGAAGTCGGCTCTGGTTGATAGACATTGGGGGGACACAGCTTTAGGCGACCAAGGAGTACATGTGGCAGGCAACCTCACGCGCGATGAAGCGCGGGAACGGGCCCGGCTGCTCACCGTCGACTCGTACACGGTGGAACTGGACCTGACCAGGGGCGCGGAGCGGTTCGGCTCCACCACCGTCGTCCGGTTCGGGTGCGCCGAGCCGGGAGCGTCGACCTTCGTCGACCTGCACGGGGGCGTCGTGCACGAGGTGACGCTGAACGGCGACGCGCTCGACCCCTCCTCCTACGACGCCGAGAAGGGACGTCTCCCGCTGCCCTCCCTGGCCGCCGAGAACGAGCTCAAGGTCGTCGCGGACGCCACCTACTCGCGTTCCGGCGAGGGCCTGCACCGGTTCGTGGACCCGGTCGACCAGAGCGTGTACCTGTACACGCAGTTCGAGACGGCCGACGCGCACCGGATGTACACGTGCTTCGACCAGCCGGACCTGAAGGCGACGTTCGAGCTGACCGTCAGGGCCCCCGAGGACTGGCAGGTGGTCACCAACGAGCCCACCGACCGGGAGGAGGGAGGCGTCTGGCACTTCGCGCCGACCCCGCGCGTCTCCACCTACATCACCGCGCTGGTCGCCGGTCCGTACCACGTCGTGCGCGACGAGTACCGGCGCGAGGACGGGTCGGTCATCCCGCTCGGCGTGTTCTGCCGGGCGTCGCTGGCCGAGCACCTGGACGCCGACGCGATCATCGACGTGACGCGGCAGGGCTTCGCGTTCTTCGAGAAGGTCTTCGACCAGCGCTATCCGTTCGGCAAGTACGACCAGCTGTTCGTGCCGGAGTTCAACGCGGGCGCGATGGAGAACGCGGGCTGCGTGACGTTCCTGGAGGACTACGTCTTCCGGTCGCGCGTCACCGACGCCGCCTACGAGCGCCGCGCCGAGACCATCCTGCACGAGATGGCGCACATGTGGTTCGGCGACCTGGTCACCATGCGCTGGTGGGACGACCTGTGGCTGAACGAGTCGTTCGCCACCTACATGAGCGTGCTGTGCCAGGCCGAGGCGACCAAGTGGAAGAACGCCTGGACGACGTTCGCCAACGTGGAGAAGGCGTGGGCCTACCGGCAGGACCAGCTGCCGTCCACGCACCCGATCGCCGCCGACATCCCCGACATCCGCGCGGTGGAGGTCAACTTCGACGGCATCACCTACGCCAAGGGCGCCAGCGTCCTCAAGCAGCTCGTCGCCTACGTCGGGCTGGAGAACTTCCTGGAGGGCGTGCGCCGCTACTTCCAGCGGCACGCGTGGGGCAACACGGTGCTGGGCGACCTGCTCGACGCGCTGGAGGAGACCTCCGGGCGCGGCGACCTGGCCCAGTGGTCCAAGGAGTGGCTGGAGACCGCCGAGGTCAACACGCTGCGGCCGGTGTACGAGGTGGACGGCGAGGGGAACTTCACCTCGTTCGTCGTGCAGCAGGAGGCCAAGCGGGACTACCCGACGCTGCGTTCGCACCGGGTGGCGATCGGCCTGTACGACCGGACCGCCGAGGGCGTCGTGCGGCGCCGCCGGGTCGAGCTGGACGTGCGCGGCGCCCGCACCGAGGTGCCCGAGCTGGTCGGCGAGAAGCGGCCGGACCTCGTCCTGGTCAACGACGACGACCTCACCTACGCCAAGATCCGCCTGGACGAGCACTCGCTGCGCACCCTCGTGGAGGGCATCGGCGACATCAGGGAGAGCCTGCCGCGCGCCCTGTGCTGGTCGGCGGCGTGGGACATGACCCGCGACGCCGAGATGGCGACCCGCGACTACGTGAAGCTGGTTCTCTCCGGCATTCGCGGCGTCACGGACATCACGGTCACGCAGACGCTGCTCCGGCAGGCCCGCACCGCCGTCCAGCAGTACGCCGACCCCGCCTGGCGCGCCACGGGCCTCGGCCTGATGGCCGACGCGCTGTACGAGCTGGCGCAGGAGGCCCCGGCGGGCTCGGACTTCCAGCTGGCGTACGTGCAGGCGTTCACGGCGACGGCGACCTCCGAGGAGCACCTGGGCTACGTCCGGGAGCTGCTGGACGGCGCCCAGGTCCTGGACGGGCTCAAGGTCGACACCGAGCTGCGCTGGGCGCTGCTGCGCCGCCTGGTCGCCACCGGCCGGGCGGGCCAGGCGGAGATCGACGCCGAGCTCCGGCGGGACCCGACCGCCGCGGGCGAGCGGCACGCCGCCGCCTGCGCCGCCGCGATCCCCACCGCCGAGGCCAAGGCCGCCGCCTGGGACCGGATCACCGGCGGCGAGCTGCCCAACGCGGTCTTCCGCGCCACGCTCGGCGGCTTCGTCGAGCCCGACCAGGCCGAGCTGCTGGTCCCCTACGTGGACCGGTACTTCGCGGAGGTCGGCCGGATCTGGAAGGAGTGGTCGAGCGACATGTCCCAGACGTTCGCCGAGGTCGCCTACCCCTTCCTGGTGATCGAGCAGTCCACGATCGACCGCACCGACGCCCACATCCGGGAGCAGGACCCGCCGGCGGCCCTGCGCCGCCTGCTGTCGGAGGGCCGCGACGGCGTGGCCCGGGCCCTGCGGGCCCGCGCCAAGGACACCGCCGCGTCCTGACCCGACACCCGCCCGTGGCCGCCTCCCGAGGGAGGCGGCCACGCCGCGTCCGGCCCGCCCCTCGCGGGTATGCGGAACGTGAGGCACACTGAGAGTAGTCAGCTTTCACAAACGCAAAGCAATCAGTCGGTCACGCCGCGACACTGTCGGACATGTCGACTGAAGGCGGTGAGGGGCGGTGCGAACCGCAGTGGCGCGAACCGTGGTCGTATCCGACCGGCTCTACACGATCCACGACCTCCTCGAACTCAACGAGGAACGGTGGCCGCGCTTCGAGGTGCTGGGCGGAACCCTCATGATGAGTCCTGCCCCGGCCCCGAAGCACCAGATCTTCGGCGACAACCTCCAAACCCTGCTGACCGTCGCCGCACCGCGTGGAGAGGCCGTCATCACGGCGTCCCACCTGCGGCTCTGCGAAGACGAGACAGGGATGGTCCCCGACCTCCTGGTCCTCCACCCCGGGGTGAACCTGGAGCGCACGTACTTCGAAGCCGAGGACGTGCTCGCGGCCGTCGAAGTGGTCTCTCCCGGCAACCACAAGAACGACCGGATCGTCAAGGCCATCGCGTACGCTGAGGCGGGCATCCCCTTCTACTGGCGCGTCGAACTCGCTCCCTTCCCCGGCCAGGGCGAGGACCGGCTGCCCGTCGTCCTGGTGCAGGAGCACACGGGAGACGGTTACCGCGAGGTCGAGCGGTTGACCGCGGGCTCGGTCGGCAACGTGACCCGACCGTTCCCACTGAGCATCGACCCGGCCGTGCTTCTGGATCCGGCCTGGCAGCGCACGCTCCTCTCCCGCTGAACCGGCCGGAACGCCGCCGTCGCCGGGATCGTTGCCGGGACGATTGCACGATCACGGTGCGGCGGGTGGAAGGCTTGGTGCGTGGAGACGGCACGGGATGTTCTGACGGAGTTGGCGCGGCGGCACGCGTTCGGGGATCTGGAGGCGCTCGTCGGGGACGGGACGCTGCTCGGGAGGCGGACCGGGGAGGTCGCGGCGCTGTGCGCGTTCGGGCAGCGGGTGCTGGACCTGGACGCCGAGGACTTCGGGATGCCCGAGGCCGTCGGGGACGTGCCCAGGGACCTGCTGGACCGGGCGCGGGCCAGCCGGATGCCGCAGGCGCCCAAGGAGCGGCCCCGGGGCGCGCTGGCCAGCCTGCGGCCCGCCTACGCGCTGCTGCTGGAGGCCATCGCCATCCGGTGGGAGCGGCGGGAGATGGCCGCCCTCGTCGCCGCGCTGCACATCGCCAGCGAGTACCTGCCGATGCTGGCGTGGGAGCCGGTGCTCGGGCACTCGGGGGACCCGGCGCTGCTCGGCCGGGCGGTGACCGGGGCGGGCAGCCGGTTCGGGGTGCCGATCGAGCCGGGCGCCGAACGCATGTGCGACCACACCCGGCCCGAGCGGTCGGCGTGCGAGCGGGCGCTGCGGGTCGCGAACGAGCCCCCGCCCGGCTGGCGCGCCTACCTGGACCGCCAGCACAGCCAGGTCGCCTCCGCCCTCGGGGACTGCGCGGCGCGGTGCCGGACGCCGTGCTCGGTGATGTCGCGGATCCCCGAGCCGGTGCGGCGGGACCTCGTCGACCGGTGCAAGCTCGCCGCCGACTTCACCGACAGCGCGATCGTGCGGCTGCGGCACGCGGCACCGGTCGGGCACGGGTTCGGGGTGCCGTCGCCGGAGGAGGTGCAGACGGCGTGGGCGCGGGCGTGCAAGTCGCTGCGGCACCACCCGCTGGGCGACGCCGCGCTGGCGCACGCCGACGCCGACCCCTACCCGCTGCCGGGGCTGCCCGCGCTGGTCTCCGCGATCGCCGCCACCGAGATCGCGCCGGACGGCCTGCTCAACGAGGTGACCGTCCGGCTCACCAGGGCGCTCGGCTGACCGGGTCCAGGGCGTCCCGCACGCGGGGGTCGGTGAACAGGTCGTCCAGCGGCAGCGGCCGCCCCTCCGCGTCGGCCAGCGGGATCCGCCAGTTGGGGTACTCGTCGACGGTGCCGGGCTGGTTCTGGGTGCGGCGCTCCCCGGCCGCGTCGGCCAGGGACACGCCGACCAGGCGGGCGGGCGTGCGCAGCAGGAACGCGTGCAGCGCGGCCGTCACCTCGGCGTCGTGGTCGGTCTGGCCGCGCCGCAGCGCCGCCAGCACCGTCTTCGGCGGGGTCGCCAGCAGCCCCTCCTCGTGCAGGAGGTCCAGCCATTCGCCGAGCTGGCGGCGGTGGTCGGCCAGTTCCTCGTCCAGAGTGCGGGTGTAGAGGCCGAGGCGGTCGCGCAGCTCGATGTGGTCGCCGTGCAGGATCCCGGTGATCGGCGGCATGTCGTGGGTGCCGACCGTCGCCAGCGACAGTTCGCGCCACCGCGACGGGGGTTTCGGGCGGCCCTCGCCGTCGCGTTCGAACCACAGCAGCGAGGTGCCGAGGACGCCGCGGGCGGCCAGGTCCTCGCGGACCTCCGCCTCGACGGTCCCCAGGTCCTCCCCCACCACGACCGCGCCGGTGCGGGCCGCCTCCCAGGTGAGACAGGAAAGAAGGACGTCCCGGTCATAACGCACGTAGGTCCCCTCGGCCGGGGAGCCGCCCTCGGGGATCCACCACAGCCGCGACACCTGCATGGCGTGGTCCAGCCGCAGGCCGCCGCCGTGCCGCAGCGCCGCGTTCAGCATCTCCCGGTACGGCAGGTACGCGGCCTCGGCGAGGCGGCCGGGGTGCCAGGGCGGCTGCCCCCAGTCCTGGCCCATCTGGTTGAACTCGTCGGGCGGCGCGCCCACGCTGATGCCCTCGGCGAACAGGGGCCGGTTCATCCACACGTCGGCGCTGCCGTGCGCGACGCCCACCGCCAGGTCGTGCATGATCCCGATGTGCATCCCGGCGGCGCGGGCGGCCGACTGGGCGGCGGTGAGCTGCTCGTCCAGCTGCCACTGGAGCCAGGCGTGGAAGTCGACGCGCCCGGCCAGGCGCTTGGCGGCGGCCGCCACGGCGGGGCCGCGCGCGTCCCGCAGCTCCTCGGGCCAGCGCCGCCAGTCGGGGCCCTGCTCCTCGCTGATCGCGCACCAGGTCGCGAACGCCGTCAGCGCCTCCCCCTCGTGCTCGCGGAACCGCTCGAACGCCCGCTGCCGCGCCGTGCCGCGCGGCCGCCGGTACAGCAGCTCCAGGGCGTGCCGCTTGGCCGTCCACACCGCGTCCCGGTCCAGCACGTCCAGGGTCTCGTCCCGGCCGCGCAGCGGGTTCGCCAGCAGGTCGACGCGTTCGCGGTCCTCGGGCGGCAGCGCCGCGTACTCGGGGACGTCCTCCACCCGCAGGTAGAGCGGCGCGCCGAAGCGGCGGCTCGCCGGCGAGTACGGCGACGGCGTGATCGGCGGGGACGGCTCGGCCGCGTGCAGCGGGTTGACCAGCACGAAGCCCGCGCCCATCGCGCGCCCGCCCCAGGTCGCCAGGTCCGCCAGGTCCCGCAGGTCGCCGATCCCCCACGACGCCCGCGACCGCACCGAGTACAGCTGGGTCGTCAGGCCCCAGGCGCGCGGGACGGGCGCCAGCCGCGCCGGGGCCACCAGCAGCGGCGCGCTCTGCTCCAGCGGCCCCTGGCGGACCACCAGGCGGTGCCAGCCGAGCGGGGTCCCCTCCGGCAGCGCGCAGGGCAGGACCCCGTCCGCGGGCGGGCCCGGCGCGGGCGTCAGGACCCGCCCGTCGGCCAGCTCGACCGCCACCTCCGTCCTCCCGGCGGCCCGCACCGGGACGCGCAGCGGCTCGGCCCGCGCGCCCATCCGGTGGGTCACGACCGGGGGCAGCAGCCGGACGCGTTCGGTCTCGGCCAGCCGCGCCAGCTCGTCGCGCACGGCGGCCGGGGTCGCCACGTCGGCGCCGAGGGAGGTCAGCACGGCGCGCAGGGTGTCGGCGGGCACCGTCGCCTCCCGCCCCCGCCAGTCGGTGTAGCGCGTCGCGACCCGGTGCGCGCGCGCCAGCCTGTTCAGCTCGTCGTCCAACACGACTGCCCCATGCCCCCGAAAACCGTGTTCAAAGGTGGGGTGGCCGCCGACGGCCACCCCGAAACCGGCAATTCAGGCGTTCCAGACCTCGGGTTTGCGGTCGGCCCAGGGGCGGGCCTCCTCCAGCTGCGCCGACAGCGAGACCAGCACGCCCTCGCCGCCGAGCCGCCCGGCCAGCATCACGCCGATCGGCAGGCCCGCGTCGGTCCAGTGCAGCGGAACGCTCACCGCGGGCTGCCCCGAGACGTTGTAGACCGAGGTGAACGGCGTGAACATCTTCTGCCGCCGGAAGTTCTCCGCCGGCTCCTGCCCGTGGAAGTACCCGACGGGCACCGGGGGCTGGGCCAGCGTCGGGTGCAGGATCGCGTCGAACTCGTTGGTCACCGGCAGCGCCCGGCGCAGCGCCGCCTGGAGCGCCGCGTGCGCCTTGAAGATCTCCGGCGCGGAGGTGGCGTGGCCGCGCTCGCGCAGCCAGCGGGTGAGCGGCTGGAGCAGGTGCTCGCGCTCGGGGGGCACCGGGTTCAGCGTCGCCATCACGCCCCACAGCGCCTCGAAGTGCGGCACCAGGTCCGGCTCGAACGTCGGCGGCAGCTCCACCACCTCGTGGCCCAGCTCCTCCAGCAGCGCCGACGCCTCCTCGTAGGCCGCCAGGCAGTCGGGGTGGACCTCGGCGCCGGGAACGGACGGGACGGCGCTGCGGGCGATCCGGAGCCGTCCGGGCGGGCGTTCGGCGTAACCGAGGAAGGTGCGTTCGACGGGCGGGGCCAGGTACAGGTCGCCGGGCTCGTTCCCGGCCATCACGTCCAGCAGCAGCGCCGCGTCCCGCACGGTGCGGGCCAGCGGGCCGCTGGTGGCCAGCCCGAACAGGTCCGGGTTGACCGGGCCCTGGGAGATCCGGCCCCGGCTCGGCTTGATCCCGAACAGCCCGCACGCGCTGGCGGGGATGCGGATCGAGCCGCCGCCGTCGCTGGCCTGCGCGGCCGGGGCCAGCCCGGCGGCGACGGCCGCCGCCGCGCCGCCGCTGGAGCCGCCCGCCGACCGGGTCAGGTCCCAGGGGGTGCGGGCGGGCGGGGCCACGTCGTTCTCGGTGTAGCAGGGCAGCCCGAACTCGGGGGTGTTGGTCTTGCCGGTGAGGATCGACCCGGCCTCCCGCAGCCGCACCACCACGGTGTCGTCGGCGAACCCGGTCAGGTCGTGGTAGGCCGCCGAGCCGAAGGTCGCCGGCACCCCGGTCACCAGGTTCAGGTCCTTGATCGGGATCGGCACGCCCAGCAGCGGGGGCAGGTCGGCCGGGTCGGCCGTGTCCGCCACCAGCTTCGCGGCCTGCCGCGCCTGGTCGCGGGCCTGCTCGGCGGTCACCGTGACGAACGCGCCCACCCGCGGGCCGACCCGCTCGATGCGCTCCAGGTAGTGATCGACGATGTCGACGGGGGAAAGCTCGCGGGAGCGGACGGCCTGCGCCAGTCGCATCACGGACAGGTCATGGATATGGGGCATAACGTCGAACGCTAGACGGCGGAGACCGGAGCATCAAAGATGGCGGCGAGGGGCCGACGCCGAAAGAGGGGGTGAATACCGCCCTACCCGCGTGAGGCATGGACGAACCCCCGGACACGGCGACAAAACTATTAACCCGGCATGTCTAGTAGTCATCTCTGGAAATGATTACTCTGCGCACGGAGGATCATGCTTCCGAGCCGACAGGAACACGGAGCGTCACTTATGGCCATCATGGAGCGGGGCAACGCACACGGAGAGGCCCGCGGGCAGCCTTCCGCCACGTCGGCCGGGACATCGGCCGCCACGTCGCCGGTCACCGACCAGGCCGACGACCGGGAGACCAGACCCGGGGGCGGCCGGACCTACGGGGACCTGCTGGGCGATCCGCAGATACGCCGCTGGCTCGAACGGGCCCTGCTGGGCGTCGCGGTGGGCGCGTTCGTCGCGTTCTTCTTCGGCCTCCAGCTCGGCGTCACGGCGGCGCTGCTGGTCGTGGTCGTGGACGTGGTCCGCCGCGCCCGCACCTCCTCCAGCATCGCGGCCTGGCAGAAGTCCTCGGCGGCCGAGCGGCGCACCGAGAAGCAGCTGAAGGGCCTGGAGCGCAACGGCTACCGCGTGCTGCACGCCCGCGCCGTCCCGATGGACGACGAGGGGGTCAGCGACGGCCGGATCGACCATCTGGTCATCGGGCCGAGCGGGGTCTACGCGATCGACTCGGAGAAGTGGGACAAGCGGCTCCCGGTGCGGACCCTGTCGCACCGCAAGCTGTTCCACGGGCCGTTCAACAAGAAGGACCGGCTGGACGAGGCGCGCTGGGAGGCCGAGCAGGCGAGCAGGATCATCGGCGCGCAGGTCGGCTTCGAGGTGCCGGTCCAGGCATCGGTGGCGATCTACGGTCCCGCCATCCCCTGGAAGGTGATGCGGGTCCGCGACGTGGACGTCTACGCCGGCAACCGGGCGCGCGGCTACCTGCGCCGCCGGCCGAAGATCCTCACCGCCACCGACGTGGAGCGGATCTACCAGGCGGCCGAGAAGTCGCTGCCGCCCAACTACCCCGAGTAGGGGGCGCTCCGCGGGACGCACCGGGCGGCGCGGGACGACGGCACGCCGGGCCGCCCTCTCCTCCCCCTCCCCTTCCCTGGAGGGACTCCGAACGCCGGGCGACGTCGCCCGGCGTTTTTGCATGCGGTTGGTAACATCGCTGGACACGGCCCGGCCCCGTCACGACCTCTGCTCGGCCGGTGGCAGCGACGCGATCCGCCGCCGCCCCGCCGTGTCCGCAACCGCACACCACCAGCTTGGAGAGGTCTTCGATGCCCCCGCTCAGGTCACGCACGGTCACCCACGGCAGGAACATGGCGGGCGCCCGCGCGCTCATGCGCGCCAGCGGCGTGGCGCGGGAGGACTTCGGCAAGCCGATCGTCGCGGTGGCCAACAGCTTCACCCAGTTCGTGCCCGGCCACGTCCACCTGCGCGAGGTCGGCGACGTGGTCGCCGGCGCCGTCAAGCAGGCCGGGGGCGTCCCCCGCGAGTTCAACACGATCGCCGTCGACGACGGCATCGCGATGGGCCACGAGGGCATGCTGTACTCGCTGCCCTCCCGCGAACTGATCGCCGACGCCGTCGAGTACATGGTCAACGCGCACCAGGCCGACGCGCTGGTCTGCGTCTCCAACTGCGACAAGATCACCCCGGGGATGCTGCTGGCCGCGCTGCGGCTGAACATCCCGACCGTGTTCGTCTCCGGCGGCCCCATGGAGGCGGGCAAGCCCGTCGAGGGCGTCATGGGCGGCCACAAGCTCGACCTGATCGACCCGATGATCGCCTCGGCCGACGAGTCGATCAGCGACGCCACGCTGCTGGAGCTGGAGGAGAGCGCCTGCCCGACCTGCGGGTCCTGCTCGGGCATGTTCACCGCCAACTCCATGAACTGCCTCACCGAGGCGCTCGGGCTGGCGCTGCCCGGCAACGGCACCGTCCTGGCCACCCACACCGCCCGCCGCGGGCTGTACGAGGACGCGGGCCGCACCGTCGTGGAGATCGCCAAGCGGTACTACGAGGGCGACGACGAGTCCGTCCTGCCGCTGAACATCGCGACCCGGGAGGCGTTCGAGAACGCCATGGTCCTGGACATCGCGATGGGCGGCTCCACCAACACGATCCTGCACCTGCTGGCGGCGGCCGTGGAGGGCGGCGTCGACTTCGGCCTGGACGAGATCGACGCGCTGTCGCGGCGCGTCCCGTGCGTCTGCAAGCTCGCCCCCGCCACCGCCAGGTACCACGTGGAGGACTGCCACCGCGCGGGCGGCATCCCGGCCCTGCTGGGCGAGCTGAACCGCGCCGGGCTGCTGAACTCCTCGGCCCACTCGATCCACTCGGCGTCGGTGGACGAGCTGGTCGACAGGTGGGACCCGACCTCCCCCAACGCGCTGCCCGAGGCCCTGGAGCTGTGGCACGCCGCGCCGGGCGGGGTGCGCTCGACCTCGGCGTTCAGCCAGTCCGCCCGCTGGGAGGAGCTGGACCTGGACCGGGAGAACGGCTGCATCCGCTCGGTCGAGCACGCCTACACCGCCGACGGCGGCCTGGCGGTGCTGCGCGGCAACATCGCCCCCGACGGCGCGATCGTCAAGACCGCGGGCGTCGAGGAGGAGCTGTGGACCTTCACCGGCCCGGCCGTGGTCTTCGAGAGCCAGGACGACGCCGTCGAGGGCATCCTCGGCGGGAAGGTCAAGGAGGGCGACGTCGTCGTCATCCGCTACGAGGGCCCCAGGGGCGGCCCCGGCATGCAGGAGATGCTGTACCCGACGAGCTTCCTGAAGGGCCGCGGCCTCGGCAAGAAGTGCGCGCTGATCACCGACGGGCGGTTCTCCGGCGGCACCTCGGGCCTGTCCATCGGGCACGCCTCCCCCGAGGCGGCGGGCGGCGGGGTCATCGCCCTGGTCGAGGACGGCGACGAGATCGTCATCGACATCCCGAACCGGAGGCTGGAGCTGAACGTCCCGGCCGACGAGCTGGAGATCCGCCGCGAGAAGCTGCTGGCCGACCTCGGCGGCTACCGCCCCCGCGACCGGCAGCGCCCGATCAGCGCGGCGCTGCGCGCCTACGCGGCCATGGCGACGTCGGCGTCCACGGGCGCGGCCCGCGACGTGTCCCAGCTCGACCGTCTCTGAGGTGACGGGCGGGCGGTTACCCGCGGGGTAATCGCCCGCGTTCCCTCCGGGCGGCAGACTCGGTCATGTCAGGCAGAACGCCCCGACCGCCCGGAGGAAACGATGCCCGCCTACGCGATGGCCCACCTGCGCCCCACCGAGATGCCCAACGACGAGGTGCTGGAGTACATCGAGCGGATCCAGGCGACGATGGACCCCTTCGGCGGCCGGTTCCTGGTGCACGGCAGCGAGGTCGAGGCCGTCGAGGGGACGTTCGAGGGCGCCTTCGTGATGATCGAGTTCCCCGACCGGGACGCGATCCACGCCTGGTACGCCTCGGAGGCCTACCAGGAGATCCTGCCGCTGCGCGCCCGGAACATCCCCGGCGACGTGTGGATCGCCGAGGGCGTCCCGGAGGGCTACGACGCGAGGCGGACCGCCGCGAAGCTCCGCGCGGCGCGCGGCTAACCGCAGCAGCCGCCCCCGCAGCAGCCGCCCCCGCCGCTCGGCGGGGGCGCGGAGCCGCCCCTGGCGGTGCCGGTGACGGCGACCGTCGACAGCAGCTTGACCGTGTCGTCGTGCCCCTCGGGGCAGGGGGCGGGCGCGGACGCCTCGCTCATCGGGCGGGACATCTCGAACGTGGACCCGCAGGCGCGGCAACGGTAGTCATAGCGTGGCACGCGCCCAGGATACGTTCTCCCGCGCTACGCGGCGGGCTCCCGGACGTAGGGGGCCCACTGGGGGTCGTTGTCGCCGTTGAGGCCGATCAGCCGCCAGTGGGCGCCGCGCGGCACCGACGGCGTGATCGGGAGCGACCAGCCCAGCTCCTCCAGCAGCCGGTCCGCCTTGCGGTGGTTGCAGGTGGTGCAGGAGGCGACGCAGTTCTCCCAGACGTGCTTGCCGCCGCGGCTGCGCGGCAGGACGTGGTCGATGGTCTCGGCGCGGCGGCCGCAGTAGACGCAGCGGTGGTTGTCACGCCGCATCAGGGCGCTGCGGGTGAGCGGGACCCTGCTCCGGAACGGGATCTTCACGTACCGGCGGAGCCGGATCACCGAGGGGACCTCGACCGCCATGGTCGCCGAGTGCAGGACCGCACCCGTGGAGTCGTGGTGGACGATCTCCGCCTTCTCGCGGAGCACCAGGCAGACGGCCCGGCGGAGGGAGAGCGTGGTGAGGGGTTCGTACGTCGCGTTCAGCAGGAGGACCTGTCTCATCGGACGGCCCCCCGCGCGAAGCGCTGCTGCTTTTCGGCCTCGGCGGGCGCGCTCCCACGCGCCCCATACCGAGGCCCGATTATTGTCTCCGGCACCTGAGCACCCGCCATGAGGACCTCCCCAGGGGCGAACCGACCCGAAATCAGTGTGACGGCTGAGGGAGGCCGTCCGCTACCCCATTAATCCCCATAAGCGCGCCGGATCGAACGTGAAAAAGGCCCCACGGCCGCGAAAACGCGCCGCCGCCGGGCCCCTTCCGGTCACGGACCGTCAGTCGCCCGCGCTCCCCTCGGCCGGGGCCTCGGCCTTCCCGGCGCCGGTGGCCGCGGGCGAGGCGGAGGGCGCGGGGGCGGGCGCGGGGGCGGGCGCGGCGCCCCGCTGCTGCCAGGTCACCCGGCCGTTGATCTGCACGTTGCCCGCGGCGGTCGCCGGGACCTCGGCGACGATGACGCCGCTCCTCGCCTCCCCGGCCTTCAGGGAGCCGTACTCGCAGCGGATGGCGTCCTTCAGCACCCGGCACCGCGCGCTGACCGACCGCACCTTCATGACCGGCCTGAACCGGTGGGTCAGCACGACCTTCTCGACGGGCTCGCCGCCGTTGTTGCGGATGCTCCACCCCCAGGTGACGCTGTCGCCCGCCCGGGAGACCTTCGGGGCCGTGTACACGAACTCGACCTTGCCGGGCGCGGCGGCCTGGATCGGCGGCGCGGCCAGCAGGCAGCCGCCCAGCGCGAGCGCCCCGGTGACGGCGCGGGCCGCCGTCCGGTGCGCGGTGACGATGCTCCTCATGTTCAACCCCCGTGTGGAAGAGCGCGGTGACCAGGCCACTTCTACCGAAGATGACCGGCGCGTTCACCTCGCCACACGTGGCGTCCGGCGGGTCGGTCCGCAAGAGTGATCATCGTTGCGGGCGGGACGGTGGAGATGACCCGCTCCGGCCGGGGAGGGGTTCCACCGCCGTGGCGTTGCCGTCCTGCGGGGCGAGGGCCGAATAGGGTTCTGACCCATGAGCCGACCGCCCTACCCGCCCGCCCCGCGTCAGGACATCGTCGACGAGCTGCACGGTCGCCGCGTCGCCGACCCCTACCGCTGGCTGGAGGACCGTGACGACCCGGACACGCGCGCGTGGCTGGACGCCCAGGACGCGCTGTTCCACCGGGTGGTGGACGACCTGCCGGGACGCGACCGGCTGCGCAAGCGGCTCGGGGAGCTGCTGGCCGCGGGCAGCGTCGGATCGCCCGTCTGGCGCGGCGGGCGCCGCTTCTTCACCCGCCGCGCCGCCGACCAGGAGCACCCGGTGCTCTACACCGTGGACCCGGGCGGCACCGAACGCGTCCTGATCGACCCCGTCGCCCTCGACCCCGAGGGCACCACCACGCTCGACATGTGGCAGCCCGACAAGGAGGGACGGCGGCTGGCCTACAAGGTGTCGCACGGCGGCGACGAGGAGGCCCTGCTCTACGTCATCGACGTGGAGACCGGCGAACGGGTCGAGGGCCCCATCGACCGCAGCCGCGAGTCGTCGGTGGCGTGGCTGCCCGGCGGCGAGGCGTACTACTACGCGCGCCGCCTGTCCCCCGACCGGGTGCCCGAGGGCGAGGCCCAGTACCACCGCCGCGTCTACCTGCACCGCGTCGGCACCGACCCCGACGCCGACGACGTGCTGGTGTTCGGCGAGGGCCGCGACAAGACCGACTACTACGGCGCGGGCGTCAGCCGCGACGGGCGCTGGCTCACCGTCACCGCGTCGCAGGGCACCGCGCCGCGCAACGACCTGTTCGTCGCCGACCTCGCGGCGTCCTCCCCCGAACGCCCCGAACTGCGCCCCGTGCAGGTCGGCGTGGACGCCTCGACCGGGCTGTACGTGGGCCGCGACGGGCGCGCCTACATCTTCACCGACCTGGACGCGCCGCGTTCCCGGCTGTGCGTCGCCGACCCGGCCGACCCCGCGCCCGGGAACTGGCGGACGCTGATCCCGCAGGACGACGAGGCGGTGCTCACCGACTTCGCGATCCTGGACGACCTGGACCGGCCGGTGCTGCTGGCGGGCTGGACCCGGCACGCCCTCAGCGAGATCACCGTGCACGACCTGGCGACCGGCGAGCGGATCGGCGAGGTCCCGGTGCCGGGCCTCGGCTCGATCGGCGGCATCGTGGAACGCCCCGAGGGCGGGCACGAGGCGTGGTTCGGCTACACCGACAACGTCACCCCCTCGTCGGTGCTGCGCTACGACGCCCGCACCGGCGAGACGAGCCTGTGGGCGTCGGCGCCCGGCTCGGTCGAGGTGCCCGACCTCGACACCCGGCAGGTCGCCTACACCTCCCGGGACGGCACCACCGTCCGGATGCTCGTCATCTCCCGGCCCGGCTCGACCGGCCCGCGCCCGGCGATCCTGTACGGGTACGGCGGCTTCAACATCTCCCTCACCCCCGCCTACTCGGCCAGCATCCTCGCCTGGGTCGAGGCGGGCGGCGTGTACGCCGTCGCGAACCTGCGCGGCGGCTCGGAGGAGGGCGAGGAGTGGCACCGCGCCGGGATGCGCGACCGCAAGCAGAACGTCTTCGACGACTTCCACGCCGCCGCCGAACGCCTCATCGCCGACGGCCTCACCACCGCCGACCGGCTGGCGATCTCCGGCGGCTCCAACGGCGGCCTGCTGGTCGGCGCGGCGCTCACCCAGCGTCCCGACCTGTACCGGGCGGTCGTGTGCTCGGCCCCGCTGCTGGACATGATCCGCTACGAGCGGTTCGGCCTGGGCCAGGTGTGGACCGACGAGTACGGGACGGTGGCGGACCCCGAGGAGTTCGGCTGGCTGCGCGCCTACTCCCCGTACCACCACGTGGCGGAGGGGACGGCGTACCCGGCGACGCTGTTCACCGTCTTCGACAGCGACTCGCGGGTGGACCCGCTGCACGCCCGCAAGATGTGCGCGGCGCTCCAGCACGCCACCTCCTCCGACGCGCCGGTCCTGCTGCGCAACGAGACGGAGGTGGGGCACTCGTCGCGTTCGGTGTCGCGGTCGGTGAACCTGATGACGGACACCCTGTCGTTCCTGGCCTCCCAGACGGGCCTGGACCTGACCTGAGCGGGGACCGCTCCGGGGCCGGGCGGGGCGCGTGGGGTCGGTCACATCGGGCCGCGCGGGCGGACAGCGGCAATTGACGGGTGGTCGAATAAAGGGGTGAGCCCTTCGATGGCACGGACCCCGGTCCACGACCGGATCCTGCGGCTGCTGTCCGCCCCGCCCGCCGAACCCGACCTGTCGGCGGGCTATCTCGACCTGCTCGGCCCCGGCGCCGCGCCCGCCCCGACGGTCGCCCAGCGGGTGATGCGCTCGACGTTCCTGCCGCAGATCTACGAACGCCTGTGGCGGCCGGTCGGCTTCAACCTCGCCAAGGGCTGGCCGTTCGGCCCCGACACCGCCGCCGAGCAGGCCCTGGCCCGCGACTGGCTCGGCCTGGGCCGGCCCGGCGACGCCGGGAGACCGGCCGCGACCGTCCTGGACGTCGCCTGCGGCCCCGGCAACGTCACCCGCGCCCTGGCGGCGGGCGTCGCCGGGGACGGCCTGGTCGTCGGGCTGGACGCGGCCCCCGCGATGCTGGACCGCGCGGTGACCGACACCGCCGGCACCACCGGCGGCGGCGCGATCGGCTACGTGCGCGGTGACGCGGTGGAGCTGCCGTTCGGGGACGCGACGTTCGACGCGGTGTGCTGCTTCGGCGCGCTGTACCTGTTCGACGAGCCGTGGACCGCGCTGGAGTCCATGCTGCGCGTGCTGAGGCCCGGCGGCCGGATCGTCATCCTGACCTCCCGCCGTCCGGTCCTGCCGGTGGGACGGCTGGGCGCCGAGGCGTTCGGCCGGGTCGCGGGGCTGACGGTGTTCGGCGACCGCGAGGTGACGGGCTTCCTCCGGGAGCACGGGCTGACCGACGTCCGGCAGCGCCGCTTCCCGCTGATGCAGCTGGCGGGAGCCCGCAGGCCGTGAACGGGCCCGGGCCGTGGCGGTCGGCGTGCCGCGTCACACCGTCCGCCACGGCCCCGGGGTCCGCTGCTCCCCTCAGCGGAGTCCCGCTCCGCGGAGCGCTCGCTCAGCGCAGCCGTTTCTCGATGTAGATGTTCTCGATGCCGCCGATCTTCTCGCGGCGGGTCTCCTTCCACCCGAACGAGCGGTACAGGGTCAGGGCCGCCTGCTGGTAGGCCGTGGTGTCGCCCTTCAGGAGGCGGTAGCCGAGCTCGACGGCGCGTTCCTCCAGGGCCCGGACCACCGCCGCGCCGTAGCCCCGGCGCTGGCGGTCCGGACGGACGCGCAGCCGCACCATCTCCGCCGCGTCGAGGGCCGGGTTCCCCAGGGCGTAGCCGCCGAACGCGCGGGACGAGCCGCCGGGGACCAGGTCGGCGCGGCGCAGGCCGCCCATCGCGACGATCTCGCCGTCGGACTCGCCGACGAGGAACTCGCCGTCGTTGCGCAGATAGATCTCCTCCATCCGGAAGAAGTCATGGTCGTAGTAGACGCCGTCGCCGGGGCGCAGGCCCACCTGGGCCAGGCCCTCACGGTGCAGGTCGAGCACCGTGGCGTGGTCGGTCGCGCGGTAGCGGCGCAGGCGCAGGCCGCCGACCGGCCCGCCCAGCCGCCACACCGGGGGCTCCGCCTGGAGCCGGACGAGGGTCCGGGCACCGGCGGGGCCGTCGCCCCCGTCGCTGCGCGCGGAGGCACGTCGCACCTCCCCTGCGGCCTGATCATGCTGCCGAGGGGTGCTGTCCGGGGATTCCATCGCCCGTCAGACCTGCTCTGAGGGCGGGACGGCAGGCGGCGCGGGGGGTGACGCCTTGGTCGGGCTCGTCACCGAGGGACCGCTCAACGCCTCGTAGAAGTCGCGCAGCATCGGGCTGTCGCCGTACTTGGCGCGCACCGTCGCGCCGATCTGCCTGGCCCGGTGGACCAGGATGTCGCTGCGGTGCTCGGTCGGCAGCTCCTCGATCGCCTCGCGGGCCGTGGCCAGCGCGGCGTCGATGTGCCCGGCGTGCAGCCGGCAGGCCGCCCGGTCGAGGCGGACCAACGTCAGGTCGACCCGGTCGGTCGGCGCGTAGAGGGTGAGCGCGCGGCTCAGCGCCTCGTCGCCCGCCCGGTGGTCACCGAGGTTGGTGAAGGTGTCGCCCTCATAGAAGGTCATCTGCCGGTCGGTGAAACCGAACGCCAGGTCTCCGGTGTCGTCCCTGGAGAGCTGGTCGAAGACCGCGCGGCCCCGCACCAGCGCGCGGCGCGCGCTCGGGGCGGCGTCGCCACGGCCGCGCAACGCGAGCATGCCGAGGGCGCGCGCCTCCACCGCGGGCGCCATCGCGGCCGCCACGCTGGGGGTGCGCCCCGCCAGGTCCTGCGCCTTGCGGGCCAGGTGCAACGCCTCACGCGGATCGCCGTAGTACATCGGGACCAGCGCCTCGCGCACCGTCACCCAGGCGCGCAGCTTGCGGTCGGCGGTCTCGTCGGCGGCCGTGCGGGCGGTCCGGAAGAACGAACGGGCCAGCCGGTGGTCACCCAGATTGATCATGATCAGCCCGGACAGCCCGGACAGCTGGGCGGCGATGCGGCACAGCCGTTCCTGCAACTCCACCGGCTGGCGCTTGTCGCACATGCGCCGCACCTCGCTGAAGTCCAGCAGCACGTCGCACAGCATCCGCAGCGACGGCGTCGCCTGGT
Source organism: Actinomadura kijaniata (assembly GCF_014138665.1). Lineage (NCBI taxonomy): Bacteria > Bacillati > Actinomycetota > Actinomycetes > Streptosporangiales > Thermomonosporaceae > Actinomadura > Actinomadura kijaniata. Next base: position 137,015 of record NZ_JACJIA010000003.1, read on the forward strand.
ACTGCTGACCGTAACCGAGGGTCGTCTCCTCCCACTGGTCGAGCATGGTCGGCGACACCGTGGCACTGACCAGGGTGTCGTCCATCTTGCGACGAAGGTTGTCCACTGCGCCCAGGAACTGACCGTCGAGCGCCACGCCCGCCCCGGCCAGTAGTTGCAGAAGGGTCCTACGAAGCACGATGTCCTCCTCTCCCACATCGATGGAAAGGGGGCCTTCGGCGCGGTCAGGGCCCCGTTGCTGTTCGATGACCGTCATCCGGTGACGGTCGCCAGGGACGAGGACGGCGCCCTCCAGGGCGTCGGGTTCCCCCGGTCCTCGCCGGTCCGGCCCCTCCGGCAGGGGCGCGGTGGCGTCGACCAGGCGGACCGCGTGCCCGCGGCCGCAGATGCAGGGGCTCTGGTACCCGAGCTTGTCGGGCTCCACCCGGTAGACGGCGCAGAGATAGTGCAGGTACTCCGGACCCGGTCGTTTGTAGCCGCTCTCGTAGGCCGACAGCAGCGTCTCCCCCAGCTTGGGGGCGGGCTTGCCGTCCACCTCGAACAGCGCTCTGACCTGGGCGACGATGTCGGACAGCGCGACACCGTGGGCCAGCCGGTGTGCCTTGACCATGCTGGTCCCGAACAGCGGCCCGCACTGGTCGTGGATCTCGTGGGCGATCTCCACGGGGGAGCGTCCACGCGCCAGACCGTACGCACGGATGCGCCGAGCGATGTCCGTCTCTTTACGAGGGGGGTCCGACATCGTTTTCCGGCCTCCTCACCGCCGGCCCGCCGGACCCCTCCCTTGGGAGCGGGGCCCCGCGACCGCGGCGACCGGTGTCCAGATGGCCACGACTGATAATCTCTCGCGCACGCAGCGTAACGCCGTCAACAGGGCAGGCCAAGCCTTCCCTGAGAAACCCGGGCGGCCTGGGCGCAACCTTCAACACCAGGGTAGAGATTTATCCTCCACAGAGGACCAGAACACCTCTGAGGAGGCAAAATCGCGTCCTTCGCGGGACAGCGGCACCCTTGACCCTCCACCGTGTGAGTTGCAATTCTCACCCCGAGCGACCAACCGGTCCCGCAGAGTTCGATCAACGGCCCGCCCCCGGGCCGCATCACGGGGTCGATCCGGCGCTCAGGGAGCGATCACGTGCGGGCGGCGCGAGCCGCCGCGCGGGAGGCACGACACACGGGAACGTCGGAGCAGACCTCGCAGCACGAACGACGGAGGGGGTGCGCAGGTGGTCAGCGACAGACGCGTCGACTACCTAGAGGAGCTGGAGCAGGAACTCGACACGCGCGGGCTCGTCGCCCGGGTCGTGCGGACCCGTTCCGGGCCCGCCTTCCTGCGGGTGGTCAACCCGGAGGCGGCCAGCCTCGCCGAGGACGTGACCTGCGCCCCGGCGCCCGAGTCACACGATCATTACTACTGGTGGTCCTGGGGGGAGCGCATGCACCGGGTGGACGATCCGGGCGGCGCCGCGGTGAAACTGGCGCACGTCCTGCAGCCGCTCCGGCGGGAGCTGCGCGGCGAGACGGGCGGCACCGCGACGCGGGACCCCGGGGCGCAGGGCCTCGGGTCCCACCTGCCCGGACCGGCACCGACCGAGTGGCCGTCCGGCCACTCCTGAAAGCCGGGCGCGTCCCGTGGTCCCGCGGCCGGTACGGCGCGGCGGCCGCGGCGTACCGCGGGACGCGCTCGCCCCATCCCGGTGCGTGCACGGGCGGTGCGGTGCGTGCGCGGGCGGTCCGCCGCCCGCGCACGCACCACATCGAAGGAACCGCCATCGAGGGAACCGACGGGACAGACATCCGACCGGAGGAGCCGATGAACCGGACCGACCGACCGGAACGGCGGGCCATGGGCACGGCGCGGCGTCGCGGGGGCGCGGCGCGACGTCTCCGGTCCCCCGCTCCCCGGCCCTTGGGCCACCGGCTCTCCGCGCCGGCAGGCTTCCGAGCCGGACCGGCAGGACCTGCTGCCCCACACGGGACATTTTGGGAAATTTTCGAAATCTATCCCCACGGAGACCCCCTCCGGCGATTGGTCCGGCGAAAGCACACCGGGCGCGCAGTTCGACAAGACCATAGGTAGAGGATTTTCCACCGCGGAGGTCGCCCCGACGGCCTCCGCGAGGGTCGGCCCGTCCGACCACTCCGGGCACCGAGAGGGAGAACACCGACCTTCCCGGAGTGCCGCGGACCCGGCGCACCCACGCCCGCACACCGGGTCCGCGGCACGCGAGCCACCCTCCCCGGCCGGGTGACGCCACCCGCCCGGCGTCGTACGAACCGGTCGTCACCGTCCCCTACGATCGGGCTCGTGCCGCCGCAGGTCCACGGCGACGTGACGTGAAACCCACAACCGGCCGGGGAGGGTCCGCCCGATGTCAGCGACGATGAACGCCCTTGCCGCCCAGGCGGTGACGGCCGCCGAGCCGCTGCTGCCCTGGGCCCAGAACGGCGGCTCGGCCGAGAAGGCGTGCGCGCCCGGCGAGCCCAGCATCGCCTGCCGGATCGTCTGGAACGTCTCCAACGACGACTTCACCCGTTTCTACCGGACCTGGCTGGACGGCCCGCTCAACACGACCGTCACGATCGTCATCACGCTCGCCATCGCGCTGCTCCTGCGCAACATCGCCCACCGCATGATCACCAGGGTGACGCTGCGGATGGCCGAGAGCACCATGTCGGAGAAGGTGCGCGAGCGCAGCCGCACGGCGTTCGAGGGCTCCCCCGCGCTGCTGTCGCAGCGGCGGGCGCAGCGCGCCAGGACGCTGGGCTCGGTGCTGCGCAGCATCTGCTCCATCGTGATCATGGGCACGGCGGCGTTCAGCTGCCTCGGGGTGATCGGCCTGAACCTGACCCCGGTGCTGGCCAGCGCCACCGTGATCGGCATGGCGGTCGGCTTCGGCGCGCAGAACATCGTCAAGGACTTCCTGGCCGGGCTGTTCATGCTGCTGGAGGACCAGTACGGCGTCGGCGACTTCATCGACGTCGGCACCGCCAAGGGCACCGTCGAGGCCGTCACCCTGCGGGTCACCCGGATGCGCGACGTCAACGGCGTCGTCTGGTACGTCCCCAACGGCGAGATCAAGAAGGTCGGCAACGAGTCCCAGAACTGGGGCCGCACCGTCCTGGACATCCCGGTGGACATCACCGAGGACATCGAGAAGGTCAAGGAGATCCTCCAGAACACCGCCGACGCGCTGGCCTCCGACCCGCACTGGGACGACCTGGTCCTGGAGGAGCCCTCGGTGTGGGGCGTCCAGGAACTGGCGGGCAACGCGCTGGTGATCCGCGTGGTGCTGAAGACCGCGCCCGGCAAGCAGGGGGACGTGGCCCGCGAGCTGCGCGAACGCGTCAAGGTCGCGTTCGACGAGGCGGGCGTGACGGTCGCCACCCCGACCGCCCCGGCCTGATCGTCGCCGGTTCTCCCCCCGGAATAAGCGACCGCTCGCGTAGGCTGGAGATCGTTATGACGCAACAGGTCACCTTTTACGAGGCGGTCGGCGGCGAGGAGACCTTCCGTCGCCTGGTCCACCGCTTCTACCAGGGCGTCGCGGACGACCCCCTGCTCCGCCCGCTCTACCCGGAAGAGGAGCTCGGCCCGGCCGAGGACCGGCTGCGGCTGTTCCTCATCCAGTACTGGGGCGGGCCCAACACCTACAGCCAGCAGCGCGGCCACCCCCGGCTGCGGATGCGGCACAACCCGTTCGTGATCGGCGAGGCCGAGCGGGACGCGTGGCTGCGGCACATGCGGGACGCCATGGACGAGCTGGCGCTGCCCGAGCAGCTCGACCGCATGATGTGGGACTACTTCATCATGGCCGCCAACAGCATGATGAACGCGCCCATCAACGGGTGACCCCGCCCCCGCGACGGGGTAGATCGCCGGGTATGACACCATCCCCCCGGAACGTTCCGGGCGACGGCGTTCCCTGGTGGCGGAACGCCGTCGTCTACGAGGTCTACGTCCGCAGCTTCGCCGACTCCGACGGGGACGGCGACGGCGATCTGGCGGGTGTCCGCTCCCGGCTGGGCCACCTGCGCGACCTGGGCGTGGACGCGCTGTGGCTCACCCCGTTCTACGTCTCGCCGCTGGCCGACGGCGGCTATGACGTCGCCGACTACCGGGACGTCGATCCCCGGTTCGGCTCGCTGCGCGACTTCGACGACCTGGTCTCCGCCGCCCACGACCACGGGCTGCGGGTGATCGTCGACATCGTGCCCAACCACACCTCCGACCGGCACCCCTGGTTCCGGGAGGCGGCGAAGTCCCCGCCCGGCTCCCCCGCCCGCGACCGGTACATCTTCCGCCCCGGCAAACCCGACGGCTCCCCGCCCAACGACTGGCCCTCGACGTTCGGCGGCCCCGCCTGGACCCGGCTGGACCCCTCCGACGACGCGAGCGAGTGGTACCTGCACCTGTACGCGCCCGAGCAGCCCGACCTCAACTGGCGCAACCCCGAGGTCCGCGCCGAGTTCGAGACCATCCTGCGGTTCTGGCTGGACCGGGGCGTGGACGGGTTCCGCATCGATGTGGCGGCGGGCCTGTTCAAGGACGCCAACCTCGCCGACCTGGGCGAACGCCGCCGCCATGTGGTGGACGGCCCCATCTACAGCCGTCCGGAGGTGCACGAGGTGTACCGGGACTGGCGGCGCGTCCTGGACGCCTACCCCGGCGAGCGGATGGCGATCGGCGAGGTGTGGACCGACAGCGCCGCCGAGCTGGCCCGCTACCTGCGGCCGGACGAGCTGCACCAGGTGTTCCAGTTCGACCTCCAGCTCGCGCCGTGGTCGGCCCCGGCGTTCCACAAGGTGGTGACGGCGGCGCTGCGCGAGATCGAGCCGACGGGCTCGGCGCCGACCTGGGTGCTGTCCAGCCACGACGCGGTGCGGCACCTGACCCGGTACGAGCAGCGCGGCGGCGTTCCGGGGATCGGGTACGCGCGGGCGCGGGCGGCGCTGCTGTTCCTGCTGGCCCTGCCGGGCTCGGCCTACCTGTACCAGGGCGAGGAGCTGGGGCTCCCGCAGGCCGACGTGCCCGACGACGCCCGCCAGGACCCCGTCTTCCTGCGCACGGGCGGGGTGGAGAAGGGCCGCGACGGCTGCCGCGTGCCGATCCCCTGGTCGGACCGGACCTCCCCCTACGGCTTCGGGCCGGAGGGGACGCGCCCCTGGCTGCCGATGCCGGAGGGCTGGGCGTCCCTGACGGTCGAGGCGCAGCGGCAGGACCCGGGGTCGATGCTGTCGTTCTACCGGGAGGCCCTGCGGCTGCGGCGCGAGCTCACCCCGGGCCTGCCCGGGACGCTGGAGTGGACCGAGGTCACCGAGACGACGCTGGCCTTCCGGCGCGACCGGCTGGTCTGCGTGGTCAACTTCGACGAGAACCCGGTCCGCCTGCCCGAGGGCCGGCCGGTCCTGACCACGATCCCGCTCTACGGCGACCTGCTCCCCGGCAACGCCGCCGCCTGGCTGACCACCTGAGGTACACGCCGAAACGCACGCGGCACCCGTCCCCACGAGGGACGGGTGCCGCGCGCCGTTCCAGCCGAAACCACCGGAGCGGGGGGTGTGGGGGGTCGCCCCCCACACGGGACTGCTTACAGCGGGGGGCGACGGCCTTCCAGCTTCAGGGGGTCGTCGGCCTGGTCCAGGACCGAGGCGGAACGGACGCCCGGCTGGACGGCCGCCCAGCGCAGCAGGTCCGCGGTGGCCTTGGCGCGCTGCGCGTCCGGCAGCGTGCCGATCAGGCGGCCGCTGTGGTTCTGGCCCGGGGAGGTGTAGACGTAGGAGTCACGGCTGCCCCGGCCCAGCCGGAACGGCTCGGCCTTCCACGGGTCGTTGCCGCCGTAGACGAACATGAGCTGGCGGCCGTGGTTGCGGACCCAGGAGTCGATGTCGCGCATCGCCTTGCCGCCGTCCCAGCGCACCTTGATCGAGCGCGGCAGGTAGGCGCGGGCGTTGTTGTAGGTGTGCTCGTACCGCAGGTAGGGGCGCAGGTGCTTGAACTTGGGGTTCGGAGCGCCGAGCTGGTAGCCCGCCTGGTAGTAGTACGGCAGGTACGGGTCCAGGCCCTGGTCGGTGTAGAACGACAGGCCCGCGATGGCGTCGAGGCTCTTGTAGAGGGTGTCGTCGTCGGCCTTGGGCGATGGCACGATCTTGCAGTCCGACTGCAGGTGGTACTGCCAGAAGCCCCACTCGTAGTCCATGACCGAGTTCTCGAACGCCCGGTCCATGGTCCGCAGGTACTCGAACGTCCAGCCGTTCTTGGCGGCGTCGGCCTTGAAGCGCTTCAGCATCGCCGGGCGGCGCTTGAGGAGCTCGCGGGCCACGCTCTTGAGCTGGGCGCGGCACTGCGGGTCGGTGCCGACGGTGGCGAAGAAGCGGTCGTAGGCGCTGTCCTCGCGGTCGTTGACGTTGTTGGGGGCCACGTAGGCGACGGTGCCGTCCACGTCGCGCGGGTAGAAGCGCTTGTGGTAGACGGCGGTCATGCCGCCCTTGCTCGCACCGGTGGAGATCCACTTCTTGCCGTAGATCTTCTTGAGCCGCGTGATCAGGCGGTGCTCGTCGGTGGCGGCCTGCCAGATGGTGTCCTTGGTCCAGTCGGTGGGGACCGGGCGGGACGGGGTGAAGTAGCGGTACTCGACCGAGACCTGGTTGGCGTCCAGCAGCGTGGTCGGCTCGGACCGGAACATCACCTCGGGGGTGTGGTAGCCGCTGGTGTACAGCACCATCGGCTTGCCCGCGTCCTTGTGCTGGAGCATGACCCGCTGCTCGAACCACTGGCCCTTGGGCTTGCGGTGGTCCACCGGCTGCTTGTAGGTCAGCCAGAACCAGCGGTAGCCGGGAAGGGTGGAGGGTTTCTCCTCCACCTTCATTCCGGGGATCGCCTTGAGCTGGGCCGTGATGTCGGCCGGAGTCGCCTGGGCGGGAACGGCGGTGAGGGCACCGCCCGCCAGCCCGGCGGCCAGCAGCAGGGCGGCCGTTCCTTGTGAGAAGCGCGGCATGGCGCCCCTTTCACGTGGGGAGATCGTGAATCAGCAGGGGCACCATAAAGGGAAAATCGCGGCCAAAACGGATTCATGTCGCGCTTGTTATGCACCCGTGACGGCCCGGTTGTCAGCCCTCCGTGACCAGGCGTAGCGTCGAGAACACACGCGAGGGGGGCGTGATGTTCGTTCAGATCATTCAGGGCCGGATCACCGACGCGGCGGCGCTGCGCGCCGCGATCGACCGCTGGGTCGCCGAGCTGGCCCCGGGCGCGTCCGGCTGGCTCGGCGCGACCGCCGGGGTCACCGAGGACGGGTCGCTGTTCAACCTCGCCCGGTTCGCCACTCCGGAGGACGCCCGCCGCAACAGCGACCGGCCCGAGCAGGGCCGCTGGTGGGAGGAGGTCTCCCGGCTGTTCGACGGTGAGCCGGTCTTCCACGACTGCGAGCGCGCCGAGACGTGGCTGGACGGCGGGTCCGACGGGGCCGGGTTCGTCCAGGTGATCCAGAGCCGGGTCCGCGACTTCGACGGGCTGGTCGCCCGCATGCGGGAGCGGGCCGTCCCGCGGCTGCGCGCGCTGAGGCCGGACGTGATCGGCGGGCTGATGTGCCCGCACGGCGACGGCGGCCTGACCGAGGTCGTCTACTTCGCCTCCGAGAAGGAGGCCCGCGAGGGCGAGGGCCGGACACCGCCGCCGGAGGCGCAGGCGGAGATCGAGGCGCTGACGCGCTTCTACGAGGGCGGCCTCACCTACCTCGACCTGCGCGACCCCTGGCTGTACTCCCCCTGAGCGTCAGTCCGCCGGGGGCAGGTAGCGGCCGATGAACTCGCGTTCGTAGGGGGTGAACCGGCGCAGCCGGTTGCCCTCCACGTCGAACGCCACGATCGTCGAGGCCGCCTCCGCGTAGACGTGGTCGTCGTCGCACACGCGGTAGGCCAGCCTGCACGAGGCCGCGCGGGCCTCGGTCACCCATGTCTCCACCCGGATCGGCCACACGGTCGGCAGCAGCGGCGTCCGGTAGTCGATCTCGTGCCGCGAGATCACCATGCCGCGCACCGGCTCCTCGCCCTTGCGCACCGGGTCGCCGTGGAACATCTCCAGCCGGGCGTCCTCCAGGTAGCCGAGGAACTTCACGTTGTTCACGTGCCCCTGGGAGTCGATGTCACCGAACCGGATCTTGAACTCGTACACATGCCGGAACTCGGCCGGGGGCACCTCGCTGCGCTGCATGTCCTCGCCTGGGGGTCGGTGACGTCGCTCCTGGTCGGGCCCGATGGTACCCGGCGGAGAACGCGGCGGAGCGCCGCACCCGGCGTGGGGTGCGGCGCTCCGGCCGTGCGTTCCGTCCCGCGGTGATCAGTCGCGGGTCAGGCGGCGGTGGGTGACGCGGTGCGGGCGGGCGGCGTCGGCGCCCAGCCGCTCGACCTTGTTCTTCTCGTAGTCGGCGAAGTTGCCCTCGAACCAGAACCAGTTCGAGCCCTCTTCCCACGCCAGGATGTGGGTGGCGATGCGGTCGAGGAACCACCGGTCGTGCGAGGTGATCACGGCGCAGCCGGGGAACTCCAGCAGCGCGTTCTCCAGGCTGGACAGGGTCTCGGTGTCCAGGTCGTTGGTGGGCTCGTCCAGCAGCAGCACGTTGCCGCCCTGCTTGAGGGTGAGCGCGAGGTTCAGGCGGTTGCGCTCACCGCCCGACAGCACGCCGGCGGGCTTCTGCTGGTCGGGGCCCTTGAAGCCGAACGCGGCCACGTAGGCGCGCGAGGGCATCTCGACCTGGCCGACCTTGATGTGGTCCAGGCCGTCGGAGACGACCTGCCAGACGTTCTTGTTCGGGTCGATGCCGCCGCGGCTCTGGTCCACGTAGGAGATCTGGACGGTGTCGCCCAGCTTGACCGCGCCGCCGGTCGGCTCCTCCTCGCCCACGATCATGCGGAAGAGGGTGGACTTGCCGACGCCGTTCGGGCCGATGATGCCGACGATGCCGTTCGGCGGCAGGTTGAACGACAGGTTCTCCATCAGGACCCGGTCGCCGAACGCCTTGGTCAGGTCGTCGGCGACGATCACCGTGTTGCCCAGGCGCGGGCCCGGCGGGATCTGGATCTCCTCGAAGTCCAGCTTGCGGGTCTTGGCCGCCTCGGACGCCATCTCCTCGTAGCGCTGGAGACGGGCCTTGGACTTGGTCTGGCGGGCCTTCGGGTTGGACCGGACCCACTCCAGTTCCTCCTGGAGGCGCTTCTTGCGCTTGGCGTCCTTGTTGCCCTCGACCTTCAGGCGCTCGGCCTTCTTCTCCAGGTAGGTGGAGTAGTTGCCCTCGTAGGGGAACAGGCGGCCGCGGTCGACCTCGCAGATCCAGCCCGCGACGTTGTCCAGGAAGTACCGGTCGTGGGTGACCGCGAGGACGGTGCCCTCGTACTTCTCCAGGAACTGCTCCAGCCACTGCACGGACTCGGCGTCCAGGTGGTTGGTGGGCTCGTCCAGCAGCAGCAGGTCAGGGTGCTCCAGCAGCAGCTTGCACAGCGCGACGCGGCGGCGCTCACCACCGGACAGGTTCTTCACCGGAAGGTCGCCGGGCGGGCAGCGCAGCGCGTCCATGGCCTGCTCGAGCTGGGAGTCCAGGTCCCAGGCGTTGCGATGGTCGAGCTGCTCCTGGAGCTTGCCCATCTCGTCCATCAGCTCGTCGGAGTAGTCGGTCGCCATCTTCTCGGCGATCTCGTTGAACCGGTCGAGCATCGCCTTGGTCTCGGCGACGCCCTCCTCGACGTTGCCGAGGACGGTCTTGTCCTCGTTCAACGGGGGCTCCTGCTGCAGCATGCCCACGGTGTAGCCGGGCATCAGGCGGGCCTCGCCGTTGGAGGGCTGCTCCAGGCCGGCCATCATCCGCAGCAGCGTGGACTTGCCCATGCCGTTCGGCCCCAGCACACCGATCTTGGCGCCGGGCAGGAAGCTCATGGTGACGTCGTCAAGGATGACCTTGTCACCGTGCGCCTTGCGCACACGCTGGAAAGTGAAGATGTAGTCGGCCATGGTTCCCAAGCCTAGAGGGTTTTCAACACCGTTCGTTGCAACGTCGTCAGGCCCGCCGGCATTCCGGCGGGCACGGGGCGGACGGGCCGGTGGGGCGGGGGGCGGCGATCAGGCCTCGGGTTCCCTGGAACCGTCGACCGCCGGGAGGCAGACGCGGTCGCGGCCGGACTGCTTGGCCCGGTACAGCGCCAGGTCGGCCGCCGCCAGCAGCTCGATCAGGTCCTCGCCGTGCATCCGGAACAGCGAGACCCCGACGGAGATCGTCACGGTGACGGTGCCGTCGTCGGTGGGGACGGCCAGGCGGCGGACGCGGCCGCGCAGGCGTTCGGCGACCCGGCACGCCTCGACGGTGTCGGCGCCGGGCAGCAGCACCACGAACTCCTCGCCGCCGAAGCGGCCCACCACGTCGTAGTCGCGGAGCTGGCCGCACAGGGTGCTGGCGACGCCGACCAGGACCTGGTCGCCGACCAGGTGGCCGTGGGTGTCGTTGACCTTCTTGAAGTGGTCGATGTCGATCAGCAGCAGGGCCAGCGGGTCGTGGGTGCGCACCGAGCGGGACAGCTCGGTGTCGGCCTCGCGCTGCCAGGCGGCGGCGTTCAGCAGGCCGGTCTTGGCGTCGGTGCGGGCGGCGGCCTGGAGCTGCTGGTGCATCAGGCTGCGTTGCAGCAGCATCACCGGGGGCAGCGCCAGCAGCAGCATGCCCAGCGACAGGGTGCTGGTGACGGCCACCAGGACCCCGACGCACAGCTCGACGACGTCCAGCAGCAGGCTCTCGCGGTTCCACAGGACGTCGCGCCAGCGGCTCTCGGGCTCGGCGGCGTGCGCGGCGACGGCCACCAGCAGCGTGTTGACCACCGCGAACAGCGCGGCGCAGCCGATCGCCACGGGGATGCCGGGGTAACCCTGGACCACCCAGTCGGGGGTGCCGGCCAGCGGAGCGGGCACCGCCCGGTGGAACACCACCGACGCCGCGGCCCCGGCCAGGCCCAGCGCCGAGGTCACCAGGATCCGCCGGTGCGGCAGCGTGCGGCGCACCCGGAACTGGAGCAGGATCTGCAACGGGATCGGCGTCAGCAGCGCGTACAGCGGGGGCAGCAGCAGCGCGGCGGGCAGCCACCACGCCGACAGCAGGTCGCGCGCCACCCCGGCGGGCATGCCGAGCCGGCGCGTCGCCTCGATGCAGACCGCGCCGCACGCCAACAGCGCGGCAAACGTCAGTAGATCTTCCGGCCGGAACGCGGTGCCGAGCAGGGCGACGACGGTCAGCACCAGGTGCAGGCCGACGACGGCGGGCACGTACACGGCCAGGAAGGGCGGGCGGCCCGCAACCGCCCCCCGGCCGGGCTTCGGGGCCAGCTCACCGCCACGATCCTCGGCGGACGACTGCACTGCCGTCATCCTTCCCCCCTACGGCTCACGTTGTGTAACACGATAGTTGCAACGTGTGCGGAACGCGTTGGAAAACGGTACCTTCGATTACGCGGGCGGCCGGACGGCCGCCCGTCGCGGGGCCCGCGGGAGGCCGCGGCCCGCGACGCTTCCGGAGGGGGAGAGATCATGGGCGTTTCCTGGATCTGATCGGAAAGCGGCCGCAACCCCGACGGCACGGAGTGTCGGCCCGCCTCCGTCCCGTCCTCCGAGGATCCCGCACCCGGCGATCCGACACGCGAGGTTCGCGCACATCGGGCGGATCAGGATCGCGAGGGTCGCTCCATCACCCTGATGGACGGCGCCGAGCCCTCCCGGTCAAGGGTCTCCGCCCGTTCCCCGATCTCCGCGAGCCGCGCGGTGATCTCGTCCCGCAGGGCGTCCAGCCGTCCGCACATCTCGGCGCGCAGCGACTCGGCGGTGTCGTCGACCCGGCCGCGCAGCCACTCCGACGAGGACTGGACCTGCTCGCGGTGGGCCTGGGCGTTGACGCCGATCTGCTCCCGCAGCACCTCGGTGGCGCCCTGGACATGCCCTCGCAGCGCCGCCACGTCCGCCCGCACCTGCCCGCGCAACCGGTCCACATGCCCCTGCGTCTCCCTGCGCTGCCCCTCGGCCTCGGCCTGCATCTCCCGGCGCAACCCGTCGGTGCCGGCGTGCAGCTCGGCCCGCAGCCCGCCGAGCCCGGCCCTCATCTCGGCCCGCAGCCCCTCGCAGGCGGCGCCCGTCCCCGCGCGCAGCCCCTCCACCGAGGCGGCCGTCTCCCCGCACAGTCCCGCCACCTCCGCCTTGATCATCCGAACGGCGAAGGTCACGGTCACGAGGATCGCGGCCGAGAAGAGCGTGATGGCAACCCAGCCTTGATTCATAATTACCGAGCGTACATCAACTTTTACTCTCCGCATAGCCGGTTGGGAAGCGACGTCCCCCTTCCCCCTGTCGCGTTCACCCCTTGAGCCCGGAACTCCAGGACTTCCACCCATTCCCAGCAAACGCCGCGACCACACAGCAAGTCCCCGATCCCTATCGCTCCCGGGCGACGCCCCCGGGCCCGTCGCGGGGACGGTCCGGCGGGCGAGCGAGACCTCCGTGATCGCGAACCGGTCCCGCCACGACGGCGCGTCGGCGAGCCGCCGCCCGATCCGCTCCGCGTCCCGACCCCACACGTCGAGGGTGACGACGGCGTGCTCCGGCTCCGCCGGGGAGGCGCCCAGCACGGCGCCCGCGACCAGCGGGGACAGGCGCACCTGCACGCACGCGACGTGCTCGCCCCGCACCCGCACTTCTCACCCGTTGGCGCGGGTGGGACGTCAGGCGGGTCGGGGCGGGCGGCTCTGCGTGGTTCGGGCGGGGTCAGGGCGTGGTGGTCTCCTCGGGGGTCGATGTCGTGGGAGCGGTTTCTCGGGGCTCGTGGTGGTCGGGGGCGGCCCGATCGGGCGGGTGGAACGTCGCCGCTCCCCGGCTCAGGTCGTGGCCCACCGTCAGGGCCTCCACCTCGGCGGAGAAGCGCCACTGGCCGTCGCGTTCGTACTGGCGGATGCGCAGGCGGCCGGTCACCACGACCGGATGGCCCCGGCGGAACCGGGAGGCGCGGACGTTGTCGGCCAGGGCCCGCCAGCAGTTGACCGTCAGGAACAGGGACGGCTCGTCGTGCCACTGGGCCGTGCGGCGGTCGTAGCGGCGGGGCGTGCAGCCGACCCGTAACGCCAGGTACGGCGTGCCCGAGGCGGTCGTGCCGTGGCGGGGGTCGTCGGCCACCCAGCCGGTGACGGTGATCAGGGCCTCGTTCACGGGTCCTCCACGGGTGATGCCGGGCCCGGAGTCTCCGGGCCCGGCATCCACGGTGCAGGACGGGAGGGCGGCGGCGGAAGGGCCGTCCCCAGGTTGTGGACAACCTCCGGTCAGGCGCTGCGGACCGCGTCCACGTCGTTCCGGAACGCCGCGTACGCCGCCAGCTCGGCGGCCACCGGGCGCAGCACCTTCTCCTCGGCGACGCCGCCGATGCGGTCGCGCATGTCGCGCTCCATCCGGTCGCCGTGCCGGGCCGACGACAGGGCGACCAGGTTGCGGCAGGCGGAGGAGGTGAGCCAGCCCATCCCCAGCGTGCAGACCACCAGGACCGCCACGTACGGGATCAGGCCCGCCTCGCCGAGCAGGCCGTCCATGTCGCCGAGGCCGAGCACCCCGTAGGCGATCAGCAGGCCGATCCACACCACGCCCAGCACGCTGGTCAGCGTCAGGAAGTACTGCCAGGTCTTCACCAGCCACCACCAGCGCGGCACCTGGTTGAACGCGGGCAGCGCGTCCTTCAGCGCCTCCCCCAGGTCCTCGGGCAGCTCGTGCGCGTGGGAGCGGGCGGCGGCGCGGACCGCGCGGGCCCACGGCGCGGGCAGGCCGGCGGTGACGCCGTCGGTGGCGGCGGCCAGGGCCGCGTCCACGTCGCCCTGCTGCGCGCCGACGGGGCCGGTGAACGCCCCCCGCAGCTCCTCGCGCAGCTCCGACAGCTTCATCCGGCGCAGCGGGTCGCGGCGCAGCCGGTCGACCAGGGCCGCCGCCGGCCAGCCCACGAAGTCGGCGGCGCGCAGCTCGTAGGCGCTCTCCATCGTCTCGGCGACGGCGGGCGCCCCGGCGGCGGAGGTGAGGTTCTGGATCAGCTCCTCGCGGTGCGCCTCGTCCACGCCCGCGGGCGGCTCGGCCGCGCCCCGGTACTCGGCGAACCGGTCGGCCAGGCCCGTCACGTCGGTGGCCAGGCGCTCGTTGCGGGCGCGGCGGGCGGCGACGGTGTCCACCAGCACCTCGCGGAACCCGGCCACCCCGTCGGACGTCACCGCCGACGTCGTGATGATGTTCGGATTGCGCAGGCCCTCGGCCTCCAGCAGGCGGCGCAGGTCGGCGACGCACTCGTCGACCTCGGCGGCCTCCAGGCGGTCGATCTGGTTCAGCACGATCAGCGTGACCGACGCGTACCGGGCGAACGGCACGATGTAGTTGCGGTGCAGCGCCGCGTCGGCGTACTTCTGCGGGTCCACCACCCACACCAGCAGGTCCGCGACGCCGATGAACCGGTCCACCTCGGCGCGGTGCATCGCCTGGATGGAGTCGTGGTCGGGCAGGTCCAGCAGCACCAGGCCCTGCAACGAGGAGTCCGAGCGGGCGACGTCCAGGGCGCTGGCGCGGGCGTAGCGGTGGCGCTTGTCCACGTCGAGCCAGTCGAGCAGCGGCCCGGCGCCGTCCAGGCCCCACACGCAGGCGTGCGCCTTGGAGGTCATCGGGCGGCGCAGGCCGGTGGGCGACAGCTCCAGCCCGCAGACGGCGTTGAACAGGGACGACTTGCCGCTGCCGGTGCCGCCCGCGAGCGCGACGACGGTGTGCTCGGCCGACAGCCGCAGGCGCTGCCCGGCCCGGTCCAGCAGGGCCTCGGCGTCGTCGAGGAGCCGCTGGTCGAGCCGTCCGGTCGCGGCCCGGACGACGCGGTCCAGGGCCGCGAGGCGGTCGGGCAGGCCGGGCGGCTCGGGCACCGGGGCGGGGACGGGCGCCACCGGGACGTCCGGGGCCGGGGGATTCGCGGGCGAATCGTTGACCTGGGTGGTCATCGGGCGACCTCAAGGTTGTAGGTGGCCTGGTACAGCGAGACGGGAACGGTCTGGTCGGGGATGCCGGCCGCGTCGAGCGCCTGCCCGAACCGGATGGCCTCCTCGTCGAACAGCATCCCGATGCGGCTGCGCAGGTCGGCGCGGGCCTTGGCGCCCATGCCGCGCAGCGACTCGGCGCCGAACAGCGCCTTCAGCAGCCGCTGCGGCAGCGCGCTGGTGCCGCCCTCCACCTTGACGTCGGTGGTGCCGTAGCCGAGCAGGCCGACCATCAGCACCAGCGACAACGCCTCGGGGTCGAACGACACCAGCTTGGCGACCGAGCGCTTGGTGACGCCCTCGGTGCGGACGAGTTCCTGGACGTGGTCCTGCCAGGAGCTGACGGCGCGGGTGACGCGGCGCGACAGCTCCGGCGAGACGCCCTCCAGCGGGGCGGGCCCGCCGAGGACCCGCTCGCCCGCCGGGTGCTCGCGCCAGCCGGTCAGGACCTGCTCGGCGGCGTGCTCGGCCGACGACATGATCAGCGATTCGAGGCCGCCGCGCAGCGCCGCCTTCAGCGCGCGGACGCGGGCGGGGCTGCGGTGCCGCCGCGCCGAGCCCCGGCCCCGGCGGCGGCGCGCGTGCAGGGAGCGCAGCAGGTCGCCGGTCCCGGCGAAGTCCTGCCAGCGGGCCAGCACCTCGCCGCGCAGCAGCGAGCCGTTGCGGGTGGCCTCGTCCAGCTCGGCCAGCGCGGTCGCGTAGGCCGACTCGACCCGCTGGGCGAGTTCGGCGCGCTGCTCGACCTGCACCTCGACCTGCTTGGCCAGCTCGGGGACGCGGGTGCGGAAGCTGTCGAGCACCCCGGCCAGGGTGTCGCCGATCACGACCTCGCGGCCGTCGCCGTTCTCGGCGACCCCCACCAGCCAGGACCGGATATCGGCGACGGCCTCCTCGGGCAGGCGGCTGTCCTCGATGCGGGTCTCGGGCACGGTGAAGCGGTGCGCGTCGCCGACGCCGTTCTCGGTCAGCATCTCGCCGAAGTGCTCGACGACCTCCTGGCCGGCGCCGTCGGGGACGCGCGACAGCACCACGCCGATGGTGGCGCCGTTCTCCTTGGCCCGCCGGAGCATCTGCCAGACCTGCGCGTCGGCGTACCGGGCGGCGGTGGTGACGCACAGCCACAGGTCGGCCGCCGCCATCAGCTTGGTCGCGAACTCGTAGTGGTCCTCGAAGACCGAGTCGAAGTCGGGGCTGTCCAGCAGCGCCAGGCCGGGCGGCAGCGCCTCGCTGGCGATGACCACCAGCTGGTCGCCGGCGATGGCGTCGGGCGCGGGCCCGCGCACGCGGCCCATGCCGGGCAGCAGCGGCCCCTCCATGAACCAGTCCACGTGGTCGGGGTGGCACACCAGGATGGGGCTGGAGGTGGTGGGCCGCAGCACGCCGGTGGCGGACACGCGCGCGCCGACCAGCGTGTTGACCAGCGTGGACTTGCCCGCGCCGGTGGAGCCGCCGAGCACCACCAGCATGGGCTTGCCGGAGGCCTGGACGCGCGGCAGCACGTAGTCCGCGAGCTGGTTGCGCAGCTCGTCGCGGGCCTCGCGGGCCTCCTCGACGCCGGGCACGTCCAGCACGAACTCGAACGCCCCGAGCTGCTCGCGCAGCGAGGTGAGCGCGGCGACCAGCTCGCCGCGGGTCATCTTCGCCGCGCCGGTCCCGGCCCCGGTGACAGGCGGGGCGCCGGGCGGGGCGCCGGGCACGATGTCGGGAACGGTCTCCGGTACGGGCTCGACGGCCGGGGCGTCGGGCACGGTGTCGGGGACGGGCTCGACGGCGGCGCTCGCCCCGGGGGACGTGGCCAGCGCGTCGACGGCGGCCGCGACGTCCAGGCCGGGCGGCTCGGCGCCCTTCCCGGGCCCGGGGGGCGCCTCCTCGCCGGCGGGCTCATCGGCCTCGGCGACCTCGGCGACCTCGGCGGGCTCGCCGGGCGTGTCGGCCTCGGCCGGGCCGTCGGCCGCCGCCTCCTCCCAGCCCTTCCCGGGCGCGTCGGCGGACGCCCCGGCCGCGCCCGCGACCTTCGTGTCGCCGGGGACCGCGTCGTCCGGCGTCGCCTCGCCGGCCGCCGGTTCCCCGGCCTTCACCGGGGGTTCCTCGGCCTTCGCGGGCGTGTCCCCGGGCTTCGGCGGGGTCTCGCGCTTGGCGTGCCTGCCCTTGGCGTGGCGGCCGCGAGGCTCCGGGAGCGGCACCCCGGCGGAGGCGCCCGCCGTGTTCCCGCCCTCCTCGGAACGCTCGGAGGCGGAACCGGTCCCGCCGGTCTCGTCGTGCAGCGCGCTTCGTTCTGCCGGGGGTGTCACGGATCCCGTCCCATGTCCGCTCGAATCATGTCGATCTCTCGTGCCACGGTGACCACGTCGCCCACCACCACGATCGCCGGAGGCCGGACGCCCGCCTCGGTCATGGCGCCGGCCACCGTGCCCAGGGTGGCCGTCAGCGCCCGCTGGCCCGGGAGCGTGCCGTCCTGCACCACCGCGACCGGCGTGTCGGACGACCGACCATAGCGTATGAGGGCCTCGGCGATGAGGGGCATGCGCTCCACCGCCATCATCAGCACCAGCGTGCCGTTGGAACGGGCCAGCGCCGACCAGTCCACCGTGGAGTCGGGGTGGCCGGGGGCGACGTGCGCCGAGACCACGTGGAACTCCTGGGAGACCCCCCGGTGCGTCACCGGGATGCCCGCGGCGGACGGCACCGCGACCGGGCTGGTGATGCCGGGGACGACCGTCACCGGGATCCCGTGCCGGGCGCAGTGGATCGCCTCCTCGCCGCCGCGCCCGAACACGAACGGGTCGCCGCCCTTGAGCCGCACCACGAACTTGCCCTGCTTGGCGTGTTCCACCAGGTAGTCGTTGATCCGCTCCTGGGTGACGGTGCGCCCGTAGGGGATCTTGGCGGCGTCGATGACCTCGACGTCGGGGGGCAGCTCGTCGAGCAGCTCGCGGGGGGCGAGCCGGTCGGTGACCACGACGTCGGCCATGGCCAGCAGCTGGCGTCCGCGCACGGTGATCAGGCCGGGGTCGCCGGGGCCGCCGCCGACCAGGGCGACGCCGACCGGCTTGCGGCGGGACTGACGGGACTCCAGCGCCCCGTCGCGCAGGCCCTCCACGATCGCGTCGCGGATGCCGGCCGCGCGGCGCGGGTCGCCGCCCGCCAGCACGCCGACGGTGGCCTCCCCGGCGTGGCCGGACGCGGGGGTCCAGCCCGGGGAGGCGTCGGCGTCGTCGGCGCGCACCGACCAGATGCGCCGCTCCTCGGCCTCGGCGACGACGGCGGCGTTGACCTTGCCGTCATCGGTGACGGCCTGGACGAGCCAGGCCCCTTCGCAGTCGCCGGGCCGGTAGGGGCGGGCGTGCCAGGTGACGCGTCCGTCGTTGATCAGGTCGTCGAGCGAGGGCGTGACCTCGGGCGAGACCAGCACGACGTCGGCTCCGGCGGCCAGCAGCGCCGGAACGCGGCGCTGGGCCACGCGTCCTCCGCCGACGACGAGGACGCGTCGGCCGCCGAGTCGCAGGCCGAGCAGGTACGGGGGCACGTCGGTGTTCTCTCGTTGCTGAGGGTCGGCGGTCTCGCCGGACGCGGGTGACGGACTTGTTCCTTTGTGGACCAAAGGTACTCGGCCGGGCCAGATCATGGAGAGGGTCCCCGGCCAGTTGACACCCGACGGTGACTTCTCCCGTGATCACGTTGTTACGTCCGGGACGGTTTGTCGCTCACCCCGGCCGAGTCGAAGGTGGCGACCTCGTGGAGGACCCGGACCGCGCCTTGGACCAGGGGCAGCGCCAGCAGTGCGCCGGTCCCCTCGCCGAGCCGCAGTTCCAGGTCCACCAGAGGATGGAGTCCCAGGTGGGACACGGTAGCGGAATGTCCCGGTTCGGCGGAACGGTGACCCGCCACGCACGCGCCGAGGGCGTCCGGGCACAGGGCGGCGGCGACCAGCGCGGCGGCTCCGGCGATCACGCCGTCGAGGACGACGGGCACGCGCAGCGCGGCGGCCCCGAGGATGAACCCGGCGAGCGCGGCGTGCTCCAGCCCGCCCACGGCGGCGAGGATCTCCAGGGGCGGGCGCCCGGCCGGGCGGTGCAGGTCCAGGGCGGCGGCGATCACGGAGATCTTGTGGGCGTGGGTGGCGTCGTCGATGCCGGTGCCTCGCCCGGTGACCTCCGCCACCGGCCGCCCGGTGAACGCCGCGACCAACGCCGCCGACGCGGTGGTGTTGGCGATGCCCATGTCGCCGGTGAGCAGGCAGCGCGCGCCGCCCGACACCAGGTCGCGGGCGACCTCGATGCCGGTCTCGACGGCGCGGCGGGCCTGGTCGGCGGTCATCGCCGGGCCCCGCGTCAGGTCGGCGGTGCCCTTGGCGATCTTGCGCGGGAGCAGGCCGGGCGCGGGGTCCAGGTCGGCGGCCACGCCGACGTCCACGACGCTGACCTCGGCCCCGACCTGCCGCGCGAACGCGTTGACGACCGCGCCCCCGGCCAGGAAGTTGGCGACCATCTGGGCGGTCACCTCCTGCGGCCAGGGGGTGACGCCCCGGGCGTGCACGCCGTGGTCGGCCGCGAACACCGCGACGGCGGCGGGCTCGGGCAGCGGCGGCGGGCACTGCCCCGCCAGCCCGGCGAGCCGGACCGAGACCTCCTCCAGCACGCCGAGGGAGCCGGGCGGCTTGGTCAGGCGGTTCTGCAGGTCGCGGGCGTCGCGCATGGCGGCCTCGTCCAGCGGACGGATGGCGGCGATCGTCTCGTCGACGAGGTTCACGGTGTCCTCCCCGGGCAGGCCGCGTCGGCCGTAGGTCTCGTTGTGGACCGCCCACGACAGCGGGCGGCGGTGCGCCCAGCCGCTCAGCGCGAGCTGGGGGGCGGGCGGGAACGCCTCCACGTGCCCCACGCACAGGTAGGCGACGACCTCCAGGTGCTCGGGGAGGCCGAGTTCGGCGTTCAGCTCGCGCTCGTCGAAGAAGCTGACCCAGCCGACGCCGAGGTTCTCGGCGCGGGCGGCGAGCCAGAGGTTCTGGACGGCGCAGGCCACCGAGTAGGGGGCGGTCCGGGGCTGGCTGTGGCGGCCCAGGGGGTTGCGCCCGCCCCGGGTGGGGTCGCAGGTGACGGCGATGTTGACCGGGGCCTCGCGGATCGCCTCGATCTTCATGCCGTCGAAGCGGGCCGCCCGGGAGGGGACCAGCGAGGCGGCGTAGATCCGGCGCTGGCGTTCGGCGAGGGCGTGGACGCGGGCGCGGCGCCCCGGATCCCGGATGATCACGAAGTCCCAGGGCTGGGTGAGGCCGACCGAGGGGGCCCGGTGGGCGGCCTCCAGGACGCGGGTGAGGGTCGCGTCGTCCACCGGGTCGGGCCGGAAGCCGTCGCGGATGTCGCGGCGCTCCGCGATCACCCGCTGGACGGCGTCCGCGTGGACGGCCTCAGATTCCCAGCTCACCCAGCACCTCCAGCAGCCGGTCGTTGGTCTCCCGGTCGCGCACGGCGACGCGCAGCCAGTCCGGGCCGAGCCCGGGGAAGGTGTCGCCGCGGCGGACGGCGTAGCCGCGTCCGCGCAGCAGGGCGCGGATGCCGAGGGCGTCGGGGACGCGCAGGCACAGGAACGAGGCGCGCGGCTCGGGCACCACGTACAGGCCGCGCGTGGCCAGCTCGGCCGCGAGGCGGTCGCGTTCGGCGCCCATCTCGGCGGCCCAGGCGTCGGCCTCGGCGACGGCCTCGGGCGCGCAGCACGCCTCGACCGCCACCAGGGCGGGGGTGGACACCGCCCACAGCGGCTGCGTCCCGGCCAGCCGCGCGACCAGGTGCCGGTCGGCCAGGACGTAGCCCGCCCGCAGCCCGGCCAGGCCCCAGGTCTTGGTGAGGCTGCGCAGCACGACGACGCCGGACGGCAGCCGGCTCGCCAGGGACTCGGGCTCGCCGGGGACGCAGTCCATGAACGCCTCGTCCACCACGACGGTGCGGCCGGGCCGGGCCAGCGCGGCGATCATGGCGGCGGGGTGCAGCACCGAGGTCGGGTTGGTCGGGTTGCCGATCATGACGAGGTCGGCGTCGGCGGGGACCAGCGCGGGGTCCAGGGTGAAGTCCTTGCCGAGGATGACCCGTTCCACCGGGTGCCCGGCGGCGCGCAGCGCGGCCTCCGGCTCGGTGAACTGCGGGTGCACCACCACGGCCCGCTCCGGCCGCAGGGCCCGCGCCAGCAGCACGAACGCCTCGGCGGCCCCGGCGGTCAGCAGCACCTCCTCGGTGGCGCGGCCGTGGCGGCGGGCCACGGCGCGGCGGGCCCGCGCGGGGTCGGGGTAGGCGGCCAGGTCGGCGACCGCGTCGCGGAGGCGGGCGGCGAGCCAGGCGGGCGGGGTGCCGGTGCGGACGTTGACGGCGAAGTCGACCAGGCCGTCGCCGACCTCGGCGTCCCCGTGGTGCCGCAGGTCCGGTTCGTCGGCGGTCACGAGAGGTCCCCCTCGAAGTAGAGCAGCGCGTTGAGGGCCGCGGCGGCGACGGCCGAGCCGCCCTTCTCCGAGACGTTGCTGACCTGCGGCAGTCCGCTGTCGCGCAGCGCCCTCTTGGCCTCGGCCGCGCCGACGAACCCGACCGGCAGGCCGATGACCAGGGCGGGCCGGACGTCCCGCTCGATGATCTCGTGGAGCGCCGAGGGGGCCGAGCCGACGACCCAGACCGCGCCGGGGCCGACCTCGGCGTAGGACAGCCGGACGGCGGCGGCCTCGCGGGTGATCCCGGCGGCGCGGGCCAGGCGGGCGGCGGCGGGCTCGTTGAGCTGGCACACCGCCGGGCGTTCGGTGATCCCGGCGGCGACCATGCCCTCGTCGGCGACGATCGGGGCCCCGGCGCGCAGCGCGGCCAGGCCGCGTTCCAGGTCCTCCTCGCGGGTGACCAGGTCCACCGCGTACTCCAGGTCGGCGCTGGCGTGGATGACGCGCTCGGCGACCGCCCGCCACAGCGGCGGCATCGGGGACAGGTCGACGCGGGACCGCAGGATCTCGTACGACCGGACCTCGACGGGATGGGGCTGGCGGACCTGGTGGACCTCGGTCACCGTCTCCTCCTCAGGCGTCATCTCGTGGGGGCAGAACAGGGTCGCACGAATGCGGGGCAAAGCGCGCATCTCCTGTGATCCCGGGCACTTTTTCGAGGAGGAAGGCGTCGGTGGAGACGGCCGTCGCCCAGGAGCCGTCGCCCGGCCTGGCGAGCGCGACGGCCCGGCCCCGCACGGCCTCCTCGAAGGCGAGGTCGAGGGCCTCCTCCGGCAGGACGAGCGTGCCGGGGCGGACCAGGTCGGCGACCGGCGCGTCGGTGATCACCAACGAGGCCCGCCGCAGCGCCGCCCGCGCGCGGGCCGTGATCAGGTCGCGGTCCCCGGGGCCGAGCCCGACGACGGTCAGCCGCCCCTTGGGGGCCAGCCGGGCGACGGCGGCGGTGGCGTGCGCGGACTTGCGCTTCTCGGCGACCAGCTCGCCGCCCCGGCCCAGTGAGCGGGCCGTCCACAGCGCGGCGGCCTCGGCGACGCTGGGCGTCCCGACCCCGGCACGGGCCGCGTCGGTGGGGTTGGGCACGGGCACGCGGGCGAGCACGTCGGCCGGGTGGGCGATGACCCGCCAGCCGCGTTCCTCGGCGAACGCGCGGATACCCGGCTCGTCGGCCTTGACCTCCACCGTCGCCAGGCACCGCACCGACTCGGGGGCGAGCCCGGCGGCGGAGAGCGTGGCGTCCACGAGCTTCGCGATCTCCCCGGCCCCGGTGCCCGCGCACGCGCCGACCCCGACGACCAGCGAGGGCGGCCGGTAGACCAGGCGGTTCCCGAACCATCCCTCGTGGCACATGCACTCCAGCGCGGCGCGGTCGGTGACGAGGATGCCGGTGGCGGGGGCGTCGTGCGTGCCGACGTTGGGCGGCAGCGCGGGCAGCGGCCAGCCGTCGGCGCCCTCCAGCCCGACCGGCTCCCCGGCCAGCACCGCGGCCTCGACGTGCGGGAGCAGGGCCGGATCGTGCACGGTGAAGCCGAGATCGGCCCCGTAGCCGGCGAGGGACACGGTGTCGTTCTCGGTCCCGGTCGCGGTGGAGACCGGCACGCACCCGAGCACCGGGGCCAGCCGGTGGGCCAGCCGGTACGCGCCCCGGTGCTCCCCCAGCAGCGCGAACGCGAACCGCATGCTCTCGTCCACGCACACCACCGGGACGCCGGTCGGCGGATGCCCCACCAGCGCCTGCGCGACCGCGCCGACCGGCATGAACGCGACGACCGCCGCGCATCGGGCGACAGCGTCCCGCAACGCGTCCGCGGCCCGCCCGGCCTCGACGAGCCGCGTCTCCTCCGGCCAGGCGGCGACCAGCGTCTCGGCGGCGGAACGCCCACCCGCCGAGCCCGCGACGACCCCGATCATCCGCCCCGCTCCCCGGCCCCACGCACCGGACGACCGGGCCGCCCCGCCATCCGCGCGGCGGCCCCCGTCCCGTCCGGCGTTCCCTGGTCCTGCGGCGGGTGTGGGGCCTTCGGGGGCTCGGGGTCGCCGGGGGCCTCTGGGAGCGGGGTGATCGTTTGGGGGCGGCGTTCGGGGCGGGCGCGCGGGGGCTCCGAGGTCGCGGGGCCGCGTTCGCCCCACACGACGAAGGTCGAGCGCGCCGGGCCCGGCGCCGGTGTCGCGGCCAGGTGGACCGCGTGGGCCCGCATGCCCTCCGCGCGGAGGATCTCCAGGGCCGGGCCCACCCCGGTCTCGTCGCGGGTCAGGGCCACCACCGCGCGCAGGGCGCGGATCGCGCTCGCCCGGAGCGCCTCGGGCTCCGCGCTCCCCAGGAAGATCGCGTCGGGGTCGGGGAGGTGGGTGAAGACCTCGGGGGGCTCGCCCCGGGAGACCGCCACCCGCACGCCGTGGGCGCGCACGTCGGCCTTGGTCCGCTCCCACGCCGCGCGTTCGCGGGCGACCGCCACGGCCGCCGCGCCCAGGCGGGCGCACTCGATCGCCACCGCGCCGCCGCCGTCCACGTCCCACACCAGGTCACCGATGCGCGGCCCCAGCTTCGCCAGCGCGAACGCGCGCACCTCCGCGCCCGGCACCTCCCCCTCGAACGCCTCCTCCCCCAGCGCCCATCCGGCCGGCCCCGACCGCGAACCCCGCACCCACGACACGTCCTCCGACTCCGGGTGCGCGTCGGTGGCCGCGCCGGTGTGCGACGCCAGCACCAGCACCACCGACGGGTCGCGCCACGGGCGGGTGGTGGCCTCGGCGGGGCGCACGTGCACGATCCGCTCGCCCGGTCCGCCCAGGTCCTCGCACACCACGAACGCGCGCGGCGACTGCGGGAACAGCGCCCGCGCCAGCTCGGCCGGCCCCGCGTCCGGCCCGGTCAGCACCGCGACCTTGGGGTGGGCGCGGCAGACGTTGACCGCGCGGCGCAGCCCCTCCTCGGGGGCCGACACGACCAGCGCGCCGTCCCAGTCCAGGCCCGCCCGCGCGAACGCCGTCGCGACCAGCGTCAACGCGGGCGGCCCATGGCCGATCACCGTGATCATCGCTCACCCCGTGCGGGCCATCCGGCCGTACATGCCGACCATGCGCGTGCCACCGGCGTCCACCATCACGACCTGCGCCGCGACGCTCCCGTCCACGATCTCCTCCAGGCGCAGCGCGACGCGGCGGCACAGTTCGCGGCCGCACGGCCCGAGCAGCCCGGCGTCCTCCCACAACCCGTAGACCCGGGCCGGGGAGGAGCCGGCGACGGCGGCGGCCGGTTCGGGCAGGCCGCCCATGTCGGCGGTGATCTCGGCGAGCGGGACGCCGTCCGCCAGCGCGTCGATCGTGCCGACCACGATGAGCTGGGCCAGGCCGTGCGCGGCCGCCGCGCGGACGGCGTCGTCGGCGCGTTCGCCGGGGTCGGTGAAGCACACGTCGGGAAGGGCGGGCAGCATCCGGCGGGCGGCCTCGCCCGTCCGGTCGCCCGTGTGCAGGACGAGGGTGCGCTCCCCGGCCGCCGCGATCGCCGCGACGTTCGCCGTGATGTCGTGGGTCATGGGCGTCGAGCCTGGCGAAGCCGCCGCCGGAACGGGCGCCGACCCGCCGACCGCGACCGAGTCGAGATCCGCGTCTAGGTCCGCGTCGAGGTCCGGCTCGATCAGGTCGAACACGTACCGGTCGACGTCGCGGCCCGCGACCCGCCCGGCCCCGCGCGCCACCCCTTCCAGCCGGAACCCGGACTTCCCGGCCACCCGGACCGACGCGGCGTTGGCGGTGAGTGTCCGCAGCTCGCTGCGGTGCGGCCCGCAGTCGGCCGGCGTCCACCGGGCGAACGGCCGGACCGGCCCGCCGGACGTCCTCCCGCCGCTCACCGGCACGCCTCCACCAGCCGCCGCGCGAACAGCGGCGTCGCGGCCCAGTGCAGGTGCAGGTACGACGCCACGCACCGCCCCCGGACGAACCCCGCCGGTCCCTCCGCCGACCACTGCCACGCGGGCGTCGCGCCGTGCGGGGGGTCGGTGGCGGTGCGGTGGAACTCGTGCCCGCGCACGCGTTCCCCGGCGCGCGCCACCACCGAGTCGGCGACGGCGACGGCCGCGCGGTACCCGAGCGTGAGGCGCGGCGTCATCGTGGCCGTGACCTCGTCCAGCACGCCGCACATGGGGGTGCCGTCGAGTTCGCGGGCCAGGTACAGCAGCCCGGCGCACTCGGCGTAGACCGCGCCGTCGAACGCGGCCACGGCCTTGCGCAGCGGCTCGTTGGCCCCCAGGTCCGCCGCGTACACCTCGGGGAACCCGCCGCCGATCACCAGCGCCCGCGCGCCCTCCGGCAGCGCCTCGTCCCGCAGCGGGTCGAACCGCACGACCTCGGCCCCGGCGGCGCGCAGCAGCTCCTCGTTCTCGGCGTACCCGAAGGTGAACGCCGCTCCCCCGGCCACCGCGACGACCGGCCGTCCCGGCACCGGGTCGCCGGTCGCGGGCTCCCAGGCGGGCGCGTCCAGCGGCGGGGCGCCGCGGGCCAGCGCCACCAGCGCGTCCAGGTCGCAGGACTCCGCCACCAGCTCGCCGAGACGCCGCACGGTCTCCACCGCGTCGGCGTGCCGTTCGGCGGCCGGGACCAGGCCCAGGTGCCGCGACGGCTTGGCGATCTCCGGCCGGCGGCGCAGCGCGCCCAGCACCGGCAGGCCCAGCGCTTCCACGGCCTCCCGGCACATCGCCTCGTGCCCGGCCGAGCCGAGCCGGTTGAGGATCACCCCGGCCAGCCGGACGTTCCCGTAGGACCGGAACCCGTGGACCAGCGCCGCCACCGACCGCCCGGCCGCCGCCGACGCGTCCACCACCAGCACGACCGGCGCCTCCAGCAGCGCCGCGACATGCGCGGTCGAGGCGAAGTCCCCGCCGGACCGGCCGCCCTCGCCGTGCCCGGTCGCGCCGTCGAACAGGCCCATCACGCCCTCGACGACCGCGATGTCCGCCCCGACCGCGCCGTGCCGCAGCAGCGGGACGACCAGCTCCTCCGAGGTCAGCCACGGGTCGAGGTTGCGGCCCGGACGGCCGGTCGCCAGCGCGTGGTAGCCGGGGTCGATGTAGTCGGGGCCGACCTTGTGCGGCGAGACGGCCGTCCCGCGCGCCGTGAGCGCCGCCATCAGCCCGGTGGCCACGGTCGTCTTGCCGCTCCCGGACGCGGGAGCGGCGATCACGATCCGCGGAACGGCTACCACTCGATGCCCTTCTGCCCCTTCTGCCCCTGGTCCATCGGGTGCTTGACCTTGCCCATCTCCGTCACCAGGTCGGCGAACCCCACCAGCCGCGGGTCGGCGTCCCGGCCGGTGATCACCACGTGCTGGTTGCCGGGCCGGTCCCGCAGCACGGCGATGACGTCCTCCACGTCCACCCAACCCCACTTCATCGGATAGGTGAACTCGTCCAGCACGTACAGCCGGTAGGTCTCGGCGGCCAGGTCCCGCTTGATCTGCTCCCAGCCCTCACGGGCGTCGGCGGCGTGGTCGGCCTCGCTGCCCGGCCGCTGGATCCACGACCAGCCCTCGCCCATCTTGTTCCAGGTCACGGTGCCGCCCTCGGCGCTGTCGCCCAGCACCCGCAGCGCGGTCTCCTCGCCGATCCGCCACTTGGCGGACTTGACGAACTGGAACACCCCGATCGGCCAGCCCTGGTTCCAGGCGCGCAGCGCCAGCCCGAACGCGGCGGTCGACTTGCCCTTGCCCGGCCCGGTGTGCACGATCACCAGCGGCCGGTTGCGGCGCTGCCGGGTGGTCAGCCCGTCGTCGGGAACGTACTCCGGCTTGCCCTGCGGCATCACGCACTCCTCTTCACGGGCTTCCGCGCCTCGCGCACCACTCCGGCCAGCCCGTCGGCGGCCAGCTCGTCCAACCTCACGACCTCGCCGCCCAGGCGGGCCCCCAGCGCGGCGGCCAGCCCGAGCCGCACCGGCCCGCCCTCGCAGTCCACCACGACGGCGGCCACCCCCGACAGCAGCGGCAGCACCGCGGCCGGGTCCGGTCCGTGCGTGGCGCGGCCGTCGGTCACCAGCACCAGCAGCGGACGCCGCGCCGGGTCCCGCAGCCGTTCGACGCGCAGCACCTCGGCGGCCCGCAGCAGCCCGGCCGCCAGCGGGGTGCGGCCGCCGGTCGGCAGCCGCTCCAGCCGCCGCGCCCCGGCCTCCACCGAGGAGGTCGGCGGCAGCGCCAGCTCCGCGTCGCGGCCCCGGAACGTGACCAGCCCGACCTTGTCGCGCCGCTGGTAGGCGTCGCGCAGCAGGCTCAGCACGGCCCCCTTGACGGCCCGCATCCGCCGGCGCGCGGCCATCGACCCGCTGGCGTCCACCACGAACAGCACCAGGTTGCCCTCGCGGCCGTCGCGCACCGGCTCGCGCAGGTCCCCCGGCGCGATCAGCAGCCCCGGGCCGGTCCGGCCCCGCGACCGCTGGTGCGGGGCCGCCGCCCGGAGCGTGGCGCTCAGGTGGACGCCGCCGTCGCCGGGCCGCGAGCCCGACACCCGCCCGTGCGGGCTGCGCGCCTTGGACCGCCGCCCCGGCGCGCCCTGCCCCAGGCCCGGAACGGTGAACAGGCGCGGCTTGTAGGCGTCGTCGGCGGGAACGGCCTCCTGCTCCCCGGCCGGGGACGCGCCGCTCTCGGGCCGCTCCGGCTGCTCGGGCTGTGCGGTCTGCCCGTTCGGTGACGGGGGGACGGCCCCGTCCGGCGCGTCGCCGGGCGGGGCGCCGCCGCCACCGCCGTCCGGCCCCGGGTCGTCGGGGTCGTCCTCGGGCCACTCGGGCTCGGCGGGCGGCGGGGGCTCCTCCTCGCGGTGGCGCTCCAGGATCTCGTCGAGCCGGTCGGCGTCCAGGCCCGGCGCGTCGAACGGGTCGCGCCGCCGCCGGTGCGGCAGCGCCAGCCGCGCCGCCGTCCGCACGTCGTCGTCGGTGACGCCGGTCCGCCGGTTCCAGGCGGCCAGCGCCATGGCGGCGCGCGCGGTCACCAGGTCGGCGCGCAACCCGTCCACCTCGAACTCCGCGCACACCGCCGTGATCTGCCGCAGCGCCGCGTCGGTCAGCTCGACCTCCGCCAGCCGGGCCTGCGCGGCCTGGATACGGGCGGCCAGCTCGGCCTCGGCGACGGCCCAGCGGGCGGCGAACCCGCGCGGGTCCTCCTCGAACCGCAGCCGCCGCCGCACCACCTCGGCGCGCTCGGCCGGGTCGCGGGTCGCGGCGACCTCCACGGTCAGCCCGAACCGGTCCAGCAGCTGCGGCCGCAGCTCGCCCTCCTCCGGGTTCATCGTGCCGACCAGCAGGAACCGCGCCGCGTGCCGCACCGACACGCCCTCGCGCTCCACGTGCGACTCGCCCATGGCGGCGGCGTCGAGCAGCAGGTCCACCAGGTGGTCGTGCAGCAGGTTGACCTCGTCGACGTACAGCACGCCCCGGTGCGCGGCGGCCAGCAGGCCCGGCTCGAACGCCTTGACGCCCTCGGTGAGCGCCCGTTCGATGTCCAGCGACCCGGTCAGCCGGTCCTCCGACGCGCCGACCGGCAGCTCGACCAGCCGCGCGGGCCGCTCGACGGCGTCCTCGCCGCCGGCGTGCGGGCCGTCGGGGCAGGCCGGGTCGGGGTCGCGCGGGTCGCACGAGAACCGGCAGCCCGCCACCACCCGCACGCCCGGCAGCAGGTCGGCCAGCGCCCGCACGATCGTCGACTTGGCGGTGCCCTTCTCGCCGCGCACCAGCACGCCGCCGACGGCGGGCGACACGGCGTTCACGATCAGCGCGAGCTTCAGGTCCTCCATGCCGACCACGGCCGAGAACGGGTAGCGGGGCGTGCGCGCGGCGTTCGGCTCGGGGCCGCCCGTCGCGGCGGGGGTGGTCCCGGGGAGCTCGGGGGTGTCGGGTCCGTCGTCCCCGGTGCGAGCCGAGTCCGGCTCCACGGCGTTGTCCTGCCCGGCAGGGGGCATGCGTCACGTTCCTTCCGTCGGGTGTCCACGCCCATCGGATGTCCACAGCGGTCGCGTCCGACGGCCGGAGTCTCCTGGCTCCCGGATCGCCGTTCCCCCTCGGCCTTCCAGCGTCGCCGCCGTGGCCCGCGCTGAGGCGGAACTCCCCGGTCACAGTTGCGGGACAGCCCCGGATTCGCACCGGAGTTCCTCCGTGTCCGTCGCCGCCCAGGATGGCATACCGCCGGAATCGGCCCAAGTCGCGGCATAGGCTGGGCGGGTGCCCCGCTACCGACGGTTGTCCCCCGACGAGCGCCGCGACCAGATCCTGCGGGTGGCGCGGCGGCTGTTCACCGAGCTGCCCTACGCGGAGGTCTCCACCACCGCGATCGCCGAGGAGGCCGGGGTGCGCCGCGGCCTGCTGCACTACTACTTCGGGACCAAGCGCGAGCTGTTCCTGGAGGTCGTGCGGGAGCTGGCCGCCGACGCCGCCGTGCAGGCCCCGCCGCCGGACGTGGGCCTGCCGCTGCCGGAGGCCGCCGACCTGTGCGTGGCGCGCTACCTGGACACCGCCGAGACCAACGCGACCACCTGGTTCGCGGCGATCGACGCCGAGGGCTTCGGCCGCGACCCCGAGCTGCTGCGGATCGTCAACCGGTTCCGCGACCTGACGGTCGGGCACCTGCTGTCGGTGCTGGGCCATCCCGACCCGGACGCGACGCTGCGGGCGGTGGGCTGCGCCTACTCGGGCCTGGCGGAGGCGGCGACCCGGCAGTGGCTCCAGGAGAGGACCCTGACCCGCCCGCAGGTGCACACGCTGCTGACGCGTTCGCTGCTGACGATGCTCACCGACATCGCGCCCGCGCTGGGGGAACGGCCGGACCCGGCGGTGGCCGGACCCGGCGGTGGCTAGGGAACACGGCCTAGACCGAGCGCGGCTCCTCGTCGCCGAACGAGATCCGCTCGGTCACCCGGATCGCGAACCACACCGCCTTGCCCCGCACCGGCGGGCCCAGCCGCGACAGCGTCCGCAGCACCCCCCAGCGGCCCTCCGCCAGCTCCCGGACGATGCTCAGGCCGCGTCCGCAGTCGCCGGACGTCCACGAGTAGCCGGGCAGCCGGGCGTCGGCGTGGCCGTCGAACACCGCGCAGCGGATCTCCGCCGTCGGGCGGGCGCCCGGCGGCGTCCACGGCAGGTCCGGGACGGCGGGCGGGTCGCCCAGGTAGAGCCACAGCTCGTGCGGGCCGTGGTCCCCGGCGTGCTGGTAGGCGTTGGTGGCCAGCTCGCTGACCATGAGCTGGGCGTCGGCGACGGTGTCGCGCGGGACGCCGAGCCCGGTGAGGGCCTCCCCGAGCACCCGGCGGGCGTGGGAGGCGCAGGCCGGGCCGCTGGGCAGCGCCCAGACCCGTCCGGGCCGCCCTCCCCCCGGGTCCGGCCGCCGGCCGTCGTCGTCGCGGACGTGGTCGTCCCGGACGTCGCCGTCCCAGCTCCCCCCGTTCCAGGCCTCGTCCCAGGTGTCGTCGTCTCCGGCCGGGTCTCCGGCCGGGTCCGTTCCGGTGCTGCTGTCCGCCGAGATCCTCACGGGTTCCTCCCGCGTTGCGTGCCCTCGCCTGCCCCTGCGACACGGCGCGTGACCGGCGGCGCGAGGCGGCCGCGCGTCCGGCGCGCCCGCGCCGCCCCGGACCGCTTCGTCACTTTCGGTCCCCGAGTCGTCACGATTCAGCGTCTCGTGGGATTCTCATCCCCGCAACCACCTCCGGCATATTGTTCTGGCGCGGTGTGACGGTCGGGAGCGTTCCGCACCCCCGTGACCGGTGACGACCCCCGTTGGCCGTGTCCGGCCGACCGTTTTCGTCGTTTCCGTTGCCGGTCGGCCGCGGAGCGTGGACACTGCCCGCCATGACCTGTCCATTGCCGCACCTCCGGCACGGCGGGTCCCGGCGCTCGGACGCCGGGTCTTCCCTCGTCGCTTACAGGATCGCTCGCAAGCTCCCGATCTTGACACTCCTCAGTCCAGACCAGGCGGCGCCATGACCTACCGGCCAACCGTGCGCGGTCGGCGGCTCGCCCGCGAGTTGCGGAACCTGCGCGAGGACCGCGGACTGACCCTGCAGGAGGTGGCCGACCGGCTCGAATGGTCGCGGGCCACCGTCTCCCGGGTGGAGACCGGGCAGACCCGGCCCAAGGTCGAGGACGTCGCCGGGCTGCTCGACCTGTACGGCGTGCCCAGCCCCGAGCGCGACGCGCTGCTGACCCTGACCCGCGAGGCGGGGCAGCGCGGCTGGTGGACCGCCTACGCCGACGTGTTCTCCGGCAGCTACGCGGCGCTGGAGGACGGGGCGTCGCAGATCCGCAACTGGGACCCGCAGCTCATCCACGGCCTGTTGCAGACCGACGACTACGCGCGCGCCGTGATCACGGCGGGGCGGCTGCTGCCGCGCCCGGAGGACATCGAGCGGCGGCTGGCGGCCCGCAAGATCCGGCAGCGGGTGCTGGGCCGCGCGAACGCCCCCGAGCTCCACCTGGTCATCGACGAGTCGGTGCTGCTGCGCCCCATCGGCGGACGCCGGGTGCTGTCGAGCCAGCTGGCGTCACTGGCCGAGGCGGCGGAGCGACCGAACGTCACGGTGCAGGTGGTCCCCTTCGAGGCGAACGAACACGCCGGCCTGGACGGGCGTTTCACGATCCTTTCGTTCCCGGACCGCGCCGACCCCGATATCGCCTACGTAGAGGGCACCATGGGTGACGTTTATCTCGAAAGCGCGGAGGCAATAGCCAAACACAGAGACCGCTTCGAGCGGATCGAGGCGGTGGCCCTGTCCCCCGAGGAGTCCGCGCGGTACATCCGCGAGGCAGCAGGGAGCAGCCAGTGAACGACCTCCAGCGCCAACTCACCACGGCCATCTGGCGCACGTCGTCGCACAGCGGTAGCGGCGACCAGTGCGTCGAGGTGGCCTCCCTCACGGGCGACCGGCACGCCGTGCGCGACTCCAAGGACCGCGGCGGTCCGGCCCTGATCCTGTCCCCCGCCGACTGGCGCGCGTTCCTGGCGACCGCCCGCGCGCACTGATCCACCCCACCCGAACGCACCCTCACGACGGGTCGTGGCGGCATGCCCGCCGCGGCCCGTCCGGGGGCCCGCCCCTTCCGCCGAACTAGAACACGTTCTACTATCGCCCTCGTCGACTACCGGAGGGTGATCCATGACGGCGGAACTGAGGCTCGGCATCAACGTCGGCTACTGGCAGCGCCACCCCGAGGACCAGACCGAGACGGTGCTGGCCGCCGAACGGCTCGGCTACGACGCGGTGTTCACCGCCGAGGCGTACGGGTCGGACGCGTTCACCCCGCTCACCTGGTACGCCGCCCGCACGTCCCGGATCCGGCTGGGGACGGCGGTGGTGCAGATGTCGGCGCGGACCCCGGCGGCGACGGCGATGCACGCGCTGACCCTGGACGCGCTGTCGGGCGGCCGGGTGATCCTCGGGCTGGGCGCGTCGGGCCCGCAGGTGGTGGAGGGGTGGTACGGGCAGCCGTTCCCCAGGCCGCTGGCCCGCACCCGCGAGTACCTGGACATCGTCCGGCAGGTGTGGCGGCGCGAGGCGCCGGTGACCAACGACGGCCCGCACTACCCGCTCCCCCACCCGGGCGGCGCGGGCCTGGGCAAGCCGCTGAAGTCGATCGTGCATCCGCTCCGCCCGGAGATCCCCGTCTACCTGGGCGCGGAGGGGCCGAAGAACATCGCGCTGGCCGCCGAGCTGACGCAGGGCTGGCTGCCGCTGTTCGTGGACCCGCGGCAGATCGAGCCGCTGTTCGGGGAGTCGCTGCGCGGCCGCCCGGACGGCTTCGACATCGCCGCGACCGTCACCACGATCGTCACCGACGACCTCGCCGCCGCCCTGGAGTTCGCGAAGATCCCGCTGGCGTTCTACATCGGCGGGATGGGGGCCCGGGACCGCAACTTCCACCTAGACCTGATCGGCCGCCTGGGCTACGCCGAGGAGGCCGCGCGCGTGCAGGAGCTGTTCCTGAAGGGCGACCGCGCCGCCGCGGTGAAGGCCGTCCCCGACGACCTCGCCGACGCGATCTCGCTGCTGGGCCCGCTCGGCCGCATCCGGGAGCGCCTCCAGCTGTGGCGCGACAGCCCGGTCACGACCCTGCTGGTGGCGGGCGTGAAGGACGAGCCGACGCTGCGCGCCCTCCGCGACCTGGTCAAGGGCTGAGCCCGCCCGGGTGGCGTGGCTCACAACGCGCGGCGGAATAGGGGGCGTGGTGACCGGGCTGCACCAGACGTCCGGACCTCACCCAGCAGCAACCGGAAGAAGGACACACGATGTCCAGCCAGAGCGACGCAGCCCGGCTCCTCGTCCGCACCCTGGAGGCCGAAGGCGTCGAGTACGTGTTCGGCATTCCCGGCGAGGAGAACATCCACTTCGTCGACGCGCTCAACGACTCCCCGATCCGCTACGTCCTGGTGCGCCACGAGCAGGGCGCCGCGTTCATGGCCGAGATCTACGGCCGCCTCACCGGCAGGGCCGGGGTCGCCTCGGCCACCCTCGGCCCCGGCGCGATCAACCTGCAGCTCGGCGTCGCCGACGCCACCACCAACTCCACCCCCGTCGTCGCGATCTCCGCGCAGGTCGGCCTGGACCGCATCTACAAGGAGTCGCACCAGATCGTGGACCTGGTGTCGCTGTTCCGGCCGATCACCAAGTGGTCGGAGCTCGCGCCGACCGCGCGGGCGCTGCCGGAGATGGTCCGCAAGGCGTTCAAGACCGCGCAGACCGAGCGCCCCGGCGCGGTCTACCTCGCCATCCCCGAGGACGTCGAGTCCGCGCCGGTGCCCGCCGACCTCGCGCCCCTGCCCCGCAACGTCGTGCGCCCGCAGGAGCCGTCGCCCGCGCAGATCGCCCGCGCCGCCGACGTGCTGGCCCGCGCGCGGCAGCCGATCGTGCTGGCCGGGCACGGCGCGACCCGCGCGCACGCCTCCGACGCGCTGGTCCACTTCTCCGAGCGGCTGGGGCTGCCGGTCGCGACCACGTTCAACGGCAAGGGCGTCTTCCCCGACGACCACCGCAACGCGCTCGGCGCGGTCGGGTTCATGCGGCACGACTACGTCAACTTCGGGTTCGACGAGGCCGACGTGCTGATCGCCGTGGGCTACGAGCTGCAGGAGTTCGACCCGGTCAAGGTCAACCCCAACGCCGACAAGAAGATCATCCACATCCATCAGTTCCCGGCCGAGGTGGACGACCACTACCCGGTCGAGGTCGGCATCCAGGGCGACCTCTCGCACTCGCTGCGGCAGCTCGGCGAGGCGGTCCACCGGCGCTGGGACGCCACCGGCACCGGCGAGCAGATCCGCCGGATGATGCGCGAGGAGCTGGAGCAGGGCCGCGCCGACGACGGCTTCCCGCTGTCGCCGCGCCGCGTCGTCGCCGACATCCGCGAGGTGATGGGCCGCCACGACGTCGTCCTCGCCGACACCGGGGCCGTCAAGATGTGGATGGCCCGCATGTACCCGACCTACGAGCCCAACACGCTGCTGGTCTCCAACGGCCTGTCCTCGATGGGCTTCGCGGTGCCGGGCGCGCTGGCCGCCAAGCTCGCCCGCCCCGACCGGAAGGTCCTCGCGGCGACGGGCGACGGGGCGTTCCTGATGAACTCGCAGGAGATCGAGACGGCCGTGCGGGAGAGGGTCCCGTTCACGGTGCTGGTCTGGCAGGACGACGCCTACGGCCTGATCGAGTGGAAGATGAACCTGGAGCTGGGCCGCAGCTCCCACATCCGGTTCGGCGGGATCGACTACGTGAAGTACGCCGAGAGCCTGGGCGCGCAGGGCTACCAGGTGACCTCCGCCGACGAGCTGCTGCCGACGCTGCGCAAGGCGCTCGACCACGACGGCGTCTCGGTGGTGGCGGTCCCGGTCGACTACTCGCACAACCTGCGCCTGACCGACCGCCTCGGCGAGCTGACCGACCCGTTCTGACCGCTTGCGGCGCGCGGGCGGGATGCGCCACCATCCCGGTCATGACCTACCGGAAGGGCGGACCCCGCCCCGCGCGATGAGCGCCCCCACGTGGCTGGACGCCGCGCTCACGAACGGCACGGCCCTCACCCCCGGCGCACCGGAGCGAAGCGAGATCTTCGATGCGGTCCGCGCGGCCCCGGAGGGCGCGGTGGCCCGCCGCCTCCTCGCCCGCGCCGCCGAGGGGGATCGGACGGCGCTGACCCTGCTCGGGGAACTCGTCCCCTGGAGCGAGACGTGGCACGCCGCGGCCACCGTGGCCGTTCCGCATCTGCTGCACGACGATCCCGGAACGCGCCGCACGGCCGCTGTCACGGTGGCCCGGGCGGGCGGCCCCGATCTGGCTGCGGCCCTGCTTCTACGGGACGCCGGGCGGCTCGTGCCGGAGGCGGCCGGTGTCGCCCGGGAGGCCGGGACGGTCGCGCGGACGGCGTTGGCCGAGGCCGCGTCGTGGCGCTTCACGGCCGACGACCTCGCCGCGCTGCGCCGCGATCCCGACCCCTCGGTGCGGCTCGTGGCGGCGCTGTCCGCGCTGCACGGGGCCGCGCCGGAGGAACGGCCCGCCATCGAGGACGCGCTCCGCGCCGACCTGCGCCTCTGGGCCGAGACCGACTCCCCGGTCCGGCAGGACGTCGGCGCCCGCTGGGCCGCCGTCCACATCTACCGCGAGGACCGCGAGGAGCACTGCTACGCGCTGGCCGCCGAACTGCTGGCCGCCGACCAGCCGCCGCGCGTCCGCGAGGTGGGGGTGGAGGTCGCCCGCGCCGCGTTCCACACCTGGCGGGCGGCGTTCGAACGCCTCGCCCCGCTGGTACACCCGCTCCTGGACGTTCCCGAGCTGCGCGACCGGGCGGCCGGTTTCCTGGAACTCCACTCCGACGCGATCCGGCAGGCGGCCGACGTGCCGCCCCCGCCGCCGGACGCCGAAGCCGTTCGCGATCTGCTCGACAAGCTCCGGGACGGCGTCGTGACGCGGGACGTGTCGTTCGCGTTGCGGAGGGTTCCGCCGGAGGCGCTGGCCCCGGTCGTGCCGGTGCTCACCGAACGGCTGCTCGTCGCGTTCCGGCGCGGTGACGATACGCGCGGGCTCGTGGACGCCCTGGGTCTGGCGGGCCCGGCCGCCGCGCCCGCCGTGCCGCTGTTGCGCGCGATGCTCGCGGTCGCGCTCGACGACGGCGGCGACACCTCGGGGCTGGTGGAGGCGTTCCGGCGGATCGGGCCCGCCGCCGCCCCGGCCGTCCCGTTGCTGCGGCGGTTGGACACGGCGGCGGCGGCGATCACGCTGGTGGAGGTCACCGGGGACCGGCGGTGGGCGGAGGAGATGCTGAACGCGCTGCCGGACGGACCGCGGCCGCTGCGCACCCGGCTCCGGCTGCTGGAACGCCTGCTCGACCACGGCGGGCTCGACGACGGGCAGGAGCGGATGCTGCGCGAACTGTTCGCGCGGTCCGGCCTGCCGCACGTGCGGGTGGCGAGGCTGCTGTGGCGGCACGCCGGAGCGGCGGTCGCCGAGGAGGTCGCCACGGCGGTGGCCGGGCACATCGGGGACGAGTACCTGGGGCCGGAGGCGCTGCGGTTGATCGCCGAGATGGGTCCGTCCGCGCGGGCGGCGCTGCCGCAGGTGGAGGCGGTCATCGAGCGGCGTCGGCGGCTGCCGTCCAACATGCCCTCGGCGGAGCAGGAGACGGTCGCCGACGAACGTCAGCTCGCCCTCGCCCGCCGCGCCCGCGCGCGCATCCTCGCGGAGGGCTGACTCACCGCACGTCCAGCCGGTCCACCGCGTCGCCGTGGATGCCGGGGTGCGGGGCGATGAAGTCGTGCGGGAAGCCGGGGTCGAGCGCGGCCGCCGCGGTCAGCCGGTCCACCGCCTCCTTCGGCAGGGTCACCTCGACCGCGCCGAGGGTCTCGCGCAGCTGGTCGGCACGGCTCGCGCCGAGGATCGGGCAGACGGCGCGCGACCGCGCCCGGACCCACGCGATCGCCGCCTGCGCGGGGGTGACCTCCAGCTCGGCGGCGACCTTGGCGAGGGTCTCGACGACGGCGGACTCCCGGTCGTCGAGGTCCCGCCGGGGCCGCCCGGCCAGCGCGCCGTGCGCCAGCGGGCGCCACGACGCCACGGTCAGGCCGAGCGCCTCGGCCATCGGGAGCAGCTCGCGTTCGATGTCGCGGTGCAGCAGGTTGTAGGGGACCTGGAGGCCCGCGAACGGCGTCCAGCCGTGCCACTCGGCCAGCGCGTTGGCCCGCGCCACCACCCAGGCGGGCGCGTCCGAGATCCCGACGTACAGGACCTTCCCGGCGCGCACCGCGTCGTCGAGCGCCCGCATCATCTCCTCGACCGGCGTGAACGGGTCCCACACGTGCGCCCAGTACAGGTCGATGTAGTCGGTGTTCAGCCGCCGCAGGCTCTCCTCCAGCGCCCGGGTGAGGTTCTTGCGGTGGTTGCCGCCCGCGTTCAGGTCGGTCCGGTCGCGCGTGCAGGTGTACTTGGTGGCCAGCACGAACCGGTCGCGCCGCCCCGCCACCACCTCGCCGACGACCTCCTCGCTCTCCCCGGCGCCGTACATGTCGGCGGTGTCGATGACGTTGCCGCCGGCGTCCTCGTACAGGCCGACGATGCGGCGCGCCTCGTCGAGGCCGACGCGGCCCGTGCGCTCGCCGAACGTCATCGCCCCGAGGAACACCTCGGAGACGCGCAGCCCGGTGTTGCCCAGCAGTCGGTAACGCATGTGGGGGGTCTCCCTTTCGTCAGGACCTGAGCAGGTTGCCGTGCAGGAACGTGCGGACGCCCGCCCGCACGGTCGCCTCGACCTCGGCGTCCGTACGGGGCGCGGCCCGGTAGGACCAGTTGGTGACGCCGACCAGGAGCATCAGCTGCAGGGCGGCGCGCTCGGGGTCGTCGAACTCCAGCAGCCCCCGGTCGGCCAGCCGCCGCAGATGGTCCGCCAGCGCGCGGATCACCCGCCGGGGGCCCTTCTCCTGCCAGGCCTCGATGACGTCCGGGGGGACGTGCCCGGCCTCGGCGTTGATCCGCCGGACGAGGGCGGTGTGGGCCTCGTGGCCGGTCATCGGCGCGGTCCAGTCCAGGCCGAACTCGACCAGGTCGTCCTCCAGGTCCACCACCTTGCGCAGGTGCCGGTCGATGACGGCGGTCTGCGCCTCGGCGACGCGCGTGGAGCTCTCCTCGACGACGGCCTGGAACAGCGCCGCCTTGTCGGCGAAGTGGTTGTAGATCGTGCGGGTGGACACGCCCGCCTCGGCCGCGATGGCGTCGACGGCCGCCCGCGTGTACCCCTCCCGCGCGAACACGGCCAGGGCCCCGTCCAGGATCGCCCGCCGCTTGTCGCCCCGTCCGCTCACACCCCCAGGGTAAAACGCTCGCTGTACTTTTTACAACGGGCGTTGTACCGAGATCTCGTCACGCTGTCCGCGTGCGCCTGGCCGATCGCGTCGCCGTCGACACCGGCTGGGCCGGCCCGGAGCTGACCGCGAGCGTCGGCCGCGCCCTGCCCGCCGGCCGCTGGGGCCGCCCGGACGACGTGGCGAACCTGGTCCGCTGGCTGGTCTCCGACGACGCCGCCTGGATCACCGGCCAGGTCATCGACTCCGAGGGCGGCTTCCGCTGCTGGATCATGTGAGCCCGCCCGCCAGGAGCCGCGCCTCGGTCTCGGGGGCCAGGCCGACGCGGGGACGGTCGGGACGCTGTGGGGCCTCGCCGCCCAGGAACCGGAGCCAGGCCCAGGTGTCGGTGACCGTCTCTTCCACGGGGCGGCAGCGCAGCCCGCTGGCCAGGGCCCTGCCCACGTCGCCGCGCTGGAGGAAGTCGTAGGTCTCGCCGGGCGGCAGCCAGCACGGCAGCTCCGTCCACGGCGCGACGCCCGCCGCGAGGATCGTCTCCGGGTCCGTCCAGCGCAGGTCGGCGTCCGCGCCGGTGGCCCGCGCGCACGCCTCCAGCAGCCCGCCCATGGTGGTGTGGGCCGGTGGGCTCGCCAGGTCGCAGGGGCCGCCGAGGCCGCGTTCGGCCGCGTCGAGCGTCCAGACCGCCAGGTCGCGCACGTCGATGTACTGCACGCCCTGGTCGCGCGGGCCGGGGGCGAGGACGGGGCCGCCGCGCGCGACGCGGTTCAGCCACCAGGGCAGCCGCCCGATGTTCTCGTAGGGGCCGAGGATCAGCCCGGCGCGCACCAGCAGCGCCCGGTCCCCGAAGGCCTCCAGCGCGGCCAGCTCGCCGCCCCGTTTGTCCCGCGCGTAGTCCTCCTGGTCCGCGTCGGGCGAGCCGTCCACCACCGGGGCGTCCTCGTTCATGCCCGGCCCGCCGGGGAACGCGTAGACCGAGCGGCTGGAGATGTAGACGTAGCGGTCGGCGCGGACGGCGCGCGCGGCGTCCCGCACCGCCCGCGGGGCGCCGGACCAGGTGTCGACGACGGTGTCCCAGCGGCCGCCGTCGAGGGCGGCCAGGCCGTCGTCCGCCAGCCGGTCCCCGTGCAGCGCGGTCACCCCCTCCGGCGGGGCGTGCCGCCCGCGGTGGAAGACCGTCACCTCCCAGCCTCTGGCCAGGGCCTCCTCGGTGACGGCCCGGCCGACGAACTCGGTCCCGCCCAGCAGCAGCAGTCTCATCTGTCGATCTCCCATCGCAGAAGCCGGCCGTCGTTCCAGGTCAGCCACGTCCCGTCGCCCAGCGGGAGGGGCGGGCCGGTGACGTCGCCGGGGTAGGCGATCGGCGCGGACCACCGCAGGAGGGTGGCCGCGTCCAGCAGCCAGTGCCGTTCGGGGCCGAGGCCCCGGTCGCATCCGGCGGTCGAGGCGATGACGTGGCCGGCGTCCACGTAGCCGCAGCCGAAGTCCCAGGAGAGGTGCGCGCCGGGGGCGTGCGGCGGGACCGTCCCGGCGGGCAGGCGGGCCGTGCCGCCGCCGTCCGGGAAGCGGTGCAGGACGATGTCGTCGCCCCCGTGGGCCACCGTCAGGAACGCGTCCGCGCGGGCGTCGGCGAGGTAGCGGTCGTCGTCCAGCGGCCGGACGGTCTGCTCCGCGCCGTCCCAGCGGCCCCAGAACACGGGGGCCCGGTCCTCCCCCTCGCCGACCGACAGCCCCATGTGCAGGCCGTCGGGGTACGCGAGGTGCTCGGAGCCGGAGGCCACGGTGTCGAGGGCGGTGCGGGCCAGCGCCGTTCCGGTCCCGGCGTCCAGCACGAGCCATTCCTCGCCCTCGACCTCGTCGCCGCCGTGCGGCACGTGCGCCCAGACCGCCGAGCCGTCCGCCGTGATCCGGCACGAGCCGGACTCCGTGTTCGGGCACACCTGCGCGTCGTCGGTGTGCGGGTGGCCGACCTCGGCGTCCCAGCAGGGGTGCCGGTACTCCCACAGCGTCCCGCCCCCGGCGGTCACCGCGCGGACGGACCGCTGCCCGGACAGCACCGCGAACGTGCCGTCCGGGCTCACGCTGTGCCCGCCCCGCGTCCAGCCCGGCCAGGGGAACGGGAACGCCACCGCCGGTTCGGTCCTCCCCCGGAACAGCTCCTCCAGGTCGTACACCGCCAGGACGTCCCCGTCGACCAGCAGGACGCGGCGTCCCTCCAGGTCCGGAGGGTGGTGGCGGCCCTCCGCGCCGGGCAGGCGGGCGGAGGCCGCGAGACGCGCGCGGTTCGTCACAGTCCCGCACGATAGCCGGGGTCAGGCGCGGCAGATGATCTCACCGTGCGGAACGCCGAACCAGCCGTCCTCGGCCGCCGCCCACGCCTTCCATCCCGCGTGGAACTCCGCCAGCTCCTCGCGGGTGGCGTGCCCCTGGGAGACGGCGTGGTCGGCGACCTCCGAGTGCAGCAGGCGCCCGCCCCACGAGTCGCTCCACCACTCGCGTTCCTCCGGGGTGGAGTAGCACCAGACCGAGGCCGACGCGGTGACGTCGGTGAAGCCCGCCCGCCGGGCCCAGGACGGCAGGCGGCGGCCGGCGTCGGGCTCGCCGCCGTTGCCGCGGGCGACGGCCTGGTAGACGGGGCGCCAGCGGTCCATGCCGGGCGGGTCCGGGTACCAGATCATGCCGCCGAAGTCGGCGTCCCGGGCCGCCACGACCCCGCCCGGTTTGCAGACGCGCCGCATCTCGCGCAGCGCCGCCACCGGGTCGGGCAGGTGCTGGAGGACCTGGTGCGCGTGGACGACGTCGAAGGCGTCGTCGGGGAAGTCCAGGGCGTGGACGTCGCCGGTGGCGAAGGTGACGCCCGCCAGGCCCCTTCCGGCCGCCTCCCGGGCGGCCTCCGCCACGACGGAGGCGGCGGGATCGACGCCGACGACCCGGCCGCCGGGGGCGACGCGCTCGGCCAGGCCGGTGGTGATGGTGCCGGGCCCGCAGCCCACGTCCAGCACCGACAGGCCGGGGCGCAGGTGCGGCAGGAGGTGGGCCGCCGAGTTCTCGGCCGTGCGCCAGCGGTGCGAGCTCAGCACGGCCTCGTGGTGTCCATGGGTGTAGGTGGGCATGGGGGTCACCTCCGCGAAACGGGAGTCCTCGTCGGCTCCGCTGCCCACGACACTAGACCCGCTTCTCAGAGAGTGAGAAGCGGGTCTCAGTATGCGAGATGACTAGGCGGCCAGGGCGATGCGTTCGACATGCCTCGGGAGCGCCGGGGGCAGGGGCTCCACGACGGTCAGCGGCGGATGGGACCCGGTCGGGTGGGACCCGGTCGGGCGGGACCCGGTCGGGCGGGACCCGGTCGGACGGGACTCGTCGGGGTAGGCGTTGAGGGACAGGCCGGACAGCTCCCCGATCCACGGCTGGACCAGGGTC
Source organism: Actinomadura kijaniata (assembly GCF_014138665.1). Classification (NCBI taxonomy): domain Bacteria; kingdom Bacillati; phylum Actinomycetota; class Actinomycetes; order Streptosporangiales; family Thermomonosporaceae; genus Actinomadura; species Actinomadura kijaniata. Next base: position 179,263 of record NZ_JACJIA010000003.1, read on the forward strand.
CGCTCCGCCGGGCCGTCCAGGTGCGAGCGGGTGAGATGGAACGTCGTACCGTTCACTTCCTTACCCCTTCCGTCTTCCGCGGTATACCCGGTGGTACGCCTCGGACAAGGCGCGGGTTCACCGGGAATTCCGCGGTGTCCTCCACGCGTGAACCACACTAGGGATCGGCACCGACATTTCCGGGCCGCCCTTCAAGGCCACTTCACCGGATTGGCCCTGTTTGGCCCCGCGGGGGGCGGACACGCTGGCGTTATGGAGAACCTGCGTCCCGAGACCCGAGCCGTTCACCCGCCGGTCGTCATTCCGTCCGGCAGCCGCCCCTTCACCACTCCGATCTACCAGTCGCACCTGTTCTCGTTCGAGACGGCGGAGGCGTTGACGGGCGCGTTCGACGGGCCGAATCCCGACGGTTCGGGTTTCCTCTACGACCGTTATGGAAATCCCACCGCGCAGGCGTTCGAGCGGGCCGTCGCCGACCTGGAGGGCGGCGCGGCGGCGCTGACCACCGGGTCGGGGATGGGCGCGGTGAACGCGGTGCTGATGTCCCTGCTGCGCTCCGGCGCCCACGTGGTGGCGCAGCGCTGCCTGTACGGCGGCACCCTGGTCCTGCTGAACGACCTCGCCGAGCGCTGGGGCGTGGAGGTCACCTACGTCGGCGGCGACGACCCGGCCGAGGTCCGCGCCGCCCTGCGCCCGACCACCGCGCTGCTGGTCCTGGAGACCATCGCCAACCCGACCACCCAGGTCGTGGACCTGCCCGCGCTGAGCGCGGTGGCCCGCGAGGCCGGGGTGACGACGGTGGTGGACAACACGTTCGCCACGCCGCTGCTGTGCCGTCCGCTGGAGCACGGCGCGGACATCGTCCTGCACTCGGCGACCAAGTACCTGGGCGGGCACTCCGACGTGCTGGGCGGGATCGTGGTGTTCGCCGACGCGGAGCTGCGGCGGCGCGTGTGGACGCACGCCATCGAGCTGGGCTCCGCGCTCGACGCGCACTCGGCCTACCTGCTGCTGCGCGGGCTGGCGACGCTGCCGCTGCGCGTGCGCCGCCAGTCCGACAACGCCCGGTACCTGGCCGAACGCCTCACCGGGCACCCGGCCGTCACGCGGGTCCACCATCCCAGCCTGCCCGCCCACCCCCAGCACGACCTGGCCAGGCGGCTGCTGCCCGAGGGGGCCGGGGGCGTGCTGGCGTTCGAGCTGGCGGGCGGCCGGGAGGCGGGCCGGACCTTCACCGAGGCGCTCCAGGTGGCGCTGCTGGCCCCGTCCCTGGGCGATGTGAAGACCCTGGCGATGCACCCGGCCTCCACCTCGCACGCGGCCGTCCCCCCGGAGGACCTGGCGTCCGCGGGCGTCACCGAGGGCCTGGTCCGCGTCGCCGTGGGCATCGAGCACCCCGAGGACCTGTGGCAGGACTTCGCCCGCGCCCTGGACAAGGTCTGACCCCGCCCCTCAGCGCGACACGCGGTAGGTCAGGTGGGTGACCAGGTCGGTGCCCGACTGGTCGACCAGCTCCAGCCCCAGGTCGCCGACCCCGGCGAACAGGCGCTCGCCCGCGCCGAGCACCACCGGCGCCAGGTGCAGGCGCAGTTCGTCGATCAGCCCGGCGGCCAGGTACTGGTTCACCGTGTGCGCGCCGCCGGCGACCGCCACGTCGCGGTCGCCGGCGGCCTCCCGGGCCCGCGTCAGGGCGGCCTCGATCCCGTCGGTGACGAAGTGGAACGTCGTGCCGCCCTTCATCGGCACGCTCGCGCGGGGCCGGTGGGCCAGCACGAACACCGGCGCGTGGTACGGCGGCTCCTCGCCCCACCAGCCGGTCCAGTCCAGGTCCCATTCGCCCCGGTCGGCCCCGAACATGTTGCGCCCCATGATGAACGCGCCCGCCGCGGTGATCTTCGCGATGGCCTCGGCGTTGGCGTCGGGCTGCTCGAACATCCACCGGTGCAGGCGCTCGGCGCCCACCCCGAGGGGGTCCTGGCGGCTCTGGTGGGGACCGGCGACGAACCCGTCGACCGACATCCCGATGTCGCAGGTGACCTTGCTCATGGCGTTCTCCCTCTGGTTCTTTCCGGCTCTGGCCCTTCCGGCCCTGGCCGCCTTTCGCCCACTGGTCGGAGCCGCCGCGGGGTTCTCGACACCGGTCCGGGGAATTCTTCCCGGGATTCTGTCGGTGGGCGTTGGGAGCATGATCGCCATGAGCGACGGCACGGGCGGATGGGCGGGCATCGGGTACGGCGACTGGACGGACCTCGCGGGGATCCGGGCGCGGCTGGACGCCGGGGCCGATCCCGACGCCGAGGTGTGGGCGTACCAGCGGCCGCTGCACGTCGCGGCCGAGGAGGGCTCCCCCGAGGTCGTCGCGGAGCTGGCCCGGCGGGTGGCCGACGTCGACGCCGAGCACGAGGGGCGCAGCGCGTTGTGGAACGCCGTCTACCACGGCCGTCCGGACAACGCGCGGGTCCTCGTCGCCGCCGGGGCCGACCCGTGGCGGCCGATGATGCGGGGGTGGTCACCCGGCCGGCTGAGCCTGCTGGGACCGGAGCCGGAGCTGTTCGGCGACCCCGGCCGCGACCCCGGGCTGACCGTCGAGGAGGCCGTCGTGGTCGCCGTCGCCCCGCAGGCGCGGCGGGTGTTCGACGGGTTCCTCCTCGACGGGCTGGGGCTCGCCTGCGTCGCGGGCGTCGACGCGGGCGAGGCGGTGCGGCGGCTCGGCGGCGCCCCGGCCGCCGTGGACCTCGACGGGCTGGACCCGTTCGGCGACGAGGCCCTGGAGATCGTCGGCGTCACCGAGGTGCCGGGCGGCTGCGTGATCGCCCAGCCCTGGGGGTACGCGCCCCAGCGGACCGATCTCATGAAGCGGCTGTCGAGGGGCACCGTCGCCTACGGGCTGTACGCCAATCCCAAGAGCGGCAACCAGGGCTGCGTCTTCCGGGACGGCGAGGCCGAGAGCTGGGGCCTGAACCCCGGCGGCGGCCATCCGTTCCCCGACGAGCCGTCCCTGGAGATCCTCACCGGCTACCTGACGCGGGACGGCGCCGTCGCGCACTGCTGCGCGTTCGTGGGGCTTCACCCCTCCGACACGCGGCCCGTCGAGGGGCCGCCCGACCTCTGGATCAGGCTGCCCGCCGAGCGCTGAGCCCGGCCGGGGAACGCCGGGGCCCTGACCATCAGAAGCGGCGGGACCAGCAGCAGCGCCGCGCCCGCCGTCAGGAACGCCGCCGCCCCCGTCCCGCCCGCGACCCCGGCGAACACCGCCACCACCCCCGGAACGGCCGGCTGCGCCACGCCCCACGACGCCCCGAAGAACGCGAACCACCGGGGCCGGTCGCCCTCCGGGGCGATGTCGGCGACCATCGTCTGCCAGCGCCCGAGGAACAGGCTGTAGGCCGCCGCCCAGGCCAGGTAGACCGCCACGGTCCCCGCGACGCCGCCGAACGCGGCCATCGCCAGCGCGAACACGCCCATCAACGCCGTTCCCGCCGCCACGGGCACCGCGCTGGCCGAGCGGCGGGCCACCCAGACGACCAGCGGGGCCAGCAGCGCCGACCCGGCCAGCACCAGTCCGGGCACCCACGCGGGCGCGCCCCGTTGCAGCAGCGTGAACGGCAGGAACATGATCACCGCCAGGCAGCCGTAGGCGAACGCGGTGCCCGCCGCCGTCAGCCGCAGCAGCTCCCGGGGCGGGCGCCACCGGTCGGCACCGGAGCGCCGCGGGACCGTCCGCGCCTCCCGCCCGCCCAGGAACGCCAGCGTGATCGCGGCGGCGGCCAGGCAGGTCGCGCCGTCCACGACCATCAGCCACCGCGCCCCGAACGGCAGCAGCACGGCCGCGACCAGTCCCCCGGCCGACCCCGCCGCGACCAGGCTCGCCCCCAGCAGCGCGTAGGCGTCGGAGCGGCGCGGCCCCTCGGTCAGCCGGGCGAGGAGCTCCTGGGTGGCGGGCTCGTAGAGCTCGAACGCCAGCCCGACCACCGCCACCGCCGCCACGATCTGCGCCGGTCCCCGCGCCGCCGCCAGCAGCAGCAGCGCCAGCCCGGTCCCGACCAGCCCGGCGGCGATCACCGTGCGCGGGGGCAGCCGGTCCAGCAGCAGGCTCCCGGCCCACCGGGAGGCCAGCGCCGTCACCCCGAAGACCCCGAGGACCGGCGCCGCCAGGTCGGGTCCGGCGAGCACGGCGAGGAAGCCCATCGCGTAGGAGCCGACCTGGTTGAGGACCCGCACGACCAGCAGCGTGCGCACCGGCCCGGGCAGCTCTTTGATCATTCCCACAGCCTGTCAGGCCCCGCTGACATCTTCGGACATGACAGAGCCGGGTCCCGCACGCGCGGGACCCGGCTCCGGGATGAACGGATGGACCTGTCGCGCGGTCAGTCCGGCCTGGGGGCCGGGTCGGTGGTGACGGCGCGCAGCAGGGGGCGGCTCAGCGCGCTCGCGCCCACGATCCCCGCGACGCCCACGACCACGCAGGCCAGCAGGGTCAGCGCGCCGCCGGCCCCGAAGCCCAGCGCGAACGGCGCCGCGAAGAACAGCCCCGTCGCCAGGGAGCCGCCGCCCAGGACCGCCAGCGGGATCAGCGTCTCCTGGCGGCGGGCCCGGTCCAGGACCTCCAGCGGCGTCCCGGCCAGGCGGAGCATCGCGTAGGTCTGGCGGCGGTCCAGGACGGCCGACGCCCCCGTGATCCCCGCGCTGGTGATCGCGATCAGGAACGACACCGCCAGGACCGTCAGCGCGCCGGTCCGGACGTCGGCCAGCAGCGCGTCGCCGGACCGGTCGTCGCCCGAGGTCGCGGTGGTGCGGCCCGGGAGCACGCCGGTCAGGGCGGTGCGGGCGCGGTCCACCTCGGCGGGCCCGCCCGTCACGGTGATCACGACGGGGACGTCGTCGGCGGCGCGGCCGGGCCGTTCGACCCTGATCGTGGCGAGCAGGCCGGCGAGGCGTTCGCGGGCCCGGTCCGCCACGGCCTCGACCCGGGCCGGGGGCACCGACAGCCCGATCCGCCCGGTGCGGGCCGCCGGATCGGCGGCGGGCGGGTTCAGCAGCGACAGGAAGCCCGCGACGAAGCCGGTCAGCGCGATCCCGGCGACCGTGCGCCAGGCGGCGCGCGGGTCGTCGAGCAGCCGGCGGCCCGCCAGCAGGCGGACCGGCCCCCGTGCCGTGCCGACCGCGACGCGGCCGATCAGCGCGACCACCCACGGGCCGACCAGGTTGATGCCGACGAACGCCAGCCCCAGGAACACCAGCAGCACGGTGATCCCGGTCCTCCCCATCCCCGACAGGCTGCCGCCGACCGCCCCGAACGCCACCAGGATCACCGCGAACGCCACGGCCCGGACCGCCCGCATCCGGGGCGGCGTCTCCCGCCGGGCCACGCCCAGCGGGCTGACCACGACCCGCCGCAGCCCCACGACCGCGCTGATCCCGACCAGCACCGGCACCGCCAGCAGCACGCCCAGCAGCGGCAGCGGGCCCGGCCACAGGTCGGCCGGGTACCAGGCGCCGCCGCCGATCTCGATCCGCGCGACCGCCGGGACCGTCAGCCCGTACAGCGCCGCGCCGGCCACGGCCCCGGCGGCGGCCGTCAGCACCGCCTCGGCGACGGTGACCGCGACGACCTGGCCGGGGGTGGCCCCCACCAGCCGCAACGCCGCCAGCCGCTGGTCGCGCCGGGCGACCGTCAGCCGCGCGGCGGCGCCGCCGAACACCAGCAGCGGGACGACCATCAGCACCGACGCGACCAGCATGAGCAGCCGGTACGTCTCCGACAGCGGCGACACCGCGCCGGTCTGGAACGCGGCGATCCGCGTCGGCGTGGCCGTCAGGCCGAGCCCGAAGTCGTCGGGGCGCTTCCCGGTCAGCGCCGGATCGTCGGCCGTCCGGCCGACCACCGCGACCAGTTCGCCCGGGTGCACGAGCGCGTCCCGGTCCAGCGTCCCGGCGAGGGGCGGGAACCGTCCGGCCAGCTGGTCGGCGGGCAGCGACCTCATCAGCTTCGCCAGCTCCGGCGACGCCCACGTCTCCCCCGGCTTGGGAAAGCGCGGCATCCCGGGGGGCGTCGGCGCCCCGCCGCCCAGCGCCGCCAGGTCCACCACCGCGACCGCCCGGCCGCGCACGTGGTCGGTGGACAGCGCCTCGACGGCGGTCGCCGCCCCCGCCGCCGCCTTCGGGTGCCGCCAGGCGTCGGCGTCGGCGCGGACCCCGAACGCGTGGTTGGCGCCCACCGCGAACAGCAGCAGGCCCGTCGACACGGCCACCGCCGCCGCCGTCAGCAGCGACCCCAGCATCCCCCGGCGGCCGCCGCCGCGCAGCAGCCGCCAGGTCAGGTCGAGGACGGTGCCCATCACGCCTCCGCCCGCGCCGGGTCCACCAGACGGCCGTCGCGCACCTCGGCCCTGCGGTCGCACCAGTTCGCGACGTCGACGTCGTGGGTGACGACCACCAGCGACGCGCCGTTGTGCTTGGTGGCCTCCACCAGCAGCCGCATCGTCCCGTGGCCGGTGTTCTGGTCGAGCGCGCCGGTCGGCTCGTCGGCGAACACCACGGCGGGCCGCGTCACCAGCGCGCGGGCGATGGCGACGCGCTGCGCCTGCCCGCCCGACAGCTCGCCGGGCCGCCGCGACTCCATGCCGGCCAGGCCCAGCGGGCCGAACCAGACGCGGGCGGCCCGCACCGCCTCCCGGCGCGGCGTGCCGCCCAGCATCAGCGGCAGCGCCACGTTCTCGTCGGCTGGCAGCTCCGGCAGCAGCTGCCCGAACTGGAACACGAACCCGAACCGGGTCCGCCGCAGCTCGCTGCGCCGGCGTTCGCCCAGCGCGTCGACGCGCTGCCCCAGCAGGCGCACCTCGCCCGCGTCCGGCCTCATGATCCCCGCCAGGCAGTGCAGCAGGGTGGACTTGCCGGAACCGGACGGCCCCATGATCGCCAGCGTCTCGCCGCGGCCCACCGACAGGTCCACCCCGTCCAGCGCGACCGTGGCGCCGAAGCGCTTGACCAGCCCGGTCCCCGAGAGCACGACCTCGGTCATCAGGCGGCGGCCTTCCGGCCCGCCTCGCGGTCGCCCCGGTGGTCCCGGAGCGAGTCGAGGATCTCCCTGGCGGGCATGACCAGCCCGCCGTAGACGACGAAGGCCACGAAGAAGGCGGCCACCGGCACGTAGATCAGGTACATCGCGTTCATGCCTCTACTGTGGGCGAAACCGCAGGTCAGCCACACCGGGCACACGGCCGGTCCGCGCACCGCCCGGATCGGCCGAACGGCTGATCCGCGCATCGGCTGCGGGTCGTAGCCTCGGGTCGGGGAGAGGAACAGGGGGGACATGAACGATCCGGAAGCCCGGCTGAAACGGGTCAACTCGGTCGGGGGCTGCCTGGTCCGCACCGTGGCGTGGGGGCTGGCGGGCCTGTTCATGCTGCTGTCGGTCGTGTCCACCACGGGGAGCGGGAACGGCCTGTCGCCCTACGACGTGGGGCTGCACCTGGTGGCGGTCGCGGCGGCGATCGGCGCGCTGATCCAGCGGCACATGGAGCGCTGGGCGTTCGGGACCGCGCTGGCCTCGGTCGTGCTGACGATGACCATCGGCTTCCGGAACGCCGACATCGACAACCCCAGCGTGATCCTGGAGGTCTGCGGCCTGCTGGTCCTGGTGGCGCGGGTCGTCTGGAAGGTCCCGCGCGACCGCCTGGTCGCGATGACCGCGCTGACCGGCGGGGCGGTCGTGGCCCTGCCGTTCCGCGCCTCGCCGTGGACGACGCTGCTGTTCTCGGCCCCGCTGGCGGTGCTGGTCGCCGTGGCGATCGGCGCGGGCCTGTACCTGCGCGCGCTGGACGCCCAGCGCGCCCGCACGCTGGACGCCGCGCGCCGCGACGAGCGCCTGGAGCTCGCCCGCGACCTGCACGACTTCGTCGCCCACCACGTCACCGGGATCGTCGTCCAGGCGCAGGCCGCGCGGTTCGCGGCCCAGCCCGGCACGGCGCAGAGCCCCGAGCAGCTGGACCGGATGTTCGCCGGGATCGAGAAGGCCGGGACCGAGGCGCTGACGTCGATGCGCCGCATGGTGGGGCTGCTGCGCGAGGCGCAGGACGGCGCGGGCGGCGAGGAGGGCGGCACCGGCTCCACGACCCGCCCGGTCGGCGACCTGGCGCAGGTGGAGGAGCTGGTCGACGGCTTCACCGACCCGCCCGCCACCCTCCATCTGGACCCCGGCCTCGGCGCGCTCCCGCCGGAGGTCGCCACCTCGGTGCACCGCGTGGTGCAGGAGGCGCTGACCAACGCCCGCAAGCACGCCGCCGACGCCACCGCCGTCACCGTGTCCGTCGCGCGCCGCCCCGACGGCTCGGTCGAGATCGCCGTCCGCGACGACGGCCGGGGCGCCTCCCGCCGCCTGCCGTCCAGCGGCTTCGGCCTGGCCGGCCTGGGCGAACGCGTCGAGGCGCTGCACGGCCGCCTGTACGCCGGCCCCCGCCCCGAGGGCGGCTGGGAGGTCGTCGCCGTCCTGCCCACCGGCGGGAGCCTGGGAGAATCACGTCCGTGACCATCCGCGTGCTGATCGCCGACGACCAGGAGATGGTCCGGACCGGGTTCCGGATGATCGTCGACTCGCAGGCCGACATGGAGGTGGTGGGCGAGGCCGCCGACGGGGCCGAGGCGGTCGAGCTGGCCCGCCGGCTGCGGCCCGACGTGTGCCTGTTCGACATCCGGATGCCCCGGCTGGACGGGCTGGCCGCCACCCGCGCCCTGGCCGGGCCGGACGTGCCCGACCCGCTCCGGGTGGTGATCGTCACCACGTTCGACATGGACGAGTACGTCTACGGGGCGCTGCGCGGCGGCGCGGTCGGGTTCCTGCTGAAGGACAGCGGCCCGGCGCTGCTGGTGGAGGCGGTGCGGGCCGCCGCCAACGGTGAGGCCCTGGTCTCCCCGTCGGTGACCGTCCGGCTGCTGGAGCACCTGGCCACCCCGCGGCCGCAGGCCGCCGCCCCGCGCGAGCAGCTCACCGAGCGCGAACTCGACGTCGTCCGCCTGGTGGCGCGCGGCCGCACCAACGAGGAGATCGCGGGAGAGCTGTACGTCTCGCTGTCCACCGTCAAGACGCACCTGGGCAACGTCCAGCGCAAGGTCTCCGCCCGCAACCGGGTCGAGATCGCCGCGTGGGCCTGGGAGTCGGGCCTGATGCGGTGACGGCGCCGGTCCCCGAGTCACTGGCCGGGGTCCCGGTGCCGGTGGTCGTGCTGGTGGCGTTCGCCGTCACCGGCTGGCTGCTGGTGCTGGCCGGGCTGCGGCGCGGCCTGCGCGGCCCGGAGCGGGGCCCGGTGCTGCTGCTGCACACGCTGACCCCGCCGGGGCTGGTGGCGGGGTTCTCGTTCGCGGGCTACGGGACGCTGCACGCGCTGGTCGCGGCGACCGCCGGCTGGTGGTCGCTGGTCGTGGTCGCCGGACGGGCCCCCGAGCGCCTCGTCCGCCGCGGCACCCTGCCCCGCCTGGCGGCCTGGCTCGGGCTGGCGGCCGCCGTGACCGTCGTCGCGTCCCGCCTGGTCGGGCTGTCCTAGAAGTCGGCGATCCACTGCCACCCGTGCGCGGTGGAGACCACCTCGTGCCGCTTCTTCCACGCGCTCCGGGCCTTGGGGAACGCCGCCATGGCGTCCGCGACGGCCGCGGGCAGGTCGGCCAGGTCGTCCGGCACCGGGATCGTGACCAGCAGGTTCTGCTTCTCGTGGACCAGCAGCAGGCTCCCGTCCGGATCGACGCCGTGCAGCCGGAACGCCTTGAGCGCCTTGTACTCCTTTTCCTCGACCGGCAGCCTCGCCAGCCGCGCCCCGGTGTCGTCGAAGACGTACAGGCCGAACGTGTTGAGGTGGACGATCCGCCGCCCGCGGGCCACGGCCACGTCGTACCGGGTCCCGCGCCCGGCCCCGTCCCGGTAGGCGTCGAGGTCGAGCAGGCCCTTCCAGGAGCCGTCCGCGCCGATCAGGGCGAACACGAAGTCGCCGCCGCGCTGCCGCAGGTACTTGGTCCTGCTGACGACCGCGACGACGAACGTCTCGTCGTCCAGCGGCACCGCGTCCCACAGCCCGTACAGCATGCGGTAGCCCAGCTTCTCCCTGAGCAGCGCGGCCAGGTCGCCGCCGCCCGGCCCGAACGTGGGCGGGGCCGCCGGGAACTCGCGCGCGTAGTCGGTCACGAACGTCGTGACGGGCCGCAGCGCGGGCAGCGGGTCGGCGGTCAGCGGCGTCTCGGTGACCGCGACGGCGACGCCCCCGCCCAGGCACACCGCCCGCCCCGAGGGGGTGAGCCGCGCCCGCGCCGCCCACCGGCCCGTGCCGGTCGCCAGGGCGGCGGAGGCGAGGTCGGCGCCGACCACCATCGTGACGTTGTCCCGGCCGGTGACCAGGAACCGGCCGTCGGGCAGGGCGCACGGCGCCGCGTCGGCGGTGTTCAGGCCCTCGACCACCGCCTGCCGCACGGGCGCGCCGTCCGGCGCGAACCGGGTCATCACGTGGTCCACCGACCGGCGGCGCTCCCCGGCGCGGTTGGTGAAGAAGTGCTCGAACAGCGTCAGCACGTGCCGGTCGCCGCCCGGGGAGGCGACCACGCCACGGGCGGTCCAGGCGAACTCCGGGTCCTTCCGCAGTCCGCGCTCCTCGGACAGCTCCCGTGACACGAACAGCGGGTGCACCTGGCTCACGTGGGGGTCCTTCCTCCTCGTCCGTCGCTCGGCCGAGCCTACGGAGCACCGCCGACGTTCCGTCCCCGATCTCCGTCCCGGAACGGTGAACCCGCTGCGTACGCCGTCGGTCAAAGGTACGTAGGATCCGTGCAAGAGGAGCGTAAAGCCCCGGAGGTGGCCATGCCGTGTGCGATGTGCGGTGACATCGTTCCCACCGAGGTCGCCCGCTGCCCCGGCTGCGGCGCCTGGTCGCGGCGGCGGGACTTCCGGGCGCTGGGCGTGGCGGTGTTCATGCTGCTGGGCTTCAACGCGTTCGTGGACCTGGGCGCGGGCATCAGCCTGCTGCGGGCCGCCGAACCCCTCGACGTCACCACCCACGACGCGTTCGACCCCGCCGAGGCCGAACGGATGCTCGGCCCCTACGGGGACGTGTTCGTGATCTCGGGCGTGATGGCCGTCGTCACCGGCCTGCTGTACCTGGTGTGGCTGTGGCGGGCCCGCGGCCAGTCGCCGGGACCGCACCGGCACCACCGGGCGTGGCTGCTGCTCGGCTGGGCGACCCCGGTCGTGAACCTGTGGCTGCCCCCGCGCATGGTCTACGACATCTGGGTCAGCAGCGGCCGCTACCGCACCGTCCAGCGGCAGCGCGCGGCGGCGGTCGTGGGCGCGTGGTGGACGTGCCTGCTGCTGGGCACGGGCCTTGGCAAGGTGTTCGTCGCGGGCTCGGCGCAGACGCTGGCCGAGGCGCGGTTCGCGGTGCACGTGGGGGTCGCGGCGGCGGCGTTCCAGGCCCTGGCGGCGGCGCTGTGCATGGGCGGCGTCTTCGAGATCACCCGCCTCCAGGTCGGCCGCGAACCCTGATCACCCCTTGACCTCAACTTTGGTCGAGGTTCCAGGATGGCGGGATGGATCAGGCAGACGAGCGCGATATCAGGGACACCGTGGCGACCTACACCGATCTGTGGGTCCGGCACCGGATGGACGAGTGGGGCGCGCTGTTCACCGAGGACTCGGACTTCATCACCCATCGCGGCCTCTGGTGGAGGTCGCGGCGGGAGAACGTGGCGGGGCACGAGGACGTCCCCGCCTCGGTCGTCGAGCAGAAGAAGAGCTACACGCAGGAGGTCCTGAGCGTCCAGGACGTCGCGCCCGGCGTCGCGCTCGTGCACACGGCCTGGCGCTGGCCGGACCACCGCCCGCCCGGCGCGGCGCCGGAGGACCGGCGGGGGATCGTCACCCTGGTGATGGTGAAGCGCGACGGGTCGTGGCTGATCCGCGCGGCCCACAACACCAGGGAGAACGGCCTGGAGGAGACCGCCTGACCCCGCCGGGGCGCTCGGTCGTCGGTGGTCGCCCCGCCATCATGAACGCCGCCGCGCGCGCGTCGGGGACCCCGCTCAGGGAAGGGGGCCGGAGCTGCCGCCGCTCGTGTGCCACAGCGGGCGTCCCACCGCGCCGCCCGCCGGGGTGACGTCGGAGTAGGGCGAGGCCGCGAAGCCCGTCGCGGAGAGCCGGCGGCCCCCCACCGGGCGGCCCCGCCCCGGGTCCGTCCGCGCCATGGCCCGGCGGACCGCGTCGGCGCCGCCCGCGCGCCACTCCTCGTGCAGCTCCGCCAGGTCCCAGCAGTCCGTCGCGGTCAGCGACACCGCGCGCGGCCCGGCCCGCCGGACCCGCCCGCGCGCCAGCAGCAGCCAGGACCCGAACACCGTCGCGGCGCAGCGGTCCTGCACCGACTCGAAGAACGCCAGGTCCACCGGCCCGGTCACGTCGTCCAGCGTCGCGAAGATCACGCGCTGGCCGGAGCGGACCGGCGGGGTCTGGGTGGCGACCTTCGCGCCCGCGACCAGGACCTCCCCGCCGTGGGGACGGCCGGGCAGGTCGCGGGCGCGGACGACGCCCAGCGCGGCCAGCAGGTCCGCGTAGCGGGTCAGCACGTGCTCGGAGACGTCCAGTCCGAGGATCTCCAGCTCGGCCCGGACGCGCTCGCCGGGCGTCATCGGGGGCAGCTCCCCGGCGGGGATGCGCTCGGTCCCGCCGGCGGCGTCGAGGTCGTCGTCGAACGCGAGCTGCCCCTCCGGCGGGCGCGGGGCGGAACGTTCGAGCGCGCCCACGCGCAGCAGCAGGTCGCGGCGGTCGTGCCGGTCGTACAGGGCGTCGAACGCGCCCGCCAGCACGAGGCGTTCGGCGGTCGGGCGGGACACGCGGGCGCGCCGCCAGAAGTCGGTCAGGGACCGGTAGGGGCGGGCGGTGACGATCCGGTCCACCTCCGCGCCGGAGATGCCCCTGACCTCGTTCAGCGCGACCCGGATGCCCGCCGTCCCGCCGCGCGCCACCGGCTCGACGTGCCAGTCGGGCGCCGAGCGGTTGACGTCCAGCGGCAGGACCGGGACGCCGAAGTGCCGGGCGTCGTGGAGGATGACCCGCTTGGGGTACATGCCGGGGTCGTGGGTGAGCACGCCCGCGTAGAACGCCGCCGGGTGGTGCCGCTTCAGCCACGCCGACTGGTAGGTGGGCAGCGCGAACGCCGCCGCGTGCGCCTTGCAGAACCCGAACGCCCCGAACGCCGCCAGCGTCCGCCACACCCGCTCCACGGTGGCGGCGTCGTGGCCGCGCGCGAAGGCCCGCTCCCGGAACCAGGCGCCGACCTCGGCCTGACCGGTCTCGTCGGCCAGCCTGCGCCGCGCCGCCTCGGCCTCCGACAGCCCGCAGCCGGTCATCACGTCCAGCACCCGCAGCACCTGCTCGTGGAAGACGACCACGCCCAGGCTCTCGCGCAGCGCGTCGGCCAGGTCGGGGTGCGGGTAGACGGGCGCGCGGCGGCCGTCGCGGGCCTCCAGGAACGGCGTGACCATGTCGGACGCCACCGGTCCCGGCCGGAACAGCGAGATGTCGATCACCAGGTCGTCCAGGGTGCGGGGCTGGAGGCGGCCGAGCAGCTCCCGCTGGCCCGGCGACTCGATCTGGAAGCAGCCCAGCGTCCGCGCCGACCGGATCAGCGCGAACGTCGCCGGGTCGTCGCGCGGCACCCGCTCCAGCGCGAGCCGCCCGCCCCCGACGCGTTCGACCTCGGCGACGGCGTGGGCCATCGCCGACTGCATCCGCACCCCGATGACGTCGAGTTTCAGCAGGCCCATCGCCTCGACGTCGTGCTTGTCGAACTGGCTCATCGGGAAGCCGAGCAGGCTCGGCTCGACGGGGGTGCGGTCGCGCAGGGTGGCGTCGGACAGCAGCACGCCGCAGGGGTGCAGGGCGATGTGCCGGGGCAGGCCGTCCAGGCGCCGCGCGATCGTGAAGACGACCTCCAGCCGGGCCCGCCCCAGGTTGCTCTGCCGCAGTTCGGGCAGGTCGCGCAGGGCGTCGCCGATCTGCCGGGCGCGGATGTGCGGGAACGCCTTCGCGATCGCGTCGATCTCGTGCGGCGGCAGCCCGACCGCCGCGCCCACGTCGCGGATCGCGCTGCGCGCCCGGTAGGTCTCGCGCATGGACACGCACGCGACCGCGTCCTCGCCGAAGCGGTCGAACAGCGCCCGGTACGCCTCGGTCCGCCGCGCCGACTCCACGTCCAGGTCGATGTCGGGCAGCCCGGGGCGGCCGTCGGACAGGAACCGCTCCATCACCAGGTCGTGCCGGAGCGGGTCCAGGTCGCTGATCCCGAGCAGGTGGTTGACCAGGCTGCCCGCGCCCGAGCCGCGGATCGCGCAGCGGATGCCGCGCCGCCGGATCAGCGCGGCGGCGTCGGCGACGGTCAGGAAGTAGGCGGCCAGGCCCCGGCGCGCGACGATCCCGAGCTCGTGGTCCAGCCGCGCCCGCGCCGCGTCCCCGAGGCCGCGCCGCCGCAGCCCCTCCTCGCAGCGCGCGACGAGGCGCGCGTAGGGGTCGTCGCCCGCGTCGGGCAGGTGCGCCCGCCCCATGCCGAGGTCGCGCCCGGGGTCGAGGACGCAGCTCTCGCCGAGTTCGCGGGTCGCCGTCAGCAGCGCCCCGGCCTCGGCGGGGGTGTGGAAGCGCTCGGCGACGCGCCGCATCTCCTCGGGGGACTTCAGGTAGGCGTGCCCGGTCCGGTCGTCCAGGTGGCTCCGGTGCAGCGGGACGCCGCGCCGCGCCACGTCCAGCACCTGCGCGACCGGGAGGTCGCCGGGGTCGAGGTAGCGGACGGCGTTGGTCAGCACGGCGGGGACCCCGGCCTCCCGCGCCAGCGCGACCGTCCGCGCCGCCCGGTGCGCCTCGCCCCGCCCCAGGTGGTCGACGACCTCGACCGCGACCGGGACGGCCTCCCGCCAGGCCGCCAGCCGCGCCGCCGCCAGGTCCGGGCGGCGTTCGGCCACGGCCCGCCCCACGTCGGAGGACGGTCCCAGCAGCACGGTCAGTCCCGCGGCGTGCGCGGCGACCGTCTCCCGCGTCACGGCGGGGCGGCCGCGTTCCCCGGCGTGCGCGGCGGTGACCAGGCGGCACAGCGACGCCCAGCCCCGCGCCCCGGCGGCCAGCACGACCACCCGCCCGGACCCGGCGGCCAGGTCGGCGCCCACGACCGGGCGGACGCCGTGCTCGCGGCACGCCGCCACGTGCCGCACCGCGCCGTACAGCCCGTCGCGGTCGGTCAGCGCCAGCAGGTCCATGCCCATCTCGGCCGCGCGCCGGACCAGGGCCTCGGGCGCGGCGACGCCGTACCGGGGCGAGCACGCGGAGGCGACATGCAGATGCACCGGCCCGCCTCAGTCCCACATCCGCGCCAGCGTCCACACGCCGGCGACCGCGTCGTGGCGCAGCTCGTAGACCCCCGTCTCGCGGCCCGGGGAGGCCTCGACCCGCCAGTACTCGCGTTCGCCCGGTTCCGTGTCGGCGAGGTCCCGCTCGTGCCACCAGTCCCGGGTGGTGACCCAGTGCTCCAGCACCCGCCGCACCGTGTACTCGCGCCCCCGCCAGACGAACCCCCGCGGTCGCCCGTCGGCCGCCGTCGCGACCTCGATCGGATCGCCGAACACGCGCGTCATCTGCCTCCCCCGCCCTGTGAGCGATGCGATCACCGCACGGGGGAAGGCATGCGGTCTGTCTCGAACATACGTTCGGACACGAGTCTAGGGAAGGGCCGGGACGGGCCGCAAGGCGGGGTGATCTTTCGGGACCGGCGGCGGGCGATCAGGCGAGCAGGCGGGCCAGCCGGTCGGCGACCTCGGCGACCCGGCCGACATCGGCCATCCCGCCGCCGGACCACAGGAACGACCAGCCGCTCGCGACCGGGGTCGCCACCACCATCACCTGCCGCCGGGTGCGCGGCCCCACCACGCTGAGCACCGACTCCTGCGGGCCGGCCAGCCGCCACCGCAGCCCGCGCGCCTCGACCTCGTAGGCCAGCACGGCCAGATGCCGCCGCCGCACCTCGCCCACCTCACGCACACCGACGACCGACACCATGACCACCCACCACCCGGTCCGCACCGGCCGCCCCATCCGGTGACATGCCGCACTCGAACGGCGACAATTGGTAACTACTCCCCAGCATGGCCCGGAACAAATGATCAGCGCAGGTTTTCCGGGAGAGTCGCTGGACCCATCTTCCGGACGGTCCGGCGCCCGTCCCCTGGACCACCGGCCGGGTTCATACTTGCCTATGACCCCCCATGACGCCGGAAACCGGGCGGTCCGCACCGTCCGTTCCGTGATAGACCGTCCACGAGGCGTCCGCACGGCCGCCCCGGGGAGAAGGAGTCCGCCGATGACCGCAACCGAGCCGCCGACCGCCGTCCCGGCGGGTGGCGTGGCGGGCGCGGACCGGGCCCGGGACGGGCTGCGCGAGCACAAGAAGCAGCGGACCCGCCAGGCGCTGATCGACGCGGCGCTGGAGCTGTTCGTGGCGCAGGGCTACGAGGACACCACCATCGACGAGATCGTCGCGGCGGTGGAGGTGTCGCAGCGCACGTTCTTCCGGTACTTCGCCACCAAGGAGGACGTGGTCATCGGCGTGTTCGCGGCCTACGACCGGGCGATGCTGGAGGAGCTGCGCGAGCGGCCCGCCGACGAGACGCCGTTCACCGCGATGGCCGAGGCGCTGCGGGTGGCGCTGCGGTCCATCGCCGACAGCGGCCCGGCCGAGAGCGCCCGGTTCCGCCGCCTCCGGCAGGTGATCGAGACCACACCCGCGCTGGTCGCCGCGCACCTGGCCCACCACACCGCCATCGAACGGGCGCTCGCCGCGGAGATCGCCCGCCGCCAGGGCGTCGATCCGGAGGCCGACCTGCGGCCCCGGCTGCTCGTGGCGATCTTCATCGGCATGGTGCGGGTGGCGTTCAAGCACTGCGCCGAGCACCAGGCGTGGGACGCCACCACCATGGCCGCGCAGATCGACTCCATCGTCGACGCCGCCCGCCGGACCGTACGCGACTGGGTCTGACCCGTTCGGACGGTAGGGTTTCCGACACATCAGGCCTTCCGACCTCCAGGACCACGATGACCACGCACGCAGGTGAGAACTCCGACGCCCTCCGGCCCGAGGACCCCCGCGAGCTCGGCCCCTACCGGCTGCTGTCCCGGCTGGGCCGGGGCGGCATGGGAACGGTGTTCCTGGGACAGGATCCCGGGGGGCGACGCGTCGCCGTCAAGGTGATCAACCGGGAGCTGGCCGGGGAGCCGGCGTTCCGCGACCGGTTCCGGCGCGAGGTGAACGCCGCCCGGCAGGTCCGCCGGTTCTGCACCGCGCCCGTGATCGACGCCGAGGTGGGTTCGGACGGCGTAATGGGCAGGGACGCCGACCCGCTGTACGTGGTCACCGAGTACATCGAGGGCCCCAGCCTGGAACGCGCCGTCGCCGAGCGCGGCCCGCTGCCCGGCTCGGACCTGGAGGGCCTGGCCGTCGGCGTCGCGACCGCGCTGGCCGCCATCCACGGCGCCGGGATCGTGCACCGCGACCTCAAGCCCGCCAACGTGCTGCTGTCGGCCACCGGCCCGCGCGTGATCGACTTCGGGATCGCCCGCGCCCTGGACGCCGCCGACGGCCCCACCCGCACCGGCCAGCTGGTCGGCACCCCCAACTACCTGCCGCCGGAGCTGCTGCGCGGCGAGCCGGTCACCCCGGCCTCCGACGTGTTCTCCTGGGGCTGCGTGGTCGCCTACGCGGGCACGGCGCGGGCGCCGTTCGCGGGCAACACCGTTCCGGAGATCTTCTACAAGGTCGCGCACGAGCCGCCGAAGCTGGACGGGCTGGACCCGTCGCTGAGCGAGCTGGTCGGCGCGGCCCTCGACAAGGACCCGCGCAAACGCCCCTCGGTGCAGGAGCTGCTGGCCCGCCTGGTCGGGCACACCGATCCCAACCCCGCGCTGATCGCCGAGACCGTCCAGGCGAGCTGGCACGTCCCGGGCGCGCCCCCGGTCCCGCCGCCCCCGGCCGCTCCGGCGCCCCCGGCGGCCACCGGCCTGGGGCGGACGCCGGCCGGTGAGCCCGCGCCGACGGCGACGCTCGGCGCGGACACCACCCGCCGCGACGCCGCCCCCGGCCCGGTGGCGCGGCCGTCGCGCGGCCCGTCCCGCAAGCCGCTGCTGGTCGGCGCGGGCGTCGTCGCCGCCGCGCTGGCCGCCGTCGTCGGGATCGTCGCGGTGGCGGGCTCCGACGGGCCGCCCGACCAGCTGGCCACGGTGTTCAGCGACAACTTCTCCAGCACCGGCTCCAACTGGGGCGGCGGCACGTTCACCAGCGGCTACGGCTACGCCAACGGCGTGTACCGGATGGACACCAACAGCACCTATCCGGCCCGCGACCAGTGGTCCCCCAAGCCGGGCTCCGAGGTCCCGCAGAACGCGCTGGTCTCCGTCACGGTGACGTCGGCGGCGGGATCCCCCGACAGCCAGTACGGGCTGGCCTGCCGCTCCAACAACGACGGCAAGGACCAGTACGCGTTCGTGGTGCGCAAGGACGGCAAGGGCGCGACCCTGACCAAGTACTCGGCCCGGACCGGCTCCAAGGACCTGCTGACCGTCGACGAGGTGCCCGGCCACAAGGCCAAGGGCCCCAACCGGCTCCAGGTCGCCTGCGCGGACCCCGACGGCAAGGGCAAGGAGGTCCGGCTGCGGCTGTGGGTCAACGGCGAGCAGGTCCTCGACCACGCCGACGAGCAGCAGCCGCTCGCCAACGGCTGGGCCGGGCTCACCGTCCGGCGGGGCGGCAACCCCTCGGTGCCCTCGGTCGTCGACTTCGACGACTTCGACATCTCCAAGGTCATCGGCTGAGCCGCCGCCCCGGCGGGGCCGTCAGGCGGGCAGGTAGCCGCGCATCCAGCGGGCCAGCTCGCCGAACACCTCGTCGCGGGCGGGCTTGGCCGACAGCACCAGGTCGTGCAGGCCGTTCTCGATCCGCACCAGGGTGACGTTGCGGCCCAGGCGCGGCGCCCAGCGGGCCATGTGCTCGACGTCCAGCACCGCGTCACCGCCGGAGACGTCGATCACACCCGGCCGGGGCCGCACCGACCGCCGGGACGTCATCACCAGCACCGGGACGTCGATGTCCAGTCCGGCGTGCAGCCGCAGCTGGCCGCGCCGCACCGCCGCCAGCCAGGCCGCCCGCACCGGGAACCCGAGCAGGGGCTTCCACTCCAGGTCGAAGTCCCACTCGCCGCCGTGGTCGCGGTGCAGGCTGCGCGCGTAGGCGTCCGACACCCCGGCGGGCAGCACCGCCCTGGGGAACCGGCGGTGCAGCGCCCGCGCCAGGCCCGCGCCGAGCCCGCGCACCGGCGGCGGCTCGTTGATGTCCAGGAACGGGCTGTTGAGGAACACCCCGTCGACCAGCCCCCTCCCCCGCGCGTCGGCCCACAGCGCGGCGATCAGGCCGCCGGTGGAGTGGCCGTTGATCAGCAGCACGTCGTGGCCGTCGTCCTCGCGGACGATCCGCACCGCCGCGTCGATCTCCGGGAAGTACTCGGTGAGGCTGCGCACGAAGTTGGGCGTCTGGTGGGGGCGCAGCGAACGCCCGTACTTGCGCAGGTCCAGGGCGTAGAAGTCGAAGCCCTGCTCGACGTAGAAGTCGGCCAGGTGCTTCTGGAAGAAGTAGTCGACGAACCCGTGCACGTACAGCACCGCCCGCCGCCGCGGGTCGGTCGCGCGACGGCGCACGAGGGTGGCCACGACGGGCCCCTCGGAGTCCTCGCCCATCGGCAGTTCGATCGCCTCGTACCCCGGGCCCAGCACGTCCACGCTCACGTCCATGGGCACAGCGTACGGGGGCGTCCCCGCCAAGATCAGGGACGCCCGCCTACACCGCGCCGGAGGTCCTGAACGGCGGGGAGGTCACGCGGGCGACCGACGTGTTCGCGTGGGGCTGCGTGGTGGCGTTCGCGGGGACGGGGCGCGCGCCGTTCGCGGGCGCGACCGTGTCGGAGGCGCTGTACCGGATCTCGCACGAGCCGCCCGACCTGGAGGGCCTGGACCCGGCGCTGGTGGAGCCGGTGGGCGCGGCGCTGGCCAAGGACCCCGCCGAACGCCCCACCCCGCAGGATCTGCTGGTCCGGCTGACCGGGCACGCGGCCCCCGCCCGCGCCGATCCCGGCCGCACCGCCGTCGACCCCGGCCGCACCACCGTCGAGCCCGCCCCGGCGCGTCCCCGGCGGGGCCGCCGCCCCCTGGTCGCGGGGGGCGCCGCGCTCCTGGCGCTCGGCGTGGCGCTGGGAGCGGCGGGCCAGGCGCGGCTGGGCGACGGCTTCCGGCCGAGGGGGAAGACCCCGGCGACCGCGCAGGCGCCCTCCCCCGGGACCCCGTTCTTCCCCAAGGACGGCTTCGACAACGACCGCGGCGGCTGGGACGGGACCGGGTGCGGCGTGTACCGGGACCACAGTCTCCAGGTCTCCACCGACACCACCGACGCCACCGAGGAGTACTGCTCGCTGCCCGGCGAGCGCGCCGTCGCCGACGGCCGCACCCTGCACGAGGTGTCGGTCTCCTTCGCCTCGGGCGGCTCCAGCGGGTACGCGGGCCTGTACGTGCTCAACCGGGAGAACTCCGACGACGAGGGGAGCCGCTACGAGGCGATGCTGCGCTGGGACGGCGTGCTGCGGCTCCGCAAGGTCGTCGACGACGACCCGGTGCGCGGCGCCGTCCGCACCGTCGAGCTGCCGGGCTTCCGCGCCCAGCAGGCCAACCGGCTCCAGGTCGAGGTGGACCTGACCGGCCGCGCCACCGGGCTCCGGGTCTGGGTGAACGGACGCCGCGTGCTGGAGTTCACCGACTCCGCCCGGCCGCTGCGGCGGGGGACCGACGCGCTGGCCGTCCACCAGGCGGACGGCGCGGACGAGACCTCCGACGCGATGGCTCGTTTCGACGACTTCATCATCACCCGCCTCCACTGATAGAGCCTGTCCGGAATATGGACAACCCGGCCCGGTATTCGAGCATCTCCGCAGGACACCTAAGGTAAGTCCCTGCCAGGAGCGTCAACCGTCCAGAAGGCCAGGGATGTCCGAAAACCACCAGCAGACCGGGCTGCAGGCCGGGCTGCGCCGCCGCCACATGACCATGCTCGCCATCGGCGGAGCGGTCGGCGCGGGCCTGTTCGTCGGCAGCGGCAACGTGATCAGGACCGCGGGTCCGGCCGCGATCCTGTCCTACGCCGCGGCGGGCCTGCTCGTCCTGTTCGTGCTGCGCGCGCTCGGCGAGATGGTCGTGGCCCGGCCCGTCGCCGGGTCGCTCGCCGAGTACGCCCGGATGGCCCTCGGCCCGGCCGCGGGCTTCACGATCGGCTGGCTCTACTGGTACCTGTACGTGATCCTGGTCGGCGCGGAGGCCGTCGCCGGGGCCGCGATCCTGGCCTCCTGGATCGACCTGCCGCAGTGGCTGCTGGCCGCCGCGCTGCTGCTGGTCATGACCGCGGTCAACCTGGTGTCGGTGCGGTCGTTCGGCGAGTTCGAGTTCTGGTTCGCCTCGATCAAGGTCGTCGCGATCCTGGTCTTCGCGCTGCTCGGCGTCCTGTACCTGCTCGGCCTGTGGCCGGACGCCCCCGGCGGCCTGGGCAACCTCACCGGGCACGGCGGCCTGGCGCCCAACGGCGTCACCTCGATCTTCACGGCGATCGTGGCGGTGATGTTCGCGTTCGGCGGCACCGAGATCGTCACCATCGCCGCCGCCGAGAGCGACGAGCCCGGCCCCGCCGTGGCCCGCGCCACCAACAACGTGCTGTACCGCGTCGGCCTGTTCTACGTGCTGTCGATCTTCCTGGTGGTGGCGATCCTGCCGTGGAACGACGCGCACGTGCTGGAGAGCCCGTTCGTCAGCGCGCTGGACACGATGGGGGTCCCCGCCGCCGGAACGATCATGCAGGCGATCATCCTGACCGCCGTCCTGTCGGTCCTGAACTCGGCGATCTACGTCTCCTCGCGCATGCTGTACGTCCTGACCCGCGACGGCGACGCCCCCGCGGGCCTGGTGAAGCTGAACCGCAACGGCGTCCCGGTCCGCGCGATCCTGCTCGGCACGGTCGCCGCCTGGGGCGCGGTCGTGGCCTCCTACGTCTCGCCCGACGAGGTCTTCAGGTTCCTGATGAACTCGATCGGGGTGATCCTGGCCTTCGTCTACCTGGCGATCATGCTCTCCCAGCTGCGCCTGCGCGCCCGCCTGCGGCGCGAGGACCCCGCGAGCCTGACCTACCGGATGTGGGCGTTCCCGTACCTGTCCTGGCTGACGGTCGCGGCCCTGCTGGCGGTGCTGGTCTCGATGGCGCTCATGCCCGGCCAGCGCTCCCAGCTCGCCGCCTCCCTGGTCAGCCTGGTGGTGGTGGCGGCCCTGTACCCGCTCCGCAGGCGCTTCGGCGCCAGGCCCCCGGTCCGCGAGGTGGAGACGATCCCCGCCCGGCGGCCCTAGTCCCTGCGGCCGGTGGCGGCGACGGTGACGCCGAGGCCGATCATCATCAGGCCGCCGGTGCCGCCGATCGCCGCCAGGCGGCGGGGCGAGCGGGCCAGCCACGTGCGGGCCGCGCCCGCCGTCAGGCCCCACACGCTGTCGCACAGCAGGGCGATGGCGCAGAAGATCAGGCCGAACAGCAGCATCTGGAGCGGCACGTGGCCCCGGTCGCGGTCCACGAACTGCGGCAGCACCGCCACGAAGAACACCAGCGTCTTGGGGTTGGTGGCCCCGACGACGATCCCCTGCCACAGGGCGCGTCCCCGGGGGACCTCGACGGGGCCGCCGACGGCGTCCTGGAGCGAGCGGCGGTGCCGGAACGCCTGCACGCCCAGGTACACCAGGTAGGCCGCGCCGAACAGCTTGAGCACGGTGAAGACGGTCACCGACCGGGCGACCACCGCGCCGACGCCGAACGCGACCGCGGCGACGACCGCGAACGCGCCCAGCGCGTTGCCGAGGACGCTGACCAGGGCGGTGCGGCGGCCGTGCGCCAGGGCCCGGCCGACGACGAACAGCACGCTCGGGCCGGGGATCACGATGATCACGGTGGCGACGGCCGCGAAGGCGACCGCCTGGGAGAAAGTGGGCATGGCCGCACCCTAGGCCGCCGTCTCCGGCGGACGACACCTCTTTTCGGCGGGGTCAGGGGGCGCTGAGGACCGGGCCGGAGTCGGCGGCGTCGCCGCCGGGCCAGGCCGCGGGCCGCTGCCCGACGTCGAGCCGCCGCAGCTCGCGCAGCACCGCGGGGTCCTGCGCGTCCAGCCAGTCCACGAGCTCGCGGAACGACACGCACCGCACCTCCGCCTTGACGCACACCGTGCGCATCACCTCCTCGACGGCCTCCATGTAGATGCCGCCGTTCCACCGCTCGAAGTGGTTGCCGATGATCATCGGGGCGCGGTTGCCCGCGTAGGCGCGGTGGAAGCCGCGCAGCAGCCCCTGGCTCATCTGGTCCCGCCACGCCGCGCGGGCCCCGGTCCGGCCCAGCGACCGGCGGGACTGGTTGGCCATGAAGTTGTAGTCCATGGTCAGCACCTCGAACGGCCGGCCGGGCATCGGCACCTGCTGGAGGGGCAGGTCCCACAGCCCGTCGACGCGGCGCGGCCAGACCTGCTCGCCGACGCCGCTGGAGTCGTAGCGGAAGCCCATCTCGCGGGCGGCCCGGCGGAGGTTGGCGCGGCCCTCCAGGCAGGGGGCGCGCCCGCCGATCAGCTCCCGGTCGTAGTCGAAGGGGAACGGCGGCAGGTCCCGCCACCCGGTGGTGGTCTTCCAGTTCTTGACGAACCACCTGGCCTGCTCGATCTCCGAGCGCCACTGCCGCGGCGTCCACGACCCGACGCCGCCGGGCCCGCAGAAGTGCCCGTTGAAGTGGGTGCCGATCTCGTGGCCCTCCAGCCACGCCCGGCGGATCTCGTCGACGGTGCGGCGGATGCTGGCCTCTCCCAGGTAGGAGATCGCGGACGCGCCGCGCGGGTGGCCCGGCGGCCGGTACCGCATCCGCTGCCGCTCCGGCAGCAGGTAGATGCCGCTCAGGAAGAACGTCTGGGTCACGTTGTAGCGCCGCCCGAGCTCCCGGAAGCGCGAGAACAGCCGGTTGTCGTCCTCCCCCGCGCCGTCCCAGGAGAACACGACGAACTGCGGGGGCCGCGCGCCGGGTGCCAGGCGGGCGGGCCGGTCCAGGCCGGGCTGGGCGCCGCTGAACGCGGTCGAGCCGTCCCCGATCAGCGTCTGCCGCGCCGGCGGGGCCGCGCCCTCGGCCGCCACGACCCGCTCGGCCACCTGCCCGGCGGCCTGTTCCACCGCCTGCGGCCGGGCGGTCGGGCTCAGCTCCGGACCGGGCGCCACGTTCCCGCCGCCGAGCAGCCCGCACGCGTGCGCCGTGCCCGCCACCATGGCCACCGCGACCGTCGCGCCGGCGGCCGCCTTCGCCACACCCGCCACCTCAACCCCCGGACCACATGATCATGTGTCCACGGTGGCAGCACCGGGGGCGGGACCCGTCCGGAACGGCGTGGTCTTTCCGGACGCTCACCGCGTCATTGCCGTCCGGTTGCCATCGCCGGGACCGCGTCGAGCAGCGCCCGCGTCTCGGGGTGCCCGGCGGAGTCCAGCGCGGAGACGGGCAGGTCCTCCACGACCCGCCCGGCCGCCAGCACCACCACGCGGTCGGCGATCCGCCGCGCGACCCGCAGGTCGTGGGTCACGAACACCACGGCCAGGCCCTCCTCGCGGCGCAGCCGGTCCAGCAGCGCCAGCACGCGTTCCTGGGCCAGCACGTCCAGGCCGGTCGTGGGCTCGTCGGCGAGCAGCAGCGCGGGCCCGGCGGCCAGCGCCCGCGCGAGCGCGACCCGCTGGCGCTCCCCGCCCGACAGCGTCGCGGGCCGCCGCGCGGCCAGCGCGGGGTCGAGGCCGACGCGTTCCAGCAGCGCGGCGACGCCGTCGCGCCCTCCCAGGGCCTCGGCGACGACCCGCTCGACGGTGTAGCGGGGGTCGAACGAGGCCAGCGCGTCCTGGAACACCAGTCCGGCCCCGCGCCGCACGGCGCGGCGGTCGCGTTCCCGCAGCGCCCACACGTCGCGTCCCCCGGCGCGCACGGCGCCGCCCTGCGGCCGGTCCAGCGCCGCCAGCGTCCCCACCAGCGTGGACTTGCCCGAGCCGCTGCGGCCCACCACGGCGACGGCCTCGCCGGGCGCGACGGAGAAGTCGACGCCGTCCAGCGCGACGGTCGTGCGCCCCCTCCCGCGCAGCACCCGCCGCACGGCCGCGGTCTCGCGCGGCGCGGGCCCCGGCGCCGGCCCGCCCCCGCGCGGGCTCGCGGTGTCCGGCCCGGCGGCGGCCACCAGCTCGCGGGTGAACGCCTCGCGCGGCGCGGCCAGCAGCTCCGCGGCCGGGCCCCGCTCGATCACCCGCCCGCCGGACAGCACCGCGATCTCGTCGGCCCAGCGGCCCGCGACGGCCAGGTCATGGGTGATCAGCAGCACGGCGCGGCCGCGCTCGGCGGCCTGGGCGCGCACGGTGTCCAGGACCTCGGCCTGGGTGACCGGGTCCAGCGCGGTCGTCACCTCGTCGGCGATCAGCAGGTCGGGTTCCAGGACCGTCGCCAGCGCCAGCGCGGCCCGCTGCGCCTGCCCGCCCGACAGCTCGAAGGGCCGGGCGCCCCACACCTCGCCGGCCGCCAGCCCGCACCGCTCCAGCGCCGCCGCGCCCACCTCGAACGGGTCCCCGGTGCCGTGGGCGCGGACGGTCTCGGCCAGGTGCCGCCCGATGGTGATCGTCGGATTGAGGCTGGCGGCGGCGTCCTGGAACGCGTACCCGACGCGCCGCCCCCGCAGCGCCCGCAGCCCGCGCGCCCCGAGCGCCGTCACGTCGGTGCCGCCGACGGCGATCCGCCCGCTCACCCCGACCCCGGCGTCCGGGTCGTGCAGCCGCACCACCGAACGCGCCGTCAGGCTCTTGCCGCTGCCGCTCGGCCCGACCAGCGCGACGACCCGGCCCGCCGGGACCGACAGCGACAGCCCGTCCACGACCGCGCGCCCGGCGACGCGCACCACCAGGTCCTCGATCTCCAGCGCGGCCGCGCCGGTGCCGGTCACGGTCACCAGGCCCTCCCCTCGCCCCGCGCGACGGCGGAGGCCAGCACGTTGACCGCCAGGATCGTCACCACGACGCACGCGGCCGGGAACGCGACGGTGTACCACTCGCCGGTCAGCAGGTGCGCCTGCGCCTCGGTGAGCAGGTTGCCCCAGCTCGGCCGGTTCGGCGGGACGCCGAGGCCGAGGAAGCTCAGCGTGGACTCGGTGAGGACGGCGTGCCCCACCTCGAACGCCGCGATCGACGCGACCGGCGGCAGCGCCCCCGGCAGCAGGTGGCGGCGCAGCACCTGGCCGCGCGACAGCCCGAGCGCGTAGGCGGCGCGCACGTACAGCCGTTCCCGCTGGCTGACCAGTTCGGCGCGGGCGACCAGCGCGACCGGCATCCAGCTCGTCACCGCGACCGCCACCACCACCGTGCCCAGCGACGGCCCCATGACGGCGGCCAGCGCCAGCACGACGATCAGCATCGGCAGCGACAGCAGCACGTCGGCGGTCCGCGCGACCAGCTCGTCGAGCCAGCGCGGCCCGGCCGCGGCGACCGCGCCCAGCAGCACCCCGGCCACGACGGTGATGGCGGCGGCGACCAGGCCGACCAGCAGCGAGGTCCGCGCCCCGTACAGCAGCCGGGCCAGCAGGTCGCGTCCCAGCAGGTCGGTGCCGAGGGGGTGGCCGGGCGATCCCGGCGGCAGGCTCGTCGCGCCCGTGTCGGTGGCGATCGGGTCGAGGGAGGTCAGCAGCGGCGCGCACACCGCCGCCAGCGCCAGCAGCCCCAGCACCGCGCCCGCCGCCCACACGCCGGGCCGCCGCGCCGGCACCCGGAACGCGAGGAAGCCGGGGCGGGCCCGGTCAGTGACGGCCATCGGTGGTCCTCCCCGCCAGCCGCACGCGCGGGTCCAGCCACGCCACGGCCAGGTCTCCCAGCAGGTTCGCGACGATCACGATCACGCCGGTGACCAGCACCACGGCGGTCAGCACCGCGTAGTCCTGGTCCCGCGCCGCCAGGATCGCCTGCCGTCCCACGCCCGGCCACGAGAAGATCTGCTCGGTGGCGTAGGCGCCCGCGACCAGCCCGCCGACGCCGACGCCGAGCCGCGCGGTGAACGGCACCAGCCCCGGCCGCAGCAGGTGCCGCACGGTGACGGTCCGTCCCCGCAGGCCGCGCGCCCGCGCGTTGGCGACGTGCGGGGCGTTCCGCAGCCGCCCGACACCGGTCTCCACCAGCCGCGCGTAGGTCCCGAAGTGGTGCCCGAACGCCAGCGCCAGCGCGGGCAGCACCAGGTGCGGCACCAGCACCCCGAGCGTGACGGGCTCGCCGGGCCGCGCCAGCCCGCCCGACGGCAGCACCCGCAGCCAGGCCGCGAACACCCACAGCAGCAGCAGCGCCGTCACGAACCCCGGCATCCCGCCGAGCACGAACAGCGCCGTCTCGATGCCCCGCCGCACCCAGGCCCGGCGCGTCACCGCCGCGACCAGCCCGACCGCGACGGCCCCGGCCACGCTGAACGCGGTCGCGACCAGCGTCAGCAGCGCCGTCCACGGCGCGGTCTCGGCCAGGATCTCGCCGACCGGGCGGCCGCTGCCGTAGGACAGGCCGAAGTCGCCGCGCACCGCCCCGGCGACCCACCGCCCGTAGCGCTGGGGCAGCGGGTCGTCCAGCCCCATGTGCCGCTCCAGCCGGGCGACCTCGGCGGCGGACGGCGGGCGGCCGCCGTTGCGCGCCTCCAGGATGCTCTCGGCCGGGGAGCCGGGCGCGAGGTCCAGCAGCGCGAAGCACAGCGCCGAGAGGGCGACGACGACCCCCAAAGCCGTCACCGCCCTCCGGACGAGAAACCTCAGGAGCGGGGGGCTCAGGACCAGGCCCACTTCTCGACGTTCCAGAAGAAGCCGTAGCCGTGGTGGCCGAGGGTGCGCCGCTGCGGACCGGTCAGGCTTCTGGGCACCGCGTTGTTGGTGTCGAGGTAGGCGATCCACACGAACGGCGGGTCCTCGGCCAGGGCCTTCTGGAAGTCGGCGTAGGCGGCCCGGCGCCCGCCCTCGTCCAGGGTGCCGCGCCCGCGCTCCAGCGCCCTGTCCACCTCGGCGTTCTTGTAGGAGCCGTAGTTGGAACCGCCCTTGTCCAGCTCCTCGGAGGAGTGGAACGGGCCGAACACCGACGAGTCGGCGTCGTAGGGCGTGCCCCAGCCGATCACGAACGCGCCCAGGTCGCCCCAGTGGTCGCGGACCCAGGAGCGGGGCTTGGGGGTGCCGGAGATGTCGAACCCGGCCTGGCGGAGCTGGGTGGCGGCGACGTTGAGGATCGCGACGCGCGCCGAGTCCTCGGCGAACGTGGTCAGCTCGAACCGGACGGTCTTACCGTCCTTCTCCCAGAGCCCCTGGGCGTTCCTGGCGTACCCGGCGCCCTTCATCAGCTCGTCGGCCCTGGCCGGGTCGTGGCGGAACGGCGCGGGCCCGCTCTTGAACGGGTTGGTGTCCAGCGGCCCGGTGGCGGGCTTGCCCTGCCCTGCCAGCACGCTCCTGACCACCGCGTCGCGGTCCACGGCGAAGTTCATCGCCTGCCGGACCCTCTTGTCGGCGAACACCGGGTTCTTGAAGTTGAACAGCAGTGCCCGGTAGTCGGCGGTCGGGTAGGTCTCCAGGCGGACCCGGTCGTCGCTCTTGGCCCTGGCGACCTGCTGGGGCTGGATGTGGGCCCCGTCGACCTCGCCGTTGCGGAGCTGGATCAGCCGCGCCGAGTCGTCCGGCACGTACTTGATCACGATCTTGGGCAGCCTGGGCCTGCCCTCGTAGTACCTGTCGAACGCCTCCAGCTCGGCGTACTGCCCCGGCTTGAACGCCTTCAGCCGGAACGGTCCCGCCCCGACCGGGGCCTGCCCGAACCCGCCGTCGGTGATCTTCTTGCCCGTCAGGGCGTGCGCGGGCAGCAGTCCCATCGACACCGCGTCCAGCAGCGGCGCGAACGGCCTGCTCAGCGTGAACGTCGCCGTGGTGTCGTCGGGCGTCTCGACGCTCCTGACCGCCGAGAAGTTGCGCGACAGCGGCGCGTCGGCTCCGGCCGCCTTCACGGTGTCGATCGTGAACTTGACGTCCTTGGAGGTGAGCGGCTTGCCGTCGTGCCAGGTGAGGCCGGGCCGCAGCTTGAAGGTGTACTCGGTGCCGTTCTCGGCGACCCGCCAGGACTCGGCCAGCCCCGGCACGACCTTGTTGTTCGCGTCGTGCCGGGTCAGCCCGCGGAAGACCATCTCGGTCACCGGGTCGGTGTGCTCGTCCTGGAGCGCCGGGTTGAGCGTCTCGGGCTCGTCGCCGATCGCGTAGGTGAACGTGCCACCGGACGTCCCGCCCGCGGAACCGGACCCCGAGCCACCGCACGCGGTGGCCAGGAGCCCGGTCGCCATGGCGATCGACCCGACGACGAGGACGGACTTACGCATGAGTCTCCTTGTTGCAATCAATTCGCAACAGGCGACTATATCCGCAATCGCGTCTCCCGTCCGATTCGCCCCGGCCGGCCGTTCAGTCGGCGCCCCGGCCGAGCGCCACCCGGTCGATCTTGCCGGTGGCGGTGTGCGGCATCTCGGCCAGCAGCGTCACCGACAGCGGCACCTTGTGGTCGGGCAGCCGGTCCCGGGCGAACGCCAGCAGCTCCCGCTCGGCCTCCCCGCGCGGCAGCCACGCGGGGTCCTCCAGGACCGCGAACGCGCGCAGCCCCGGCCGTCCCCCCACGTCCGCGTTCCCGTCGTTCATGACCACCGCGACCTCCACCACGGCGGGGTGGCGGCCGAGGACGCGCTCGACCTCCAGCGGCGCGACCCGCTCCCCCGCCACGGTGACCTGGTCGAGGACCCGCCCGTGGTGGTGGACGAACCCGTCGGCGTCCACGTGGACCAGGTCCCCGGTGCGCAGCCACCCGTCGGGCCCCAGGACCTCGGCGGTCTGCTCCGGCCTGCCCAGGTACCCGGTCATCACCGACGGGCCCCGCACGTACAGCACGCCGGTCCGCCCCGGGCGCACCTCGCGGCCCGGCCCGCCGGGCGCGCCCTCGGACCGCACGGAGATCTCGAACGGTTCCAGCACCACCCCCAGGGCGCCGCGGCGGCGGCGGGTGACGGTGTTGGAGACGAAGGTGTGCCCGACCTCGGTGCTGCCGAGGCCGTCCAGCACCGGGCAGCCGAACGTCTCCTCGATCCGGTCGCCCAGCGACGGCAGCAGCGGCTCGCCCGCCGACACCACCGCCCGCACCGTGCCGAACGCCTCCCGGACCGCGTCCCGCGCGCCGTTGCCCACCAGCCGCGCGTACCAGGTCGGAACGGTGAACAGCAGCGTCGGCCGGTGCCGCCGCGCCTGCTCCACCGCGCCCCGCACGCTCGGCCGGGAGGACCACAGCACCGACGAGCCCCCGCACAGCATGGGGAAGAACACCGTCGCGCCGAGACCGAGCGGGTAGCACGCCTTCGACAGCGAGAACACCACGTCCTGGGGGGTGATGCCGAGCGCGCCGATGCCCAGCGCGCGGAAGTAGACCTCGGCGTCGGTATGCCTATGCACGGCCCCCTTGGGCTTCCCGGTGGTCCCGGAGGTGTACTGCACGTACGCGGGGGTGTCGGGGAGGACGGGCGCGGGGTCGGGGATCACGGCGGGCTCGTCGGTGAGGTCCCCGTCGGTGAGCGTGTGCGCGGAGGCGAACCGGTCGAGCAGCCCGGACGCGCACACCACCGCCCGCGGCTCGGCGTCGGCGAGGACGTGGGCGTGCTCGGCGGCGGTCCGCTCGGGCCCGGTGAGCACGGCGACCGCGCCGAGCCGCAACGTGCCCAGCAGGGCCGTGACGAAGCCGACCGAGTCGGGCAGCGCGATCAGGACGCGCTGCCCCGGCCGGACCCCGGCGGCGTGCAGCACCCCGGCGGCGGTGGCGGCCGCGTCATGGACCTCGCCATGACTGAAGGTGGTCTCGCCGGAACGGAACAACGGGCGGTCCCGCCAGCCGTAGGTATCGGCGCGGCGGGCGAGCAGGGCTGCGAGATTGCCTTCCATGGCGCGGCTCCTCCTGCCTGGGGACGACAAGCGGAGGTTACGCCGGGTAGGCATACCGACACGGCGGGTTCCCCTGATTTCGGTCTTGGACCGGGGATGATTAGGCCATACCTACGGGGACGCCGGTCACGGGGCCGCGCCACCGGCCCGGACGAACCGGGCGGGCCGGTCAGGCGGGGAGCGCCGCCCAGGCGTCCCCGGTGCGGACCAGCAGGTCGCGGGTGAGCAGCTGCCCGGCCGGGACGTCCCAGGCGGGGTCGGCGTCCGCGTCGGTCCCGGCGGCGAGCCGGTCCTCGGACCAGACGCGCTCCACCGCCCACCGCAGCCGCTCCACCCCGTCGGGGTGCCCGGTGCCGGTGGCGACCAGCACGTCCCGGCCCGGGACGGCCACCACCAGGTCGCCCTCGACGTCCTGGGCGAGCTTCTCCAGGAACGCCTCGTCCAGCAGCAGCCCCGAGTCGAGGCCGCCCTCGCCGAACGCCACCGTCACGGCCCGCGCGTCGGGGTACCAGTTCATCGTCAGGCCGGGGCGGCGCGCGTGCAGGTTGACGGCGGCCAGGCGGCGCAGGTCCTCCGGCGCCACGTCCATCTCGTCGCAGTGCCGCCGCGCCACGTACTCGTAGCGGCGCCCGCCGGGACGTCCCGCGACCGGCTCGTCGTCGAGCTCCAGCGCGTAGGTGACGTACAGGTCCCCGGCGAAGGGCTCGCGGATCGGCTCCTCGCCCGGTGGAAGCGGGAACTCCAGCTGCACCTCCGCGGGCACCCGCGCCCTCATCAGCGGGACGATGAGACCAGTCCGCGGCTCGGTCACGGGTCGCTCCTCCTCAGGCGGCCTTGGCGTCCAGAGTGGATCACCCTACCCGGGTCGCGCCGCCGCTCACCGGAACCCTGCCATCTCGGTCTGTGACGTCGCCCGCGCTCAGCGTCCACCCGGCACCCGCGGCGCGCCGCCGGGAGCCACGACGGGCAGCACCGCCGGGGCCCCGTCCTCGACGAGCCGCCACAGCGCGTCGGTGTCGAGGTGCCGTTCGACGAGATCGCCGAGCGTGTCGAGGGTCGCCTCCCGGATCGCCGCGAACGACACGTCCGGCGCGACCCGGAAGTCGCGCCCGGCGACCCCGGCCACCTCGGTCAGGAACGCGCGCCGGAAGCCGTCGTTCTCCAGGGCCCCGTGCCAGGTGGTCCCCCACACCGCGCCCTCGCGGCACCCGTCCAGGAACGGCTCCCCGCCCGATGTCTCCACGATCCCGTGGTGGATCTCGTAGGCGCTGACGCGCTCGCCGTAGGCGGTGCCCTCGGGCCGCCCCAGGGTCTTGTCCGGGGCGAACGCGACCCGCGCGGGCAGCAGCCCGAGCCCCGCGACCGTCCCGGCCCCGGACTCGACCTCGTCGACGATCTCCCGCGCGAGCATCTGGTAGCCGCCGCAGATCCCCAGCACGGGCCGTCCCGCGCGGGCGCGCCGGACGATCGCGTCGGCGAGGCCGCGCTCGCGCAGCCAGGCCAGGTCGGAGACGGTGGCGCGGCTGCCCGGCAGCACCACCAGGTCGGCGTCGGCGAGGTCGCCGGGGCCGGCGGCGTGGCGGACCACGACGCCGGGCTCGACGGCCAGGGCGTCCAGGTCGGTGAAGTTGGAGATCCGCGGCAGGCGCACCACCGCGACCCGCAGCGTCTCGGGCCCCAGCGGGGCGCGCGCGTCGGGCCGGGGCCGGTCCAGCGCGAGGGAGTCCTCGGCGTCCAGGTACAGGCCCGGCGTCCAGGGCAGCACCCCGAGCGTCGGCCGTCCCGTCAGCAGCCGCAGCTGCTCCAGGCCGGGGGCCAGCAGCTCGGGCGCGCCCCGGAACTTGTTGATCACGAATCCGGCGACCAGCGCCTGGTCGGCGGGCTCCAGCAGCGCGACGGTCCCGAACAGCGAGGCGAACACCCCGCCCCGGTCGATGTCGCCGACCACGACGACCGGCAGGTCCGCGGCGCGGGCCAGGCCCATGTTGGTGATGTCCCCGGCCCGCAGGTTGATCTCGGCGGGGCTCCCGGCGCCCTCGCAGACCACGACGTCGTACTCGTCGCGCAGCTCGGCGAGGCTGGCGTTCACGACCTCGCGCAGGCGCTCCTTGTGCGCGCCGTACTGCACCGCGTCCACCTCGGCGACCGGCCTGCCCAGCAGCACGATCTGGCTGCGCCGGTCACCGCCCGGCTTGAGCAGCACCGGGTTCATCACCGCGCGCGGCTCCACGCCCGCCGCCTGCGCCTGCATGTACTGCGCCCGCCCGATCTCCGCGCCGTCGGCGGTGACCATCGAGTTGAGCGACATGTTCTGCGCCTTGAACGGGGCGACCTTCACGCCCTGCCGCGCCAGCCACCGGCAGATGCCCGCCGTGACCACGCTCTTGCCCGCGTCCGAGGTGGTCCCCGCCACCAGCAGCGCCCCGCCCACACGCACCTCTTCGTCCGTCGCCCTAACGGCGGGCCAGCGCCCGCGCGACCCCGGCCGAAACCAGGGCAGCAGCCACCGTAACGCCCGCCGACAGCCGCACGGCCCGCCGGATGTCCCCTACCTCGGGTCCGCGGCCGTCGCCGAGCCCGGGACGGCGCTCGACGCGTCCGCCGTAGCTGTTGGCCCCGCCGAGCCGGACCCCGAGCGCGCCCGCGAACGCCGCCTCGCAGCGTCCGGCGTTGGGGCTGGGGTGCGCCGCGCCGTCCCGCCGCAGCACCCGCCACGCCTCGCCCCGCGCGCCCCGGGCGCAGGCGACGGTGAGCAGCCCGGTCACGCGCGCGGGCACCCAGTTGGCGAGATCGTCGAGGCGGGCCGAGGCCCACCCGAACCGCTCGTACCGTTCGCTGCGGTACCCGACCATGGCGTCCAGCGTGTTGACGGCCCGGTACGCCAGCAGCCCCGGAACGCCCGCGACCGCGCCCCACAGCAGCGGCGCGATGGCGGCGTCCGAGGTGTTCTCGGCCACCGACTCGGTCGTGGCCCGCGCGAGGTCGTCGGCGCCCAGCCCGGCCGGGTCCCGGGCGCACAGGTAGGACAGGCGCCCCCGCGCCGCGGCGAGGTCCCCGTTCTCCAGGTGGGAGGCCATCAGCCGTCCCTCCCGGCCCAGCGAGGTCCCCCCGAGCACGGCCCAGGTGGCGAGGGCGGTGACCCCGGCCCTCGCCACGGGTCCCCGGGCGGCCCGCTCCACCGCCCAGCCACCGGCCGCGACGCTCCCGACCAGCACGGACGTGTAGAGCACGCCCCGCCCGCGCGAGTCGGCGTAGACCGCGCGCTCCCACGCCTTGGCCGCACGGCCGAACAGCGCGACCGGATGCCCCCGCCGGGGGTCGGCGAACACGGCGTCCAGCGCCACGCCCAGCAGCAGTCCGGCGGCCCGTCCCTCAGTGGAGGCGCGCATCGAGCTCGTCCCAGTGCCTTTCCAGCCAGTCCTGCGCCCGGCGGATCCGGGGCCCGGCCCCGCTGTGCCAGATCCGCGCCCAGCCGCCGCCGAGCCGTTCGGCCCGGGTCCGCATCGCGCGGTAGGAGCGGTCGAACCGCACCCGCGCCGCCGGGAGCAGCTCCCGCCGGCTGTCGCGGTCCAGCCCGTAGGCGTCGCAGAACATCCGCATCCGCCGCCCCACGTCGGCGCCGTACAGCAGCCCGTCGCGGTCCGCCGGGTCGGCGATCGGGGCCCAGTGCCGCAGCGTGGTCACCACGTCGTACAGCCGGGTCGTCGGCCGCGCGAGATCGAAGTCGATCAACGCGACGGGCAGGCCGTCCCGGAAGACCACGTTCTCCGGCGTGACGTCGCAGTGCCCGATGATCTCGGGGGCGGCGTCCAGGTTCGACGCCTCGGTGTCCCAGGGCTGGTCCGTCGGCACCCCGTAGGACTCGACGGCGTCGTGGTAGCGCCGCAGCAGCCGCGCGAGCCCCGCCAGCGCGTCCTCGCCCGCCGCGTACGCGGGCAACGGCCGTCCGGGGGCCTCCCCCGGCATCCAGCTCAGGACCTCCCGGCCCTGCCCGTCGACGCCGAGCACCCGCGGGGCCCCGTCGAACCCGACCTTCTCCAGATGCCGCAGCAACCCGTGCACCGCCGGGGTGTGCGCCCGCACCGGCCGCCGGACGGTGTCCCCGACCCGCACGACC
This sequence comes from Actinomadura kijaniata, assembly GCF_014138665.1. Classification (NCBI taxonomy): domain Bacteria; kingdom Bacillati; phylum Actinomycetota; class Actinomycetes; order Streptosporangiales; family Thermomonosporaceae; genus Actinomadura; species Actinomadura kijaniata. The sequence continues at coordinate 214,526 of NZ_JACJIA010000003.1, forward strand.
CCTTCGGTGACCTCCCCACCGGAAAGCGGCACCTCCACGTCAACCCCCACAGCCGTCAACGATATGCCGCCCGGCGACCGCTCACGCCGACTTCCGTCCATCCCCGGCCACGCCCACACCGGGCCGCTCGTGCGAAGACCACGCATCGCGCTCTACACTCATGACCCAACATGCGCCCATAGCTCAGCTGGATAGAGCACCGGACTTCTAATCCGACGGTCGGGGGTTCGAATCCCTCTGGGCGCGCCACGCACCACCCGCCGGAACGGGCCGCGACCAGGGGGAACGCCCTCCCCGCGAGGGCGGCTCCGTAGAGCCGATCACCGTCTCGTGCCGGACGTCTCGGCGATGGCGTCGCCGCGGCGGTTGACCCTGACGCAGGGTCAACCTCCCAGCATGGCGGCATGACCACTACGACCACTACGACCACTACGACGATCCGCCACGACGGCGTCACGATCCCGATGTCCCGCGGCGGCCGGGGGCGGCCGCTGGTCCTGTGCCCCGGCCTGAACTCGACCCAGGCCGACCTGCGCGGGCTGGCCGGGCTGCTGCGGCGCGACCACGACGTGGTGACCTTCGACCTGCGGGGCCATGGCCTCGCCTCGGCCGCCGACCGGTACTCCTTCGAGGCGTTCCTCAGCGATCTGACCGCCGTGGTGGCGGAGCTGGAACGCCTGCGTCCGGACGAGGCGCCCCTGCTGGTGGGCTACTCGCTGGGCGCGGACCTGGCCGTGCACTACGCCTCCGAGCATCCCGGCGTCGCCGGGCTCGTCCTCATCGACGGGGCGAACCCGGTGCCCGAACCGTTCCTCACCGAGGAGCTCCTGCCGGAGTTCCGCGCCATGTGGGAGGAGATGGCGGAGCAGCAGGAGGCCCTGCGGGGCACCGCGCGCCAGGTGCTGCCCACCGCCCGGGAGATCCTCGACCTGAACGTCGAGATCGACGCGGTGCGCTCGGGGATCCTCGACCGGTACCGGAGGATCGACCGGCCCATCAGCATGATCATGTCGTCCTCGATGGCCGGTGACGGCGCCGGAGGGCACGCGCCGCGCCTCAACCGGAACTGGCGTTCCGGCGTCGAGCGGCTGGTCCGCGAGCAGCCGCGCGTCGCCGTGTCCTGGCTCGACGCCGACCACGGGCTGGTCTTCACCCACGCCCCGGAGATCGCCCGGATCGTCCGGGACGCGCGGGCGGCCGGGTGAAGCGCCCGTAGGAGACTGGTGTGATGCTGACCATCGGCGAGCTGGCGTCGTACGCCGGGGTGACGGTGCGCGCGGTGCGGCACTACCACGCCAAGGGACTGCTGCCGGAGCCGGAACGCGACCACTCCGGCTACCGCAGGTACGACGCCGGCGCGGTGGTCGAGCTGATCAGGATCCGGACGCTCGCCGAGGCCGGGGTCCCGCTGGCGCGGGTGCGGGAGCTGCTCCAGGCCGGCGGGGAGGAGTTCGCCGCGGCGGTCGCCGACATCGACCGGCGGCTGCGGGCCGAGATCCGGCAGCGGCAGCGGCACCGGGAGCGGATCGCCCGGCTCGCCGCCGGGGACAGCCTGGCGCTGCCCCCGGAGGTGGTCGGGTATCTGGACCGCCTGCGGGCGCTCGGGATCGACGAGCCGATCGTCCGGGCCGAACGCGACGGCTGGATCCTGCTGGCCGCGCGCTCACCCGAACGGGTCCCGGAGTGGATCGCGCGCAAGCGCGAGCAGCTCGCCGACCCGCGGCTCCTCGATTTCTACCGCGTCCTGGGCCAGGCCCTCGAACGGACCGACGACCCGCGGCTGGTGGAGCTGGCCGACGAGCTGGCCGTCTACTTCACGCGGATGGCCGATGAGAGGGGCGAGGACTATGTCGACGACATCGACATCGAGGCGCCGCTGGTCAGGCTGATGGACGCGCTGGCGTTCGACACCGTGCCGCCGGGCCGCCGGTTGATCGAGCTGCTGAGGGAGCGGGGCTGGACCGGCTGGACCAAGCTCGAACGCGTAGCGCCCCCGCAGGCGTCCGACAACGGTCCCTAGCTCGCCGCCCTGCTAATAACGTCGGTGGCGTGGTGCAGGGTGGGCCCTGGATTTCCGGGATCTGGAGGAGGCGGTCGTGTCGGACGGCTTCATGGTGGCCGCGCGGATCGCGATGACGCGGGAGGGGTTCGACCGCTGGCTGGACACGCCCGCGCCGGGCCCGGACGCCATCGCCAACCCGGGCGAGATGTTCGACGGCTGGTTCTGGGACGGCCGCCGCGCCGACACCGGGTGGCGGAACGCCGCGGTGGGGGTGACGCCGCGGGACTTCTTCGCCGAACGCGTCCGGCGGGTCGGCTCCGGGGCGAGCGTCCTGCTGTACCGCGAGGGCGCGTTGGAGGCGTACCTGTTCGACGTGGGGTACGTGGAACGGGAGGTGCACACGGCGCTGCTGATGTTCGCGGCCGCCGGGGCGTTCAAGACCGAGCCCGCCTCCGACGCGGTGCTGTTCTGGGCGGAGGCCGGCGGCGGCCTGAGGGAGCCCGACTGGCGCGGATGGCTGGCGGTGTTGTCGGTGGACGAGGACCTGTCGCGCTTCACCCCCGCCTCCGGCCTGCCCCGGGCCGCTCTCGCCGACTCGATCGCCGCCCTGCGCCCGGTCGAGGACCGCTTCTTCCAGCTGGTCGAGCGTCTGGGCGAGGAGGAGGAGTCGTGGGACTGGGAGTCGGGAGAGGCGTTCACCACCACGACGCCCCGTGACGAGCTGTTCGTCGACCCCGAAGTCCTGCGACGGCCCGAACGCTAGAACCTCGTCGTCCCGTCGATGCGCCCGACCCTCCCGCCCGGCCCGCGGGGTGGGCCGGGCGCCCACGAGGCCGCCGGTGGACGGGCCTCGGTTCAGCGGCACTCGTATTTCTGTACGGCGTCGAACGCGGCCCGGTTGCGTTTCCCGTAGACGGGTTCGACCACCGCCCGCCCGCTGCCGCCCGGTTTGACCGCCCGCGCCGAGGCGGCGACCGCGTCCAGCACCGTGGTGAAGTGGCGGGCGATGTCCGGTGGCGCGCTCCCCCGCATCCGCTTGCCGTAGCCGGCGATGAGCGCGGCCTTCCTGCGCGGCTCGGCGAAGTCCAGCGGCTGGTTCTGGAGGACTTTGCCCACGTCGGCCTGGTAGGACAGCATGGCGAGCTGGAAGGTCGGAAGGTCGGCGCAGAACGCCGAGGACGCCCGGGACGGGGTGGGCGCGGCGGGCGCGGTGGGCGCGGGCGCCTTGGCGGCGGGGGAGGTCGGGGAGGCCGATGCCGAGGGGGCGCTCGGGTCGGAGCAGCCCGTCACCATCAGCGCGGCCACCACGGACACCTGCGCGAGTGAACGCGTACGGGAGCGTGTGCGGGGTGTGGTCATGATCTGACCGTAAGCGTCCACGGCCGTGTTGTCCGCCCCATGATTCACACCAGATCAGGTCGTTCGCGCCCCGTCGAGAAGGGCGGGGAGTTCGCGCATGTCGGTGAACACGACGGTGTCGGGGCCCTCCAGCCATTCGGCGGGGGTCAGTCCGCCCGCGTAGCCCAACGACCGCATCCCCGCCGCGCGGGCCGCCTGAACCCCGTAACGGCTGTCCTCCACCACCACGCAGCGGCCCGGCGGAACGCCCATCTCCCGCGCCGCCAGCAGGAACAGGTCGGGTTCCGGCTTGCCGTGGACCACCTGGGTGGCGCTGAAGATGCGGCCTTCGAAGCGTTCGTAGAGCCCCGTGCGTCCCAGGGTCCGGCGCATCTTCTCGTGGCTGCCGCTGGAGGCCACGCAGGTGGGCAGCGTGATCGCGTCCAGGGCCCCGGCGATCCCCGCCACGGCGGTCATCTCCGCGTCGAGGGCGGCGAGGTAGAGCTCCTGGAAGCGCCGGTCGGCCTCGACGGCCAGGTCCGGGCCCAGCCGGGCGGTGATCAGCTCGTTGATGGACTTGGTGGAGCGCCCGAGGAACAGCTCGACCACCTCGTCCGGGGTGATCGGCCACCCCAGCTCCGACAGCACCGCGACGTTCGTCCGCACCGCGATCGGCTCGGTGTTCACCAGCACGCCGTCACAGTCAAAGATCACCAACTCGATCGGCTCCGCCATCCGGCCACCCTAGGCGGGCGGGGTGCTCCCCACCAGACCGCGGCGGCCGGACGGGTCACAGGCCGCGCAGCAGGCGGCGGATGATGTGCGGGGTGGCCTCGGGCTGCTGCGCCTCGGTGACCAGGGTGTTGAAGACGTGCCAGTGGCGTTCGACCTCGTCGGGGCGCGACGGGTAGGAGGCCCCGTCGAACCGCTCCAGGTAGACCAGGTCGGGCAGGATCTGCTGGGGGAAGCGGACCAGGGTGAGCGACCCGCCGGTCATGGCGGTGGCGGCGCCGGCCTCGAACGTCGCGATCTGGAGCGTGACGTTCGGCCGGGCGTCCAGGTCGAGCAGGTGCTCCAGCTGGTCGCGGATGACCAGGCGGCCGCCGACCTGGCGGAGCAGCACCGACTCGTCCAGCACGATCCACAGGTTGACCGGGCGGGGGCGGCGGCGCAGCACGCGCTGCCGCGCCATGACCACCGCCACCCGGCGCTCCAGCTCCGCCGGGGTGGCCCGGGGATGGCGCAGCCGCAGGATCTCGCGGGCGTAGTCGGGGGTCTGGAGCAGGTCCGGGACGAGCTGCGGCTCGAACGTGCGGACCAGCTTCGCCGTCTGCTCGGCGCTGACGTACCGCCGCGCCCACTTCGGCAGCACGTCGAGGTGCTCCTCCCACCACCCGGGGATGTTCGTCTGCTCGGCCAGGGCCTCCAGCGTGACCCGCTCGGCCTCGTCGCGGACCCCGTACAGTGCCGCCAGCGCGGCCAGGCCCGCCGGGTCGCAGCCGGTCCTGCCGCGCTCCAGGCGGCCCAGCGTCGCCTCGGTCATCCCGACCGCGCGGGCCGCCGCCGGCCGGCTGAGCCCGGCCTGCCTTCGCAGCTCGCGCAGGCGCGTGCCGAGGAGCAGGCGCGGCACCAGCGGGCCGGTCGGGGTGGAGAGGGTACGTGCCGGGGTCGCGGTGGAAGTCAATCGGCACCTCGCTTGGCTCTCGCAGACGCGACCCCGACGGCGTCAGATCTTTCTTTTCCCCAGTGTGCCCGCCCGCGCGCACTCCGTGAAGACGGATCCGCCCATCGGGTCAGGGTTTGCGACCCACGCCACACAGGTCGGCGCGCCACGGGCGTTCGATGCCCGGCTCGGGGCGCCACCGGCACTCGGGGACCACGCCGGGGTCGAGCAGCTCCGTTCCCTCGAAGTACCCGCGGATGAACTCGGGGCCGCGCAGGATGTAGGGGACCGCGCCGGTCTCGTCGTAGCCGCTCTGCGCCTTCCGGAACGCCTCGTCCTCGTCGGTCGCGTCGTAGATCGCCAGGTAGCTGCCGGAGGGGACCCGCTCCATCACCCGGCGCACGACCGAACGGGCCTCGTCGTCGTCGGTGATGTGCCCGAGCACCCCCATGAACATCACGGCGATCGGCCGGGTGATGTCCAGCGTCTCCCCCGCCAGCTCGATGATCTTGTCGGGATCGTGCAGGTCGGCGTCGATGTACCGGGTGGCGCCCTCGGTGGTGCTGGTCAGCAGCGCGCGGGCGTGCGCCAGCACCAGGGGGTCGTTGTCGACGTAGACGATGCGCGACTCGGGCGCGACGCGCTGGGCGACCTCGTGGGTGTTGTCCACGGTCGGCAGGCCGGTGCCGAGGTCCAGGAACTGGCGCACGCCCAGCTCCCCGGCGAGCAGGTGGATGGAGCGGGCCAGGAAGTGCCGGCTGGCGCGGGCCATGTCCACGATGCCGGGGAAGGTCTGCTTGTAGGCGTCCCCGGCGGCGCGGTCCACCGCGTAGTTGTCGGTGCCGCCGAGCCAGTAGTTCCAGATGCGCGCCGAGTGCGGCACGGAGGTGTCGATCTTCGAGTGATGCGGTTCGGGGGTGGCGTCGGTCACGGCCCGTTGTTCCTTCCGCACGCGGAGACTTCGAACCTCCTCAACTTAGGCACACGACCGCGCCGCCCGCCGGAAAAGCCGTTTCCGGCCACCCCCTGTGACTGGTTTGCCGCACCTTTCGGACACGGGAACGCCGTGCGGCCCGGCGTTCCACGCCATTTCCCCTGGCGGCGGAACGCGGCCCGGGTGCGGAAACGCGGCGGGACGCGGATCGCGGCGCGGGCGCGGCCGCCGCGGCGCGAGGCGGGGTGACAGGGCGGGGGCCCGTCCAGCAGACTGGCCGGTGACTGGCTTGTCGGCGGCCCGGGGACCGGTAGATTGCGGAGCCGGTCTTCTTTGCCCTGTTTTCACAGCCGCCTTAGGCGCTGGATGGCAGGGTGATGGCTTTCATGGTGTCGTCGAGTCCGGAGCGAGTGAGGGAACATGGCCGAGGATGACAAGCCGGCGGTGAAGGCGAAACTGCCGAGCGCCAAGAACATCCGCAGCCCGGAGTTCAAGCCGCACGGTCTCGGCGGGGACAGCCGCACGCGCGGGCCCCGGCCGTCCGGGTTGACCGCCGCGCAGGCCAAGAAGCGACGGATGGCGACGATCGCCGGGGTCGTGGTGGTGGCGCTCGCCGTCGCCGGAGGGGCGGCCTACTACATGTCGCTGCCGGGCCCGAAGGTCGAGGTGAGCGGCAAGTTCAACGCCGAGCCCAAGGTCGTGATCCCCAAGGACCTGGTGCCCGGCAAGACGTTGAAGGTCACCACGCCGATCAAGGGCACCGGCAAGGCCATCGCCAAGGGCGACATGGTCTACGCCAAGCACGTGTTCTACAAGTGGTCGCCGGGCGAGGACGACAAGGCCCGCACCAGCACCAACAAGAAGGTCGGCTCCACCTACGCCCCGGACCCGAACAGCCCGCTCCAGCCGCTGCCCGCCGGCGGCGTCGGGGTCAAGGGCATCGACAAGGGCCTGGTCGGGCAGACCGTCGGCAGCCGCGTGGTCATGGAGATCCCGCCCGCCGAAGGGTTCGGCGAGAACGGCGCGCAGTACGAGCTCGGCAAGAACGACTCGCTGGTGTTCGTCTTCGACATCCTGGCGGGCGTGGGCAAGGACTCCGGGCCGCAGGGCACCGAGAAGAAGCTCGACGACCCCAAGCTGCCCAAGGTCGAGAAGTCCGACAAGCCGGGCCAGGCGCCGAAGGTCACGATCCCCAGTGATGAGGACGCGCCGAAGGACCTCCAGGTCAAGCAGCTGGTCGAGGGCACCGGCGAGGCGATCCAGAAGGGCGACCAGGCGATCGTCCACTACCAGGGCCAGCTGTGGCGCAACGGCAAGAAGTTCGACTCCAGCTGGGACAAGCCCGACGCGGGCGGCGGCCAGGGCGGCCAGCCGGTCGCGTTCCCGGTCGGCACCGGCGGGACCGTGCCCGGCTTCGACAAGGGCCTGACCGGGCAGAAGGTCGGCTCGCGCGTGCTGCTGGTGCTGCCGCCCAAGGAGGGCTACGGCGACAAGGGCCAGCCGCAGGCCGGGATCAAGGGTGACGACACCCTGGTGTTCGTCGTCGACATCCTCGGGCGGCTCCCCAAGTAGCCGCCCCGCGCGGACGGTGACCGCCGCCCGGTGACCGCGCGCACGTTCCCGACGACGGGGCACCAGAAGAGGTGTCCCGTCGTTGGTGTTTCGGTTGTCGTGTTTCGGAGGGGCGCCGCTGGGGACAGGTCGCGGCCGAAGGCGAACGTGACCCGCGGACGTGTGATCCGCGCCGCACCCGGGCCCGTGCTGCCAACGGTTCACGGGCGCGGCCCGTCCTCCTCACGGAAGGTACAGGAGTCCGCATGGACCGGCCGAAAGTAGCGACCTCCTCGGGTATCGTCGGTAACGAATTCATCACGGGGGGCTTGTGACTAGCAGGGACAACAGCCCGGGGGACGACCGACCCACCGGGTCGGAGGACGTGACGCCCGAAACCGGCGCGTCCACTCCGGCCGACGCCACGGTCGACACCACCGCGGCCGAGAGCACGGCCGCGTTCTCCGGGGACCAGGACGAGGACACGAAGGCGACGACGTCCGCCGCGGACGGCGCGGACGGCGGCGTGGGCGGCGCGGCCCCGGCGGGGGCGAAGGACTCCGCGACCACGGTCGCGTTCGAGTCCGTCGGCGAGTCCGCCGGCGAGGGCGGCGGGACCGCGACGGCGACCGCGACGCGTCCCGCGGGCGCGCCCGCCAAGAGCGCGAAGGCCGCCAAGGGCGGCAAGCCGAAGAAGCAGCGCAGCCGCAAGGCGAAGTTCACGCGGCGCGTCCTGTTCTCGGTGCTGGCGTTCGTCGGGTTCTGCGTCGCGGGTTTCGGCATCGCCTACCTGCTGACGCCGATCCCCGAGCCCGCGCAGGACGCGATCGAGCAGGGCCCGACGTTCCTGTACTCCGACGGCAAGAGCCAGATCGCCAAGACCGGCACCAACCGCGACGCGGTCAAGCTGGACCAGGTGCCCAAGCCCGTGCGCGACGCCGTCATCGCCGCCGAGAACCGCAGCTTCTACTCCGACCCCGGCGTGTCGGTGAAGGGCACGGTGCGCGCGTTCTGGACCACGGTCTCCGGCGAGCAGCTCCAGGGCGGCTCGACGATCACCCAGCAGATGGTCCGCAACTACTACGGCGGCATCGGCAAGGAGCGTTCGGTCACCCGCAAGCTCAAGGAGATCATGGTCGCCCTGAAGGTCGGCCGGGAGCGGGACAAGGACTGGATCCTCGAGCAGTACCTCAACACGATCTTCTTCGGGCGTGACTCCTACGGCGTGCAGGCCGCCGCGAAGGCGTACTTCGGCAAGGACATCAGCCGGCTGAACGCCGCCGAGGGCGCGTTCCTGGCCGCCTCCATCCAGCAGCCGAGCGTGTTCGGCGGCGACCTGAACGGCCGCGGCCTGACCTACGCCGAGGAGCGCTGGCGCGCGGTGCTCAACAACATGGTCCGCGACGGCGCGATCAGCCAGGCCGAGGCGACGGCGCTGAAGTTCCCCAAGCCGGGCAAGCAGAAGCTGACCGACATCATGCGCGGCCAGCGCGGCTACATGGTGAACGTGGCCAAGAAGGAGCTCATCGAGCGGCGCGGCTACACCGAGGACGAGATCAACCGTTCCGGTCTGAAGATCACCACGACGTTCGACAAGCGGCTGATGGACGCGCTCAAGGAGTCGGTGACGGCCAACCAGCCCGCCGGGATGAGCAAGAAGATCCGCACCGCGGCGGTGTCGGTGGACCCCGAGACCGGCCAGGTGGTGGCCTTCTACGGCGGCCGCGACTACCTGGACGAGGCGCTGAGCAGCGTGTTCGGCGACCACGCGCAGCCGGGCTCGGGCTTCAAGCCGATCGTGCTGGCGACGGCGCTGGACAGCGGCCTGCCGCTGAGCACCACGGTGGACGGCAGCTCGCCGCAGTACTACGGCGGCACCCCGGTCCGCAACGACTCCAACGCCGACTACGGCATGGTCAACATGGTGACCGCCACCCAGAACTCGATCAACACGGCCTACGTCAACCTGGGCCAGAAGGTCGGCCTGGACAAGGTCACCGAGATGGCGGAGAAGCTCGGCTACACCAAGGAGCAGCTCACCGCCAACGGCGCGAACGCCGCGTACACGTTCCCGCTGGGCGTCATCTCGGCGCACCCGGTGCAGCAGGCCGGGGTGTTCGCGACGTTCGCGTCCGAGGGGAGGTTCCGGCAGCCGTTCGTGGTGAAGGCGGTGACCGACGGCAAGGGCCGGAGCCGCACGTTCGAGGAGAAGGGCAAGCGGGCGTTCAGCGAGCAGACCGCGCGCGACGCCACCTACGCGATGCAGCGGGTGGTGCAGTCGGGCACCGGCCGCGCCGCGAACCTGCCCGACGGCCGCCCGGTGGCCGGGAAGACCGGCACCACCGACCAGGGCGCGGCGATCTGGTTCAACGGGTTCATCCCGCAGATGGCGACGACCGTGGCGATGTTCCGCAGCGACCAGAAGCCGCTCAGCATCCCCGGCTACGGGGCCTACGGCGGCCAGCTGCCCGCGCAGATCTGGCGCGGCTACATGGCGCAGGCCGTGGACGTCAAGGGCTTCGAGTACAAGTCGTTCGGCGCGCCGTCGTCCGCTCCCGGCAGCTACGACAGCGGCGGCTACGACGACCGGCGGACCGCTCCGCCGTCACGCGAGCCGAACCCGAACGGGCGGCCCACCCCGCCGAACTCGCAGCGGCCCCCGTCCAGCCGTCCCCCGTCCCCGCCCGGCGACGGCGACGGCCCCGGCAACGGTGATGGCCCCGGCAACGGGGACGGCGGCGACGGTCCCGGCAACGGGGACGGTCCCGGCAACGGTGATGGCCCCGGCAACGGCGGCGGTGGCGACGGTTCCGGCGACGGCAACCGACCCGACGCCCGAGGATGACACGGAAGGAGGCCCGGCGGACGCCGGGCCTCCTCGCTTCTCCGCTCCGCTGATCCGGCTCACCCGCCTCGGCGGCGCGGATGTCCGGCCTCCCCGCCGGAGCGCCTTCCCCGAGTCCGGGGTCCTGGCGGCCGGGCTCTCGACCAACCTCCGCGCGGGACACCTCGCCGATCTCGTCACGGACCGCCCGGCGGCAGAGTGACGGGCGTCCACGGCACGGTCCTCACCGCGCGTCCCCCGGCCAGGTCAGTCGCAGACCGCGCCGACGCGGGCGGGAGTGTTCTTCATCACATCGTCCAGGGCGGCCATGTCGCCCGTCCCGGCCGGTCCGGCGGCCTCCCGCAGGCGCTTGGCCTCCTCCTTGAGGGTCTTCTTCAGGGCCGCGTCCTCCGCCTTGGCGGCCAGGCCGTCGACCTTCCCGGCGAGCTGCTGGACGGCCTGCCCCCAGGGGGCCGGCTGGTTGGCAGGAAGGGATCTGACCTGCGACATGTACTGCTGGAACGCCTTCTTGGTGTCGTCGCAGACCGCGGCGGTGTTGCCCCCGCCGAGGACCCCGCAGCCGACCAGCGGACCGGCGCCGGCGAGCAGCAGCGCTCCCCCGGCGAGCGCCCGCAACGCCGCGTTTCGCATTGGACCTCCCACTTGCTCCCCGATCACGTGTGTCTATAATTCCGCACTAGGTCATGAGCGCCAGCGTCAAGCCCCGGCTTGCTGGCCGGCAACCCTTCGTCCGCGATGGGGTGCCCCGGGTGAGGACCAGGCCGGACGCAACACCGCGTTCCGGCAAGCGCGGATCCCGCCGAGCCACCTTCCGGGATCCCTGGATTCCGAGGAGGTACCGCCCATGTCCGCCACCCTTACCGAAGCCCCCGTCACCCCCGATGTGACGCGTTCCGGGCAGCACGGGGTTCGCTTTCCGGACCGGGAACTTCGCGTCGTCGGCGCCGACGTCACCGTTCCGCTGAACGACGGCCGCCGCGTCCCCTACGCCAACTTCGACTACGCCGCCAGCGCCCCCTGTCTGGAGGCGGTGCACGAGGCCATCACCCGCGCACTGCCCTACTACAGCAGCGTGCACCGGGGCGCGGGCTACGCCTCCCAGGTGACCACCGCCGCCTACGAGAAGGCGCGCGGGACCGTCCGGTCGTTCCTGGGCGCGTGGCGGCGCGCGTCGGTCGTGTTCACCCGCAACACCACCGACGCGATGAACCTGCTCGCGCACGCCCTGCCGGCCGGCACCACCGTCGTGGTCTTCGAGACCGAGCACCACGCGACCCTGCTGCCCTGGAAGAACGTGGTGCGGCTGCCCGCCCCCGCGTCCCCGCTGGAGGCCGTCGCCGCCGCCGACCGCGCCCTCGCGCAGGCCCCCACCGGGCCGCGCCTGCTCGTCGTCACGGCCGCCTCCAACGTCACCGGCGAGCTGTGGCCGCTGCGCGAACTCGCCGAGACCGCCCACCGCAACGGCGCGCGCATCGCCGTCGACGCCGCCCAGCACGTCCCGCACCGGCCGCTCGACATGACCGCGCTGGGCCTGGACTACGTGGCGTTCTCCGGGCACAAGCTGTACGCGCCGTTCGGGGCGGGCGTGCTGGCGGGGCGCTCGGACTGGCTGCGCGCCGCCGACCCGTACCTGAAGGGCGGCGGGGCCAGCGCGTCGGTCGAGGACCGCGGCGACACCACGCGATGGCAGGCCGAGCCCGAGGCCCGGCACGAGGCCGGAACCCCCAACGTGCTGGGCGTCATCGCCCTGGCCGCCGCCTGCGAGGCGCTGGCCGCCACCGGCTGGGACTCCCTGGTCGAGCACGAGGAGCGGCTGCTGACCCGGCTGCGTTCCGGCCTGGCCCGCGTTCCGGGTGTGCGGGAACTCACCCTGTGGGACGAGCGTCACCCCCGGGTCGGAATCGTGTCCTTCACCGTCGAGGGCTGGAACGCGCGTGATGTGGCGCTTACGCTTTCAGGTGAGTACGGAATCGGCGTTCGGGACGGCAAGTTCTGCGCCCATCCGTTCGTTCGTCACCTGCTGGCCTCGGCGGAGAACGGGGAGGGATGCCAGGACGGGCAGAGCACGGCGGTGCGCGCGAGCTTCGGGATCGGCAGCACCGAGGAGCACGTCGACCGGCTGCTGGCCGCCCTCACCAGGCTCACGAGCGAGCCGCGCGGGTGACCCGCGGCCCCGCGGCCGCTGCCTCGCGGACGGGTCGTCTCATCCACAGAACCGGACGATAGGGCGCTTTGGCACTGTTCGCCCATGTAGCGTAGGCAGGTCCGTAACCTGCCCGGCCGGGGTAGAGGCAGCGCGCGATGAAACAGGGGGTGGCGGCCGTGGCCGACGCGTGGCGGCCCACGTCGGAGCTTGAGCGCCGACTGCTGGAGACGGTGCGCACGGGGGACCAGCGGGAGTTCTTCCGCCTGCTGGCGGAGAGCGAGCTGGTCGTCCCCGTTCCACCGGACATGATCGACGACGTGCTCGCCAACGAGGCGCAGCCGACCTGGCCCGCCCAGCAGGAGGGCGACCGCACCTGGGTGCTCGTCTACACCTCGGCGGCCGCGATGCGCGTCTGCCTGGGCCCGGGTTACCGGCACTTCCTGAAGCTGAAGTTCACGGACCTGGCCGCCACCTGGCCCGACCCGCACTGGTGGCTGGCCGTGAACGCGCCCGCCCGGGGCGTGGAGAACGTGGCGCTGCCGATCGAGGCCCGCCTCCCCAGCTGGTTCATCCGGCAGATCACCGAGGGCGACCCGCTTCCGCCCCAGGCGGGCCGCCCCGAGGCCCTGCCCCGGAACCTCGGCGCCTCGGACCCGGCCGCCGACCCGACCCTGACCCAGATCCTCAAGCCCCACCGCCCCGAACGCGAGGAGCCGTCCACCCAGGACCGCCTGGTGGCGGGCGGAACCCCGGCCGCATACGGGGACACCGGCGTTCCGTACGGAGAGGCCGCCGCCCGTAACGGAGCCCACCCGTCGTACGGCCAGGGAACGCCCGGCGCTCCCCCGGCACACGACCACAGGCTCGGCGAACCCGCCCCGCGACGCGAGGAACCCGGGGTCCCGGCACCGTACGGACCCGACGAAACACCCGCGCAGGACCACCTCGTCGCGGGCGGAGGACCTGCCGCGTTCGGCACCTCCCCGTTCGGCGACGCTCCTGACCAGCACGTTCCCGGTGGACCACCCGAGTACGGCCTTGGCGAACGCGGCGAGGTCCCCGGCGTCCCTCACGGAGAGGGCACGACACCAGGTCACCCCCGCGCGAGCGAGGAAAGCGTCGCACACGCCCCCGGCCAGGACCGGCCCGACGTTCCCCCGACGCAGGGCGAGACCGCCACGCCCGCAGGCGCGGAGCCCGACGCGTCCGACCTCTCTTATAGAGAAGCCGCCGCATACGGCGAGGGAGAAGCCATCACACACGATGGCGCTCCCGCACCGTACGGGCCCGCCGCACATGGCGAACCGCCCGCGTTCGACCGACCCATCCCGCAGAGCGAAGTCACGGCGCACGACGGCATCCCCGCACCGTACGGCCCCGGCGCACACGGCGAACCGCCCATGCCCGGTCAGCCCATCACACAGGGAGAAGCCACCGCGCACGCTGGTGCCCCCGCGCCGTACGGGCCCGGCGCACACGGCGAACCGCCCGCGTTCGACCAGCCCGCCCCGCAGGGCGAAACCGCTGCCCACGATGGCACCTCCACGCCCTACGGCCCCGGCGTTCACAGTGCGGACGGCCTCCCCCGCGTACCCGGCGAACCGCCCGTACCTGGCCAGCCCACCCCGCAGGGGGAAACCACCGCACACGACGGACCGCCCACGCCCTACGGGCCCAGCGAACCGCCCGTGCCTGGTCAGCCCCCCGTGCAGGGAGAAGCCACCGTGCACGGCGGTACCCCTGCGCCGTACGGGCCCGGCGCACACGACGGACTCGGCGCGAACGGCGTCCTCGGCGAACCGGCCCTGCCCGGCCAGCCCGCCCCACAGGAAGAGGTCGCCGCGCACGACGGTGCCCCCGCGCCCTACGGGCCGGGCGCGCACGACGGACCGCCCGCGTTCGACCAGCCCGCCCCGCAGGGCGAAACCACCCCGCGCGACGGCGCCTCCGCGCCGTACGGGCCCGGCGCACACGGCGAACCGCCCGCGTTCGACCAGCCCACCACGCAGGGAGGGGCCACCGCACACAACGGCCCTGGCGCGGACGGCACCCCCACCGCGCCCGGCGAACCTGTCCTGCCTAGCCAGCCTGCCCCGCAGGGAGAAGCCACCGCGCACGATGGTGCTCCCACACCGTATGGGCCCGGCGCACACGACGGACCGCCTGCGTTCGACCAGCTCACCCCGCAGGGAGAGGGCGTCGCGCGCGACGGGCTCGGCACGGACGCCATCCCCTCCGCGCCCGGCACACCGCCCGTGCCCGGCCAGCCCGTCCCGCAGGGAGAGGCCGCCGCACACGACGGACCGCCCGCGTTCGACCAGCCCATCCCGCAAGGGGAGGGCCTCGCGCGCGACGGGCTCGGCACGGACGCCATCCCCTCCGCGCCCGGCACACCACCCGTGCCCGGCCAACCCGCCACGCAGGGAGAGGCCACCGCACACGGCGAACCGCCCGCGTTCGACCAGCCCGCCCCGCAAGGGGAGGGCGTCGCGCACGAGGTGGAAGGTCAGCCTGTCGCGCAGGAGCGTCTTCTCACCGGCGAGTCGCCCGTGCCGGGCAGTGCGCTTCCGGAGGGAGAGGCCGAGCGGCATGGGACCGGCGCGCCCGGTGAGCCGTTGGTGAGTGAACCCGCCGCGCAGGGTTACCCCGAAGCGCCCGCCATCCCCTCCGTTCGCGATCTCGCTCCCGATCGGGGTGTTCCCGGCGAGCCGCCGGTGCCGGAGCAGCCCGTCCCGCACGACGGCGTCGTCGCACCGCAGGAGTCGGGTGCGCGCGATGTGGGGGCGGACGCCGCTTCCCCCATGGAGACCCGGGTGGATCTTCCGCCCGTCCCCGACGACGCGGCCGTCCCCGCCGAGCAGGGCGTGCGGGGTGAGGGTGAGGAGGCCTCCCAGTGGGAGGAGCTTCAGGAGCAGCACAAGGAGCTGCCCCGCGAGGAGCCCCGCCCCGAGTTCCAGCCCGCCAACGACGTCGAGCGCGCCCTCCTGCACGCCGCCGCCACCAACGACCACGACCTGTTCCTCCAGACGCTGGCCGACGCCGAGGTGCTGGTGCCGGTGCCCGAGGACATGGACTACGCGTTGCGGCCGGGCAAGCCCGGGTTCCCCTGGCAGACCCGCGAGATCGACGGGACCCCCGCCGTCCCGGTCTACACCTCGCCCGAACGCCTCATAGAGGCGGAAGGCGCGGCGACCGGGTCGGTCACGCTGTCGTTCACCAGCGTGCTGCGCTACTGGCCGCACCCGAACTGGATGCTCGCCATCAACTCGGGCGCCCCGGCGGGCGGCACCATCGTCGCCGAGCAGTTGCCCGGGCTCGCGGCGTGGGCCGACCAGCGGGCCGCGCGGCGGATGGCCGAGAACTTCGAGCCGCAGAACGAGGTCGAGCAGCGGCTGTTCGACGCCGCGCTGCGCCGCGACACCGACGCGTTCTTCAAGGTGCTGCTCGGCGCGCAGGTGCTGGTGCCCGCCGACCCCGACACGCCGTGGGGCATCGCGCCCGACGACCCGGAGTTCCCGTGGCGGCCCGCCCCGGTGCACGGCCGCACGGCGATCCAGGTGTTCACGTCGTTGAAGTGGATGACCGACGCGATCGGGTCGTCGCGGTTCGTGATGCCCGGCTTCCTGGAGGTCGTCACCGCCTGGCCGGACGGCGACTGGTCGCTCGTCCTCAACCCCGGCACCCCCGTCGACGCGTCGCTGACCGCCGAGCAGGTCCGCGCGTTGAGCGGCCCGGCACGCGTCGAGGAGCCCGGGCCGGACGACGAGCCGTCCCCCGTGCGGGCCGCCCCCGAGGCGCAGTCCCCGGCCGTCCCCGGCGAGCCGCCGGACGCCGAGGTCGAGGAGCCGCTGTTCGAACCCGGCAACCGCATCGACCAGGAACTCTACGAAGCGGTCCTGGCCGGGGACTCCGACGCGTTCCTGCGCGTCCTGCTCGCCGCGAACGTGCTGGTGCCGATCCCGCAGGACGCGCCCCTGGAGGTCACCCCGATCCAGCGGGAGTTCCGCTGGGAGGCGGCGCTGCGCGGCGACGACGCGGTGCAGGTGTTCACGTCGCTGGTGCGGCTGCGCGAGGTGCTGCCGGAATCGCGGTTCGTGTACGCCGACTTCCGCGAGCTGATCGGGTCCTGGCCGCACCAGGACTGGGCCATGCTGCTCAACCCGGGCACCCGCATCGGCGCGTCGCTGCGCGGCGACCAGGTGCGGGCGCTCAGCGAGTGGGCGGTGCGCGTCGGCCTGGTCCGGCCGCTGTCCGAGGTGCCGACGACGCCCGTGCCGGTGCACGAGCCGCAGGCCGCGCCGGAGTCGTTCGCGGCGCCCGAACCCGACCCGACCCAGACCGTGCAGGACGTCCCCGCCGACGAGTTCGGCGTCCCGGCGGCGCAGGAGCCGGTTCACGAGGACGTCGCCCCGCCGGTCGACCCGCAGCGGAACGGCGCCCCGGCCCGCCCCGAACGCCTGCTGCCGCCCGAACCCGAGGGCGAGCCCGTCCCGCAACCGGCGATCATGCAGAAGGTCGTGCCGCACCCGCACGTCTCCTGGTACCTGGAGCAGGGCTACGACCGGATCGGTGGTTTCGTCCACCCGACCTCCGACGTCGCCGACCTCCAGACGCCGCAGCAGCTGTACGAGACGCTGGGCCTGCTGTACGAGGGGTCGCCGTTCTCCCCCGACGACGAGGGCGTGTACGTGATCCGCTGGCCCGCGTACTGTTCGGGGTTGTACCGGATCCCGTTCGGCGGCCGCACCGAGGAGGAACTGGCGGCCTGGGGTGACGCGGGCTGGGTGCTGGAGACCGAACCGTTCGAGGGCACCGGGTTCGCGCCGGGCAGCGCGGGAACGATCCGCGAGTACAAGGTGGACAGCATCCGGTTGCCCTACGGCGCGGAAATGTATCACCTGGGCGCGGACCGGTCGGAGCGGTTCATCGCCATGTACGACCCGGACCGGCTGGCCTGGCTGAGGCCCGAGGGAGCCGGGAGCGGCGAGGAGCAGGCGGACCGGAGGGCGGAAGGGTGATACGGGACGGATACCTCGCGCGCTGGCTGGGCCGGGAGTTCGAGGCGGCCCCCGGCGCCGACGGCGACATCCGGCTCTACGCGTCCGAGCCGACCGACGGGTTCGAGGAGTTGCGGCCGGGCCGTTACCGGCGGGTGGTGC
This sequence comes from Actinomadura kijaniata, assembly GCF_014138665.1. Taxonomy (NCBI): domain Bacteria; kingdom Bacillati; phylum Actinomycetota; class Actinomycetes; order Streptosporangiales; family Thermomonosporaceae; genus Actinomadura; species Actinomadura kijaniata. Next base: position 232,164 of record NZ_JACJIA010000003.1, read on the forward strand.
CCTCCTTCGAGGTGGAGGATCTGCGGTACGTCCGCACGATCGGAACCTGGCGCGGCGAACGCTTCGTAGTCGTCGGCGAGCATGACAGCTGGCTGCGCGTGGAGTACTCCGGTGGCCGTGCTCCCGTCGCCGAACGCCTGGGTCTGGAGCAGATGGAACGCGGCGTCTGGCAGGCGTGGGCGCCCCGCGACGAGGTCGAGGACCTACACGAAGAGTATTCGTGAGGACGCCGGTGATCCCGACGGGATACGGTATGCGGGAGCCTCGGGGTTGATTTGGTCCGTAGATCCGTGTTCGCATGGCTTCGGAAGCCGCCCCTGAGGGAGGGCGAGACTCGGGCGTTCAATGGTGACGCGACGGAGGTGCTGGCGCGGTGCTCCCCCGATCGGCAGGAAAACCGATCATCGTCGGACTCGGCACGGCGGCGGTGCTCGCCGCGGGCGGACTGCCGGCGTTCGGTGCCGAAGCCGCGACGGTGACGGTGACCGCGACACCGTCCGCCACGGAGGTGGTGGCGGGCGAGAAGGTCACGGTGACGGCGAGGATCGCCGCTTCGGCCGACACCTTCAAGTCGGTCACGGTGACCGGTGCGCCCTCGCAGACCACCCCACCCGCGAAGGTGGCGTTCAGGTGCGGCGTGGGCGGCACGACGACCCCCACCGGGTGCACGTTCGCCGAGGTCGGCACCAAGGGCGTCACGGTGACCTACACCGTGAGGGTGAACAAGCAGAAGGTGAAGGACGACACTCTCGTCCGCCTGGGCGTCACGGCCGCCTGGGAGCAGGAGGTGAAGGGGAAGCAGGTCCAGAAGGAGAAGACCGACACGGCCGCCTTCACCTTCACCCCGGTGGTCGCCCCGACCCCGACGCCCACGCCGACCCCGACGCCGACCCCGACTCCCAAGCCGACGCCGACCAAGTCGACCCCCAAGCCCTCCCCGTCCAAGACCGACAAGGACAAGGACAAGGACGGCTCCGGTTCGAACAACGGCGGCGGCGGGAGTTCCAACTCGAACTCGAACTCCAACAGCAGCAGCAGCAACGGCAGCAGCAGCAACAACACCCCCGCCTACACCCCGCCGTCGCCGAACGCCTCGTTCAGCCCGAACGACACCACCAAGAGCCCCCAGGTCGCGCTGCCCCCGATCGCGCCGAGCCCGACGGTGGCCTCCGCGCCGACCTCGTCCGCGCCGGAGAGCAGGCTGCGCAACAACAAGGCCCCGGTCGCGCAGGACCTGACGTTCACGCGGATGGCCAGCACGCAGGTGGCGTGGCTGGCGGCGCTGCTGGTGGCGTTCTCGCTGCTGCTGACCCAGCTCCGGCTGGGCCGCCGGACCGCGCCGCGCGGCGCGGCGGCGGCCGCCGCGGCCCCGCGCCGTCCCAAGGGCACCCACCGCCGTCCCCGCAAGGGCATGTTCGGCAAGTGACCGGCGCCCGCCGGGCGACGAAGACGCGGACGGAGACGAAAGGGAGCGTCCACCTCACCCGGTGGGCGCTCCTTCCGCGTTCAGCGGCCTCCGGGCCACGTTCGGAAGTCCCCGCCCCCGACGCTCGCCCGGCGGGCAACGCGCTCGCGCGGTGGTCTCGGCCCCTTCGCGGCGGATCCCGGAACCCGTTCCGAAGCGGACCTCAGCCGCGCACGCGAGCGCTGTCCAGCCCTCGAAGCGATGGCGCGCCCACCAAGCACCGGTGAGATGCGAGCCGCCAGGCGGACTCCGTGGACCGGGGCGCGGAAGCGCAGCTCAGGCATGCACCAGGGCCTGGAGCGATGACGCGCCCGCCAAGCCCTGGTGAGGTGCGAGCCGCAAAGGCGAGCGCCGTCGGCCGAGGCGTTGAGGCGCGGCTCAGGCGTGCACCAGGCCGTGGCAGGCGATCGCCGCCGCGGCGACCACGTTGAGGGAGTCCACGCCGTTGGCCATCGCGGCGGGGCTCATCGGGATGCACACGCGCTGGTCCGCCTCCTCCAGCCAGCGGGAGGAGAGGCCGTCGCCCTCCGAGCCGAGCATCAGCGCCGCCCGGTCGTCGACCTTCGCCTGGTCCAGCGGGACGGCGGACTGGTCCGGCGTCAGCGCCAGCAGCGCGAACCCCGCCTCCCGCAGCGTGCCGAGCCCGCCCCGCCAGTCGGTCATCCGCGCGTACGGGACGGCGAACACCGCCCCCATCGACACCTTGATCGAACGCCGGTACAGCGGGTCGGCGCAGCGCGGTGACAGCACGACCGCCTCGATGCCGAGCGCGGCGGCGCAGCGGAAGATCGAACCGACGTTGGCGTGGTCGACCAGGTCCTCCAGCACCAGGATGCGCCGCGCGCCCGCGACGGCCTCGGCGACGTCCGGCAGCGGCAGCCGGTGCACCGACGCCAGCGCGCCCCGGTGCACCTGGAAGCCCGCGACCGCCTCCACGGTGGCGTCGTCGGCGACGTAGACCGGCGCGTCGACCGTGTCCAGCAGGTCCGCCAGCGGTTCGACCCGGCGGCGGGCCATCAGGAACGAACGCGGCGCGTGCCCCGTCCGCACGGCCCGCCGGATGACCTTCTCCCCCTCGGCGATGAACAGCCCGTGCTCGGCCTCCAGGCTCTTGCGCAGGTTGACGTCGCGCAGCCGCACGTAGTCGGCCAGGCGCGGGTCGTCGGGGTCGGAGACGGGAACGAGCTGGGCCATGCCTCAATTGTGCGGGCGGCGGCCCGGTGCTCGGTCACGGCAGCCGGATCTCCGCCGACAGCGGGCGGTGGTCGCTGCCGGGCAGGACGTGGATCCGCACGTCGCGTACGGCGGCCCGGTCGTCGACCAGCACGTGGTCGATGGTCAGCGGGACCAGGTCGCCCCAGGTCCGCACCAGCCCGGCCCCGGCCCGGTCGGCGGCGTCGGCGTAGCCGCGTCCGATGAGGTCGCGCAGGGTGGCGTGGTCGAGGGTGGCGTTGAAGTCCCCGGCCAGGACCCGGAACGGGGCGCCGCTCCCGCCGTCCCGCGCGCCGGGGAGGACGCCCAGGTCGCGCCGCCAGTTCCGGTAGTTGACGCCGGAGATCGGCGGGATCGGGTGGACGGCGGTGATCTCGACGCGGCGTCCCCCGACGGTCAGCTCGGCGCGCGGCATCGCCATCTCGGAACGCGGGGCGGGCAGTTCGCGCAGCGGGTGGCGGGAGTACAGGCCGCTTCCGGTCGGGCCGCCGCGGGGGTCGACGACCTTGTGCGGCAGCAGGGCGGTGAGCCCGGCGCGTTCGTAGCGCCCCACGGACTCGGGGGTGAGCTCCTGGAGGCTGAGCACGTCGGCCCCGGTGCGCCGGACGAGGTCGACGAGCCGTTCGGCGTCGCCCTCCCCGAAGAACACGTTGGCGGTCAGGACCTTAAGCGCCGGTCCGCGCGCCTCGGGCTGCGCGCCGCCCCAGGCGCGGGGCAGCACGGCGACGGCCAGGCTCGCGGCGACGATCCCGGCGGCGACGGCGGCCCGCCGGCGGCGCAGGGCCAGCGCGACCACCACCGGAACCGGCGCGGCGGCCGCGACCAGCGGGGTCACGGCCAGCAGCGGCGCGGCGAACACCCCGACGCCGCCGATGCGGTCACCCCCGGCCCACCGCACCAGCGACCAGAGCCCCCAGGCGGCGACCCCGGCCCAGGCGAGCACGGTCCGGCCCCGGCCCGCCGTCGCGCCGCCGTCCGGCACGCGTGCGCTTTCCGCCATGCTCCCCGCCCTTCCCCGCGCCATTCAAGATCATTTTTTATGGCGGCTCGCGAGCGCTATCTCCGGGCCCGGCCGCCGTTCCTCCCCGGCCATGCCGCCCACTTCTTTTTTTGATCTTCGATCAGGGGGTCCCCGCCCTCAGAGGTAATGACGATCGACGCGGAACGGGAGTTGCGTCGGCGAGCCGTGGTGGATCAACTGCGGATCGTCACCGCACCCGCCGGATGCCCTGATTGTCAAGACATAAGGGGATGACCTGCGTCATTCTCATTTTTGAGCTCTTTGTAACCTCTTCTCCGTACCACTACAGTGCCGGGGAACATCGACGGGTTTCTGGTGAAGCGAGGACAGCCGTGAGCGGACGTCATGCCAATGACTTCCCGGAGGGGACGCCGGGCGACGGCGGGCGCGACGCGTCCGGGGCGTCCCGGCCGGTCTTCGGTCCGGCCAACGACGGTTCCTCCGACTGGTTCGCACCGCGCGACAGCCAGGGCACGCCGATCGGGCCGGACGGCCCGCCCCTCCAGGGCCCGTCCGCGCAAGGCCCGCCCCCGCAGGGTCCGCCCCCGCAGGGTCCGCCCCCGCAGGGTCCGCCCCCGCAGGGTCCGCCCGCACCGGGTCCGGGCGAGTCGTCGGAGACCCCCGAGTGGTTCACCCCGCGCCGTTCGGCCGAGCAGCCCGTCTTCGGGCAGGGCGGGTTCACCGGCGCGTCCGACGCCGGGGGCTACGGCCTGGGCCGCGCGTCCGGCACCCCCGACGGCTACGAGCTCCCCGCCGAACGCTCCCGCGCCGAGGGCCGTCCCGAGACCCGCCCGCAGGAGGCCGCCGCGTTCGGGGCCGCCGCCGCGCAGGAGCCCGGCTACGGCGACTACGACGCGATCAGCCGGTCCGACGAGCGGCCGAGCGGGTTCTTCGGCGGCCGGGCCGGGGGCGGCTCCGGCGGTTCGGGCGGCTACGGCGGCGGCTCGGGCGACTACGAGTACGGGCGCCGCCGCAAGAAGCGCAGCGCCGCCGCGTTGATCGGCCCGCTGGCCGGCGCGGTGGGCCTGGCGCTGCTGCTGGGCGTCGGCGTGTACGCGTTCGCCGAGAGCGGCAGCTGCGGCGGCGACGACGCGCTCGCCCTGTCGGTGGCGGTGGCGCCGGAGCTCGAACCCGCCGTGGTGAAGGCCGCCAAGCGGTTCAACGACGCCAAGCACGAGGTCTCGGGCAAGTGCGTCAAGGCCAACGTCACCAAGACCGAGCCCTACTCGGTCGCCACCCTGCTGTCGGGCACCGGCGTGCCGACCGACGGCGACCAGCGGCCCGATGTGTGGATCCCCGACTCCTCGCTGTGGGTGTCGCTGGTGCGCGGGTCGGGCAAGGGCCGCGACGCCGTCCAGACCACCCGGACCTCGGTCGCCTCCAGCCCGCTGGTGATCGGCATGCCGCGCACCCTGGCCACCCAGGTCCGCCAGCAGGGCCTCAACACCTCCACGCTGACCTGGGACAGCCTGCTCAAGGTGGTCGGCGGCGTGCAGGGCGGCGGCGTCACCAAGAACCAGATGCTCCCGCCCAACGCGGTGCGGCTGCTGGTGCCCGAGCCGTCCCGCAACACCGCGGGCATGGCCGGCCTGATGGTCACCAACGCGCTGCTGGCCAACGACGCCAACCAGGAGTCGATCTTCACCGGCATCGTGCGGACGGTCCGCGAGAGCACGGTGCCGACGACGCAGGCGCAGTTCCAGCAGTTCCGCAAGGGCCGCACCGGCAGGCAGCCGATCACGCTGTCGTCGGAGCAGGCGCTGTTCAGCTACAACAAGACCAACCCGGCCGAGCCCGCGGTGGCGCTGTACCCGAGCGACGGCACCCTGCTGATGGACCACCCGTTCACGGTGACCGCCAGGGACGGCGACCGGCAGAAGGCCGCCCAGCTCCTCGAACAGGCCATGACCACCGAGAACACGCGCAACGACGTGCGCGAGCTGGGCTTCCGCTCCCCCGACGGCAAGGCCCCCACGGCGTTCTCGGCCCGGCTGGGCGTCAGCCCGTCCCGGCCGTTGCAGCTCCCCGCGCCCAAGCCCACCGAGGTCGTCGGGGTCATGCAGGCCTGGTCGAAGCTGTCGCTGGGCCTGCGGCTGCTGACGCTGATCGACGTGTCGGGCTCGATGGCCGAGAAGGTCTCCCCGACCACCAACCGCATGCAGGCCACCGCGAGGATCGCCCAGGGCGGGCTGAGCATGATGTCCAACGACACCGAGCTCGGCGTGTGGCTGTTCTCCACGAAGATGCAGGGCGACCAGGACCACCGGGAGGCGGTGTCGGTCGGCCCGCTGGGCGAGCGGATCGGCTCGACCACCCGCCGCGGCCTGGTGCTGTCGCAGCTGGCGCAGATGCAGCCGAAGATGGACGGCGACACCGGCCTGTACGACAGCGTGCTGGCGGCGTACAAGCACATGAAGCGCACCTACAAGCCGGAGTTCGGCAACTCGATCCTGCTGCTGACCGACGGCGCCAACGACGACCCCGGCGGCCTGTCCCTCAAGCAGACCCTCGCCGAGCTGCGGAGCCTGCGCGACCCCAACCGGCCGATCCAGGTCAACATGATCGGTTTCGGCAAGGGCGTGGACCCGAACGAGCTGAAGCAGATCGCCGACGCGACCGGCGGCAGCGTGCAGGTCGCGCAGACCCCGCAGGAGATCTCCAAGATCTTCCTGCGGATGCTGTCCCGCCGGATCAAGGAGTAGGAGCGGCGCGGACCGCCCCGGCGCGGGGCGGGGACCGCGGGTCGCACGCGTGGCGGGGCGCCTTCCGGAGCACCGGGGGGCGCCCTGCGCGCTCCCGTCCCGGACAGATCAGAAATCTCCGCTTTTTCTTTTCACCCGGTGTCAACCGGACGCCCGAGCCGCCCGTCAATCTAGTGGAGGCCCGACGGGGAGCGGGGCCGTCGGGCCTCCGACCTTCTCCCCTCCTCCGGCCCGCGACGGAGAGCGACCCGGGATCCCCGGGGACCGCGGGGAGAGGACGGCACTTCCCCAAGGGCTTCCGTTCCGGGGCCCTGACGGCTCCACGCCTCAGTTCGCGGGAGGACCATCGTGTCCGCTTGGCCCAGTCTCGACCGCGTTGACGACCAGCGCCTGGCGCTGTCCCTGGCCACCGGAGACCCGGGCGCGCTCCCCCAGATCGTCGACCACTACGCCACCCGGCTGTTCGACTACTGCCACGCCCTGCTGCGCGACAGCGACGCGGCGGCGGGCGCGCTGCACGACGCGTTCCTGGCCGCGCACGCCCACGCCGGGCGGCTGCGCGAGCCCGCGTGGTTCCGCGGCTGGCTGTACGCGCTGGTCCGCAACGAGTGCCTGCGCCTGCTGCGCGACCCGGACCGGCCCGCCGAACGCCACGAGGCCCCCGAGGTGCACGACGTCTTCCTCGACGCCGCCGAACGCGCGCAACGCCTGGAGACCCGGCGGCTGGTGCACGGCGCGCTGGCGGGGCTGCGCGGCCGCGAACGCGAGGCGCTGGACCTGATGCTGCGGCACGGCCTGGACACCGGCGAGATCGCCGGGGTGCTGGCGCTGGACGAGGGCGGGACCACCGAGCTGGTCGCCGCCGCGCGCCGCCGCCTGGACGACGCGCTGGCCGCCGCCGTGATCGTGCGGACCGGCGCGGGCGACTGCCCGACCGTGGCGACGCTGGCCGACGCCGACGCGCCCCTGGACGGGCCGCTCGGCGACGAGACGGCCCGCCGGGTGGTCCGGCACATCGAGTCCTGCCCGATCTGCGCCGACCGCTGCGACCGCACGGTCTCGACGGTGCGGCTGCTCCAGGTGCTCCCGGTCGCGCTGATGCCGCCCGAGCTGCGCAACCACGTCCTGGCGGACGCGACCTCCCCGGAGACCGCCGGGATGCGCGCCGCGGTCGCCGCGCGGGCCGAGCCGTTCGACGAGGAGGGCTGGCCGCTGCCGGTGGAGGCCGCGCCGCGCCCCGCGGACCCCGGCCGGTCCGTTCCGCCGCGCCTGTGGCCCGCCGTCGCCGCGGCGGCCGCGGTGATCCTGATGGTGGCGGGCGCGTTCGCGCTGATGCCCGACTCGGGCCGCGAGCGCACCGGCGCCCAGCACCCCTCCCCCACCGCCCCGGCCGAGGTCCCCGCCGATCCGGAGCGCACCCCGCAGGACCCGCCGACGACCGTGGTGTCCCCCACCGTCACGCCCACCCGGACGACGCCGTCGCGGACCCCGTCCGGCACGCCGTCGCCGACGCGCCGCCCGCCCAGCCGCAGCCCCCGGCCCCCGGCCACGTCCGGCCCTCCCGAGGCCGCCGGCCACCTCGGCGTGAGCGGCTGCTCGATCCCCGCCGGGCAGAGCTCCTGCGCCATCTCCGTCACCGCCGTGAACGGCCCGGTGAGCTGGTCGGTCACCGGCGCGCTCAACGTGTCGGCGGTCGGCGGCGGCCGGCTGCGCGCGGGGCAGGGCGCCTCCGTCCGGGCGACGCGCCCCGGCCCGTGCGAGGGTGAGGGCGGCAGCGGCGTGGTCCGGTTCGCGCCCTCCGGCACGGCGACGGTCACGTGGCGGTGCGCGGAGAACGGTCCTCCGGACGACCGCGAACCGCGCCCCGTTCGCTGATCCGACCCACCCCGAAACACCCCTCCGGCCAAACGAGACCCAGATCACATTCGGCCCGCAAACGCGGTGGTCATCGGGGGGTGACGAGCACAGCGCGTACCCGTGATATCACGCGTCAACGCCCTCCGAGAGGAAATATCCCAACATCGGTGGCAGTATCGGGCAACCAAAGCGGCCCCGGGCGTCGTCCCGGGTCCCGCTCGCAAGGGGGGACTGTCCGAGACACCGACGTATCTGGAGGATCTTCGTGGCCGGTGGGCCTGGGCCCGGTCGGTTCGACGACCCCCGCCTGGCGGAGTCGCTGCGCGCCGGGGACGCCATCGCGCTGACCAAGGTCTACGACACCTACGCGCCGTTCCTGTTCGACTACTGCCATGGCCTGCTGCGCGATCGCGTGGAGGCGGCGGGGGCGCTGCGCGCCTGCCTGGTGGCGGCGCGCGAGCACGTGGGCGGACTGCGGGAACCCGAACGACTGCGCGGCTGGCTGTACGCGGTCGCCCGCAAGGAGTGCATGCGGCGGCGCGACAACCCCTCCGGGGGACCGGGCCAGGAGGCGCCCGAGGTCGACGACGGCCTGTCGGAGATGCGGCGCGCCCGGCGCGCCGAACGGCGGATGCTCACCCACAGCATGCTCGCCGCGCTGACCGGGCGGCAGCGCGAGGTCGTCGACCTGGCGGTGCGGCACGAGCTGGACGCGGGGGACCTGGCCGGGATCTTCGGGCTGTCCGAGCCGGAGGCCGAGCGGATGCTGGCCGGCGCCCTGCGCGACCTCGACGAGGCCGCCCGCGCGGTGGCGATCGCGCACGCGCTGCGGGACGAGTGCCCCAGTCTGGCGCCGCTCACCGCGTCGTGGCCGCTGCCGCCGGGGGACGCGCGTTCGCTGGTGCGGCACGTGGCGTCCTGCCCGACGTGCCACGGGCAGCAGGTCACGCCGCCGCCCGCCGACCGCCTGCTGGCGGTGCTGCCGGTCGCGGCGGTCCCGCCGGACCTGCGGCTGGAGACGCTGACCACCGCCACCCACCCCGACCGCGCCGAGACCCGCGCCGCCATCGCCGCGGCGGTCGAGCCGTTCGACCACCGCGGCTGGCCGCTGCCCTACGAGCCGCACCCGGCGGCCGCGCCCGAACGGCGGCGGCGCGGCCGGACGCTGGCGGCCGTCGGCGGCGGGATCGCGGCGGTGGCGCTGCTCGGGGTGACGCTGACGGCGTTCACCGGCGGCGACCAGACCACGAACTCGGCGGCGCGGGGACCGCTGCGGGCCTCCGTCCCCTCGGCCACCCCGCACCCGTCGTCGCCGGACCTGTCGCCCAGCCAGACGCCGACGCCCACCCCGTCCTCCTCGTCGCCGACGCCGACCAAGAGCGCGACGCCGTCCAAGAGCGCGACGCCCACGCCGTCCGCGTCGTCCACGTCGTCCACGCCGCCGGGCGCGCCTGCGACCAGGCCCCCGACGACCACCAGCCCGCCCGCGCCGCCGACGCCGGGACGGCTCGCCGTGTCGGGCTGCTCGATGGGCGTGGCGGAGTCCTGCGCGGTCACCATCACCGCCGTGGACGGCCCGGTGAGCTGGCGCGTGACCGGGACCTCCGGGAGGCTGCGCGCGTACGGCTCGGGCCAGCTCGCCGCCGGGGAGTCGACGCGGGTGCGGGTGGAGCGGACCAACGACTTCTGCTGGGGCCGCAGGACCGGCTCGGTGTCGTTCGCGCCGGGCGGGTCCGCGTCGGTCTCCTACTGCTGACCCGTACCGCTGACCCGTCGGCCGTTCTTCCGCCGACGGAGCCGGGGCGGCGTGGTGCGGCATGATCCGCCCCGGCTCACCTTCCGCCGACGCCCCCGGGGGCTACCAGGGGGAGCGCTCGTCCAGGGTCCGGTGGGCGCGGTCCAGCAGCACCGGCACCGCGTCGCCGATCCGGTCGAAGCCCTCGCCGACGGTGGCGTTCTGCAGGTAGCGGGCGTGGATGCCCTCCAGGATCACCGCCAGCTTGAAGCACGCGAACGCTACGTAGAAGTCCATCTCCGACAGGTCGAACCCGGTGAGCGCGGCGTACCGCTCGGCGAACTCGCGGCGGGTGTGGAAGCCGGGGGCGGTGGTGATGGTCGCGCCGACCGGCAGCAGCTCGGCATCGCCCGCCTCGGCCCAGTAGACCAGCGTGAGGCCGAGGTCCGACAGCGGGTCGCCGAGGGTGGACATCTCCCAGTCCACGACGGCGGCGATCTCCGGGCGGGGCTCCAGCCGGGCCAGCGCGTTGTCCAGCCGGAAGTCGCCGTGGACCAGGCGGGCGGGGGCGTCGGCGGGCAGGCGTTCGGCCAGCCGGGACACCAGCCGGTCGTACTCGGGCAGGTCGTGGACGTTGCCGGTGGCGCGGATCGCCTCCTGGGAGGCGTCCCACTGCTTGCCCCAGCGCTTGAGCTGGCGGGTCATGTACCCGCCCGGACGGCCGAAGTCGCCCAGCCCGACGGCCTCGACGTCCACGGTGTGCACGGCCGCCAGCGCCGTCGCGAGGGCCTCGGAGAGCCCTCCCGCCTGCTCGGGGGTGAGGTCGGCGGCGTCCTCGACGGTGCGCAGCACCCGCCCCTCGACGAAGTCCATCAGGTAGAACCGGGCGCCGATGACGTCCTCGTCCTCGCAGAACGCGAGCGTCGTCGGCACCGGGACGTCGCTGCCCGCGCCGAGCGCCGACAGCACCCGGTACTCGCGGCCCATGTCGTGCGCGGTCGGCAGCACGTGCCCGAGCGGCGGCCGGCGCAGAACGATCCTGCGCCCGCCGTCCAGCGTGATCCCGTAGGTCAGGTTGGAGCGGCCACCGGCGATCAGGTCGATGGCGGTGATCCGTCCGGTGCCGGGCAGGGCGCGCGCCAACCAGTCCGCCAGGCGGGGGACATCGATGCCGGGGACCCCGGCGGGGAGTTCAGCGTCAACCGTCATGACGCCTTATTAGAACGTGACTCGGTTCATGCTGGGAACCCCACCCCCGGGAAAGCGCGGCCCGGCCGCGCCGGAACTGCCCGGCCACTTCCGGCCGTCGGCCGAAAATTTTTCACACGATCCGGTGATTCCCTCCTGACCAGGGCGGACACCGTCCCGGACCCACCTGTCCACTACACCGCGTGAAGAAAACGTCGTACCCAGGTGGATATGGGGAGCCGAGGGGGTACGCATCTGCGACAGCACCGGAGTAAACCGGATCTCTTGGATTTTCAAGCCGGAAGGCCCCATGCCGGTCCACCGTCACGCCTGGGGCGTTCGACCGGTCCGGGGTCGTACCGCCCGATTGGGGGGGACGCATCGTGGCTGACGCATGGCTGCCCGAAGCCGGCCGGTTGCCGGCCCGCACCGACGGTGGCGCGTTGGGGGGAGGAGCGCCCCGAGCGGTCTGGTTCAGCAGCGAGTCGGACGCCCGCACGATCTCGGCCCGTTCGGTGGCCGCCGACCTCGCCCGCGCCGACCGGGCCCCGCACCTGGTGTGGAATCCCTGGAGCGGCGAGTTCGTCCAGCTGCTGCCCATCGTCCGCGCCGCCCGGATGCTGGACGCGGTGGGACGCGAGGGCCGGGTCTGCGCGCAGATCGTGGTGGTGGGGCAGGCGCGCGACCCGTTCACCGGGACCCCGCTGAACGGCCTGGACCCGCTCATGGCCTGGCTGGACGCCTGGGGCGTGGCCCGCCGCTGGCCCGCCGGGCCGCCGCTGCCGACGCCGCAGTCCTACCAGGCCCGCCGCGACCGCCGCGGCTGGGCCCGGGGCGGCCACTTCGGCGCCTCCCAGGTCCCGGGCGCCGGGCGCCCCGACCCCGGCGGCATCGACATCCGCCGCGTCACCGGCCCCGACACCCCGGTCGCGCCGATCCCCCGCCCCCGTCCCTCCGTGGGCCAGCCCGGCGGAAGCCCCCCGGCCCCGGCCTCCCCGCTGCACAACGGGATCCTGCCGCCGTCCCCTCCGGTGCTGGGGGTCCCGGTCCCCGAACCGGCCAACGCCCGCTCCTGACGCGCCGCGGCGCGCTCAGCGGTCCCGGCGTTCCGCCGCCAGCCCGCGGATCACGGCGCAGCCCCGGCGGAGCTCGGTCAGGTTCGCCGCCGCGCCGTAACCGATGACCAGGCCGCCGGCGCGTTCGGGACCGGCGTGGTGGCGCCGCAGGGTGTCGACCAGGACGCCGCGCCGCCGCGCCGCCTCGGCGAGGCGCGCGGCCTCCTCCGGGGAGGTCTCCACGACCACGTGCAGGCCCGCCGTGTCGCCGCGCAGGCGCAGGCCGCCCAGGGCCTCCGCCACGGCGGCGCGGCGGCGGGCGTACTCGGCGCGCATCCGGCGGACGTAGCGGTCCAGGTCGCCGCGTTCCAGCAGCAGCCGCATCGCCTCCTGCGGGACGACGGCCGTGCGGTCGTTGAGGTCCCGGCGGCGGTGCGCGATCGCCGTCACCAGGTCGGGACGGGCCACCAGCCAGCCGACGCCCACGTCCGAGGTGAGGATCTTGGAGGTGGTGCCGAGGTAGACGACCACCTCCGGGTCCAGCCCGTACAGCGCGGGCAGCGGCGCGACGTCGTAGCGGAACTCCCCGTCGTAGTCGTCCTCGGCGACCAGCGCCCCGGTCCGCCGTGCCCACGCCAGCAGCGCCTGCCGGCGCGGCACCGGCAGCACCCCGCCCAGCGGGTACTGGTGCGACGGTGTCGTGTAGACCAGCCGCAGGTCGCCCGGCAGCGCGTCCACGACCAGGCCGTGCCCGTCCACGGGACAGGGCACCAGCGTGAGGCCGCGTCCCGCCAGCACGGCCTTGGCCCCGGTGTAGCCGGGCTCCTCGACGCCGACCCGGTCGCCGGGCCGCAGCACCGTCGCCGCGAGCATGTCCAGGCCGTTGGTCGCGCCCCGCGTCACCAGCACCCGTTCGGCGCTGCACGCCACGCCCCGGCCGCGCCGCACGTGGTCGGCCAGCGCGGCGCGCAGCCCCGGCAGGCCGTGCGGGTCGGGGCGGCTGACGCGTTCCACGGTCGCCGCCAGCCGCCAGGCCCGCCGCCACGCGGGGGTGTCCAGCGCTCCGATCCACGGCACCCCCGGCCGCAGGTCCACCATCCCGGCGGCGTCCTCGGCGGCACCGGGCGCCGGAGCGGGCCCGGCGGGCTCGGGGACGACGGTGATCGCGCTGACGAACGTCCCCGACCCGTGCCGCCCCTCCAGCCAGCCCTCGGCGTACAGCTGCTCGTACGCCTCGGTCACCACGGTCCGGCTGACCCCGAGCACCCCGGCCAGCGCGCGGCTGGAGGGAAGGCGCTCCCCGGCCGCCAGCCGCCCCTCCCGCATGGCGGCGCGCAACTGCCCCACCAGCTGGGCGCTCATCGGCTCCCCGCGCCCCCGGTCCACGACCAGCGGCAGATCGATCACGGCACGCGACAAAGTGGTCTCCCGCAAAAACATCCGAGTGGCTCTAAGCACCAGGCCACTTCGTCCCTACCGTAGTCGGGCATGAGCACGCTCCTCTCCCCCACCGAACGCACCCGCGTCCGCCGCATCCGCGAACGGGCCCGCTCCGACCGCGCCGACCTGTACGCCGTCCTGGACGAGGGCGTGGTCTGCCACCTCGGCGTGGTCGTCGACGGCACGCCGCGCGTGATCCCGACCGCCTACGGGCGCTCCGGCGACACCCTCTACCTGCACGGCTCCACCGGCGCGGCGAGCCTGCGCTCCGGCGCGGCCCAGGAGGTCTGCGTGACCGTCACGCACCTGGACGGGATCGTGGTGGCGCGTTCGCTGTTCCACCACTCGCTCAACTACCGCAGCGCCGTCGTCTATGGGACCCCGCGCGCCCTCACCGACCCCGCCGACAAGCTCACCGCCCTCCAGGCGATCACCGAGCACCTCGTCCCCGGCCAGTGGGACGCCCTGCGCCCGCCCTCCCCCAAGGAACTGGCGGCCACCGCCCTGCTGGCCCTCCCGCTGGACGAGGCGTCGGTGAAGATCCGCCAGGGCCCGCCCACCGACGAGGAGGAGGACTACGCGCTGCCGGTGTGGGCGGGCGTCCTCCCGGTGCGGCAGGCGTTCGGCGCCCCCGAGCCCGACCCCCGGCTGCGCCCCGGCGTCCCGGTCCCGCCCCACCTGACCAGGTGATCCCCCGCCCCGCCCGCACCGTCTGTCAATGTCCGGGACGGCCCCTTAGGGTCGTAGCCTGACAGGGGACCGGATCAGTGGAGGTCAGGCCCGCCGCGACGGGCGTCGCGGCGGTTCTCGCCCCTACCGGCCGCCACCGTGCGCGGTCCCCGTCTGACAGAGCGAGAGCTACCGCAGGTGAGAGGGCAGATGGTCGTGGAGAAGCTGGTGTGGGTCGACTGCGAGATGACGGGCCTCGACCTCCGCAGGGACGCGTTGATCGAGATCGCGGCACTGGTGACCGACAGCGAGCTGAACATCCTCGACGAGGGCGTCGACCTGGTGATCAAGCCCCCGCAGGAGGCCCTGGAGCAGATGTCGAAGATCGTCCGCGACATGCACACCACCTCCGGCCTGCTGGACGTGCTGCCGGGCGGCGTCACCCTCGCCGAGGCCGAGGAGGCCGTGCTGTCCTACGTCCGCTCGCACGTCAAGGACCCCAAGAAGGCCCCGCTGTGCGGCAACTCCATCGCCACGGACCGCTCGTTCCTGGCCCGCGACATGCCCGCCCTGGACTCCCACCTGCACTACCGGATGGTCGACGTCTCCTCCATCAAGGAACTGGCCCGCCGCTGGTACCCGCGCGTCTACTTCGCCAGCCCGGAGAAGAAGGGCGGCCACCGCGCCCTGGCCGACATCACCGAGTCCATCCAGGAACTCCGCTACTACCGCGCGGCCCTGTTCGTCCCCCAGCCCGGCCCCGACTCCGAGACCGCCCGCGCCCTCGCCGCCCGCATCATCGCCGAGGCGTGACCGGCCCCTCCCCGAGCCAGGTCGAACCACCCTCCCGAACCCGCTATGCTTACATCTGCCGGAAGCGATTCCGGCCCTGGTGGGTGTAGCTCAGCTGGCAGAGCACTTGGTTGTGGTCCAAGATGTCGGGGGTTCAAGTCCCCTCACTCACCCCAGCCGAAGGCCCTGGTCATCGCCACGATGACCAGGGCCTTCGTCGTTTCCGGGTCAGAGGGACTCCAGGTGGCGGGCCGTCTCGCGGGCTCGTTTGGCCAGGTCGTCGTCGCCCTCGGTGTGGGAGCGGATCGCCGGGAGGGCCGGGAGGGCCGCCCTTCCCATCGACGTCAGGGCGTGCAGGACGCGCATGGGGTCGTTCGGGATCTGGGGGATCAGGGTCGGCAGGGCCTCGTCGGGGTCGCGCGTGATGCGCCACAGGGCGTCGGCCGCCGCCACGCGGAGGGCGTCCACCGGTGAGGTGTCCCGGTGGACGCGCAGGGCCGGGGCCGCCGCGCGGGCTCGGGGGCCCAGCTCTCCCAGCCAGCCGCAGGCGTTGCGGTCGTAGCGCCATCCCCGGCGCCCCTCCTGGCGGCCGTGGACGTCGCGGCGGGACAGGACGCCCAGGAGCAGGGCGACGATCTCGGGATCGGCATGCTCGCCCAGGCCCATGAGGGCGCGGATCGCCGCCAGGGCGGTCTCCAGGTCCGGGCCGGCGGCGACCTCGCGCAGGACCGTCAGGGCCCGTTCGTCGGCCAGGGCGCGCCTGCGCAGGAAGCCGCAGGCCCGCGCGGCGGCCTCCAGCGCCTCGGGGTCGGGGTGGGCCAGCAGGTCGCGGGACAGGCGTTCCAGGATGCCGATCACCTCGGGGACCGCCTCGGCGCCGCCCGGCCAGCCGGCCGTGCCCTTCAGGAGCTCCTCGATCTCGGCCGGGGCCGTGGCCCCGGCCAGGCGGGCGCGGACGTGCGGCCAGAGCGCGTCGGCGAACGCCTTCGCCTCCCGCAGCGGCAGGCGCGCCGCCTCGCCCGCGGCGATCCTCCGTTGGAGCGTGGGAACGCCGCGCGGGTCGTCGCGGTGGGTGAGCAGCAGCAGGGCCCTGCCCGCCAGCCTCGGATCGTCGAGCGCTCCGACCAGGGCGTCGGCGT
The DNA here is from genome assembly GCF_014138665.1 of Actinomadura kijaniata. Lineage (NCBI taxonomy): Bacteria > Bacillati > Actinomycetota > Actinomycetes > Streptosporangiales > Thermomonosporaceae > Actinomadura > Actinomadura kijaniata. Next base: position 248,439 of record NZ_JACJIA010000003.1, read on the forward strand.
AGGCGTCGTCGCGGTACAGGTCGTGGGCCGCGAGCGCCGTCCGGCGGACGTCCGGGTCGGGGTGGGACAGCAGGGCCGTCACGGCGGACGCCTGGCGGCGGTGCTCCTCGCGGTCGTCGAGGAAAAGCCGGTCGGCGGCCCGCACCAGGGCGGCGGCCGACGAGGCGGGCAGGGCGCCGTTCCACAGCAGCGGGAACATGCGGTCCAGCCAGCGCGAACGCAGCTCCGGCGAACGCCACAGCCAGTGGTCCGTCGCCTTCACCGGGTCGTTCCACTCCGGATCGCACCAGGCGAGCTCCCGCAGGGCCGCGCCCGCCTCGCCCGCGCACAGCGTCAGGGCGTCGAGCACCGGGTCGTCCACGGCCGGGGGCGTGTGGAGGAGGAACGCCAGCGCCGCGCCCAGCGACGACGCCGGATCGGCGTCCAGGCGGCGGCGCAGCAGGGCCTCGACCTCGGGGTCGTCCGCGTACGGTCCCAGCGCCACCAGCAGGCCGAGGCGCGCCGGAGCGTCCGGTTCCCGCTCGATCCGGGCCGCCACCGCCGGGACCGCCCGCGCGGACCGGACGTACGCCAGCACCACGGCCAGGATCCGCCGGATGCCGGGGTCGGGGTGCGCCAGCCGTTCCAGCAGCGCGGGCAGCCCGGCGTTGAGGGTGCGGAACAGGGCGTCCGTCCACTCCCCCACCAGCTCGAAACCCTCGGCGTCGGCCGGCACCTCCAGGTCGTCCAGCAGCGCGTCCAACGCCGCCCCGCTGCGCCGCCCCGGCTCGTCCAGATCGACGTCGAAGTCCCGGTAGACGACCGCTTCCCAGTCGAACCCCATGGTCTCCACGCCGCGCACCCTAGCCCGGATCATCCGGACACAGCGATCGGGTTTTGCCCAGATGAGGGTGTAAACACCCGGTGCCCGGACACCTCTCGCGAGGAGGACGGAACGTCGAGAGGAGCTCCATGAAGATCGGATACAAGCTGCTCGCCGAGGGCTACGACCCCAAGGAGATCGTCCGGCAGGCGGTGGCCGCCGAACGCGCCGGGTTCGACTTCGTCGAGGTCAGCGACCACTACCATCCCTGGCTCGCGGAGCAGGGGCATTCGGGGTTCGCCTGGGCGATGCTGGCGAACGCCGCGGCGAAGACCGAGCGGATCACCCTGATGACGGGCGTGACCTGCCCGACGATGCGGTACCACCCGGCGATCATCGCGCAGGCCGCGGCGACGCTGGCGATCCTGAGCGACGGGCGGTTCACGCTCGGCGTCGGATCCGGCGAACGCCTCAACGAGCACGTCATCGGCGGCGGCTGGCCCGCCGTGCACGTGCGGCAGGAGATGCTCCGCGAGGCCCTGGAGATCATCCGGCTGCTGTGGTCGGGCGGCTACCACTCCTACGACGGCCAGTACCTGGAGATCGCCGAGGCGCGGGTGTTCGACCTGCCGCCGGAGCTTCCGGAGATCGTCGTGGCGGCGGGCGGCCCCAAGGCCGCGAAGATCGCCGCCGATCTCGGGGACGGGATCTTCAACACCGAGGACGACCCCTCGGTCCTGGAGGCCTACGCCTCCGAGGGCGGCAAGGGGCCGCGCTACTGCGAGGTGATGATGGCCTACGCCGGGCGCGAGCAGGACGCGGTCGCGGCGGCGCGGGAGAAGATGCGGTTCGGGCTGACCGGCTGGAAGGTGATGGCCGAACTGCCCAACCCGGGCAGCTTCGACGCGGCCACCGCCACTGTCACCGAGGATGACATCCGTCAGAACTTCAGTTGCGGACCCGACCCCGAAAGCCACATCAAGTCCGTCCAGAATTACGTGAATGCCGGTTTCGACCATCTGACGTTGGCGAACGCCGGTCCCGACGTCGACGGCTTCTTCGAGTTCTTCACCAGCGAACTCCAGGGCCCGCTGCGCGAGCTCAAGACGGCGTGAAGCCCCGCCGCACCGGGCCTCCGGACGCGTTCACCGGCGTTCGGGGGCCCCGCGGACCCGCCGCCGTCCGTTATCCGGAGTCCCCGAACGGCCGCCCCGTCCGCCCGGCACATTGGATCTGGGTGATCGGGCAGTTATGCTCCGACCTTATAAATGCCAATGGCACCCCAAGGGTGAACGCCGGAGACCGGATGAGTGTCGACGAAACGGCCCCGCTGCGCGTTCTGGTGGTGGACGGTGACCCCCGCGTCCGCGCCAGCGTGGTGTCGCTGCTCGAGAGCAGCGACGAACTTCAGGTGATCGCCGAGACCGACGGCGGTTCCGACGCGGTCGACCTGGCCGAACGACTACGCCCCGACGTCGTGCTGCTGGCCGCCGACGCCGCCCGCACCGGGCACACCGCCCCGCTGAGCCGCGCCTCCCGGGTGTTCGTGCTCGCCGGTCCCGAGGACCGTGGAACGGTCGAGGTCGCGATCCGGGCGGGCGCGTGCGGGCACCTGGTGCCGGGCGCGTTCACGGTCGGCGACCTGATCCGCGGCATCCGCGACGCCAGCCGGGTCAGCCTGGGGCTGTCGGCGCGCGAGGCCGAGGTCATGGACCTGATCGCCAGCGGCCGCTCCAACGGGGAGATCGCCCGCCAGCTCTTCCTGAGCGAGAAGACCGTCAAGAACCACGTCAACCGCATCTATTCCAAGCTCGGCGTGTCCTCCCGCGCCACCGCCATCGCCCTGTGGCGGGGCATGGTGAGCGTGCTGCCGGGCAAGGACTGAGGCGGCCGGTCACAGGCCCCGGGGCCTGGACAATCGATTCGCACTCGGTCCGCCGTGCCTGCTACTGTTCTTCCTGTCGTCAACGAAGACCCGGCCGAGGAGCCGGGGCTGACGGACGGCATGCGCCGTTAGCTCAATTGGCAGAGCAGCGGACTCTTAATCCGCGGGTTCGGGGTTCAAGTCCCTGACGGCGCACCCGCCCTCGTCATCGGGGCCAACAGATGGCATGCGCCGTTAGCTCAATTGGCAGAGCAGCGGACTCTTAATCCGCGGGTTCGGGGTTCAAGTCCCTGACGGCGCACCGGGTGACCCCCGCCCGTTCCTCCGGGAAACGGACGGGGGTTTTCGGCTTTTCTCACAGAATGCCGCGCTCCACGAACGCCGCCCGGGTCGCCTCCGCCGCCCGCGCCCCGTACAGCCGCTGCGCCGCCGCCACCGTGGCCTGCGCCGCCGCCCGGAACGTGGTGTCGGGCGCGAACGCGAACTGCGCCTCGACGATCAACGTGCTGGCCTGGGTGTCGCCGAGCGACCGCCGGATGTCCCACAGCGCGCGCGACCAGATCTCGCCGTCGGCGTGCACCTCGCCGACCACGTCCCGCGGGTAGCGCTTGTCCTCGTCCAGCCTCCGCAGGCAGTGGACGGGCCCCGGCGAGTAGGACACCGCGTCCCAGTCGGCGACGCACGCCTCCGGCGCGGCGGTGGGGCGGCCGTTCGCCCAGCTGGTGACCGTCACCGCCAGGTAGTCGCTGAACGCCTCGCCGATCGCGCCGGACTCCAGGGTGGTCCCGAAGCCGGGGACCTGCCCGTCCTGCACCGAGTGGCCGTACTCGTGCACGATCACCTCGGCGTCCTCGCCGTCGTCCACCCCGCCCTTACCCAGGGTGATGTCGCGCTTGTTCTCGCGGAAGAACGAGTTGTCGCCGCCGTACTGGTTGATCCGCAGCTCGATGCGGCGCTGGTTGACCGGCCGCAGCTTCGACCCGAAGCCGAGGGACTGCAGGTAGTGCTGGGCCTTGGTCACCCAGTGGTAGCCCATCACCTGCTCGAACTGGTCGGCGTCGCGGTGGTAGGCGGGCAGGGCTCCGCCCGTCACGCGCACCGGCGCGCCGGTCTCGCTCTTGACGGTGACGTAGCGGCCGCTCAGCCCGCCCGAGCCGTCGAGGTCGGTGAGGGTGACGGTGCGGTAGGCGGGCGCGAGGGCCGGGTAGTCGGCGTCCTTGGCGTCGGTGAGCGACTGGTCGCCGAGCTGCTGGACGGGGTTGGGGGCGAAGACGGTCCCGGTGACGGTGCCGCCGGAGTCCGCCGCGAACGCGGGGGTCGCCACCAGCGGGAGCGCGGCGGCGGCGACCAGGGCGAGGGCTCGTGTCATGCGCATGCGCGGACGATATGGGGCCGCCGACCCGCTTTGAAGGTCCAATCACCGGGGGCTTTCGCCCGGATTTCCCGATCCAATCGGGCGGACGGGGCATCTCCCCCGGACTGCTAACCTTGAGAGGTCCCCACGGCGCGAGGCGCCCCGGGGACACGCGCCGTTAGCTCAATTGGCAGAGCAGCGGACTCTTAATCCGCGGGTTCGGGGTTCAAGTCCCTGACGGCGCACCCGCTCCGAACCGGGCATCCGCAGCATGACTGCGGATGCCCGTCGGTCGTTGTAAGGACCGCCAGCCGGTGATCACTGCGTTGGCGGATCATGGGCCTGCGAGGGGCCGTTGTCATGGTTCGGAGGAAACCACACCCGGGCCACGGTGTTGGTCTCCTTGCATGTGACCCGTAGGCGCCGGTAGGCGTCGCCGTCGATGAAGCCCCCATAGCCGCACGTGTCGGCGTAGAGCCGATCGGAGACGATGAGCCCGAGGTCGGCGTCGGTGGCGGCGACGGCCTGTTTGAACTCGCCGGACTCCAGGAGCCGGAACAGGTGGATGAGGGGACGTCCCGCGACGCCGTGGGCGTCGTGGTGGACATAGCCGGCGTGGACCGCCAACCGCAGACGGAGCCGTGCGGCTGCGGAGACGATCCGGTTGTACCGGCGGAGTAGAGCGGTCAGATGGTGGGCCAGCGGATCCAGAAAATAGTCGGAGGGAACGTTGGGCGGCGCGATAATGAGAACGCCGTCGCCGCGGTCTTCCCGGTAGCAGGCCGACCACGGGATCCGGGTCATCTCGAACGCGTCGGCCGCCTGTGCGTACATCTCCCGGCGCTGGTGCAACTGGGTGCGGTCGTCGCGCTCGCCGAACGAGCAGATGTCGAGCGCGACCACAGTGGCGTAGCGGATCGAAGGCTGCGCGTGGGTTCCGGAAACGGGATCGGGCTCCGGATGGAGGCGTTCGTCTTTCTTCACCAGGCGAAGGCTGGGAACGGACATGAGCGTGGGCTCCAAGGAAGGCATCAGCGGTGTTCGGCCGGTGACCGCCGGTTCAACCGGCGCGTTCGGCAGGAACGGCGACGGATTTCACGAGCATGATGGTCCTGACGACCGGCCTTGACTTGCTCTTCGAGTTCACTCCGTTCTGATCGGGTGCGTTCTCTGTCCAGTCTCTGCCGAGGTCGCGGCGAAGTCGCCGAGAGTGAACAAGGATGCGGCCTTACCTCACAAGGAGCTACGGCGAGAGATCTTGTCGAATGCGGTGGAAGAGAACTGACGATGGCGGACAATGGCGGGCAACGCTCCCCTGGAGGCTTGAGCCGTGCCCCCACGTCCACGTCGCCTGGATCCGGCGGTGCCCGTCGAACGCTTCGCGCTCGAACTACGGGAACTTCATCGCGACGCAGGAAAACCCAAGCAACAGCTCCTGGCCGCCGCGATGCACTGCAGCCACGCCACCGTTTCGGCCATCCTCAATGGTCACCGCTTCCCTTCCTGGTTCCAGACGGAAGCCTTCGTGCGTGCCTGCAGGGGGGACGTCGACGCGTGGCGGTACAAGTGGACGGAAACCGACAGGGAGATCAACGCCGATCTTCCCGTGCCCGGCGCGGGTGACGTTCCGGCGACTTCGCGTTCGGCCGTTCGCCACCTGACTGGGCGTGAGTTCTACCTGGCTCTGGCCGCAGAGGTCCGGCGAACCGAACACCGCATCTTGACCACCTACATTCGGACGACGCCTCCGCACTACTTCGCGGGGTTCACCGACCAGGAGACCGGTCGGGCCGCGAACGAGTACTTCAACGCGATCCCCTCCTGGGTCACCCTATCGGAATCTCGTTCGGTTCGTCGGCTCGTCTGCCTGCCCAACGCCGAAATGCTCGACTGGGGCCAGGAGGTCCGCCGCCAAACCCAGAAGATTCCCGGCTACGAGGTGCGTGTATTGGACTGGCAGATAAACGCTGATCCCGTCAATATCGCTATCTTCGACGATACGTCGGTTTTTCTCGCTTTCGACGCCGGGGCGTCCCCGCGGATGGGCGGGTTCAGAATCGATGACCAGGAGTTCGCGCGCGGCGCCATCGGCTATTTCAGCCGCCTGTGGTCCAGTGGGATCCGCCTGGCCGACCACCTGGCCTCACTGTCCGGCTGATCGGATCATCGAATCAGGGCCCCGCCGCCCCGGAACCCTCCCCGGTTTGCGTCGCCACTACGCCGACATGCCCGGTGCGGCTTCGCTCGTTTCGGACGGTACGAGCCGAACGGGTGAGAACGCCTGCCGGAGGCGATCCTTGATCTGTTCCCGGATCTCCGCCGGTCCGTGTCCGATGGCGGGGTCGACACAGCACTCACGGAGGACCGGGTGGCTGCGGGGCTCCCGGCACATCAGCACGGTCAGGACGCAGATCGGCCAGATCAGGCGGAACGCGTCCTCGGGGCGACGCCGACGCCGTCCACCTGGTGATCAGCGACGACGGGCGCGGCGCCCCGGCGCCGCCCGGCCACGGGCTGACCGGCATGCGCGAACGGGTGGACCTGCTCGGCGGCGCGTTCGAGGCGGGCCCCGCCGGGACCGGCTGGCGGCTGTCGGCCGAGCTGCCGCGGTCGGGGGCGCGGCCGTGATCCGCGTCCTGGTCGCCGACGACCAGCACCTGGTCCGGGCGGGCCTGCGCGTGTTCTGCGAGTCGGCCGCCGACATGGCGGTCGCCGGGGAGGCCGCCGACGGGCGCGAGGCGGTGGCGCTGGCCGGGCGGCTGCTCCCCGACGTGGTGCTGATGGACCTGCGGATGCCCGTCCTGGACGGCGCGGCCGCCACCGAGCGCATCCTGGCGGCCCGCCCCGCGACCCGGGTGCTGGCGCTCACCACCTTCGGTGACGACGACCATCTCTATCCGGCGCTGGCCGCCGGGGCCTGCGGGTTCCTGCTCAAGAGCGCGCCGCCGGGCGAGCTGCTGGACGCCGTGCGCCGGGCCGCCGCGGGCGGGACGCCGTTCAGCCAGGAGGTCCTCGGCCGCCTGGTCGAACGGGCCGTCAGCGCCCGCCCCGAGGCCGACCCCGGCGGCCTCACCCCACGCGAGCGCCAGGTCCTGGCCCTGGTCGCCGCCGGGCTGACCAACCAGGAGATCGCCGCCCGGCTCCACCTCGGAGTGACCACGGTCAAGACCCACGTCGCCGCGCTGCTCGCCAAGACCGACTGCCCCAACCGCATCCGCCTGGCCGTCTTCGCCGTCCGCGCGGGCCTGGGCCCGGACGACTCCCCGTCGCCCCGGTCCCCGCGCCGTTGAGGGGGCGTCGCGCCGACCGGGCGAGGCCCCTCGTTGTTCACTTGCCTTTGATACACAGCAGGGGTTTCTCACGTACCGAGGTGGAGTGGGCGATGCGGGCCCGCCGGTGTGGGGTGGGTGATGGCGGCGCGGGTGGTGGTGGCGTTCGCGGTGGTCGTGCTGCTCGGCCAGATGGCGGCCGGGATGGTCACGGCGGCGCTGCGGCAGACGCCGACCGTCGACGAGCCGGTGTACGTGGCCGCCGCCGTCGTCTACCAGCGGCAGCACGACCTGCGTTACAACCCCGAGCATCCGCCGCTGGGCAAGCTGGTCGTGGGAGCCGGGGTGGCGTTCGCCGATCCGCGGTTCGATCCCGCGTTCACCGGGCCCCAGTACAAGGCCGGGCGGCACCTGCTGTACGGGGCGGGCAACGATCCCTGGCGGCTGATGCTGTGGGCGCGGCTGCCGGTGATCGTGCTGACGTTGCTGTTCGGGCTGGTGGTCTTCGCGTTCGCGCGGGATCTGGCCGGCACGGCGGGCGGGCTGGCGGCGCTCGGGCTGTACGCGTTCTCGCCGGACGTCATCGCGCACGGGTCGCTGGCGACGCTCGACGTCCCGGCCGCCGGGTTCCTGCTGACGGCGGTCTGGCTGGTGTGGCTGGCGCGGCGGCGGCCGGGGCTGTGCCTCCCGCTCGCCGGGGTGGCGCTCGGCGCGGCGATGGCGACCAAGATGAACGCGGTCGCGGCGCTCCCGGTGGTCTGCGGGCTGGTGGTCGCGTCGGTCCGGCACGCGCGGCGGACGCGGTGGCTCGCGGCCGGTCTGGTGGCGGCGGCCGGGGTGGCGGTGACGGCGGTCGCCGTCGTGTGGGTCTGCTATCTGGCCGTCGATCCCCGGCTGCGCTGGACGCCGCCGGGCGGCGTGCCGGACGTCGGGGGCCTGCGCGGGCTGCTCGTCGACGCGCTGCCGCTCCCCCGGCCGTACCGGGACGGGATGCGGATGCAGTTCGCGTTCGACCGGTACGGGTTCGACTACGCCAGCCGGGTGGAGGGGTTCCTGTTCGGGCGCCGCTATGCGGGTTCGCTCTGGTACTACCTGCCCGCGGCGCTGCTGGTGAAGACGCCGCTCGGCGCGCTCGCGCTGTGGGCGGCCGGCGCCGTCGTGATGGTGGCGCGGCTGCGCGCCGCGGCGGTGTACGTGCTCGTTCCCGCCGCCGTGCTGACGGGCGTGGCGATGACCGGGTCCCGCGACCTCGGCGTCCGGTATGTGGTCTTCGTTCCGATGTTCCTGGCGGTGGCGGGGGCGTGCGTGTTCCTCGTCCGGCGGCGGTGGGCGCGGGTCGCGGGGGCGGCGGCGCTGGCGTTCGTCGCGGTGAGCTCGCTGCGGGCGTTCCCGTACCACCTGCCGTACTCCAACGAGGCGTTCGGCGGCCCCGCGCGGACCCACCGGCACCTGCACGACTCCAACGTCGACTGGGGGCAGGACCTGGGCAGGCTCGCCGACCACCTGCGGGAACGCCATCCGGGTGAGCGGGTGTGGCTGCTGTACAAGGGCAGCGGCGTCCCCGAGCACTACGGGATCAGGGCGTCCGATCCGCTCGCGGTGCCGCCCGAGCGGGTCCGGGGCGTGCTCGCGGTGTCCAACAGCCGGATCGCCAAGGCCGACCGGCGGTTGCGCGCCCTGCTGGCCACCAGCCGGCCGGTCGGGACCGTCGGGCACTCGATCACGGTCTACCGCCGGGGCTGAGCCGTGCCCTCGGCGGAGAGGCGCAGGCCCGCGACGATGTGGCCGATGACCTCGCCGTACTCGGCGCGGACGCGGGTCTTGTCGGCCTCGGGGGCCGCCGCCAGGGCCATGCCCGCCGCGCCGAGGACGTGGAACAGGACGCGCGACGCCGCCTCCAGCGGCATCTCCGGCAGGCCGCCCGCGGCCATCAGCTCGCCCACGAGTTCCTCGACCAGGCCGTAGCCGTACTTCTCCTCGCACTCGTTCCACCGCTCCCAGCCGAGCGCGATGGGGGCCTGCTGCCAGACGACCCGCCCGTAGACCGGGTCGCAGCACTGGTCGAGGAACTTCTCCTGCGCCGCGAGCGCGGCGGCCCAGGGGTCGGAGTGGGCGTCGGCGGCCTCGGCGATCTGGCGGACCGCGTCCTCCTCCAGGCGTTCGAACACGGCCTGGAACAGGGCGGTCTTGTTGGCGAAGTGGTGGTAGACCGCCCCGCGCGTGGCGCGGATGTCGGAGGCGACGTCCTCCAGGGAGGTCCCGGCGAACCCGTGTTCGGCGAACCGGCGGGTGGCCGCGTCCAGCAGCGCCGTCCGGGTCTCCTCGGAGTACTGCTCGCGTCGGCTCTTCACGGTCGGCATGCCGAAACCATACGACAAGCACAACGCAGGTCACATACGCGCCGTAGGCGCATGCCCTGCGGAAACGCGTCCGAGTGACGTAGGCCACCTTGACGGCCCGGCGGCGGCCGACATAGGAACGGGGACATACACAGCGTATGTTTCCAACACCAAGTAGGTGCCCACAATGTCGTGGAACAGCACGCGCCACTCCTTGGTCCGGGACGTCCTCGACGAGGTCGCCCGCACCGGGGTCCCGGAGGTCCCGGGCGGACGGCGGGCCGAGATCGACGCCGCGTTCGGCGGGCTCGGCGCCTTCCTGCTGGAGGTCCAGCGCCGCTGGTACCGGGCGTTCGACGCGCGGCTGGACGCGTTGCTGGAGAACCGGCCCCAGGACATCGACTCCGCGCTGGCCGCCCTGTGGCACGGCCTGGCCGCCGACGCCCCCGGCGCGCGCCTGCTGCTGGACGCGCACCTCGACCACCCCGCGCTGGCGGAGCTGCACCGCCAGCACCGCCGCATGCTGCACTGGGCGACCGGCGTCCGCCTGGACCTGGTCCCGGCCGCTCCCCCGCCCGGCGTCCCGACCGGTGACGCGCTCTGGACCCGCCCGGCCACCCGCCGCGGGGCCACCGCGTACGCCCCGCCGCACCGCCCCGCGAGTAAGCGCCGGCGGTGCCCCGCGTTCTTCCGGCCCCGCCCGGCCACCCCCTGAACCCCTCCCCCGACCTTCCGACACCCCGGAGGCATCCGATGACCGAGACGGAACTGCTGTTCAACCCGTTCGAGCCCGGCTACACCGACGACCCCTACCCCACCTACCGGCGGATGCGGGAGACCGACCCGGTCCACGACCACCCGTTCGGGCTGTGGATGGTCACCCGGTACGAGGACGCGGTGACCGTGCTGCGCTCCAAGCTGTCGGTGGAGGAGAAGCTGGTCAACGCGGGGATGCTGCGCGAGCAGTACGACGCGATCGACGCCGACACCGGCGCGGGCACCATCCTCAGCCTGTCCATGCTGGACCGCGACCCGCCCGACCACACCCGGCTGCGCTCGCTGGTGGCCAAGGTGTTCACGCCGCGCTCGGTCGGGGCGCTGGAGCCCCAGGTCGCCGAGCTGGTGGACGAGGGGCTGGACCGGATCGCCGCCGACGGGGGCGGCGACCTGGTGGAGTCGCTGGCGTTCCCGCTGCCGTTCGAGGTGATCTCGCGGATGCTGGGCCTGCCGCCGACCGACCACCTGCGCATCCGGGAGCTCAGCGGGTGGCTGGTGCGCTCGCTGGAGCCGGTGCCCGACGACGAGACGCTGGCGCGGGTCATCGCGGCGGGCGACGAGCTGGCCGAGATCGCCCGGGACCTCATCGCCTACAAGCGCGAGCACCCGGGCGACGACCTGCTCACCGCGATGATCGCCGCCGAGGAGGACGGCGACCGGCTCAGCGACGACGAGCTGGTCGCGCAGCTGGTGCTGCTGTACGTGGCCGGGCACGAGACGACCGTGAACCTGGTCGCCAACGGCACCGTCGCGCTGCTGCGCAACCCCGACCAGCTCGCCCTGCTGCGCGAGCGCCCCGAGCTGGCGGCCAACGCGGTGGAGGAGTTCCTGCGCTACGACAGCCCGGTCCAGCAGACCCGCCGCGTCACCACCGCGCCGTTCGAGCTGGGCGGCAAGGTGATCCCGGAGGGCTCGTTCGTGTCGGTGGTGCTGGCGTCGGCCAACCGGGACGAGGCGTTCTGGGGCCCCGACGCCGACCGGCTGCGGATCGACCGGGACAACGCCCGCCAGCACGTGTCGTTCGGCTCCGGGGTCCACCACTGCCTGGGCGCGGCGCTGGCCCGGCTGGAGGGACGGGTGGCGTTCGAACGCCTGGTGACCCGCTTCCCCGGCCTCGCCCCCGGCGGCGAGGTGCGGTGGAACGGCCGGATCAACCTGCGCGGCCCCGCCGAGCTCCCGATCACGGTGTAGCGGCACGGCGGCGAGGCGGCGGGCGCGGCACGCACCCGCCGTCTCGCCATTTTTCTGACCTCTCCCCTTTCACCCCATTGTCAGCGGGTTTCCGGCGCGCGAGGATCGCAACGCGAAGGATATTCAGGTTGGAGGGGGCGGCGGGTGACCTATCTGGCCGGGCGCGGGATCGCGGACGTCACGGGCGAGGCCGCCGAGTGCGGGATGCTCGGTTACGGCATGAAGTGGCAGGTCAGCGACGGGATCCACACCCGGCTGCGGGCGCGGGCCTTCGCGTTCGAACGCCAGGGGGGCCGGGCGCTGCTGGTGGTGTGCGACCTGCCGCTGATGTTCGACTCGGTCGTGCGGGCGGTGCTGCCGCGCCTGCCGGACGGCTACGACGAGACCAACGTCATGATCACCGCGACGCACACCCACTGCGGCCCCGGCGGCTACGCCAGGCACGCCCTGTACAACTCCACCGCCGGCGGCTTCCGGGACAGGACGTTCGGCGCGATCGTGGACGGGATCGTGGAGGCCGCCACGCGCGCCCACGAGGACCTGGCCCCGGCGCGCCTGCTGCTCGGGCACGGCGAGCTGCGGGACGCCAGCGTCAACCGGTCCCGCCGGGCGTTCGACCGCAACCCCGCCGCGGACCGCGCGTTCTTCCCCGACGCGATCGACCCGCAGGTCACGGTGCTGCGGATCGAACGCGAGGGCCGCCTCGTCGGCGCGGTCTCCTGGTTCGCCACCCACAACACGAGCCTCACCAACCGCAACACCCTGATCTCCGGCGACAACAAGGGCTACGCCTCCTACCACTGGGAACGCCTCGTCGGGGGCGTGGACTACCTGGACGAGCCGGGCTTCGTGGCGGCGTTCCCGCAGACCAACGCCGGGGACATGTCCCCCAACCTGTGGCTGGCCGAGGGCCGGGGCCCCACCGACGACCAGTGGACCAACGCCCGCCTGATCGGCGAACGCCAGTACCGGGCCGCGACCGCCGTTCGCTGCGCGGAGATCGACGGCCCGATCGACGCGCGGCTCACCCACGTGGACATGGGGAACGTGCTGGTCCGCCCGGAGTTCACCGGCGACGGGCGGCCGCACCGCACCGGCCGTCCGGTCGCCGGGGCGTCCGCCTGGGCGGGGGCCGGGGTGGACGGACCGGCGTTCAAGGGGTTCCGGGAGGGCCGCAACCCGGTGTGGGACGCGCTGTCCCGCTGCCTGGTCTACCCCCTGGCGCCGCGGCTGCGCGACGCGCAGTACCCCAAGGCCGTCACGCTGCCCGCCGGGGTCGCCAACCGGTTCCGGCCGATGGTCGCCGAACGGTTCGCGTTCCAGTTGCTGCGGATCGGCCCGCTGTACCTGGTCGGGATCCCCGGCGAGGTGACGATCGTGGCGGGCCTGCGGCTGCGCCGCGCCGTCGCGGGGATCGTCGGCGCCGAGCTGGAGAACGTGCTGGTCGCGGGCTACAGCAACGGCTACATGCACTACACGACCACGCCCGAGGAGTACGACGCGCGCGAGTACGAGGGCGGCAGCACGCTGTTCGGCCGCTGGCAGCTCCCGGCGCTGTGCCAGATCGGCGCGGGGCTGGCCACGGCCATGCGCGACGGCGCGCCGGTGGGGCGCGGCACGCCCGAGCCGGAGCCGCCGGCGCGCCGCGCCCGGCACACGATCCCGCCGGACCGGCCGCACCCGCGGCGCGCGTTCGGGGACGTGCTGTCGGTGGGCCGCGACGGTCGGACGGTGACCGCCCGGTTCGTGGGCGCGCACCCCGGTAACGACCTGCGGCGGGGCGGCACCTACCTGGCGGTGGAGCGCCGGGACGGCGACGCCTGGACGCGGGTGGCCGACGACGGCGACTGGTGCACGACGTTCCGCTGGGCGCGCACCGGCGACGCCGGATCCACCGTGACGATCACCTGGGACGTCCCCGAGGACGCCCCGGCCGGGAGGTACCGGATCCGCTACCTGGGCGACACCCCGGACGGGCCGTTCACCGGCGCGACCGACCCGTTCGAGATCCCCTGACCCCGCGGAGAGGCCGTGCCCGCATCGTGATCACCGGCCGCGGCTCCGGCCTGCCCTGGTCCGGACCGGGAGCGGCCCCTGGTGAGCCAGGGCGTACATCTTGCGGCCGGCGACCGTGACCGTCGTGCAGTAGTAGCCGGGGCCGGCCTGGTTGGCGTCGGAGTTGCGCTTCTTGGCGCCCGCCGTGGTGTACGGATACCACCGGACGATCGTCTCGGCGGAGGCCGGGCCGGGCACCAGGGTGGCGGCCAGGGCGGTGGTCGCGATGGCGGTGGCCATCCCTGCGGACAGACGCTTGAGGGGGGGCTTCATGGACTGGTCCTCCTTCGGAGCGGCGGCTGTATCGAGAGCCGGTGGGGCGAGTCCGGACGCTCGCGGGGGTCTTCGCCGAGCGACCGGATCCCGACAAGATCATTTTCGGGGAGCCTGGCGGCTCGGCGGCCGGCTGTCAGCAGGGTGCCGCGACGCCCGCGGCATCCTGCTCGAAAACGTCACTCCCGACCCGGGGATCGACCCCCTTCCCCAAGGGACATGCCTGCGGGGAAGGAAGGCCATGGTTCGCCGATGGAACTCCACCAATGACACGTCTCACGAGATCGTTGCGGTACGAGCTCAGCGATCCATTCCCCGGCTCAGCGGTTTTCCGTCCGGCCTGCCCCATCCTGGATCCCCTGTTGCCATCCCAGAGACCTCACCCCTCCCCGAAGAGGTGCTCCGATGCCGGGGCGGGACGGTTCTCCACCCCTCTTTTTACGCCTTGGAGGAACTGCGATCCAGGTCAGGAACAGAACGGTCGCGCCATGATCAAAAATTGCGGCACATCCCTTGTTCTCCGCGCTTTCGCCCACGTATCGTGATCAACAACCTGCCGTGCCGCGCGGAATCCCCGTGGCGCCGGGTCGAACCGCATTGAGGCGAACACCACCGCCTCCGTGGCGAAAGGAAGCCCTGATGAAGAAGATCCTGCTCTACTCCGTGACGGGGGGAGCCCTCGCGCTGGCCGGCCTGGGCCTGGCGACTCCTGCGGCGGCCGCGGAACCGCGCTCCACTTCCGTGGCCGCCAAGGAATGCCCGCCCGGATATCTGTGGCACCCCTTCCAGGGCTGCATTCCGGTGCCCCCCGGCCCTGACGGCGTCTCCTGACCCGGCCGCCAAAGCATCTGCGAGATGCGGTCGGATAACCAGCGGTTGTGTCCGTCGAGTCGGCGAGAGACCGGGGCGCGATGATTCCTCCGGCGCAGTCCTGACAATACGACCCGCCCGGACACGATCAAAAAAACAAAAGCCCCGGTCTCCACCGGGGCTTTTCTCTATTGGCCGCAGCGCTTTTCAGGAAATCATCGGTTCAGATCGGCACGGACCTGGCGGCGGACCGCACTTTCCCGAGGACATCGGGCCTCGCCAATGTCCACTCCGGCCGACTTCGGCACCACCGCCCGGAACCGTGCTCCGGACCGGGTACGAGGCCGCCCTGCGGTCGGCGGCCAGAGGCCGGTCATCGCTCGAACCCGCCGGGGGTGAGCCGATCGTTGCCGCGGGGGCTCCCCTGCCAGCGCCCCTGACGGCGACCGGGGCGTGAGGCCCCAGGGCCGCCACGTCTAGGGCCTGTTTCAAAGTGGGCCTCAGCCGCGCACGCGAGCGCGTTACCTGACCTGCGGGCCCGACGCCGAAGGCGAGGGCCCGCAGGTCAGATCGCGAAGCGATGTCGCGCTCGCCAAGCCCTGGTGAGGTGCGAGCCCCCAGGGCGAGCGCCGTGGGCCAGGGCTTTGAAACACGGCCTAGTCCGCGAAGATCTCGATGAGGTGGGCGGCGTACTCGGCGGGGTGCTCGCCGAAGCCGCCGTGGCCGCCGGGGAGCGTCACCGCCGCGACGCCCAGGCGTTCGGCGACGGCGAGTCCCGCGCGGTGCGGCGGCTCCCCGGCCGAGTCCGCGCCCACCGTCGGGACCACGCGGACGCCCTTGAGCGCGTCCAGGTCCGGGTCCTGCCGGCTGAACGGGACCGCCTCGTGCCCGATGAAGAAGTCCATGTTGCGCTCCATGCGGGCCATGGCCTCCAGGAACGCCGGGTCGGGCTCGCCCCCGGGAGCCTCCTGCCCGCCGTCCTGCCCCTCGTCGCTCATGCCCATCAGCTCGCCGAACCGCCCCATCGCCGCGCCCGCCCCGGCCTCCCGGTACACCGCCTCGACCTCGGCGAACCCGGCGCGGAAGTCGGCGGCGTCCGGCAGCAGCCCGAACGCGGGCGGCTCGTGCGCGACCAGGGCGCTGACCCGCCCGGGGTGGCGGGCGGCCAGTTCCATGCCGATCAGCGCGCCGGAGCTGACGCCGAACACGTACGCGGGCTCGTCGGTGACGGCCGCCAGGATCCGGTGCGCGTCGTCGGCGTGCAGCGCGATCGTCTGCGGCTCGCCGGGGTCGGCGAGGGGGCTGCGGGAGTTGCCGCGCCGGTCGTAGCGGACGACGGTGAACCGGTCGGCCAGCCGCGCGGCCAGCGGGAGGTAGGCGTCGGCGTCGAAGATCCCGCCGCAGATCATCAGCAGGACGGGGCCGGTGCCCTGGACCTCGTGGTGGAGGGTGGCGCCGGGGACGTTCAGGGTGCTCATGAGGGGTCGCTTTCGTTGAGTCGGGCCGCGCGGGTCTCCAGGTAGCGGCGTTCGGGAAGGCTGGTGGTGAGGCGCGCGGCGCGGCGGTAGGCGTCGCGCGCGGCGGAGCGGTCGCCGTCGCGTTCCAGCAGGTGGGCGCGGACGGCGGTCAGGCGGTGGTGGTCGGTGAGCCGGCCGTCGGCCTCCAGCCCGTCCAGGATCTCCAGGCCCGCGCGGGGCCCGTGGACCATGGCGGTGGCGACGGCCTCGTTGAGGGTGACCATCGGGTTCGGCGCCAGGTGGGACAGCAGCCGGTACAGGGCGAGGATCTGCGGCCAGTCGGTGTCGGCGTCGCCCGCGGCCTCGGCGTGCACGGCGGCGATGGCGGCCTGCACCTGGTAGAGGCCGGGCGGCGACCAGGTGAGCGCGTCGGTGACGAGGGCGACGCCCTCCTCGATCTCCGCGCGGTCCCACCGGGAACGGTCCTGCTCGGCCAGCGGCACCAGCAGCCCGTCCGGCCCGGTGCGGGCGGCGCGGCGGGCGTCGGTCAGCAGCATCAGCGCCAGCAGCCCCGTCACCTCCCCGTTGCCGGGCAGCAGCGCGCGCAGGGCCCGGGTGAGCCGGATCGCCTCGGCGGTCAGGTCGGCGCGCCGCAGGTCGGGGCCGCTGGAGGCGGTGTAGCCCTCGTTGAAGATCAGGTAGAGGACGTGCAGCACCGCCCCGAGCCGCCGCGCCCGCTCCCCCGGCGGGGGCGGCTCGAACCGCGCCCCTGCCTTCCGGATGGTCGCCTTGGCGCGGCTGATGCGCTGGGCCATGGTCGCCTCGGGCACCAGGAACGCCCGCGCGATCTCGGCGGTGGTGAGGCCCCCGACGGCCCGCAGCGTCAGCGCGACCTGCGACGGTTCCGACAGCGCCGGATGGCAGCACAGGAACAGCAGCGTCAGCGTGTCGTCCCGCCCGGACGGCTCCTCGTCCGGCGCGGGCGCGATCCGTTCCTCCTCGACCGCGACGGCGACCTCCCGGTCGCGCCGCGCGTGCTCGCTGCGCCACAGGTCGGTGAGCCGCCGCGTCGCGACCGTCAGCAGCCACCCGCGCGGGCTGTCCGGAACGCCCTGCTCGGGCCACTGGACGGCCGCCGCCAGCAGCGCCTCCTGCACGGCGTCCTCGCAGGCGTCGAACTGCCCGTGCCGCCGCACCAGCGTCCCGAGGACCTGCGGCGCGAGCGCGCGCAGCAGGTCCTCGGGAACGGCCGGCGTCGTCACATCTCCGTCCCGGACTCGCCCATGAACGGGCGGATCTCCATCGCGCCGCCGTAGCGCACGTCGGGCCAGCGGGCGGCGATCTCGGCGGCGCGCTCGGCGGAGCAGTCCACCGCGACGTACCCGGCGAACACCTCCTTGGACTCCAGGAACGGCCCGTCGGTCACGGCCGGGGCCCCGTCGCCCATCCGCACGGTGCGGGTGTGCGAGGGGTGGGCCAGCGCCTCCCCGCCGACCAGTTCCCCGGCCTCGGTCAGCTCGCGCATGATCTCGTCGACCTCGCCGAACAGCGCGGTCCGCTCCTCCTCCGACAGCTCGTCCACGAACCCGGGCCGGTTGTAGATCAGCAGCATGTACTTCACGGTCGGCTCCCCTGTCCCGGCGCCCCCTGCGGGCGCCCTTCGCCCTTCGGTCGGAGCCGGGACCCCGTCCTCGACATCCCGACCGAAGGACTTCCGAGGATTCTCGCGCTACAGCTCCGGGAGGACGCGCGGCGGGGTGAGGGGCAGGGTGCGGAAGCGGACGCCGGTCGCGTGGTGGACCGCGTTGGTGATGGCCGCCGCCGCGCCCACGATGCCGATCTCGCCGATGCCCTTGGTGCCCATCGGGTTGACGTGCGGGTCGTGCTCGTCGAGCCAGACCGCGTCCAGGTCGCGGACGTCGGCGTTGGCCGGGATGTGGTACTGGGCCAGGTCGGCGGTCAGATGGTCGCCGAACGCCTCGTCCAGCACGCTCTCCTCCATCAGCGCCATCCCCAACCCCATGATCATTCCGCCGAGGAACTGGGAGCGGGCGGCCTTGGCGTTGACGATGCGGCCGGTCGCGAACACGCCCAGCATCCGGGGGACGCGGATCTCGCCGGTGTCGACGTCCACCTCGACCTCCGCGAAGTGCGCGCCGAACGAGTGCCGCGCGTACTCGTCGCCCTGCCCCTTCACCTCCTCGGTGGTGTCGGCCGCCGCCTCCACGCCCTCGGGCGGGACGTGCCCGTTCAGCTTGGACAGCAGCGCCTCGCACGCGCGCACCACGGCCGTGCCCCAGCCCGCGGTGCCCGCCGAGCCCCCGGCCAGGCCGGCGCGCGGCAGGTCGCTGTCGCCGATCTCGACGGTGACCTGGGCGGGGTCGGCCTTCAGCGTCTCGGCGGCGATCAGCCCCAGCGCCGTCCGCGCGCCGGTGCCCAGGTCGATCGCGGCGATGCGGACGGTGTAGCTGCCGTCGGCGTTCGCGCGGGCGGTGGCCTGGGCGGGGCCGCGCAGCACCGGGTAGGTCGCCGCCGCCACGCCCGTGCCGACGAGCCTGCGGCCGGCGCGCCGCACGCCGGGCGTCGGGTCGCGGTCGGACCAGCCGAACCGCGCCGCGCCCTCGCGCAGGCACGCCACCAGGTTCCGGGAGGAGAACGGACGGCCGTCCTCGGGGTGCCCGTCCGGCTCGTTGCGCAGGCGCAGCTCGACCGGGTCGAGGCCGAGGACGACCGCCAGCTCGTCCATCGCCGACTCCAGCGCGAACATCCCCGGCGCGTCGCCCGGCGCCCGCATCCACGACGTGGACGGGACGTCGAGCCTGGTCAGGTGGTAGGCGGTGCGGCGGTTCGGGGCCCGGTACATCACGCGGGTCGGCGTGGTGCTCTCCTCGGCGAACTCCCGGACCGTCGAGGACTGCTCGAACGACTCGTGGATGATCGTGGTGAGGCGGCCGTCCTCCTGCGCGCCCAGCCGGACGCGCTGGACCGTGGGGCTGCGGTAGCCGGTCAGCGCGTACATCTGGCGGCGCGTGAACGCCAGCTTCACCGGACGGCCGGCGGCGCGGGCGGCCATCGCGGCGAGCACGACGTTGGGGCGGGGCGTGCCCTTGGAGCCGAAGCCGCCGCCGATGTGCGGGGAGATCACCCGGACCCGCGCGGGGTCCAGCTCGAAGACCTTGGCGAGGGTGGAGCGGACCGTGGAGGGGCCCTGGTTGGAGTCGTGGACGGTGAGGGCGTCGCCGTCCCAGGCCGCGAGGGTGGCGTGCGGCTCCATGGGGTTGTTGTGCTCGGCGGGCGTGGTGAAGGTGCAGTCGATCCGCACCGGCGCGGCCCGGAACGCGTCCTCGGGGTCGCCCTGCCGCGCCTGCCAGGGGCCGTCCTCGGCCTCGTCGGGCGTGTAGCGGCCGGGGTGGTCGGGGGTCAGGCGCACGTCGTGCCGCCTGGCCGCGTAGGTGACCCGGACCAGGCGGGCGGCCTCGCGGGCCGTCTCCAGGGTCTCGGCGACGACGGCCGCGACGATCTGGCCCCGGTAGGACACCTTCCGGCTCTGCAGGACCGCCAGCTCGCCGTCGCTGACCGGGGCCAGCTCGGGGGCGTTGTCGGGGGTCAGCACGGCCAGCACGCCGGGCAGCGCCTCGGCGTCCGCGGTGTCGAACGCGGTGATCTCGCCCTTGGCGACCGTGGACTGCACGACCCACGCGTACGCGGCGCCCGGCACGGGGTGCTCGACGGCGTACCGGGCCTCGCCGGTGACCTTCTCGCGGCCCTCGACGCGGTTCCGCGAGCCGATGGCGTTCATGCGCGCTCCCCCAGTTCCAGCAGGGTCCGGACGATCAGGTTGCGGGCCAGGCGCAGCTTGTAGGCGTTGTCGCGCAGCGGGTGCGCGGCGGCCAGCTCCTGGTCGGCGGCGCCGGCCAGGTTCTCCCGGGTGAGGGGGCGGCCGCGCAGGTGGTCCTCGGCGCGGCGGGCGCGCCAGGGCCGGTGGGCGACCCCGCCGAGCGCGATGCGGCAGTCCCGGACCACGCCGTCGCGGACGTCGGCCGCGGCGGCGATCGACACCAGCGCGAACGCGAACGACGCGCGTTCGCGGACCTTCCGGTAGCGGGACGGCATCGCCAGCGGCGGGACCTCGACGGCGGTGACGAGCTCGCCCGGCTCCAGGGTGGTGTCGCGCTCGGGATGGGAGCCGGGCAGGCGGTGGAAGTCGGCCAGCGGGATCGCGCGCTCGCCGCCGCGGCCCCTGGTGAGGACGGTCGCGTCCAGCGCGGCCAGCGCCACCGCCATGTCCGACGGGTGCGTGGCCACGCAGGACTCCGAGTGGCCGAGGATCGCCAGGTTGTGGTGCTCGCCGTCGATGGCGGGGCAGCCGGTGCCGGGCTCGCGCTTGTTGCAGGGCTTGGTGATGTCCTGGAAGTAGGAGCAGCGGGTGCGCTGGAGGAGGTTGCCGCCGACGGTGGCCTGGTTGCGGATCTGCCCGGACGCGCCCGACAGGACCGCCTGGACGAGCATCGGGTGGTGGCGGCGGACCGCCGGATGGGCGGTCAGGTCGCTGTTGCGGACGGCCGCGCCGATGCGCAGCGCGCCGCTGGAACGTTCCTCGATCCGGTCGTGCGGCAGCCGGGTCACGTCCACGAGCCGGGCCGGCCGCTCCACGCCCAGCCGCATCAGGTCCACCAGGTTGGTGCCGCCGCCCAGGTAGCGGGTCTCCTCGTCGCACCGCGCCAGCGCCTCCTCGGCGGTCGCGGCCCGCTCGTAGGCGAACGGCCTCATGCCCGCGCCTCCCTCACGGCCGCGACGATGCCCTCGTACGCGCCGCAGCGGCACAGGTTCCCGCTCATCCGCTCGCGGATCTCCGTCTCGTCCAGGTCCGGGTCGGCGGTGAGGTCCTCGGTGACGGCGCTGGGCCAGCCCCGCGCGGCCTCCTCCAGCATCCCGGTCGCCGAGCAGAGCTGGCCGGGCGTGCAGTAGCCGCACTGGAACGCGTCGCGTTCGATGAACGCCCGTTGCAGCGGGCTGAGCGCGTCCCCGTCGGCCAGCCCCTCGACGGTCGTCACCTCCGCGCCGTCCTGCGCGACGGCCAGCGCCAGGCACGCGTTGGCGCGGCGGCCGTCCAGCAGCACCGTGCACGCGCCGCACTGGCCCTGGTCGCAGCCCTTCTTCGAGCCGGTCAGGCCCAGATCCTCCCGCAGCACGTCCAGCAGGGAGGACCGCACGTCGATCCGCAGGCGGTGCTCGCGGCCGTTCACGGTCAGGGTGATCGAGGTCTCCACGCCGTCCATGATCGTGGTCCTTCCCCCGTGGACGTGAATCGAACGGCCGCGAGCCGTTCCCGCGCGTCAGCCGGTCGCGGCGGCGAGCGCCTCCCTCCGGAGACGGCCGTTGGCGCGGCTCGGCGCGATGCCCGCGAGACCGGGGTCCCCGGCGGTGTCGCCGGGCCGGACGAACGACAGCCGGAAGCCCGCGCCGCAGTCGTACCAGGGGAAGCGGACGTCCCCGGCCGGGTTATCCACAGGCAGGCCATTGTCACCTTTGGTGACCGGGTGATTGCATTAGGTTGTGGGACATGCAGCCGTTCGCACTGCCGGACTTCTACGTCCTTCACCCCGCGCGGATCAACCCGCACCTGGAGCGGGCCCGGGCGCACACCCGCGCGTGGGCGCGTTCGATGGGCATGCTCGACGAGACCCGCGACCCCGGCACCCCGGACATCTGGGACGGGGCCGCCCTGGAGGCGATGGACTACGCGCTGCTGTGCGCCTACACCCATCCCGACTGCGACGCCGACGAGCTCGACCTGGTCACCGACTGGTACGTGTGGGTCTTCTACTTCGACGACCACTTCCTGGAGGTGTTCAAGAAGACCCGCGACCGGGAGGGCGCCAAGCGGTACCTGGAGCGGCTGGACGCGTTCATGCCGCTGGAGCCCGGCGCGCCGGCGTCCGAGCCGACCAACGCCGTCGAACGCGGCCTGGCCGACCTGTGGGCGCGGACGGCCCCGGCGATGTCCCCGGCGTGGGCGGAGCGGTTCGCCGAGAGCACCCGGCACCTGCTGCACTCGTCGCTGTGGGAGCTGTCCAACATCGACGAGGGACGGCTGCCCAACCCGGTCGAGTACGTGGAGATGCGCCGCAAGGTCGGCGGCGCGCCCTGGTCGGCGGGGCTGGTCGAGCACGCCTGCCGCGCCGAGGTGCCCGCGCGGGTGGCCGGGACCCGGCCGCTGCGGGTGCTGCGCGACACCTTCTCCGACGCCGTCCACTTCCGCAACGACATCTTCTCCTACCAGCGCGAGACCGAGAGCGAGGGCGAGGTCAACAACTGCGTGCTGGTCCTGGAGCACTTCCTCGACGTCCCGGCGCAGCGGGCCGCCGACATCGTCAACGACCTGGTGACGTCGCGGATGCAGCAGTTCGAGAACACGACGGTCACCGAGCTGCCGCCGCTGTTCGAGGAGCACGCGCTGACCCCGCCGGAACGCGCCGCCGTCCTCGCCCACGTGAAGGGCCTCCAGGACTGGCAGTCGGGCGGGCACGAGTGGCACATGCGGTCCAGCCGCTATATGAACAAGGGCGCGACGGCCGTGCTGGGCGGGCCGACCGGCCTCGGAACGGCCGCGGCGCGCCTGCCCGGCCTCCTGCGGGCGGCGCGGACGCTGCGTCCGCACGTCCCGCACCAGCGGGTGGGGCCGACGGCGGTGACGGAGTTCCCGCTGCCCTATCCCGAGCACGTCAGCCCGCACCAGGCGCGCGCCCGGCGCAACTGCGTCGACTGGTGCGGCGCGATGGGCATGTACGACGTGCCGCCCCGCGTCCCCCATCCGATCTGGGACGCCGAGACGCTGGAGG
The DNA here is from genome assembly GCF_014138665.1 of Actinomadura kijaniata. Classification (NCBI taxonomy): domain Bacteria; kingdom Bacillati; phylum Actinomycetota; class Actinomycetes; order Streptosporangiales; family Thermomonosporaceae; genus Actinomadura; species Actinomadura kijaniata. The sequence goes on from NZ_JACJIA010000003.1 coordinate 271,493, forward strand.
GGTTCGCGTTCGAGATCTGCTCGGCGGTGATCAACCCCGACGCCTCCACCGACGAACTGGACCTGGCCACCCAGTGGCTCGCCTGGGGCACCTACGGCGACGACTACCTGCCCGCCGTCTTCCTCCGGGACCGCGACCTGGCCGGGGCGAAGGTGTTCCACGCGCGGATGCCGCTGTTCATGCCGCTGGACTGCGGCCCGACGCCGCCGCCCCGGGATCCGGTGGAGCGCGGCCTCGCCGACCTGTGGCGGCGGACCGCCGCGCCGCTGCCCCCGGGCGCGCGGGCGGAGTTCCGGGCCGCCGTGGAGAACATGACCGAGGCGTGGGTGTGGGAGGTCGCCAACCACGTCCAGCAGCGCGTCCCCGACCCGGTGGACTACATCGAGATGCGGCGGCGCACGTTCGGCTCCGAAATGATCATGGAGCTGGGGCGGATCGGACGGCGCGACACCCTGCCCGCCGCGCTCTTCGGCACCCGCGCGATGGAGGCGCTCCAGCACGCCGCCATGGACTACGCGTGGCTGTTCAACGACCGCGTCTCCCACCAGAAGGAGATCGAGTTCGAGGGCGAGCTGCACAACGGGATCCTGGTGTTCCAGCGGTTCCTGGAGTGCGGGACGCCGGAGGCGACGCGCATCGCCGCGGACCTGATGGAGGTCCGGCGACGCGAGTTCGAGCGCATCGCCGCCGAGGAGCTCCCGGCCGCGGCCGCTGACCTGGAGCTGGACGCCCGGGAGCGCGCGGCGCTGGACGACTACGTGAACGAGCTGCGCGACTGGATGAACGGCATCATCAAGTGGCACCGCGACACGTCCCGCTACCGGGAGCCGGAGCTGCTGCGCCGCTACCGTCCGTCCCCGCCCGCCGGCCTGGGCGCCTCCGCCCTCGCGGGCGTCCCCGGCCTCAGTCGGCGGCCTCCTGGATGATCTCGGCGACCTGCTTGGCGGTCTCGGTCGGCAGCGGCGTGGGCAGCCCCCGCCACCGCCGCACGGCCGCCAGCGCCGCCGCGCTCGCGCCCCCGCTGTAGACGGCGGTCGCCACCAGGGCCGCGGCCTCGGGCGGGAGCTTGCGCTCCAGCAGCGCGAGGTTCATCCGATAGGACGCGGCGACGGCCATCGTCCCCAGCACCCCGGCCACGGCACCCATCCGCAACGCGGGCACCCGCTTGCGTGCCTTCTCGGCCATCTCCCGCTGCGCGGCGTCGATCACGTATTTGGCCAACATGAGGTTCTGCTCCACCGGACTGTCGGCAGTCTCGGCGAGCTCCTGCTTACTGGGCCGACGGCGCGCCTTACTGCTCATGCGCGCCCCGTACCCGCTGAGACCGGGACCATTCACCCCCCTTTATGGTCCTCTGGATGGACCACCGCTCCCGGATCCGGCGACGCCTGCGATCACTGGCCGGACTCGAACCGTTCAACATCCCGTTCCAGGCGGCCGTCTGGTTCGGCGGGCTCGGCCTGCCCCTCACGGCGGCGAACGCGACGGGCTTCGCGCTGGTCGCCCTCGTCCTGCTGGAGGGCGCGGCGTACTGGGCGGCGAAACTCCGCCACCTCCGGGCACCGGGAGGGCCGCTGCCGTTCGCCACCGCCTTCGCGGCCGCCCGCCTGGCGAACCCGCCGCTCCTGGCCGCGGGCGTGGCGTTCACGGCCTGGTCGGTGGTCATGGACCCGGGCGCGGGCACGATCCCCGGCCTGGCGTTCGCCGTGTTCGGCGTGCTGGAACACGTGAACTACTTCCACACGCAACTGATGTACGACACCCGCGAGGACGTCCGGTACCTGCGCTCGAAGGGCTTCCGCCGCTCCCACCTCGCCCGCGACCTGGAGCGCCGCTCCGCCAGGACCTGAACGAAAGGGCGGTCCTCCCTCACCCCCGCAGAACGGCGTGAACGATCTTGCCGCCGTCCGCGAGTGGCGCGACACCCCAGCTCTCGGCCATGATCTCGACCATCGCCAGCCCGCGCCCGTCGACCTCGTCGAGCCCGAACGGCCGGACGACGGGCAACGCGTCGCTCCCGTCCCCGACCTCCACCACGGCCCGGCACCCCGCCCGGTGGAGCCGAACGAAGATCTTGTCCCCCGGCCCGGACCCGTGCCGGTAGGCGTTGGTCACCAGCTCGGTGACGACCAGCCGCGCGGCGTCCGTGACGCACCCGGAGAACCCCTGGGCGAGGAACCAGCGCGCCGTGAAGTCCCGCGCCGTCCCGACCGCCTCCGGCACGGCCGCGACCACCAGCGACGAACCGTCCCGGCAACGCCCCTGGTCGGCGGTCATGGGACATCATCGGCCGCGCCGTCGGGGAGGCCGTTCAGAGCGGCCAGGTTGGCCTCGGCGTAAGAGCTGATCAGCTCGATGGCGCTCGGCAGCAGCCCATGGGTGCGCATGGCCTCCTCGTACGCGGCCTTGACGATCTCGATGGCCCGGCTCAGCTCCCGGTGAACGCTCATCGGCGACCCCGCCCGGCGGCCAGCTCACGCGCGAGGACGCGCACGACACCCGCCACATCCCCGACCGGAGCGATGACCTCACCGCTGTCGGCCCACACATACCGCCAGCAGCCGTCGAGGTGGTCGCACCCGACCTCGACCATCCGCCGCGCCGCCCCGACCTGCACGACGTTCAGGATCGGAGTCCCCCTGCGGATCACGATCCCGCACGCCAGCCCCGGATCAGCGGTCACCCCTCTATCCAGAGCCGACAGGTAAGCCCGCCGCCCCCCGCCCGGAAGAATTTCTTGATCTTTCCTCTCCGCCGCCCGGCGCAGGCTGGAGAAATCCACATCGATCACCCGTTTTCACCCGTGGCCATTTCCTGAATCCACTGTCAAGACTGACCACACAGAGTTACTCTCGCCACATTCCCCGGAACATCTGGAAACCGAGTGCCACGAAAGTGATCAGGATGCGCATCAACGAGCCCCCTGACCCGAGATCCTCTTTGTGGAACCTCATCGCCTACTACCTGCGCTTTCTCCGGATGCAGCGCGGAGAGTCCGGCCATACGCTGGCCATGTTGTTGAACTGCGCCCGTTCCTCGGTTTCCAGACTGGAGAACGGAGAGGCCCGGCTCACTCCGGAACAAGCAGACAAGCTCGATGCCGCCTGGAGAACGGGCGGACTCTTCGGCGTCCTGGTCTACTACGCCACGCTGGGCCACGATCCAGATTGGTTCAAGGCGCACCTGGAGCTGGAGGCTCGGGCTCGGGTCCTACGCATCTACGAGCTGGGATTCGTTCCGGGCCTGCTCCAGACCGAGCGCTATGCCCGTGCGCTGTTCAACGCGTGGGGCGTCAGGGACGTGGAGAAGCAGCTCACCCAACGCATGGAACGGCAGGTGGCGGTGTTCGACCGGCCAGAACCACCGATGACATGGGTACTGCTGGCAGAACCCGTGCTCGAATGGCAGATCGGTGGCCCCGAAGTGATGCGCGAGCAGCTTGCCCACCTGCTGGAAATCTCCGAACACCCCAACGTGGTGATCCGCGTGGTTCCCAAGATCGAAGGTGCTCACCCAGGTCTGGGAGGCGCATTCAAGATCATGACGGTGGGTGGCGCGGATCTCGTCTACACCGAGGCGATGGGCGGTGGGAGACTTGTCCAAGGAGCTCTGGAAACCGGCAGGTTCGTGGACTGGTGGGACCGGATCGGCGCCCGAGCACTGCCGGAAGGCTCCACACGGCTTCTGGTCAGAAGGAAGATGGAGGCGTTCCAGGATGGTTCAGTGGCGTAAGTCCACCCGAAGCAGCGGAGCCGAGAACACCGACTGTGTCGAAGTAGCCGCGTTCTTCGGCTCCGTGGCCGTCCGGGACAGCAAGGCTCCCGACTCCGGGCATCTCGCGATTTCCAGGGCGGACTTCGACGCGCTGGTCGCCCAGGTGAAGCAGGGCTCGTCCGAGAGCTGAACCCGACGAACGCGCGCAAGCCCCGGCCTCACGGCCGGGGCTTGGTCACGTGCGGCGATCGGCGCGACCACGGCACCCCGCCCGGTCGGTGATCACCGTGCCTTCGGGTCAGGTCAGCCGCCGCAGCCGGTGTACCGGGGGCTGGAGTGGCGCGCGATCTGCCTACCGCCCTTGGTGAGCCCGAAGACCTCGACCCGCATCGGCCACACGCCGCACCTCACGCTGCTCGTGGTGACCGATCCCTTCGACTTCGCGGATATGTTCAGGCAGTTTCCGGCGGCCATCTGCGGACCGGTCACGCCCGCCCAGACCAGGTAGACGCAGACCCTCCTCATCTTGGACTTCTTGGAGGCCGTCCAACTGGCCTTGGCGTAGACGTACTTGCCCTTCTTGCCCTTCCTCTTGTGGACGACCGGCTTGTACGCCTTGACGGTCTGCGCCTTGGCCTTGGCCGTGACGTCCGCGACGTCCGCGACGGCGACCTGGGCGTTCACGGGCTGGGCGGTCGTGGCCTGGGCGGGCATGGCCGTCAGGCCGGCGAACGCGACCGCCGCCGCCGTCACCGATGCCCCGAAACGGTAGGTCAGCATCAAAGGCTCCTTCCAGAAATTGGGTTGCCTTTGTGCTTTCCTTCCGCCATGTTCCCAAAACTCGAAATTCCAAGTTGCCCCGAAGAACAGTGCCGGGGCACTAAAGAATAGTTCCCGGGGTCCATGTCCGCGCATTTCCGCTTGTCTCATGTCCGCGGGGCTTCGCCGCATGGGGGTGGGCTGTAGGGCCCCCGAGGAGGCCGAGCGAGCGCGCGGGGTGGTCCTCCTCGCCTGCTGCTCGACCTGTTGGGGCGCGGAACGGCGGAAGTGTCGCGGAGGCGTGGGAGGCGTTCCCCAACGGACGAACGCTTCCTCTCCCTGCTGGATCGGGCTCGACCACAGGGCGTCCGCGCGAGGCGGAGAGCCGTCCGGCCGGATCGTCCGCGGGTCCGGGCCGGTGAGATCACCGGCGCAGGGCGTCCTCGTGGGGGCGTGCCGTCCGGTGCGTCCGACGCCGTCGACCACGGCGGCGCGGGTGGAGCCGGTGCGGTCGTACTCCTCCCGGATCCGGGACAGGATGAACACCTCGTAGTCCGTCGACAGCCCGTACAGGAAGGGCCAGACCGTCGGGAGCCGGGCGCGGCGGATTCCGTCCGGCTCGTTCGCTGACGGGCGGGATCCCACCAACGCGCCCATCGAGTGACGCGCTCCCAGCGGCGGGGACGCCTCGTGTGCCGTCGTGCAATCTGCATGCCGGGCTGGTGCACGGCGAACTACCGGAGGCACCGGCTCCCGTTCCCGGCGCCATCCGGCAGGGCTCCGACAGTGCCTGGGCACCAGTCCCTCCGGGGAAGTTGAACCTTCGGGCCCTATTTGACGCATTCGGTGGTCGGGGACCATGAGCGACGTCGTCGCGGCCTGGCCAAGCTCGGCCGCGCCCGAAGCCGACCGGCTCCCGATTCTCCCGAAAGGACCCCATGCGCACCCTCACGCTCGCCGGAGCCACCGCTGCGACCGGCGTCGCCCTGGCCCTCCTCGCCACGCCGGGGACCGCGTCCGCGGGCATCGTGTCCAGGGCCGGCGCGCCCGCCGCCGGCGTGGACGGCGCCCCCGCCGTCTCGGCCGCGGCCTCCCTGAAGAGGGACTCCATCAAGTGCGGCAAGGGCCGGGGCGGCGACCGGAAGGTGAACTTCAGTTACAAGCCCAGCTCCTACTCCACCACGATCTACTTCAACAATCACTGCGCCAAGGGGAAGAGGATCCCCGCGACGGTGAAGTCCTGGGCGTGGTCCAGCAACGGGAAGATCTACATGTACAGGTGCATGACCACCAACGGTCAGACCAAGGGCAAGAAGAAGTTCAACACCGGCAAGTGGAAGTTCATGGACATCTACGGCAAGAGCGAGCACTGCAAATGAGCCGGCCGGTGGCGCTTCGTACAGACATGTGCGTCTTCTTGATGGCTTGATCGAGGGTGTGTTGATCGAGCCGAGTCCGGGAGCGCTGATGGATCCGCGGGAGGCCGCCGCCGACCCGGAACGCGGGCGCGCGTTCTACCGGGAGGCCATCGAGTCCGGGGACGCCGACCGGGCGGCGGAGGCGACGTTCCTGATGGGCGCGCTCGAACGCGACGTCGGCCGGACCGACGCGGCACGGGACTGGTTCGAACGGGCGATCGCGACCGGGCACGCCGAGGTCGCGCCCAAGGCGTGGGTCAACCTCGCGGTGCTGGAGGCGGTGGCCGGGCGGGTCGAACGGGCGCGGGCCGCGTTCGACCGGGCGATCGACAGCGGGCATCCCCGGCACGCCCCGCAGGCGATGTTCAACGGCGCGATCCTCGAGAGCCGCCGGGGCGACCCGGAGCGGGCGCGCGACCTGTACCGGCGGGCGATCGACGGCGGGGACGTCGAGCACTCCCGGAAGGCGCTGATCAACCTCGCCAACCTCGAATCCGAGCAGGGGCGGGCCGGTGCCGCGCGGGAGCTGTACGAGCGGGCGTTGACGTGCGGCGACGCCGAGACGGAGGAACGGGCGCGGACCGGGCTGCGCAACCTCGACCAGGGGTATTTCCGGAGTCCCCCGCCGTACCGCGGGGCCGATCCGGCGGTACTGCGGGGGCGGCTGGGAATTGACCCCGACGACGTCACCCATGCCGGTTGGGCCACGGGGCGCAGGCCCGGCTACGGGTCGGGATACCTGGAGTACTGGACGCGGGACGACGAGACGCACATCCTGTTCGTGGATCTTCGGGATCCGGACGACTTCCACGTCTACATGTACTTCAAGGAGCGTTTCGGCCTCGCCTGACGTCGCGACCGGGCGCGCGGGCCGTCCGGCGGGTGCGCGGCGGGCGGGGTGGACCGTCGACGGCGCAGGTCGCAGATGAACGCTTCGTGATCGTTATGAGGGTGGGTTCCCGGCGTCCCGGACGGGCGGTACGTTCTTCGGGGAACGGTGGATTGAGGGTGGAAGTTGACGGCTGTCATCGAGGGACCCGGCTGGTCGGCGCGGGGGTTGGACCGGCGTTCCGGAAGATGTCCCCTCGCGGTCGAGGGTCCCGTCCTGCGGGCGGTGGACGCGTTGGTCCCCGGGATCTCGACGGTGACGCGGTTCGTTCGTTACCACGCGCTGTACGCGGCGCTCGGCGCGCACGCGGAACGCCACGGGCTCGGCGCGGAGGCGTGCCGGAACCTGCTGAGACGGTCCGAGGTCGTCATGGCCGGGGTGTCGGAGCTGTTCGACCAGGGGGTCGTGGCGCACGGCGCGGACCGGGTGCGGCCGTGGCTCGACGACGATCTGGACGTCGCGGGTGCGGCCGCTTCCTATTCGCCCCGGGCCTGGGGGTTCTGGGAAGGGTACGGCGGGCCGGGGCAGGTGCTCGGGAGCGTCGCCGTGCGGAACGGGGCGCTGCGGCCGGGGCGGCACTCGTGCCCGGAGGAGGTCCGGGGGCTGTTCGCGCCGCTGTTCGAGGCGGCCGGGCACGACCGGCTGGACTTCGGGGGGCTGGAGGGGCTGGAGCCGCTGGCGCTGTCGGGCGCCGGGCGTCCCGAGGACCCCTGGATGCGGGACCTGTTCACCGCGACCCGGCGCGGGCGGCACGACCCCGGCGTGTGGGAGGCCGACGACCTGCGGCGGCGCGGCGCGATGCGGATGGTGCTGCGGTCCCTGGTGCTGAACGGCGGCCGGGACGACGGCGAGGGCTGGGAGGACGCCGTCCGCTCGGTGGTGGCGTTCGGGAACCGCGCCGCGACCGACCCGGTGCTGGCGTCGATCCGCGAGGTGCCGGGCTGGCGCGGGGTGCTGCTGCGGCACTACTCGGTCGGCGCGTGGCGGCGGCTGTGGGCGGCGCTGGTCGCCACGATCGGGCGGGACGGCGAGGACGCCGACCGCGACCCCCAGGAGCTGCGGGACTGGCTGGCCGACCGGATGCCGGACCAGACGGTGCGGGCGTTCCTGGGTGAGCTTCCGGCGACGATGGTCGGCGGGCACCCGGCCCCCATCGAACGGGCCGTGCTGACCGTCGGGGACGCCGGCGACCCGCTGACGAACGTCCGGCTGCTGCTGGTCGGCGGGCGGCGCGCCGCCGAACTGGAGGGCGGGACGCGCGCGGCGTTCCTGGGCGCGCGGCACGACATCCTCAACCCCGAATGGGTGCGGCTGCGCACCGAGGACTTCCTGGACCGGCCGCTGCGGGAGCTGGCGGCCGGGCTGGTGGACGACATGCTGGCGCAGGCGCGGCGGGTCGCGCTGGCGGGGACGGCGCCGGACCCCTCGGGACGGCTGCGGGTGTTCTCGCAGGTCCACGAGCGGAACGGGCGGTACTACCGGACCGGCGACGAGGCGACGGCGGAACTGGAGCCGCGGATCGGGCGGCTGGCGTCGTTCGCCCGTCAGCTCGGGCTGGTCGACGAGGGCGGGGCGGTGCTCCCGCTCGGCGTGGAGCTGCTGGGGGTGGGCGCGTGACCGGCTGGGAGTTCACTTCGCCGTTGGCGCTGCTGAACGAGTGGCGCGACCGGGAGGACGGGGCGGACCTGCACGAGTTCCTGCTGCTCGGGTCCGCCGTGGACCTGCCGTTCCTGGAGAGGGTGGCGGTGCCGGCGGCGCGGGCGATGGGCGCGCGGATCACCGTCGTCGGGGACGCGGCGCGGGGCCGGTACGACCCGGTGGACGTGCGGATGGCGGGACGCGCCTACTTCCACGGGCTGGCGGCGTGCGCGGGGGCGTTCCACCCGAAGGTGGCGCTGCTGGTCGGCGAGCGCGACATCGTCGCGGCCGTCGGCTCCGGGGACCCCACCATGGACGGGTGGGGCCACGACGACGAGCTGTGGACGGTGCTGCGCGGCACGCGCGAGGCGGTCCCGGCGGCGTTGGCGCAGCTCGGCGAGTGGTTGCAGATGCTTCCGGCCGGGGTGGCGGTGCCGGAGTACGTGGACGCGCTGCTCCAGGAGATCGCCGCTCCGCTGGAGGGGGCGCGGCCGGCCGGCGGCGACGCGCGGCTGCTGCACAACCTGGACGAGGGACTGCTCGGGCAGGTGCCGGGCGGGCCCGTGGACGAGCTGTGCCTGTACGCGCCGTCCGTCGACGCGGGCGGGGACGCGCTCGCCGAGATCGTGGCGCACTTCGATCCGGCGCGGGTCGTGATCGGCCTCCAGGAGCGCTGGACCGGCTACGACGGGGACGCGCTCGCGCTGGTCCTCGACGGGCGCGACGCCGAGATCCGGCTGCTGGCCGAGGACGTCCCCCGGCACGGGAAGCTGGTGGAGTGGGCCAGGGACGGGCGCCGCTGGGCGCTCACCGGCAGCGCCGACCTCACCGGCGAGGCGCTGCTGCGCTCCCTCGGCGAGGGCGGCGACTGCGAGCTGGCGGTGCTGTCGCCGGTCGCGGCGTCCCTGATGCCCGAGGGCGCCGCGTGCCCGCCGGACCGGATGGCCGGGCGGCGCACGATCCGCGAGGCCGGGCCGCGGCGCGGCCCGTCGGTGCTGGGCGCGCTGGTCGGCGCGCGGGGCGTGCGGATCACCCTGGCGCGGCCCTCCGACGTCGAGGTCGCCGTGGAGGCGTCGCCGGACGGGTCGCCGGGCTCGTGGACGGCGGCCGGGACCGTTCCGGCCGGGGAGACGGTCGCGGTGTTCGCCGTTCCCGGACCGGCGGGCGCGGTCGTGCGGGTCCGCGCCGGCCTCGGGGCCGGGGCGGAGGTGTCGCCGCCGGTGTTCGCGGCCGATCCCGGCCGGTGCGGGCGGTGGGCCGACGACGAACGGCCCCGGCTGCGCGCCCCCTACACCGAGCAGGAGATCCTCACCGGCGGGCAGGGGCGGCGGTTCCGCCACGACCTGCTGCGGCTGGCCGAGCGGCTCACCGCCCTGCGGGCGGCCGGGGCGGGGACCGCGCGCGACGCGAACGTCCAGGACCGCTACGCCGCCTGGCTGGAGGACCACGAGCGCGCCCTCGGCGCCCCGCTGACCAGCGCGTTGTTCGGCCACCCGGTGGACGCCCCGTTCGGGCCGCGCTGGGGGCCGGGCGAGGGTGCCGTACCCGACGAGCCGGCGGCCGGGGAGGAGGCCGTTCCCGCCCCGCTGCCCGCCGGCGAGCGCGAGGAATGGCGCGGATGGGCCCCCCGCGCGGTCGGGGCCGTCGCGCCGGAGGGGGCCGCTCCCCCGCTGCCGGTGCGGATGCTGGTGGCGCGGCTGTTCGTGCGGCTGCTCGGGCACGGCGTGTGGACGCCGGACGACCCGTCGTGGCGCGAGGACCTGGCGCGGCTGCTGCGGCGGCTGCCGCCCGAGGACGCCGACGGCGTTCCCGAGGAGGCGTCGCAGCACGTCAACGCGCTCATCGCCGTGTGCATGGGCCTGCTGAACAGCGGCGCGTCGCCGGCCGGGGACGCGCCGGAGGACCTGCCGGCCGCCGCCGCGTGGGAGCGGGCGCGGCCCCTGGTCGCCGACGCCGACCCCGCGCTGGCCGGGGACCTGCTGATCCCGCCGGTCCTGCCGTACGCGCGCGTGCTGAGCCGCAGCGAACTGGAAGGCCTGGTGCAACTCGCGCACGACGACGACCCGGTCGCGCACATCGCCGCCGAGCTGGCCGACAACGGCTGGGAGCTGGAGGAGGACGAGGGCGTCCACCGGGTGCGCGGGTCGTTCACCAACCCGGTGCCGATCGCGGCGCGCGTCGCCACGCTGCTCGGCGAGCACCGCGACATCGCGCTGGTGCAGGCGATGTCGGGCGGACGGTGGGCGTTCGTGGCATGGCGGCGACCCGACCTGCTGCTGGCCAGCGCCCCGATGGGCAACGCCTGGCGGCTCTACCGGCTCACCGGGCTGGCCACCCCCGAGTCGCGGCTCGGCAGCGGCGACGGCATGAACAACATCGGCCTGGTCGGCCGTCCGATCCGCCTCGGCCAGGTCCCGCCGGACACCGCCCAGCGCCTCCTCAAGGACGCCGGCACCGACCACCTGGAGCTGCTGGAACGCCTCACCTCGGCGACCTGACCGCCGCCGTCGCCGGGTGAGCGCGGCGGTGGGCCCCGCCGGTGCGGGGCCCACCGTGCCGCCCGGCCGGGTGGGCGCCCGGGCGGGGCCGTGGCCGGGTCATTCGCCGAAGTGACGGACCACGCGCTCGTTGGGGACGCAGTGGGTCATCTTCAGGCCGGCGACGTCGCGCGAGCCGTTCTTGCCGAGGTTGGCCAGGCGCTGGCGGTCCTCGTCGGTGAGGTCCTGGCTCTGCAGCGGCTTGAGGTGCTTGACGTCGTCGGGGGCGATGCCCAGGCCGTCGCCGACGCGCAGGCCGAGGTCGTCCTCGACCAGCAGGAAGTGCCACACCATCCGCTCCTGGATGGGGCGGTCGCACTGCTTGAGGTTGGTGACCAGGTTGTCGACCAGGTCGTCGCGCTCCCAGTCGTCCATGAGCAGGTAGCGCTGGCCCGCCTGCTTGTAGTCGTTGGTGCGCGGGATGCGCTTGCGGGTCACGCGGCCCTCGATGAGCGGGCCCTGCTCGTCGTGCGTGGGGTACTGGGACTCCCGCAGACCGCCGTTGATGGACGGCTCGTAGTTGACGTGCGGGTTCTCGCCCCGCCCGTCCACGTGGTACGTCATCTGGCCGTCGCGCAGGTTGGTGCGGACCTCGGTGCTCTTGGCCTGGTTGACCGGGAGCTGGAGGTAGTTCGGGCCGACGCGGTAGCGCTGGGTGTCGCTGTAGGAGAACGTCCGGCCGACCAGCATCTTGTCGTCGGAGAAGTCCAGGCCGTCCACCAGCACGCCGGTGCCGAACGAGATCTGCTCGTTCTCGGCGAAGACGTTGTCGACGTTGCGGTCCAGGACCATGCGGCCGACGGGCTGGGGCGGGAAGTCGTTCTCCGGCCAGACCTTGGTGTCGTCGAGCGGGTCGAAGTCCAGCTCGGGGTGCTCCTCGTCGCTCATCATCTGGACGACCAGCTCCCACTCGGGGTAGTCGCCGCGTTCGATGGCCTCGTGCAGGTCCTTGCTGGCGTGGCCGAGGTCGTGGGCCTGGATCGCGGCGGCGTCGGCCTCGGTCAGGCTCTTGACGCCCTGCTTGGGGATCCAGTGGTACTTCACCAGGACGGTCTCGCCGGACTCGTTGACCCACTTGTAGGTGTTGACCCCGAAACCCTGCATGTGCCGGTAGTCGGCGGGGATGCCGCGCGGGCTGAACAGGTTGACGAGCATGTGCATCGCCTCGGGCGTCTGCGACATGAAGTCGAAGATCCGGTTGGGGTCCTGGCGGAACGTCACCGGGTCCGGCTTCAGGGCGTGGATCACGTCGGGGAACTTGATGGCGTCGCGGATGAAGAACACCGCGAGGTTGTTGCCGACCAGGTCCCAGTTGCCGTCCTCGGTGTAGAACTTCACGGCGAACCCGCGCGGGTCCCGCGCCGCCTCCGAGGAGTCCCGGCCGCCGATCACCGTGGAGAAGCGCAGGGCCAGCGGGGTGCGCTTGCCCTCCTCCTGGAACAGCTTGGCGCGCGTGTAACGGGAGATCGGCTCGTCGCCCCACTTCCCGTACGCCTCGAAGTAGCCGTAGGCGGTGAAGCCGCGGGCGTGGACGACGCGTTCGGGGATGCGTTCGCGGTCGAAATGGCTGATCTTCTCCAGGAAGTGGTAGTTCTCCAGGGTCGCGGGACCGCGCGCGCCCACGGTCCGCTGGTTCTGGTTGTCGTAGATGCGGTGGCCCTGGCGGTTGGTGAGGACGTCACGACGGTCGTCCGGCCGCGGTCCCTGGGATGAGACGTCGGTCATGGCGGGGATCTCCTCTTGGTCCATGGGAGGGTGGCCCTACCCCGCCGCGGGATCCCCATGCGCCGGGAAGGTCATCGTTCCGCCAAATCGGAGAAGCTCCGCGAAACGGGAGGTCACCGGCCTTTCCGCTGCTTTTCCGATCCGTTTTCGATGATCGGGAATCGCGGCGCCCGGCTTTTGTGATGTTTTCCTCCCGTGCACGGTCGGTGTGATGCATCCTACGGTAAGTGACCGCCCGACGCGCGGCGCCGTTCCCCCGTTGCAAGGACGTGATCGATGCCCGCACCCGCCGCACCCGCGTCCGCCTCCCCCCTGGAACGGGCGCTGCTGGCCTGGCTGGTCGCCGTGATCGTCATCGGCGGCGGCTGGCTGGGCGCGATCGTGCTCGTCGACCCGGGGCTCAAGCGCCTCGTCGCCGGGGGCGGCGGGGCGGTCGCGCTGACGGTCGCGCTGGCCGTGGCCGTCGCCGCCTACCACGCGACGGCCGCCCGCAACGCCCGCGCCGCGCTGGCGGCGTTCGCGGGCGGCGGGGACCGCCTCGAACACCGCCTGTTCGAGGTGTGCGACCGGACGTTGCCCGCGCTGGCCGCCCGCGTCCACGACGGCGCGCCCGCCGACACCGTCCTCGCCGAGCTGCCCCCGCCGTCCGACGAGTCCCTGCGGCACCTGCTGATGGTCGTCGCCCACGAGCTCGCCGACGCGCGGCGCACCGCGACCGCCGCCCGCGCCACCGCCGCCTCCGTCGAGGACGACCTGGCGCACCTGCTGGAGGTGACGCTGCCCGCGATGGCCGAACGCGTCCGCGCCGACTGCGCCTCCCCCGGCACCCTGCGGGAGCTCTTCGAACCCCCGGCCACCGAGGCCGTCGCCCGACTCCAGGAGGCCGTCGCGGCGGAGCTGGCCCGCACGCAGGAGAGCGGGACGGCGACGACGCTGGCGTGCGCGGAGGGGGCCGCGCGGCTCCAGGCGCAGGCGGCCGGGCTGCTGGCGGTGCTCAGCGAGCTGGAACACCGCTACGACGAGCAGGCGGTCTTCGGGGACCTGCTGGACGTCGACCACCGCGTCTCGCAGATGGGACGCGTGGCCGACACGGTCGCGATCCTGGCCGGGGGGAGGCCGGGGCGCCGCTGGACCGCCCCCATCCCCATGGAGAGCGTGCTGCGCGGCGCGATGGGCCGCATCGCGGACTACCGGCGCATCCGCCCCCACGCCACGGGGACCTGCGCGGTCGCGGCCCACGCCGCCGAGGCCGTCATGCACGCCCTGGCCGAGCTGCTGGACAACGCGACGGCGTTCGCCCCGCGCGACACCGACGTGCACGTCTACGTCGAGGAGGAGGACGCCGGGGTGGTCGTCACGATCGAGGACGGCGGCCCCGGCATGAGCCCCCGCGAACGCGCCCGCGCCGAACGCCTCATCGCCGACCCCGACCTGACCGCGACGTCCGGCACCCGCCTGGGCCTGCCGGTGGTGGGCCGGCTGGCCCGCCGCCACGGCCTGCGCGTGGGCTTCCGCCCGTCGGCGCGCGGCGGCGTGGGCGTGGTGATGCTGATCCCCCTCGACCTGGTCACCCGCCCCCTCTCCCCGCCGGACCAGGCTCCCGCGCTCCCGCTGGAGGCCCCCCGGCGGGAACAGCCGGCCCTCCCCCAGCGCCGCCGCGCCGAGGGCATGGCGGCCGTCCCCCCGAAGGCCCCGGCCGCACCGCCGGAGAACGACACGGAAGCGGCGGCGGCCCGCCTGACGGCGTTCCACAAGGCCACCCCACCCATCGGCGACGACACCCGCACCGCCCCCCTCCCGCAAGACGCCGCCACCCCAGACGGAGCCACGACCGCACAGCAAGCGGCACCCCCCGGCCACGGGCCTTCCGCGCGCACCGGTCCTCTCCCGCGGGGCGCCACACCCCCGCAAGGCACGGCCCTGCTGCGCGATGTCGCCTCCCCGGATGAGGCCGCGCAGAAAGCCGCATCCCCCGGCCACGGGCCTTCTGTGCGCACCGGTCCTCTCCCGCAGGGGGCCACACCCCCGCAAGGCACGGCCCTGCCGGGCGGTGCCGCCTCCCCGGATGAGGCGGCGCAGAAAGTCGCGTCCTCCGACCACGGCTCCCCTCCCAACGACGCCACGCCGGCGCAGAACGTCGCCCTGCCGCAAGGCGTTGCCTCCCCAGACGGAGTCACGACCGCGCAGGAAGCGGCGCCCCACGACCACGATCCTTCCGCGCGCACCGGTCCTCTCCCGCAGGGGGCCACGCCTCCGCAAGGTGTTGCCCTGCCGCGTGATGTCGTCTCCCCGGATGAGGTCACGTCCGTGCGGGAAGGCGTCTCCCCTCGTGGCGGCGGGCTCTTGTTCGGGTCGGGGTGGGGGCCTGAGGAGGCCGCTCCCCGGCGGGTCTCGGGGGAGCCCGGGGACCGCAGGGTCGCCGGGAGGCGGGACGAGGCCGGGGACGGTGGCGCGGGGTCGTGAACGGGGGCGGAGCACCGGATGTCAGGGAGAGCGGGAAGGAGGCCGGGGCCGCGGTTCGGCCGGGGCCCGGGACCATCATGAGCAGCCAGGACGAGGGGCTCGCCCATCTGCTGGAGGCGTTCCAGGCGGAGGCGGCGGGGGCGCGGCACGTGCTCGCGCTGTCCAGGGACGGGTTGAAGATCTGCCGGTCCCCGGGGCTGGACGCCGACCGGGCCGACCAGCTCGCGGCCATCGCCTCGGGGATCCAGAGCCTCGCGGTCAGCGCCTCGGCCGAGTTCGGCCGGGGGATCGGGGCGGGGCAGGCGCTGGTGGAGTTCCCCGGCGGGATGCTGCTGGTCGTTCCGGCGGGGGACGGCGCGAACCTGGCGGTCGTGGCCGACGCGGACGCCGACGTCGGCCGGGTCGTCCACGCCATGAACGACCTGGTCGCCCGGCTCGGCGCGCGGCTGTCGGCCGCCCCGCGGCGGCCATGAGGACCGCCGGGCCGGAACGGCTGTACGTCGTCACCCGCGGGCGCCGCGACCCCGGCGGCCCCGACCTGGACCTGATGACGCTGGTCGAGGCGGCCGACGCCGCCGCGCCGCCGGGCGCGCCGTCGGAGTACCCGCGCATCCTGCGGCTGTGCCGGCGGCCGGTCGCCGTCGCGGAGATCGCGGCGCATCTGGGGTTCCCGGTCAGCGTGGTCCGGGTGCTGCTGCGGGACCTGCTCGCGGCCGGGCTGGCCGTCGCCCGCCCCCCGGCCCCGGGACCGGCGGGAACGACCGACATGGAGACGTTGGAGCAGGTGCTCGTTGGACTTCGGAATCTGTAAGCCGGTGAAGCTGTACGGCCTGGCGGCCGACCCCGTCGAGGTGTACCGCACGCTGCGGGAACGCCACGGCCCGGTCGTCCCGGTGCTGCTGGACGGCGACGTCCCCGCGTGGCTGGTGCTCGGGTACCGGGAGGTGTGCCGGGTCGCCGGGGACGCGCGGACGTTCGCGCGGGACTGCCGCCGGTGGAACGCCTGGGACCGCGTCCCCGAGGACTGGCCGCTGATGCCGCACGTGGGGTGGACCCCGTCGGTGGTGTTCGCGGAGGGCGCCGAGCACCGGCGGCGGTCGGGCGCGCTCGGTGAGGCGCTGGACGGGGTGCGCCGCCCGGAGATGGCGCTGGCGTGCCGCCGGATCGCCGACGGGCTGATCGACGGGTTCGCCGCCGACGGGCGGGCCGACCTGGTCGACGGGTACGCGCGGCCGATGTCGCTGCTGGCGGTGGCGTGGCTGCTGGGGCTGCCCGAGGAGGATGTCCCGGAGTTGGCGGAGGAGGCCGACGCCGCGCGGAACGTGACGGGCGCCGTCGACTCCTGCAAGGACGCCCACCGGCGCATGCACGCCCGTATGCAGCGGCTCGTCGGCGAACGCCGGTACCGGGCGCGGGACGACGTGCCGTCGAGGCTGCTGGCCCATCCGGCGGGGCTGACCGACGAGGAGGCGGCGCTCGACCTGCTGGCGCTGCTGGTCTCCGCGCACCGGCCGACGGCCGACTGGATCGCGAGCGCGCTGCGGGTGGTGCTGGCGGGCGGCGCGTTCGCCGGGGAGCCGCGCGGCGACGGCGACGCGCTGCGCGAGGCGCTGTGGGAGGACACGCCCGTGCAGGGCGTGATCGGGCGGTGGGCGGTGCACGACTGCGTGCTCGGCGACCGCCGGATCCACCGCGGCGACCTGCTGGTCCTCGGGCTGGGCGCGGCGAACGCCGACCCGCACGCCCAGCCCGACGGCGCCGCCCCGAACCGCGCCCACCTGTCGTTCGGCCACGGCGAGCACGGCTGCCCTCCCCCGGCCCCGGAACTCGCCGAGGTGGTCGCGCGGGCGGCGGTCGCGGCGCTGCCGGACCGGCTCGCGGACGTGCGGCTCGCGGTGCCGGCGGCGGACCTGGAATGGCGGCCGTCGCCGTGGACGCGGGGACCGGCGGCGTTGCCGGTGGAGTTCACCCCGGAATGTTGATCATGGTTTCCGGCGTGGGGAAAAGTGATTTCCGCCACCCCGGCCCTCCATTAAGATCAAAATTTGTGAACGGGTGATCCCCTGCGGAGCGGGCGTTTCCGCCAACCGGTCTAGACCATTTTGGTATTGGGGGCGGGTCATCCGGGAAGATCTCTGTCTCACACTTTCGCCGACCGCCGCCCCACCCGGGCGGCGGCCCTCGGCGACGGCCCGACAGGAGGACAGCGACACCATGAGCACCCCTCTGGCCAACCCCCGCCGCACCAGGCTCGTCGCCTGGCCGTCGAAGCAGGGTGCGGAGGAGCAGAAGCACGAGCAGGCGACGACGACCGCCGCCGACTCCTCCTCGACCACGGCGACGGAGCAAGCCACCGCCGCCCGCTGACGGGGAGACCCGCGGGAGAACGCCGCCCGGCCGCGCGCCGAGGCGGCGTTCCGCGTTCCGGGCCCGGAATGTCGGCGACGCCCGTTAGGTTGCGACGCGATCCGACGAGCGAGGGGAACGGCATGGGCGCCTGGGGAATGGGACCGTTCGACAACGACTCGGCGCTGGACTTTCTCGGTGACCTGTCCGATCGGGGCGGGGATGTCACCGCGGGGCTGCGGGACGGGATGGCCGCGGTCGTGAACGCCCGCGGGTACCTCGACTCCGGCGACATGGAGGGGGCCATCGCCGCCGCGTGCCTGGTCGCCGCGCGGATCGAGCCGGGCGTGCTGGACGATCCCAACGGCCGCGAGTATCTGGAGACGCTGGCGTTCACCGTGGACGCCGGGACGCGGGAGCTGGCGGGGAAGGTGTTCGCGCGGGCCTTCGAGCCGGGCGACAACGAGTGGTACGCCCTGTGGGACGACGGCGGCGCGATCCCCGAGGTCAGGGACGCGCTCGCACCGTACCGCGGGGTGCTGTAGCGCCCGGAAAACGGGGTGCCGGGACGTCCGCGCGGTGCGACCATCATGCCCATGGACGTCTCGGTGCAGTGGGTGCGGACCTCGTGGACCAAGCGGTCACGGGGCGCGCCGGGGGCGGTCCGCCGCAACGCCTGCCCGCTCGCGTTCCCCCTTCCCGACGCGCCGCAGCCGTTCCTGCACCGTGTGACGATGGCGGAGTGGGAGGACTTCCGGCCGCGGTTCCGATCCGCCGGGGAGCTTCCGCCCACCCGGTGGGTGAGGTTCGAGGAACGGGACGGGCTACTGGTGGTGGGCTTTCCCGGGGTCACCGGTTCCCGGCCGCGGTCGCTGCCGCTGCGCCGTCGCCAGACCCTGCGGCTGCGGACCACGTGGGCGGAGAGCGTGAGCTACTACAACCCCACGCGGATCTACCACCACGACACCTTCAACATCGCCTACGGTCCCGTCTCGGCCGAGGTGTTCCTGCGCCCGCCGTCCCGCGAGGTGGACCTGCGTCCCGGCAGGGCCGCGTCGCGTTAGGTTTCTCCCGGAGACGTGTGACGAGGGGGGACCTGTGGGGCCGTTCGACAACGACTCGGCGCTGGATCTGCTCGACGAGCTGGACGAGGACCCGGACGAGGCCGTGGCTCGGCTGCGGGCGGTCATGGGCCGGGTGCTGGACGGGCGGGCCGGCGAGTCGGCCATGGACCGGGCCGTGGCCGCCGCGTGCCTGGTCGCCGCGCGGGTCGAACCGGGCGTGACGGACAGCCCCGACGCCGCGGAGCTTCTGGAACGGGTGCCGTTCGCCGTGGACGAGGAGCTGCGGGACCTGGCGGGGCGGGTGTTCGCGCGGGCGTTCGCCGCCGGGGACGACGAGTGGCGCGCGCAGTGGGAGGCGGTCGGGGCGCTCCCGGACGTCGAGGCCGGTCTCGCGCCCTACCGGAGGGTCCTGTGAGCGGCTTCCACGGCCGATCTTCCGGCCGTTAGAGTGCGATGCCCGTTGTGCACCCTTCCGGAGGGAAACCGTCCATGGCATTCCGTACGTTCCTCAAGTCGCTCGGCGCCAACGCCCCGAGCGTGGAGACCGTGATCGCCAACCGCGCCGTGCGTCCCGGGGACCGCCTCCAGACCCACGTGACCGTCAAGGGCGGCGGGGCCGACGTCCGGATCGACCGGCTGGTGCTGGAGCTGGTCACGCGCGCCGAGGACCGCGAGGGCGACGAGACGGGCTGGAACCGGCCGGTGGCGTTCGCCGAGCGGCACTTCGGGCCGTTCGAGCTGCGGGCCGGGGAGACCCTCGCCCACGGGGTCGACTTCGACGTGCCGTGGGAGACGCCGCTGACGTACGTGCTGGGGCGTCCGCTGCGGGGCGGGCGGGTCGCCGTCCGCACCACCCTGGAGATCGACAACGCGGTGGACCGGGGCGACTTCGACGAGATCGCCGTGCACGCGCTGCCCGCGCAGGACATGTTCGTCGAGGCGTACCAGCGGCTCGGCTTCCGGCTCGACGAGGCCGAGGTGAAGATGGGCATCGCGCAGGGCGGCGACAACCAGACGATGCCGTTCTGGCAGGAGCTGGAGTTCTACTTCCCGGACTACTACCGGCGCCCCCAGGGCGACCAGCTGGAGACGGGCTTCTACGCCCGCGCCGACTCCCTCGACGTGTTCCTGGGCCCGACCGGGGCCTACCCGTTCGAGTACGCGGGGCTGACGGTGGAGGCATGCGAGAAGTGGCTGGACGCGTACTGCCGGAAGCACTGGCAGATGTGACCGCCTTCCTGGAGACCGAACGGCTCGTGCGGACGTTCTCCGAGGGGTGGCTTCACCAGTCCGAGCAGAGCCGGCAGCCGAACTGACCCTCGAACACGTCGTGCTCGGGGCAGCGTTCCAGGTGCTCGGGCGGCGGGGGCGAGGTCCAGTCCCGGCGGTGGGGCGGGCGTTCCATGGGCAGTGGCGTGAGGCCCTCGACCATGGCGCGGAGGTCGCGCAGGTGGGACGGCGCCCGGGCGGGCTCGTAGTCCAGGCGGTCCCAGCCGTGGCGCGCCTCCGCCAGGTCGATGACCCGCAGCAGGAACGCCTTCTCCCGCCGCCACCCGCCGGTCCAGGGCCACTCGCTCAGGTCGTGGCCCGCGAAGCCGCGGCTGTGACGCTGCCCGTCGGCGAGGTCCACCGCCAGGTTCAGCTCCCACGGCGTCCCGGCGATCGCGCAGGCCGCCAGGGTGAGCACGTCGTAGAACGCGTCCGTGCCGCCGTTGGTCATGGACAGGTCGCCGGCGCCGGAGCCCGCCGCGGTGAACGTGTTGCCCATCGCCGCCGTCCGGGTCAGCTCGCCGGGTAGCGGTCGCGCCAGTACCGGGTGCGCGGGTGGCGCGGCGAGTACTGGACGGCGAGGTCGTCGGCGAGCGCGGTGATCGTTCCCCGGCCCTCCAGCACGGCCAGCCAGTCGGCGGGCAGCGCCGCGTCGCCGTGCCGCGCGCCCAGGAGGTTCCCGCAGATCGCGCCGGTGGAGTCGCTGTCGCCGCCGTGGGTGACGGCCAGCGACAGGGCGCGGGCGACGTCGTCCGGCTCGGCCAGCGCGCAGTAGACGGCGATGGCCAGGGCCTCCTCGGCGACCCAGCCGCCGCCGAGGCCCTCCACCCTCTCGGCGCTCGGTCTCCCCTCGGCCGCCAGGTCGATCGCCCCGCGCAGCGCCCGGCCGGTCTCCTCGTGCGACGGATGGGCCCGCAGGAGTTCGAGGGCTTGCAGGACCGAGCCGAGCAGCGACTCGCCCGCCACCAGGTGGGCGACGATCGCGGCGAACGCGCCCGACGCCAGGGAGCCGGTGGGGTGCCCGTGGGTCGACAGGGTGCTGCGGGCCGCCAGCTCGAACGCCCGTTCCGGCGTGTGGACCAGCCCGAACGGGGCCGACCGCATCACGCCGCCGCACCCCTTGGAGTCGGGGTTGACCGGCCCCTTCTCGCCGGGGGGCGTGGCCGTTCCGGGGTCGACGCCCGACCTCAGGCCGGTCAGGCAGGCGTTGCCGGGGGCGCGCAGCGCGTACAGGAACCGCTGGTGCCGCAGCCAGCCGGTGCGGACCGGATCGCCCTCCACGGCGGGGGGCCGCTCGTGGGTCTGGGTGTCGAGCCAGCGCAGATGGGCGTTGCGGACCAGGTCGACGGTGTCGTCGGCGCCGTGGTCGACGAAGCGGGCGTGCGCGCGGATCAGCCCCTCGGCGGTGAACAGCGTCATCTGGGTGTCGTCGCTGATCAGGGCCGACTGCCCGCCGTTGGCGAGCACCGGCCCGGCCACCCCGCCGGGACCGTGGACGGCCCGTAGCCGCGCGAGGCCGTGGAACTCGACCGGATAGCCGAGGGCGTCCCCCAGCGCCCCGCCCAGCAGGCACCCGCGCACCCGGGAGCGGAACACGGCCTCGCCGTCGGCTGCCCACGGCCTCGCGAACTCCACCACGTACGTCTCCTCCCGCGATCGCACGGAAAGTCTAGGTTGACAGGGTGGCGGTCGCCGCCGAGGGTTGTTGATCACTTGTCGTCGCGTCGTCTGGAGCCGCCTTCCATGAACAGGGCCCTTCCGGTCCTCGGTCTCGTCCTCGCGCTGCCGCTCGCGGCCTGCGGGACGGCCGGGGAGCACCGTTCCGCCTCGCCGGTCGCCGCGCAGCGGACGGTCGCGGCCGAGCGCGCCGACAAGTACCGCGACTACGCCCACCTCGCCCGGCACGAGAAGGAGGGACGCGACTACCGGCGCGTGCTGCGGAGCCCGCGGAACGCGCGCGTCGCGCACATCGCGGTCCACGGCGGGGGCATCGAGCCGCCGACCACGCAACTGGCGGACCACGCGGCGGCCCGGCGCGGGGACGCCCACTACTCGTTCGTGGGGCTGAAGAAGCGGGGCAACAGCGCCCTGCACCTCACCTCCACGCGCTTCGACGAGCCCAAGGCGCTGAAGCTGCTGCGGGGCGTGAGGTACACCGTGTCCTGGCACGCCGCCAAGGGCGACCGGGCGGTCACCTACGTGGGCGGGCGCGACACGGCGCTGGCCCGGAAGGTGACGGCGGCGCTGCGCGCGAAGGGCTTCGCGGTCGCCACCCCGCCGGACGGCATCGAGGGCACGCACCCGAAGAACATCGCCAACCGCAACGCCCGCGGCAAGGGCCTCCAGCTGGAGATCAGCACGGCGCAGCGCAAGCGGTTCTTCCGCGGCGGACGGCTGGACGCGGCATGGATCAGCAACCCGCGCAACCGCACCCGCGCGTTCCAGGACTACGTGAAGGCGGTCGACTCCGCCCTCGCGGGGCTGTAGGCGACGACCGGCGGCGGGGACCGGCTCCCATGGCAGCGCACTCGGCCGACGAGGGGGCCCGGTGGTCCGGCGCGGCCCGGCTGGAGCCGGGGGTGCTGTCGTTCACCGGCCTCCTGGGCGGCACGGCGGCGCACGCCCACGCCGCCGTCCAGGTCCTCGCCGTCACCAGCGGCGCCGTGGTCCTGGTCGACCGCGACGGCCAGCGGCGGCGGGCGACCGCGGCGGTCATCCCGGCCGCGGTCCGCCACGCCGTCGAGGTCACCGGGCGGGCGTACGGGACGACGCACTACCTGGACCCCGCCGGTCGCGCCGCGGCCGCCGCCACCGCCCGCGTCCGCGCCGCCGGTGACCCGCACCAGGTGTCCTCCTGGGTCGACGCCGCCCCCTTCCCGGTCGCGCCGGACCCCTCACCGGGCTCCCGGCGGGCCGGACTCCACCCGGCGGTGGCCGCGCTGGTGAACGCGGCGTCGCCTCCTCCGGCGGGCCCGCCGCCCGTGGACGCGGTCCCGTCGCTGACCGAGGCGGCCGCGGCGGTGGGGCTGTCGGCCACCCGGTTGCGGCACCTGTTCACCGAGCAGCTCGGGCTGCCCTACACCGCCTGGCGGCGCTGGGTCCGCCTCCAGCGCGCCATGGCCGCCGTGCAGCGGGGCGCGACCCTCACCCGGGCCGCGCACGAGGCCGGGTTCACCGACAGCGCCCACCTCACCCGCGTGTGCCGGGCCATGTTCGGCATCACCCCCACCCACGCCCTGCACGCCACCGGATGGCGGGCTTTCCCCGGCCCTGGCCCGGGGCGCCCGCCCGGGGCCCGCACCTGACCAGGTCCCGGCGAGCGCGGCATCGCGCTCGCGTGCGGGGCTGAGGCCGCCCTCCGGAACAGGCGCCGGGGCACGGGGCCCGAACGCGGCCGCTCCGTACAAGGCCCGCTCCCCCGGCCGGGGCGAGGCTGGCGGCATGAGCACAACCACGATCACCACCGGCGCGCCCTCGCGGCCGGTGCGGGCCGCCCGCGCGGTGGTGCGCCACGGGTACGCCCCGGCGATGCTGCTGGGCGTCAACGGCACCGCCGTCGCGCTCACCGCCGCCGGAGTCACCGACGGGCTCGGCAAGCTGTGGCTGCTGGCGCTGCTCGCGGTCGCCGTGGCCGCCTCGTTCGCCGCCGAACGGCTGCTGCCCTACGAGCCCGGCTGGAACCGTTCGCTGGACGACGGCGGCCGCGACACCGCCCACACCCTGGTCAACGAGACCCTCATCCTGGTCAGCGTCGCCGCCATCCCCGTCCTGGCCGCCACGGTGTCGGTGGCCGACCTGTGGCCGCACTCCTGGCCGTTGTGGGCCCAGGTGCTGCTGGCGGTCCTGGCCGCCGACGCCGGGATCACCCTGGTCCACTACGCCAGCCACAAGATCGGCGTGCTGTGGCGCTTCCACGCCGTCCACCACAGCGTGAAACGCTTCTACGGCCTCAACGGCCTGATGAAGCACCCCCTGCACCAGACCGCCGAGATGACCGCCGGGGTCACCCCGCTGCTGCTGGTCGGACTGCCGGTCCAGGTCGCCTCGGTGCTCGCCCTGGCGGTGGCGGTGCAACTGCTGTTGCAGCACTCCAACGCCGACTACCGCGTCGGCCCGCTCAGGCACGTCCTGGCGCTCAACGAGGGGCACCGCTTCCACCACCTCAAATGGGCGGGTATCGGCGACGTCAACTTCGGCCTGTTCACCCTGATCTGGGACCACGCCCTGCGCACCTACTCCTACGACCCGGCCCGCCGCTTCACCTCCGACGACCTGGGCATGGCCGCCAAGCCCCACTACCCGGTGCGCTACCTGGCCCAGCTCGCCGAGCCCTTCCGCGCCTCCGGCGCCTGCTCCTCCGCCGAGGACCACCGGTAGGGGCGGAGCGCGACCGGAAGGTTTTTTGCTGCGCCACGCAGAGACTTCGGCTATGTTTGCTGCGTCGCACAGATTCTGTGTGACGCAGCATAGTCGCCTTCCTTCCGGCCGACCCTCGGGAGAACCGATGACCGCCACGCCCGACGCCGCCCTCGATCCGTTCGCCGCCGCCACCCGCGCGATCACCGAACCCCATCCCGCCCGTGCCGCCCTGCGCGCCGCCGGGCCCATCGTCCGGGTCGAGGCCCCGGCCGGCGGCCCGGCGTGGATCATCACCGACGACGCCCTCGCCCGCGAGGCCCTCGTCCATCCCCGCATCGTCAAGGACCCCGCCTACGCGCCGTCCGGCTGGGACCCGCGCGCCGCGGCGCTCGAACCGACCGCCGCCGCCCAGCCGTCGCTCACCACCTGCGACGGCCCGGCGCACACCCGCCTGCGCCGGGCGCACGCCCCGCTCTTCACGGCCCGGCGGATCAGCGGCTACACCGAACGCGTCACCGCGCTCGCCCGCGACCTGCTCACCCCCCTCGCCGACACCGGCGGAACGGTCGACCTGGCGGCCGACTTCACCACCCGGTTCCCGCTCACCGTGGTCTGCGACGTGCTCGGCGTACCGCTCGACCGCGTCGACCAGGCCATCGCCGCCTGCCGGGGCATGTACAGCAGCGACCCGGGCGAGGTCGGCGCGGCGATGGCCTCCTTCGGGGACCTGGCCGCCGCCGCGCTGGCGGAGGGCCGGCACGGCCTCGCCGTCGAGCTGCGCGACCGGATCCCCGAGGAGTTCACCGAGCCCCAGCTCCACTACCTGCTCTTCACCCTGATCTACGCCGGGCAGCTGACCACCGACCCCGCGCTGGGCTTCCTGCTCGCGCGCGTGCTCGGCACCGGCCCCGCCGCTCGGGACGGGAACGCGGTCGAGGAGCTCGTGCGGGACACGCTGCGCAGGCACGCGCCGGCGCCCTTCTCCCTGTGGCGCTTCACCTCCGACGACATCGACCTCGGCGGCCTGCGGCTGCCCGCGCGCTCGCCCGTCCTCATCGACATCCAGGGCATCAACACCGACCCCGCCCGGCCGGCCGGGCCGGACCTCGCCTTCGGCGCGGGCCCCCACTACTGCACCGGCGCGCAGCTCGCCCTGCTGGAGCTGGGCGCGGTCGTGAACGTCCTGCGCGCCGACTTCCCCCACGCCCGCCTCGCCGTCCCCTACGACGAACTCCGGCAGACCGACTTCGGCGGCATCCAGGGAAGCAGGCTGACCGCCCTGCCGGTACGGCTGCGCGGCTGAGTCCGCCCCGAAGGCCAGGTCGCTCGCCGATCCGGACGCCGAGCCCGTTGGCCATCAGGTCCATAGGGGCTTCCTTGACCTCGTCCTCCGGCGGGAGTCGTGCGCCGCGCGGACCGGCCGCGCGGCTCCTGGCGAGCAGGAGATGCCGGTGCCCCGGCGCCCGCGACAGCGCGGCCGTGTGACCCACGTCACCGGCTGCGGGTGTCACAGGGCGGGGGGCACCGGCATCTTGTGCGTGGAGCACGGTTGAGGACGAACAGGCGGGGAGCCGGGTATGAGTGAGCCGACGACGGATACGGCGGACGCCGCCACCGAGGCGTTCGTGACCCACCGCAACCTGCTGTTCACCGTGGCCTACGAGATGCTCGGCTCGGCCGCCGACGCCGAGGACGTCCTCCAGGAGACCTGGCTGCGCTGGGCGGGCGTGGACCTGGACGGGGTGCGGGACCGGCGGGCCTACCTGGTACAGATCACCACCCGCCAGGCGCTGATGCGGCTGCGGGCCCTGGGCCGCCGCAAGGAGTCCTACCTGGGCCCCTGGCTGCCCGAGCCGTTGCTGACCACGCCCGACGTGGCCGAGGACGTGGAGCTGGCCGACAGCGTCTCGATGGCGATGCTGCTGGTGATGGAGACCCTCGCCCCGACCGAACGGGCCGTGTTCGTCCTGCGCGAGGTGTTCGACTTCGGCTACGACGAGATCGCCCAGGCCGTCGACAAGAGCCCCGCCGCGGTCCGCCAGATCGCCTACCGGGCCCGCGCCCACGTCGCGGCGCGCCGGCCGCGCGAGGCCGTCTCCGCGGCCGACACCCGCGAGGCGCTCATGGCGTTCCAGCGGGCGGTCGAAACCGGCGACCCGCGAGAACTGCTCGACAGGCTCGCGCCGGACGTCGTCCTGCTCACCGACGGCGGCGGGGTCGTGCGGGCCGCGCCGGCGCCCATCGTGGGGGCCGGCAGGGTGGCCGTCGTGCTGCGCGGCATCGACGCCGCGATGTCGCTGCGACCGGCGCAGGTCAACGGCCACCCGGCGCTGGTCCTGCGGCGCGACGGCAAGGTCGACACCGTCCTGGCGCTGCGCGTGGACGACGGCCTCGTCACCGGGCTCTACGCCGTGCGCAACCCCGAGAAGCTGTCGCGCATGGAACGGGAGACCGCCCTGCGCCGCTGAGCGCCTCCCGCGTCCACCGGCCGCGGCTACCGGACGGTCATGGGCGCGAGGCCGAGGGCGGCGAGCGCGGTCCCGCCGGTGGCGGCGTGCTCGCCCCCGGCGAGCACGAGCGTGCGCGCCCACTGGTAGCGGCAGCCGGCCGCGTCGAACGCCTCCGCGGCGGCGAGCAGGCGCGGCAGGTCGCCGTCGAGCAGCGCCTCCGCCCGGTCCACCTGGGCGGTGGCGACCGGGTTTCCGGCGACCGTGGCGCGGGCGGCGTCGATCCGGCCCCGGGCGTCCGGGCGCCCGGCGAGCACCGCCGTCTCCGCGCGGAGCGCCACGTACCAGTGCAGCCAGACCCAGCAGACCCACTTCCACACCCGGTCCGGCTCCGGCGCGACCCGCTCGGCCGCCGCCTGCGCGTCCCCGTGGTGCAGCAGGACCATGGCGTCGAAGATCGCGCCGTAGCCGTGGCGGTGCTCGGGCGTGGTGTCGGCCCGGTCGGCGACCGCGAGCCAGGACGCCCGGGCCTCGTCGTCGCCGCGGAGGCCGTGGGCCATCGCGACCGCCGCGGCGGCGGCGCCGAGGGCGAGCGACCTCGGGCGGCCGCCGTGCTCCCAGGCGTCGAGGAACCGCACGCCGCCGGCGAGCACCCCCTCGACGTCGCCGCCGAACGCGTCCGCGACCAGCAGCCAGGCCGTGGCGTGGTCGCCCGCCTCGGCCAGCAGCGGATGGTCGGCGAGCCGCCCGCCCCACCGGCGGGCCTCGGCCAGCCGGCCCACGCCGAGGGCGGTCGCGGTGGCCACGTTGAGGGCGTCCACCAGCTCGTGCGTGGCGGCGGGGGTGGGCGGCAGCGCGGTCAGCGGGTCGATCCGCAGCCGGGCGGTGGCCGCGGTGTCGAAGGACGCGCCGGTCCAGCTCTGGGCGGCGGAGAGCGCGTCGAGCGCGGCGGACTCCGCCACCGGGTCGCCCGCGCGCCGGGCCAGCGCGACCGCCCGTTCGGCGTACTCGACCGACTCCCGGGCGGTCCTGTCGGTGCTTCCCTGGACGGCGCCGAACGCGTCCGCGACCACCGCCGCCTCGGCCAGCGCGACCGCCGCCACGGCCGCCGGGTCGCCGCCGGACAGCCCGCGCGCCGTCGCGAGCATGGCGGTCGTCTCCTCCACGGGAGGGACCCGCGCGAACGAGGTCGAGAAGCGGTACGCGACGGTGACGGCGGTCGCCAGGTCGTGGGCCGCGCCGGCGGTGTCCCCGGCCCGGCGGGCGGCCTCCGCGGCGGCGCGGTGCAGGCGGAACATGTCGTCGCCGAGCCTCCGGCATCCGGCCACCCCGGCGGCGTGCCGCAGCGCGGCGGCGCCCGCGGCGGCGTCACCGGCGAGCGCGGCCGCCTGCTCGTACCGCTGCTGGGCCTCGCCGAGCAGGTTGCGGGTGAAGGCCGGCCCGGCCATGGACAGGGCGAGCCGGTACGCGTCCGCGCGCCGTTCCGGCCGGCCGGCGGCCCAGGCGAGGGCGGCCCGCAGGTCGTCGGCCACCGCGTCGAACCGGCCCCGCCGGTCCGCGCCCCCGGCGCCGGCGAGGGCGGTCGCGGCGGCCAGGCACCAGTCCAGGTGCCGGGAGCGGACGTCCGCCGCCTCGCCCGCGCCGTCGAGGCGTTCGGCGCCGTACTGGCGGATGGTCTCCAGGGCCCGGTACCGCGTGCCCGTCGCGGACGGCGTCACGACGAGCAGGCTCTGCTCGGCGAGCCTGCCCAGCCCGTCCGCGACCGCGACCGGGTCCAGCGGGGCGAACCCGGCCACCGCCGCGGCCGCCTCGGCGGTGAACGGCGCGACGAACGCCGACACCCGCCGCAGCAGCGCCCGGTCCCGCGGGTCCAGCAGGTCGTGGCTCCAGTCCAGCACCGCCCGCACCGACCGGTGCCGGTCGTCGGCGCGGGGCCCGCCGGCGAGGATCCGGAGCTGGTCGGAGAGCCCGGCCGTGAGGCCGTCCAGCCCGAGCGTGGGCAGCCGCGCCGCCGCCAGCTCGATCGCCAGCGCCACGCCGTCGAGCCGCTCGCAGACCGCCGCGACCTGGTCGCGCGCCATCGGGTCCGGCGGCCAGCCGACCGCCTCGGCCCGGTCGACGAACAGGGTCGCGGCGTCCGACTCGTCGCCGCCGGCCCGCGACAGCGGCGGGACCGGGAAGACCCGCTCGAACGGCACCATCAGCCGGGCCCGGCTCGTCGCGAGCACCCGCAGCCGAGGGCAGGCCGCCAGCAGCCGTTCCAGGAACGGCGCCACCCCGTCGCGCACGTGCTCGCAGTTGTCCAGCACCAGCAGCGCCCGGCGGTCCGCCAGCGCCGCCAGCACCGCGTCGTCGATGCCGCGCCCGGGCTGCTCGCCCACGCCCACGGCCGCCGCGACCGCCGCCCCCACCCGTCCCGGATCGGTGACCGGGACCAGGTCGACGAACCACACCCCGTCGGCGAAGTCGGCGGCCGTCTCCTCCGCCACCGCCAGCGCGAGCCGGGTCTTGCCCACCCCGCCCGGACCGACCGCGGTCACCTGCCGGTGCGCCGTCACCGCCCCGGCCAGCTCCCCGCGTTCCCGCACCCGCCCGACGAACGTCGTCAGCGGCGCCGGGAGGGCGGGCGCCGGGCGCGGCCGCTCGGCGCGGGCGGCCTCGGCCGCGCGCCGGGACAGCGCCCGCCGGTCCGGCACCTCCAGCTTGCGCAGCAGCGAGGAGACGTGCGACTCGACCGTGCGCACGGAGATGGACAGCCGCGCGGCGATCTCCGCGTTGCTGAGGTGCTCCCCGAGGAGCGCCCACACCTCGGCCTCCCGGGCCGAGACCACCGGACTGGACACCGACCCATTATCCGTGGTGATCTCCGTGATCCACACGGATGTGGGCCGCGCCCCGGGCGGGAGAAGCTGTGACCACGGCGATCGGGCCCGGCGGGACGCGCCGGGCCGAGCGCGCCCCACGACCCGAGGAGTGCCCATGACCGGATCTTCGCCCCAGGGAGTCGGGACCGCCCCCCGTTCCCGCGCCCGGCGCCGCCGCGACACCGAGCACCGGCTCGCCCACGACGTCGACGTCTGGGTGGCCAGCGCCTCGCCGGACGGCGCGCCGTACCTGGTGCCGCTGTCGTTCGACTGGGACGGCGCGGCCCTGCTGCTGGCCACCTCGGCGAACAGCCCGACCGGCCGGAACCTGGCCGCCGCCCGGACCGTCCGGCTGGGGCTGGGCCCCACCCGCGACGTGGTCATGATCGAGGGCGAGGTGGAGGTCCTGGAGATCGGCGCGCTGCCGCCGGAGCAGGGCGACCGGTTCGCCGCGCGCACCGGCTTCGACCCGCGCGCGCTGGCGTCGTCCTACCGCTGGTTCCGCGTCTCCCCGCGCCGCGTCCAGGCCTGGCGCGAGGAGAACGAGCTGTCCGGCCGCGACCTGATGCGCGACGGCGCCTGGCTGGTCTGATGGCACGGTGGTGGTGGGGGCGTCCGGCCGTGCCCGATGGGATGATCACGGCTTGGCACCGGGCCCGCGACGGGACGCCGCCCACACCCCGTCCGTATCCCGCGTCCCAGGTGTCTCACCCGCGGGCACGGACGGTTCACGGCGCCCGCCGCCGGGAGGGCGGGACGGGCGCCGCCTCGCCGGAGGCGGCGAGGTCGAGGAGCGTCATCGCGTCGTGGTCCGGGCTGCCGGGGGGCGCCATGTAGACGACGAGGCGCTGGCCCTGCGCGCGGTTCAGGGTCATCCCCTCGTGCGAGAGCGTCATCGTGCCGACCTCCGGGTGCCGGAGGGTCTTCTCGCCGTCGCCGATCGTGCGCACCTCGTACCGCTCCCAGAGCCGGGCGAAGTCGGGGCTCTTGACGATCAGCTCGCCCACCAGCGAGGCGAGGTCGGGGGCGTCGGGGTCGGTGCCGGCGATCGCCCGCAACTGGGCGACGCACCCCACGGCCTTCCGCTCCCAGTCCACCCACAGCTCGCGGGCCGCCGGGTGCAAGAAGGTGTAGCGGACGGTGTTGCGCTGCCGTTCCGGCCAGTCGGTGATGCCGTGGAGCAGCCGCAGCCCGGCGGGGTTGGCGGCCAGCAGGTCGTTGGTGCGGCTCACGACGTACGCCGGGTTGGGCCGGAGCGTCTCCAGGAGTCGCTGGACGGTGGGGCGGACCCGCCGCGACGGCAGGGGGCGGGGTTCGGGGGCCTGCCGCGCCGCGCGCGCCGCCAGTCCGCGCAGGAAGTCCCGCTCCTCGGCGTCGAGGCGGAGCGCGTCGGCCAGCGCGTCGACCACGGCGGGGCTCGGACGGGTCTCCTTGCCGCGTTCCAGCCGCACGTAGTAGTCGATGCTCACCCCGGCCAGCGCCGCCACCTCCTCCCGGCGCAGGCCCGGCGTACGGCGCGTGCCGGTTCCGGCGGGCAGCCCGACGTCGGCCGGACGGACACCGCCGCGGCGCGCCCGCAGGAACCTCCCGAACTCGGTCATACCACCATCCTGCCAGCGGGGGGAGCATGGTTCCGGCCCGGAGCCTGGCCCTGTCACACCCCCCTGTGGCGCGCCCCGGAAGACCGCGGTCTGCCCCTCCCCCGCGGACCTCACCAGCCTGGGCGAATGAGCACTCTCGCACCGGACCGCGCGTCACGGGACGCGCGGCGACGCACGGCCGCACCGAAGCTGGTCCTGGCGACCGCGTTCATGGGCATCTTCCTGCTCAACCTCGACGCCATGGCGGTGAACGTGGCGCTGCCCGAGATCGGGCGCGCCTTCGGCGGCGGCACGGCGGGGCTCCAGTGGATCGTGGACGCCTACACGCTGATGTTCGCCGCGCTCCTGCTCTCCGCCGGCGCGCTCTCCGACCGGATCGGGGCGAGCCGCGCGTTCGGCGCCGGCGTCGCGGTCTTCACGGTCGCCTCGGCGGCCTGCGGGCTGGCGCCGGGGCTGGGCGAGCTGATCGCCGCCCGGCTGCTCCAGGGGGGCGCGGCGGCGATCATGCTGCCCTCCTCGCTGGCCCTCGTCCGGCAGGCGTTCCCCGACGCGGGCCGGCGGGCGCGGGCCATCGCGCTGTGGACCGTCGGCGGAGCCGTCGCGGTCGCCGCCGGCCCGGTGGTCGGCGGGGCGCTGTCCGGCACCCTGGGCTGGCGGGCGATCTTCGCCGTCAACCTGCCCGTCGGCGTCGCCACCCTCGCGGTGCTGGCCCGCGCGGAACGCTCGCCGCGCCGGGCCGGACCGCTGGACCCCTACGGCCAGCTCGCGGCGGTCGTCGCGCTGGTGGCGCTCACCTTCGCGGTGATCGACGGCGGCGAGAACGGCTTCGGCGAACCCCTGGTGCTGGGCTGCCTGGGGCTCGCCGCGGCGGCGACGGCCGCGTTCGTCGCGATCGAGGCGCGCACCGCCGCGCCGATGGTCCCGCTCGGCCTCTTCCGTTCGCGCACGGTGACGCTCTCGGTCGTGATCGGCTTCGTCGTCAACGCCGCCTTCTACGGGCTGGTGTTCGTGCTGAGCCTGTTCTTCCAGGACGTCCTGCGCCTGTCCGCCATGGCCGCGGGGCTGATGTTCCTGCCGATGACGGCCGTGATCGCCGGAGCCAACCTGGCCTCGGCCAGGGCGGCGGCGCGCTTCGGGCCGCGGGTGCCGATCGCCGTCGGCCAGGCGGTCTGCGCGCTGGCGATGGTCGGCCTGCTCTGGGTGGACGAGGGGACCGGCCGACCGGTGATCGCGATGATGCTCGTCCCGGCCGGGCTCGGCCTGGGCTTCGCCATCCCCTCCCTGACGGCCGTCCTGCTGGACGACGTCGCCGCCGACCGGGCCGGAATGGCCGCCGGGGTCCTGAACTCCTTCCGGCAGACGGGCGGCGCGCTCGCCGTGGCCGTCTTCGGAACCCTGGTCGCGGGCCGGGGCGATTTCGTGGTGGGGCTGCGGATCACCTTGTGCGTCACGGCCGCCCTGCTGGCGACCACCACGGCCGCGGCCCTCCTCCTGCCCCGCCTGCCCCGCGGCCGCGACTGAGAGCCGCTCCACGCTCGCCGCGGCCGCGCGAGCTATGCGGACCGGCCCGGCAGTTTCAGGGTGGCGCGGGCTTGTTCGTAGTCTTCCGGCCAGATCCACAGGCGTTGTGACGGCGGCACCCGGTGGTAGCCGAACGGGCCCACCACGCTGCGGTCGCGCAGGTCCACGCAGATGCGCTGGAACGCGGACGCGGCGGTCGCCTTGGGGTCGGGCAGGTTCCGGACGCCGAGCTTCACGCACGCCCGGAACTCGTAGGCCAGCAGCACGTCCGCGCCGAACTCGGCCCACATGCCGCGCCGCTCCGTCCAGGCCGCGTCGGCGTCGCGCAGCAGCAGCCGCAGGTCGGGCGCGGACGGCAGCGACGGGTGGACGAGGAACAGCGCGCCCCAGCCGGAGGCGACCATGTCGAGGTTGAACGTGCGGCGTTCGGGGGCGTCGCGGGGCGGCACGGGGTCGTTCGGCCCGCCCGCGAACCAGGGGGACAGGTACGCCAGCAGCCGCCCGTAGCGGTCGATCTTCTCTCCGGCGGGCAGCACGGCGACGCGGCGGCGCTCCCCGCCGGGCCGGGCCAGGCGGCGGTCCAGCAGCCGGTCGAACTCGGCGCTGGCGCGCTCCCCGGCGGTGATGTGGCGGTGGGCGGCGTCGGGGGTGAGGCGTTCCAGCAGGTGGTCGCGGAGTTCGTCGGGCAGGGCCGCGCCGTAGGTGCCGTCGGTGAGGCGCCCGCGGCAGCGGTCGAGGACGGCCTGCGCGGCGGGCGGCGCCCCGGCGTACCCCGCCTTCTCGGGGGTGTCCACCGACACCATGCGGATGGGCTGCTCGACGACGGGCGTGTCCCCGTCGGAGGTGCGGACGAGACGGCGCGGCGCGGGCTTCCCGGCCGGCGGCGGGTCGGAGACGGTCATGGGACCCCCACGGAGGGATGAGACCTCCAGCTTCGCACCATTTGACCCAATTGTGACCTCCGTGGGACATCACCGCCGGGAATGCGGGCCGTTTCTCCGTATGTTGTACGGAGTTAGTGGCCGTCGCCCACCGGAAGAGAGGCCCGTTGCCCCAGCAGCCGATCGCCGCCCCCGCCCCGACGTCCCGTAAGGAGCCCGAGATGACCGCCACCCCCACGCCCGACACCGACGACACCGCCGCCGCGGGCGGCTTCGACGCGGGGAGCGAGTTCGACCGGCAGGTCTCGGTGCTCGTCGGCAGGGGGTATCCCGCGCTGGCCGGGATGGCGGACGAGGCGTTCGCCGAACTCCTCGCGCCGCTCCGGGCCTCCGCCGAGAAGCGCGCCGACGCGATGAGCCCGCCCGAGGAGGGGCGGGTGCCGTTCCTGGTGGTCGTCACCCGCGAGGTCGTGCCGGTCGAGGAGATGGTCGCCCGCACCGCGCTCCCGCGCCGGACCCAGCCGGGGGTCATCGACCGCCACTACAAGGAGGGGGACATCGAGCGCTTCGTCCCCACCAAGGAGGCCGAGCCGCCCGCCCCCCGCGCCTACCTGCTGTTCGACGTGGACCGGGGCGAGGAGTTCTGCGGCGCGGTGCCCAACGACGCCATGGCCGCCATCGCGGACCGGGGCCGCACGCCGCTCACGATGGAGGAGGGTCTCGCGCTGGTCACGCAGTTCCCGGCGGCGCTGGCCAAGAACAAGTGCTTCTCGCTGGGCGGCTCCCGCTGCGGCGACCGCCGCGTCCCGGCGCTGTGGATCAGCCAGAACGCCCCCAAGCTCGGCTGGTGCTGGGAGGGCAACCCGCACACCTGGCTCGGCATGGCCTCCGCCGCCGGCCGCGCCGCCTGACCCCGCGGGGTGCGCCCCCGCGTGCGCCGGGCGCACCCCGCGCCACCTGCCGGAGACGTCCGGGCCTACGGAACCCGGGGGCCGATCTTGGCAGGTTCCGCCCGTTGACCCGGAGGCCGGTCCGTACTGGTCTGGACCAGAGATGATCTCCGAAGGAGGCGCGATGCGGAACCGGCTGACGGCGACCCTTCTGACCGCGGCGCTCGGCCTGCCCCTGGCCCCGGCGGCCGCGCACGCGCAGGTCGGCGGCGACCGCTGCGATCCCCGGGCGCAGCTCGCCCGGATGACCGACGCCGAGAAGGTCGGGCAGATGGTCATGGCGGTCACCCACGACGGCCCCGACGGGATGCCGAACGAGCAGACCCGCCAGGCCATCCAGGACCTGAAGATCGGCTCGGTGATCACCTCCGAGCCCCGCACGCCGGAGCTGGCCGCCCGGTACTCCAACCAGGTGCAGCGCTGGGCCGCCGGGACGCGGCCCGGCCTGCCGCTGCTGGTGTCGGGCGACTTCGAGTTCGGCACCACGCACAACGTGCGCGAGGGCACCACCCCGCTGCCGAACGCGATGGGCCTCGGCGCGGCCCGCGACCCGCGCCTGGCCCGGGACGCCGCGCGCGTCACCGCCGCCGAGGCCCGCGCGATGGGCTTCCACTGGAACTACGCGCCGGTCGCCGACGTCAACACCAACCCCGCCAACCCGATCATCGGCGTCCGGTCGTTCGGGGAGCGGACCGGCCTGGTGCGCGACCTGGTGGCCACGCAGGTCCGCGCCTACCGCGACGCCGGGGTCGTCGCGACGCCCAAGCACTTCCCCGGCCACGGCGACACCCGCAACGACAGCCACCTCGACCTCCCGGCCGTGGAGTACGACCGGACCACCCTCGAACGCGTCCACCTGCCACCGTTCCGGGCCGCCGTCGACGCCGGGGCCGAGGCGATCATGACGGCGCACGTGGTGGTCAAGGCGATCGACCCCGACCTGCCCGCCACCCTGTCGCCCAAGGTCCTCACCGGGCTGCTGCGGCGGGAGATGGGGTTCCGGGGGCTGATCGTCACCGACGGCATGGACATGGACGCCATCGACAAGAACTGGGGCACCCGCGAGGCGACCGTCATGGCCGTCAGGGCGGGCGCGGACGTGGTGATGTCCACCGGCGAGCACCAGACGCAGGTGGACGCCGTGGACGCGCTGCTGGACGCGGTCCGCTCCGGGGAGCTGCCCCGCCGGCGCGTGGACGAGTCGGTGCTGCGCGTCCTCGGCCTCAAGTGCGCCAACGTCAAGAACCGCTACGTCAGCCCCGCGCTGGCCGAACGCGTCGCGGGCAACGCCGCGTTCCGGCACCGCGCCGCCGAACTCGGCCGGGCCGCGACCACCCTGGTCAAGAACGAGGGCCGGGTGCTCCCCTTCGACGCGCGCGACACCGAGCGCACCCTGGTCGCCGGGGTCACCCAGACCGAGCAGCTCGCGAACGCCGTCGACGCCGTCGCGTCCGGCCCCGTGACGCGCTGGCAGGCGGCCACCACCGACCCGACCGACGCCGAGATCGCCGAGGCCGTGCGGCGGGCGAGGGAGGCCGACCGCGTCGTCGTCGCCACCTACTCCTCCGGCCCGCTGCCCGCCGGACAGGCCAGGCTCGTGGACGCGCTGCTGGCCACCGGCAGGCCCGTCGCCGCCGTCGCCACCGGGCTGCCCTACGACTACGCGGCCTACCCGCGGGTCAAGGCGTACGTGGCGAGCTACGCGACCACCGCGCGCACCCAGCGGACCAACCTGACCATGCACCGCGCGACCGCCGAGGTGCTGTTCGGGCGGCGGCCCGGCGGGCGGCTGCCGGTGACGATCGCCGGGCACTTCCCCTTCGGGCACGGGCTGACGTACGGGGGCTGACGGGCGGGAGCCGGCGAACGGGGACTGACGTACCGCGGCGTCCGGCACGTACGGTGGCAAAGATGAGCGTGGTTCGAGGCGAGGCGCGGCGGCGATGGCTCGTCGTCGCCGCCCTCGCCGCGGCGCTCGTCGCGGTCCCCGTCACCGTCGCCGCCTGGCCGGTCGGCGCGTCCGCCCCCGCGCCGGACCGCCTGCGCGCCCTGGTCCGCGCCGCGTCGGCCGCCCCCCACGAGGGCCTGGTCGAGACCCGCGGAACGCTCGGGCTGCCCACGCTGCCCGGCCTGGAGGACGCCACCGGGCTGCTCGGCGGCACCAACCGGATCCGCGTCTGGTTCGAGGAGCCGCGCCGCTGGCGGGTGGCGCTGCTCCAGCCCGCCGGGGAACGCGGCTTCCAGCAGACCCCCGGGGAGCTGACCATCTGGGACTACGAACGCGAACTGCTCACCAAGGTCCGCGGCGACCCCGCCGTCCGGCTGCCCAACGCCACCGACCTCACCCCGCCCGCGCTGGCCCGCCGCCTGCTGGCGCTGGCCGGGAGCGGCGACCGGGTCACCGCGCTGCCCGCCCGCCGCGTCGCGGGCCGCGCCGCCGCCGGGCTGCGCGTCGCCCCGGCCGACCCAGGCACCACGATCGGGACGCTGGAGGTGTGGGCCGACCCGCGCACCGGCTTCCCCCTGGAGACGCGGATCACCCCGCGGGAGACCGGGCGGCCCGCGCTGACCAGCCGCTTCCTGGACCTGGAGCTGCGCCGCCCGGACCGCGGCGCGGTCTCCCCCACCCCGCGGCCGAACCTGCGGACGATCAGCGTCGCCGCGCCCGACCTGCTGACCCGGATCGCCTACCGCAGCGACCGCCGGCTGCCCGACACCCTCGCCGGACGCCCCGCGCTGGACTCCACGCCGTCGGTCGCCAGCCTGCGCGCCTACCGGGACGGGTTCGCGTCGTTCCTGGTGGCGCCGCTGCCCGGCATGTACGGCGGGCGGGTGTACCAGGCGGC
This sequence comes from Actinomadura kijaniata, assembly GCF_014138665.1. NCBI lineage: Bacteria > Bacillati > Actinomycetota > Actinomycetes > Streptosporangiales > Thermomonosporaceae > Actinomadura > Actinomadura kijaniata. The sequence continues at coordinate 308,784 of NZ_JACJIA010000003.1, forward strand.
GCTCCAGGCGGGCGCGCCGGAGATCCGGATCCAGCGCGGCACCGTGGCGCTGCTGCTGCGCTCGTCGCTGCTCAACGCGATGCTGGTGCGCAACTGGGGCGGCGAGCCCACGTTCCTGATCATCGGGGCGGTCGGCCGGGACCGGCTGACCGCCGTGGCCCGGGAGCTCTATCCATGATCGTCACACGGGCGCTGACCAAGCGCTTCGGCCGGGTCACGGCGGTGGACGGGGTCGGCCTGGACGTCGGGGAGGGCGACCGGTACGGGCTGCTCGGCCCCAACGGGTCCGGCAAGACCACCCTGGTCCGGATGCTGCTCGGCCTCGTCTACGCCACCTCCGGCGAGATCGAGGTGCTGGGCGAGCCGGTCCCGCGCCGCCTCGGCCGGGTGCTGCCGCGGGTCGGCGCGCTGGTGGAGGGGCCGGGGGCCTACCGGCACCTGTCGGGCCGCGCCAACCTGCGCCTCCTCGACGCCGCCGGGCCCGGCGGCGCCCGCCGCGACCGCCGCCACCGGATCGAGGAGGCCCTGGAGCGCGTCGGGCTGTCCGGCGTCGACGAACGCCCCGTCCGCGCCTACTCCCTGGGCATGCGGCAGCGGCTCGGCCTGGCCGCCGCGCTGCTGCGCCGCCCCCGGCTGCTGGTCCTCGACGAGCCCACCAACGGCCTGGACCCCCAGGGCATCCGCGAGATCCGCGACCTGCTCGCCGAGCTCAACGCGGACGGCACCACGATCCTGCTGTGCAGCCACCTGCTCGCCGAGGTCGAGGAGCTGTGCACCCGCGTCGGCGTGATGGACCGGGGGCGGCTGGTCCTCCAGTCCGACATGGCGGAGATCCGCTCCCCCACCGGCCAGGTCGCCGTCCGCTCCCCCGACGCCGACAAGGCCGCCGACCTGCTGGACGGCCGGGTCGAGCACCGCGACGGCGACCGGCTGCTGGTCCGCGCCGCCGACGCCGCCGAGCTCAACGCCCTGCTCGTCACCGAAGGCCTGCGCGTCACCGAGATCGGCGTGCGTCGGCGCTCCCTGGAGGAGGTCGTCCTGAACCTCACCGGCACCGGCTCCGACCGGCTCGACCGGGAACCGCAACGATGATCACGACCGAGCTGGTGAAGATGGTGCGGCGGCCCCGCACCTGGGTGTCGCTGCTGCTGCTGTGCGGGCTCCCGGCGATCGTGGCGGTGTTCCTCGGCGTCACCGAGATCGCGCCGCGCCCCGGCGAGGGCCCGGCGTTCCTGTCGGCCGTCCTCTCCAGCGGCCAGCTCTACCCGGCCGCGGCGCTGGCGATGGTGCTGCCGCTGTTCCTGCCGGTGTCGGTCGCGGTGGTCGGCGGCGACTCGGTGGCGGGCGAGGCGGGCGCGGGCATGCTGCGCTACCTGCTGGTGCGGCCGGTCGGCCGGACCCGGCTGCTGGTGGCCAAGCTGGTCGCGCTGGTCGCCTACGTGCTGCTGGCGGTCGTCCTGATCGTGGTGACGTCGTACGCGATGGGCGTGACGATGCTCGGCGACGCGCCCCCGGAGGCCCTGGCCGGGCAGGACCTGCTCAGCTCGGTGTCGGGGACGTCGCTGACCCGCACCGAGCTGCTGCTGCGGGTCGCGGCGACCATGCTCTACGTCGGGGTGTGCATGCTGGGCGTCGGCGCGATCGCGCTGTTCCTGTCCACGCTGACCGACTCGGCGCTGGGCGCGGCGCTCGGCGCGCTCGCCGCGCTGATCACCAGCCAGGTGCTGGTGACGCTGGACGCCGCCGCGTCGGTCCGCCCCTACCTGCTGACCCGCTACTGGCTGGCGTGGGTGGACCTCTTCCGCGACCCGATCCTGTGGCGCGACATCGAACGCGGCCTGGCGCTCCAGGCCGTGTACGTGCTGGTGTTCCTGGCCGCCGCCTGGGCGAACTTCGCCACCCGCGACGTCACGAGCTGACCGTCACCCGCGCGGCGCCCCGCAGTCGCCGCGCCCGGGCGGCGACGGCGGCCCCGCGTCCAGCGCCCGCGTGACGATCGCGGTGACCAGCGGGTCGGCCGGGAGCCCGGTGTGGCCGACCCGCGCGTCCGGGCACACCTCCTGGACGCCCACCCCGGTCGCCCCCGGCAGCCGCGACGCCTCGGGCCGCACGGTCTCGTCGTCGTCGGTCCACACCGAGACCCAGCGGGGCGGGTCGGGCGCGCGGTCCCCCAGCTCCCGCAGCAGGCCGCTGCCGGGCACGAGCTGGCGGCACGCCTCCGGGCAGGCGCCCGGCGCCAGCGCCGACCCGGCCGCCGCCAGGTCCGCGCCCTGGTGCGGCGACCCGAGCGTGACGATCCGCCGCGCCTTGCCGGCGCCGTCGTGCTCGCGCACCCACAGGCGCGCCACGACGCCGCCCGCCGAGTGCGCCACCACGTCCACCGACGGCGCGCCGCCGCGCAGCGCCTCGGACACCCGGCGGTCCAGCACCCGGGCCTGCTCGCGCAGGTCGCCGGTGCCGTCGCCGGGCATCTCCACCACGACCGCCTCCCGGCCCGCGCTCCGCAGCCGGGCCGCCAGCACCCGCAGCCCGCCGGTCCCGGCGCCGTACCCCGGGACCAGCAGCACGGGGCCGGGCCGGTCCTGCGCCACCGCGTCCGCGCCGGAGGAGCGCGCGATCAGCACCCGCCCCGCCACGGCCCCGACCAGGAGCAGCGCCAGGGCCCCCACCGTCAGCACGAACACCCGCCGCCGCGGGCTGAGCCCCGCCAGCCGATCACGCATGCATCCCAGAATGCCCGGAGAATCCCCGAACGGCACGACTCCCCGCGGAGTACCGGCCCCCGCCCGCCTACGCCCGGGGGCCGAGGACCGGACACCTCCCCTGCCGGACGCGCCGCGCCGCGCCCGGCGGTGAAAGTGGTGGCGACCGCGAGAGGAGGCCCCGATGGCCCGTCGGATCCGCGTCCGGCGCCGTCCCGCCCGGCGCTCCGCGCCCGGCCCGGACCTGCGCACACCAGGCGGCCGCCCCCTCCCCTACCGAACCCCTGCGATCCCTGGGAGCACGCCATGCCCGTCCTGCCGGAACTCCGGCCCATGCTGGAACGCATCGCCGCCGCCCGCGCGCAGCAGGCCGTTCCGCCGTCCCTCGCCGAGCAGCGCGCCATGATCGCCGCGCAGCAGCCGATGCGGCTGCGCCTGGTGGCACCCGCCCCGAAGGCCGACCGCGCCGAGCACCGCGTCCCCGTGCCCGGCGGGGAGATCGCCGTGCGGGTGTTCACGCCGCCCGGCGCGGACGGGCCGCTCCCCGTCCACCTGCACGTCCATGGCGGCGGCTGGTGGCTCGGATCGCACGAACCGCACGACGTCGCCTGCGCCCGCCTCGCCGTGGACGCCGGCTGCGCGGTCGTCTCGCCCGACCACCGGCTCGCGCCGGAGCACCCGTTCCCGGCCCCGGCCGAGGACGTGTACGCCACGCTGCTGTGGACCGTCGAGCACGCCGCCGGCCTGGGCGTCGATCCCGGGCGCGTCTCGGTCGGCGGCGTGTCCTCCGGCGGCAACCTCGCCGCCGCCGCGGCGCTCATGGCCCGCGACCGGGGCGGCCCCGCCCTGGCCGCGCAGCTCCTGGAGGTCGCGCCGCTCGACCTGACGCTGACCGCGCTCGCCGACGTCGGGCCGGTCCCCGGCCTGCCGCTCACCCGCGAGGACATGGCGCGGTACGTCGCCCGCTACGCCGCCGGCGCCCCGCGCGAGCACCCGTACCTGTCGCCGCTGCGCGCCGGGGACCTGTCGGGCCTCCCCCCGGCGCGGATCATGACGGCGGAGTACGACCTCCTGCGCGACGACGGCGAACGCTACGCCGCCCGCCTCGCCGAGGCGGGCGTCCCCGCCGCCGTCACGCGCTGGGCGGGCCACCTCCACGGCTCCCACGAGATGACCGCGCTGCTGCGCTCGGCCCGCGAGTGGCAGGCGCTCAACGCGGAGTTCCTACGCGAGCGGCTGCGGCGCTGACGGACCGGTCCCGGCGCCGGTGCGGTCGATGGCCGCGCGGATCTCGGCCAGGTCCTCCCCGGTCAGCTCCAGGTTCCCGGCCGTGACCCAGCCGTCGACCTGGTCCGGCCGCCGCGCCCCGACGATCGCGCCGGTCACGCCGGGCCAGGCCAGCGGCCACGCCACCGCGACCGCGCCCGGCGTCACCCCGTGCCGGTCGGCGACCGGGCGCAGGGCGTCGGCCAGCGCGAGGTTCGCGGCCAGGCCGGTGGTGAAGTCGGGGGCGGCGCGCCGCCAGTCGTCGGCGGGCAGGGCGGCGGCGCGTTCGGCGGTGAACGCCCCGGTCAGCAGCCCCGACTGCATCGGCGAGTACACGATCACGCCGGTGTCGTGGGCGGCGCACCAGGCGACCTCGTCGGCGAACGACCGGTTGATCGCCGAGAACGGCGGCTGGAGCGTGTCCACGTGCCCGGCGCGTTCGGCGGCCTCCAGCCGGTCCACGCGGTGGTTGGACAGCCCGACCGCGCGGACCTTCCCCTCGGCCCTCAGGTCCAGCATGGTCTGCCAGTACTCCTCGACGGGACCTCCCGCGTCGGGGATCTGGTGGACCTGGTACAGGTCGACGCGTTCGACGCGCAGCCGCCGCAACGACGCCTCCACCTCGCGGCGGATCGAGGCGGGCGTGGCGACCCGCGAGACCCGCCCCTGGTCGTCCCAGACCTCGCCGCACTTGGTGAACACGTACGGCCGGTCGGACTCGGGCAGCCCGTCCAGGGCCTTGGCGACGATCTCCTCCGAGTGCCCGAGCCCGTACACCGCGGCGGTGTCGATCCAGTTGACGCCGTGTTCCAGCGCCCGCCGGACCGCCGCCACCGAGTCGCCGTCGTCCTGGCTCCCCCATCCGTGCTGCCACCGCCCGCCGACGGCCCAGGCCCCGAAGCCCACCCGGGTGATCTCCATGCCGGTCGTGCCGAACCGCACCTTGCGCAACGTCATGCGACCATCATGGCCGGTCAGTGATCGCGGCGCGTCACCAGCCGGGCCACCGCGTCCAGCTCCCGGTGGGCCGGGGGCTCCGGAGCCGCCATCGCCAGCTCGGCGAGGGCCCCGGTCATCAGCTCGTCGGCGCGCCGCGACGCCCACGCACGTCCGCCCGCGTCCTCCACCAGCCGCGCCGCCCGCGCCAGCTCGGCGTCCCCGAGCGGCTCCTTCGCCAGGTACAGCGTCCGCAGCTCCCGGCCCGCGTCCGTGCCGGACGCCAGGGCCGCCACCACCGGCAGCGACTTCTTGCGGTTGCGCAGGTCGGAGTAGACGGGCTTGCCGGTGACGGCCGGGTCGCCCCAGACGCCCAGCAGGTCGTCGACGAGCTGGAACGCCAGGCCGAGGCCCTCCCCGAACGCCCGCAGCCGCTCCACCCGTTCGCGCGTCGCGCCGCCGAACATCCCGCCCAGCGCGCACGACGCGCCCATCAGCGCGGCCGTCTTGCCCGACGCCATCGCCAGGCACTCGGCGAGCGCGACGTCGGCGCGTTCCTCGAACGCCATGTCCGCGCTCTGCCCCTCCACCAGCTCCAGCATGGCGCGGGACAGCACGCCCACCGCGCCGCGCGCCGCCGGGCCGGGGGCGGCGGCGACCACCTCGAACGCCGCCGCCAGCAGCGCGTCCCCGGCCAGGATCGCCGCGTTCGCGCCGAACACGCTCCACGCCGTCGCGCGGTGCCGCCGGGTCAGGTCGCCGTCCATCACGTCGTCGTGCAGCAGCGAGAAGTTGTGCGCGAGCTCCACGGCGACGGCGGCGGGCAGCGCGTCGGCCGCCGTCCCGCCGACCGCCTCGGCGCACAGCAGCGTCAGCGCCGGGCGGATCGCCTTGCCCGCCCCGCCCCGCGCGGGCCGGTCCTCCTCGTCGCGCCAGCCGAAGTGGTAGGCGGCGATCCGGCGCATCACCGGGGGCAGCTCCGCCACCACCTCGCGCAGCGCCGGATCGAGCAGGCCGCGGCTCCACACCAGCGTCTCGGCCGCCGAACGCGCCGTTCCCATCTCCTGGGTCGCCGACATCGAGACCTCCTTCGCGCTCACCGGTTGATCTCGACGTTCTCCAGAACGCCGAGCGCGTCGGGCACCAGCACGGCCGCCGAGTAGTAGGCGCTGACCAGGTACGACACGATCGCCTGCTCGCTGACGCCCATGAACCGCACCGACAGGCCCGGCTGGAACTCGTCGGGGATGCCGGTCCGGTGCAGGCCGATCACGCCCTGGTCGTCCTCGCCGGTCCGCAGCACCAGCACCGAGGACGTCCCGGTCCGGCTGATCGGGATCTTGTCGCAGGGCAGGATCGGCACGCCGCGCCAGGCCATCACGGGCCGCCCCTCGCACACCGTCCCCTGCGGGTAGAGGCCGCGCCTGGTGCACTCGCGGCCGAACGCCGCGATCGTCTTCGGGTGCGCCAGGAAGAACCGGGACTTGCGGCGGCGGCACAGCAGCTCGTCCATGTCGTCGGGGGTGGGCGGCCCGTTCCGGGTCGGGATGCGCTGCCGCAGGTCGCAGTTGTGGAGCAGGCCGAAGTCGCGGTTGTTGACCAGCTCGTGCTCCTGGCGCTCGCGCAGCGCCTCGATCGTCAGGCGGAGCTGCTGCTCGACCTGGTCCATCGGGCCGTTGTAGAGGTCGGCGACGCGGGTGTGGACGCGCAGGACGGTCTGGGCGACGCTCAGCTCGTACTCGCGCGGCGACGGCTCGTAGTCCACGAACGTGCCCGGCAGCACCGGCTCGCCCTCGTGCCCGGACACCAGGGTGATCTCGGCCTCGCCCGCCCTGTTGCGCGGGAGGTCGGGGGCGTCGCGGTACTCCTCCAGGTGGTCCCGCAGCGCCTCGTGCCGGCCGGTCAGCTCCCCGATCTCCGCGCGTGGCAGGGCGAGGACCGTGCAGGGGGTGAGCGCCTTGGCGGCGTACTCCCATTCGGCGTCGCCGTCGGCCAGGACGTCCGCGCCGAAGAACTGCCCGTCGGCCAGCACGTCCAGCTCGACCGGCTCGCCGTACTCGCCGCGCCCGATCCGGGAGACCTTGCCGTGCGCGATCAGCACGACCCGGTCCACCGGGCGCCCCGGCTCGACGATCACGTCGCCGGGCTCGTACTCGTGCTGGGTGAGCCGTCCGGCCATGTCCTCCAGCGCCTGCGTCCCGGCGGGCGTCGCGTGCAGCCCGCGCAGCGGCGGCAGCTCGGCCAGCTCGGCGGGGACGACCTGGACGTCGGCGCCGGTGTTGAGGAACGTCAGCCGTCCGTCGCCCACCGTGTAGGTGAGGCGGCGGTTCACCCGGTAGGCGCCGCCGCGCGCCTCCACCCAGGGCAGCATCCGCAGGAGCCAGCGCGGTGTGATGCTCTGCATCATCGGCGCGGACTTGGTGGTCGTCGCCAGGTTCCGTGCCGCCCTGGTGCCGAGGCTGAGCTGCTGTGTCTGCGTCACGGTTCGTTACCTCCAGGGGGTCGCGCTGCGGAACGGTCCGAGACGGGCGGCCGACGTGCCCAGCCCGGTGGGCCCGGCCGGCCGGATGATCCGGGGCGGCCCCGCGAACGCCGCCGCACCCGGGAACGCGGCCGTCTCCCGGTAACGGCCGCTGGTGGTGCTCCACTCCAGATCCCCGGCCAGCCAGGTCTCCAGATCGCGGGCATGGCGGGCGAGCCGGTCGCGGTCGGCGGCGCCCAGGTCGTGCTCGGCGGCCAGCACGGGCAGCTCCACCGAGGTGATCCGGTCGAGCTGCCGCAACCGCGCCTCGACGAGGTCGTTGACGGCGGCGGCGGCGCGCGGGGGGTCGCAGTCCAGGAACCGGTGGACGGCGACGACGGCGTTGTTGATCTCCCCTTCCTCCTCGGTCTCGCGGCGGAAGGACAGCAGGTCGTTACGGAGCGCCGCGATGTCGGCGACCGCGTCGGCCAGCGCCGCCGCGGGTCCCGTCCCGGCCAGCTCCTCGGGGACCGCCGCGCCCGTGACGTGCCGCAGCAGGGCCGCCGACAGCTCCGCGCCGCCGGTGCGCCGCCGCATCTCGACGTAGTCCACGGGGTCGGGCACGCGCTGCTGGACGAGGTTGACCATCTCCCACAGCCAGCTCTCGGCCATGCCCGTCACGGCGTCGGCGAGCCCCCGGCGTTCCCGCGGGGACATGCGGGCCGCCGTCCGCCGCCACAGGTCGGCGAGCCCGCGCTCGACGGGGTCGGCGGGCTCCGGCGACGCGCCCTCCACCGGCACGAACGCCCGCAGCCGCTCCACGAACGCCCTGGCCCCCACCAGATCCCGGGGCCGCTTGAACGCCTCGACGAACACATCGTCGAAGTACCGCCGCCACAGGTGCCAGTCGTTGACGAGCGCCAGCTCGTCAGGCCCCGCGTCCGGATGCGTGAGCGCCGCGAACCGACCATGATCGGCCGCCTCGAACCCGTCCACATCCCACACCCGCGACGCTTCCCCCAAGGGCACAGGCGCACCGACATCGCCAGGAACGCCCACCCCCCGAAACACACCCCCACCCCGACGCGACCTCACCCCACCCCGTGGGTCCGCATCACCGTGCGGGCTCACGCCGTCGTGTGGGGTTGCGTTGGTGGGTGGGCTCACGCTGGTGGGTGGGCTCACGCTGGTGGGTGGGCCCGCGCTGGTGGGTGGGCCCGCGCTGGTGGGTGGGCCCGCGCCACACAGGTTTGCGCCACCTCGCGGCCCCGTATCACGGCGCGGGCCCACGCCACCACGCGGGTTCACACCACCACGCAGGTTTACGCCACCCTGCGGGCTCGCGCTGGTGGGTGAGTCTGCGCCGCGCAGGTTGGTGCCACCTCGCGGGTGCGCATCACCGTGCGGGCTCGCGTCGTCGGGTGGGGTTGTGTTGGTGGGTTCGTTCGTGTTGGGGGTCGGGGGCAGCATTCCCATCGCGGTCGCCCAGCGCCTCGCGTGGTCTCGGACCGCGTCCAGGTGCGGGCTTGTCCGGGTGGGGTGCGGGGCCGTCAGGTCGGGGCGGGGGAACGGGGTGGCGTCCCGTCCTTCGTGGGGGGTGAGGGCGCGCAGTCGCACCGCTGACAGGCCCAGGCCCAGCGGGGTCGTCAGCGGGCCCGGCGCGCGGGCTCCCCCGTTCATGTAGCGGCTGGAGCGCATGTGCCACTGGTGGCCGCCCGACTGCCAGTCCTGGAGGCCCTTCACGTAGCGCAGGACCGCCAGGCGTTCGGCCGGGTCGAGGTCGTGCTCCTCCAGGAGGGGCGGCAGCTCGACCAGGGCCGTGTTCTCGAACTGCTGCATGCGCGAGGTCAGCAGGTCGTTGGTCGCGTCGGCGGCGGTCTGCGGGTCGGTGCCGAAGAAGCGCTCCATCACCAGGACGCCGTTGTTGACCTCGCCCTCCTGCTGCGTCTCGCGCTGGTAGGAGAAGATGTCGTTGCGCAGGTGGACGGCGTCGGAGAACGTGTCCTTCAGCACCCGCAGCGGCCGCGTCCCCGCCACCCGCGCCGGGACCTCCGCCCCGACCGCCAGCTCCGTCAGGTCCGCCGACCAGGGCGCGCCGCCGACCTTGCGCCGCATCGCGACGTAGTCGACGGGGTTGGGGACGCGGCCGTCGCTGATGTTGGACAGCTCCCACAGCGACTCCCGCAGCAGCGCGAGGGTGCTCTCGGAGAAGCGCTCCAGCCACGCGTCCGACATCAGCGGGGCGGTCCGTGCCCACAGGTCGGCCAGGCCGCGTTCGACGGCGTTGGCCGGCTCGGGCACCGGCGTGCCCCGCTCTCGCGGCATGAACCTCGGCAGCCGGTCCAGGTACGCCCGCGCGCCCGCCGCGTCCCGGGCCCTCTTGAACGTCTCCAGGAAGTGGTCGTCGAAGTAGAAGACCCACACGTACCAGTCGTTGACCAGGTCCAGGACGGGGCCGGGCGACTCGGGGTGGATGGAGGCGGTCAGCAACGCGTAGTCGTGCGCGTCGTAGTCCTCCTCGCTCCACACCTCGCGCCCGGTCCCGTCCCGGGGGTCACCGAGGATCCCCATGGCGCGGGACCACCGCCGGGAGTGCTCGCGGGTCCGTTCCAGGTGCGGGTTCAGTCCGGCGGGGTGCGGCAGGTAGAACTCGGGGAGCCGGTAGGGCTGTGCCGAGGTCCGCACGGTCAGCCGCCGTGCGCGATCTCGACGCCCTCCAGCACCGCCAGCGCGTCGGGCACCAGCACGGCCGCCGAGTAGTAGGCGCTGACCAGGTACGACACGATCGCCTGCTCGCTGACGCCCATGAACCGCACCGACAGGCCCGGCTGGAACTCGTCGGGGATGCCGGTCTGGTGCAGGCCGACCACGCCCTGCGCCTCCTCGCCGGTCCGCATCAGCAGCACCGAGCTGGTCCGCGTCTTCGAGATCGGGATCTTGTTGCAGGGGAAGATCGGCACGCCGCGCCAGGCGGGGACCTTGTTGCCGTTGACGTCGACCGCGTCGGGGTAGACGCCGCGCGCGTTGCACTCGCGCCCGAACGCCGCGATCGTCTTGGGGTGCGCCAGGAAGAACGCCGGTTCCTTCCAGACCATCGTCAGCAGCTCGTCCATGTCGTCGGGGGTGGGCGGCCCGTTCCGGGTGGCGATGCGCTGCCGCAGGTCGCAGTTGTGGAGCAGCCCGAAGTCGCGGTTGTTGACCAGCTCGTGCTCCTGGCGCTCGCGCAGCGCCTCGATCGTCAGGCGGAGCTGCTGCTCGACCTGGTCCATCGGCTCGTTGTAGAGGTCGGCGACGCGCGTGTGGACGCGCAGGACGGTCTGGGCGACGCTCAGCTCGTACTCGCGCGGCGCCACCTCGTAGTCCACGAACGTGCCCGGCAGCACCGGCTCGCCCTCGTGCCCGGACGCCAGGGCAATCTCGGCCTCGCCGTTGTCGTCGGCGTCCGGCGGAGGGCTGTCGCGGTAGGCGGTGATGTGCGCCTGGAGCTCCTCCGAACGGTCGAGCACCTCGCGGAAATCGGACGCGTCCAGCGCCAGCACCGTGCAGGGGGTGAGGGCGCGGGCGGTGTAGTCCCACCGCTCGCCCTCCTCGCCGAGCAGCGTCCGGTCGCCGAAGAACCGGCCGTCGGCCAGCACCCCCAGGTCGATCTGGTCGCCGTACTCGCCCCGGCCGACCAGCCGGACCTTCCCGTGCGCGATGAGGTAGACCGCGTCCACCGGCCGGCCCGCCTCCACCAGCACGTCGCCGGGCTCGAACTCGCGCTGGGTGAACCTCCCGGCGAGGGCCTCCAGCGCCGGTTCGTTCTCGAACCCGCGCAGCGGCGGCAGCTCCCCCAGCTCGCGCGGGATCACCCGCACGTCGGCTCCGGTGGACACGAACGTGACGATGCCGTCGCCCACGGTGTAGGCGAGCCGGCGGTTCACCCGGTAGGCCCCGCCGGCCGCCTGCACCCACGGCAGCAGCTTCAGCAGCCACCGGGAGGAGATGGCCTGCATCTGCGGCACGGTCTTGGTCGTCGTGGCCAGGTTCCGCGCTGCCGCGGTGCCCAGGCTGAGCTGCTGTTCGGTCACGCTCCACCACCGATCCGGGGGTCGTCGTGTCTTGGCAAAAGCGCGCGCAGCAGTGACACTACATAGGGTAATCAGCTTGTCACAACGGGAGAGTGTCCTTACTTTTCCGTCCCAGCAGTCACCCCTGTGACGACTTCCGATCACGTCCGCGTACATCCACAGGAGCAGGCCGGTCCGCCGACTGACATCCTCCGTCCGACGCGCGGGGAGGCGCCGCCGCGCGAGAGTACCGGCATGCGCTCAACGAAGATCTCCTCCCTGCCCCGGACCGCGATGACCGCCTTCGCCACCACCGCCGTGCTGGCCGCCCCCGGCCTCGCCGTCACCACCCTCCTGACCACCGACGCCGACGCCGCGACGCGCGGGCGCGTCGTGGAGGTGAGCGTGGGGACCGACGGTTTCACCGCGCCCGCCGCCGTCCGTCCGGGCCCGGTCGCGTTCCGCGTCACCGCCGCCGACCCCGAGGGCGCCTACCTCGGCCTGGTCCGGCTGCGCCCCGGCGTCACCCTCCAGCGCTACCTGACGGACCTGGAGAAGGCCTACGGCAAGGGCGACCTTGAGGCCGCCCGGGCGGTGCAGCGCGAGGTCGTCATGTTCGGCGGCGCCGCGGTCCAGCCGGGCACGCCCGTCACCTACGGGACGCGGCTGGCCCCCGGTTCCTACCACCTGATCGACTTCAGGGAGGTCGGGCGCCCGGGGCTGGCCGCCAAGGTGCGGCCGCTGACGGTGCGGCCCGGCGCGGGCGCCGCCGAGCCGCGCGCCGAGGCGCGGATCGTGCAGCGCGAGACGCCCGAGGGCACCCGCTTCGACGCCCCGGCCGAGATCCGCTCCGGCGCGACGGTCCGCGTCGTCAACCGTTCCCGCCAGTACAACGAGGCCATCCTCATGCCCGTCCGCCCCGGCACCACCGACGAGCAGGTCGGCGCGTTCTACCGGGGCATGGACGGCGGGCCGCAGGCGCCCTCGCCGTTCACCGGCGGCCCGGTCGGGATGATCCCGCTGTCGCCGGGGCGCGCGGCGACCTTCGCCGCGCCGCTCAGGCCCGGCACGTACGCGCTGGTCACCTGGCTGCGCAGCTCCGACACCGGCCGCATGTTCGCCGCCCAGGGCATGCACAGGCTGGTGGCGGTCAAGTGAGGGAGCCGGGTCAGGCGGCGGGGACGCGCTCGCGGGCGGGCTCCTTCTCGCCCGCCTCCTCGATCGGGACGCCCGCCGTCTCCGGCAGCCTCAGGATCGGCACCAGCGCGATCGCGGCGGCCAGCATCAGGTAGTACGCCGGGACGCTGTGGGAGCCGGTCACCTTGATCAGCGACCCGACGACCACCGCGACGGTCCCGCCGAACAGCGCGGTCGAGACGTTGTAGCCGATCGCGAACGCCCCGTAGCGCACCCGCGTGGGGAACATCGCCGGGAACGTCGCCCCGATCACCGCCAGGATCAGCACCAGCAGCCCGCCGATGACGGCGTACCCCGCGGCGACCGCGAGGGTGTCGTCGGTCTGCATCAGCGCGAACGCGGGCCAGCTCAGCACCAGGAAGCCGACCGCGGCGGTCAGCAGCAGCGGCCGCCGCCCGACCCGGTCCGACAGCGCCCCCAGCGGGACGATCACCGCCATCATCGCCAGCTCCACGCCGATGGTGATGAGCTGCCCGGTGGTGGCGTCCATCTTCATGGTCTCCGTCAGGTACGAGGGCATGAACGTCAGCAGCGTGTAGTCGGCGACGTTCAGCAGCAGCACGATCGCGACCAGCATGGCGATCATGCGGCCGTGGTGGCGCAGCGTCTCCCGCAGCGGCGACCGGACGGTCTCGCCGCGGCTCTCCATCCGCCGGAACGCCGGGGTGTCCTCGATCCGCGACCGCACGTACAGGCCGACCAGGCCCAGCGGCAGCGCGATCAGGAACGGGATCCGCCAGCCCCAGGCGCGCATGGCCTCGTCGCCGAGCGCCTGGTGGACGCCGAACACCAGCGCCGCGCCCAGCACGAACCCGGCCAGCGTGCCCAGCTCCAGGAAGCTGCCGAAGAACCCGCGCCGCCGCGTCGGCGCGTACTCGGCGATCATCGTGGCGGCGCCGCCGTACTCGCCGCCGGCCGAGAAGCCCTGCACCAGCCGCACGGCCAGCAGCACCAGCGGGGCGGCCAGGCCGATCGTCTCGTAGCCGGGCAGCACGCCGATCACGAACGTCGAGCCCGACATCAGGATGATCGTCATGGCGAGCACGCGCTTGCGGCCGATCCGGTCGCCCAGCGGCCCGAAGAACATCCCGCCGAACGGGCGCGCGATGAACGCCGCCGCGAGCAGGGCGAACGAGCGCAGCACCGCGCCGTCCTCGCCGCCGGGGAAGAACACCGTCCCGATGATCGCGGTCATCACCCCGGCGGAGAACACGCCGAAGTCGAACCACTCGATGCAGTTGCCCATCGCCGAGGCGGTCACGGCCTTGCGGACCGTCGCCTCGTCCACCGTCGCCTCGTCCGGGGCCCGGTCGTCCGACCGCCGCCCGGCGTTCCGGGCGGCGGTCTCGTCCTTGGCTCGCGGGCGCGGCCCACGTCCCCGTGGTCCGGGGTCGTCATCCAGCAGTGACACGGTCGTACCTCCCGGGCCTCACCTCCCCGAAGATCGGAAGGGGTAACCGGAGGGCGGCGAATATGGATCAGGTCACACCGGCCGGACGCGACGCCTCCGTCAGCGCTCCCCGCGCTCCTCCTCCAGCAGCTCCTCCAGCTCCGGGAGGTTCTGGGTGCGGCCGGGATCGGGCTCGATGTTCAGCGGGCCGTCGTCCTCGGGGATCATCAGCAGCGCCTGGGTGGTCTGCGACTCGCGGGTGATCACGCCGCTGGACAGCACGGTGTTGCGGTGCCGCAGCGCGCCGTTCTGGCGCAGCAGGTCGTCGATCTCGGCGCGCTGCCGGGCGATCCGTTTGGACATGCGGAGGTTGTCGACGAACCCGCCGACGGCCAGTCCGACGATGAGGGCGGCGATGGGGAACCCGACGGCCGGGGGCAGCGTCAGGGTGGCGGCGGCGACCAGTGCCAGGCCGACCACGATCGCAAGTGCGCCAAGGTGTGCCTCCGCCCAGTCCAGGACGGTGTTGACGCGCTTGGGGATCCTCACTCGCCTTCTCCTCCTCTTCGGCCGGGCCGCGGTCCCGGCTGTCGCGGAACGGGGGCGCGCCTCGGGGCGACGTCCGCGCCTCCCCGCGGGGACGGCGCCGCACGGGCGGTCCGCGCGGATGACTCCGCATGAACGACAGCGGCGGGCGGGGTGTTCCGGTCCCGGAGTGAGACGCGCGTCACCCGCCCCTCAGGATCATCGCTGTGGGAGTCCTCCGAAACCCTAACAGCCGACCGAAAAGGCTCCGGCGGAGGGGCGATCGAGATGCGAGCACCTGCGCGCGCCGAATATCGTCACTAGATATGAGCAATCACTTTGACGTCGTGGTCCTGGGCGCGGGCCCGGGTGGTTATGTCGCCGCGATCCGGTCGGCTCAGCTCGGGCTCAAGACGGCGATCATCGAGGAGAGGTACTGGGGCGGCGTCTGCCTGAACGTCGGCTGCATCCCCTCGAAGGCGCTGCTGCGCAACGCCGAGCTGGCGCACATCTTCACCCACGAGGCGGAGAAGTACGGGATCAAGGCCGAGGGCTCGGTCTCGTTCGACTACGGCGTCGCCTTCAAGCGCAGCCGCGAGGTGTCTGACAAGCTCGTCAAGGGCGTGCAGTTCCTCATGAAGAAGAACAAGATCACCTCGTTCAACGGCCGCGGCACCTTCACCGACCCCCACACCATCCAGGTGGCCAGGCAGGACGGCTCGTCCGAGACCGTCACCTTCGACCACTGCATCATCGCCGCCGGCGCGCACACCAAGCTGCTGCCCGGCACCTCCCTGTCCGAGCGCGTGGTGACCTACGAGGAGCAGATCCTCTCCGACACCCTGCCCGAGAGCATCGTGATCGCCGGCGCGGGCGCGATCGGCGTCGAGTTCGCCTACGTGCTGCACAACTACGGCGTCAAGGTCACGATCGTCGAGTTCCTGGACCGCATGGTGCCCAACGAGGACGCCGACGTGTCCAAGGAGCTGGCCAAGCGGTACCGCAAGCTGGGCATCGAGGTCCTCACCTCCACCCGCGTCGACTCCATCGACGACTCCGGCGACAAGGTCAAGGTCACCGTCACCGGCAAGGACGGCGCGTCCCGGACGCTGGAGGCCGACAAGGTCCTCCAGGCCATCGGCTTCGCCCCGAACGTCGAGGGCTACGGCCTGGACAAGACCGGCGTGAAGCTGACCGACCGCGGCGCGGTCGACGTGGACGGCCGCTGCCGGACCTCCGTGCCGCACATCTTCGCCATCGGCGACGTCACCGCCAAGCTGATGCTGGCGCACGCCGCCGAGGCCATGGGCATCGTCGCGGCCGAGACCATCGCCGACGCCGAGACCATGGAGATCGACTACGTCATGGTCCCGCGCGCCACCTACTGCCAGCCGCAGATCGCCTCGTTCGGCTGGACCGAGGCGCAGGCCAAGGAGCAGGGCTTCGACGTCAAGGTCGCCAAGTTCCCCTACAGCGCCAACGGCAAGGCCCTCGGCATGGGCGAGGGCGACGGCTTCGTGAAGGTCATCTCCGACGCGAAGTACGGCGAGATCCTGGGCGCCCACATGATCGGCCCGGAGGTCACCGAGCTGCTGCCGGAGCTGACCCTGGCCCAGCAGTGGGACCTGACCGTGCACGAGGTCTCCCGCAACGTCCACGCCCACCCGACCCTGGGCGAGGCCGTCAAGGAGGCGGTGCACGGCCTGGCCGGGCACATGATCAACCTCTGACGGAGGGTCGTTTCCCGAGGGCGGCGCGGGTTTCCGCGCCGCCCTCGCGCGTCCGCGCGGCGCCCTCCGCGCGGGTGCGCAACGATTCGCCGCACCCGCCCCGCGAAAAGCAACGAACCACCAGGTCATCGCAACTTCGGCGCATTGGCTGCCGCCCCGCGGCTTCCTAGGCTTTCGATCGCCATCCTCCGTCACCCGGAACGCCAAGGGAGCACGCATGACCGTCACCCCGGCAATGGAGCCCACCACCGCCCCGGCGATCCCGGAGCGCACGGCCCTCCACCGCCGCTTCCTCATGTGCCGGCCCGAGCACTTCACCGTCTCCTACGCCATCAACCCGTGGATGGACCCCGCGGCCGGGGCCGACGCCGACCGCGCCGTGAAGCAGTGGGAGGAGCTGCGCGCCGCCTACCTGTCCCTCGGCCACGACGTCGAGCTGATCGACCCGGTCCCCGGCCTGCCCGACATGGTGTTCGCCGCCAACGGCGCCCTGGTCGTCGGCGGCCGCGCCTACGGGGCCCGGTTCACCCACCCCGAGCGCGCCGCCGAGGGCCCCGCCTACGCCGCGTGGCTGCGGGCCCGGGGCTTCGAGGTGATGGACCCCTCCCACACCAACGAGGGCGAGGGCGACTTCCTGACCCTGGACCACGTGATCCTGGCCGGGACGGGCTTCCGCACCGAGATCGCCGCCCACCAGGAGGCGCAGGAGTACCTGGGCCGCCCGGTGGTGACGCTGCGCCTGGTGGACCCGCGCTTCTACCATCTGGACACCGCGCTGTTCCCGCTGACCGGCGACAACGTGGCCTACTACCCCGGCGCGTTCTCGCCCGGCAGCCGCGCGGTGCTGGAGCGGCTGTTCCCGCACGCGGTCCTCGCGACCGAGGCCGACGCCGCCGTCCTCGGCCTGAACGCGGTCAGCGACGGCCGCAACGTGGTGATCAACGCCGAGGCGGCCGGGCTGGCCGGGTCGCTGCGCGCGGCGGGCTTCCACCCCGTCCCGGTGGACCTGACCGAACTGCGCAAGGCGGGCGGCGGGCCCAAGTGCTGCACGCTGGAACTGCGCACCTGAGGTCCGAGCATTCCGGGGCATCCGGGACCATTGGGACATGCGGTTCGATGACGAGTACGGCCATATCGCCCTCGACGGCGCCGAGAACGTCCGCGATCTCGGCGGGATCCCCCTGACCGGCGGGGGCGAGACGGCCCACGGGCGCCTGCTGCGCGCCGACGCCCTGAACAAGCTGTCCGACGCCGACCTGGAGCGGCTGTCGGGCGTGCGCACCGTCGTCGACCTCCGCACCGACCTGGAGGTCCGGACCAACGGCGCCGACCGGCTCCCGGCCGGCGCCGAACTGGTCCGCCTGCCGGTCGCCGGCGGCGACCTGGACGTCTTCTACGAGGTGATCGGCAGCGGCGACCCGGCCCGGCAGGAGCAGATCTTCGGCGACGGCCGCTGCGAGCACGTCCTGGTCGAGATCAACCGGAACTTCGTGGCGATGCCGATCGAACGCGAGAAGTTCGCCGCCGCGCTCCACCGCGTCGCCGACGCCGCCTCCCTGCCCCTGCTGTTCCACTGCACGGCGGGCAAGGACCGCACCGGCTGGATGGCGGCGATCCTGCTGACGATCGCGGGCGCGCCGCGCCCGGTGGTGATGGAGGACTACATGCGGTCCAACCACTACCACCGCGAGAGCTACGGCAAGCTGCTGGCGTTCCTGGGCGACAGCGGGCAGATGAAGAACCCCGAGCTGCTGCGTCCCCTGCTGGAGCAGCGCCCGGCCTACCTGGAGGCGGCGTTCGACGAGGCCGAGCGGACCTACGGGTCGTTCGAGGCGTTCCTGTCGCGGGGCCTGGACCTGGACGAGGCGGCGCGGGCCCGCGTCCGCGCGGCCCTGCGCGGCTGACGCCGGTCACTCCTCCGTCGCGGCCCGCGCCGCGTCCCGGGACGCGGCGCGGCTCCGGCGCGGGGCGGCGGAGCGGGGCGGGAGCGCGCGCATGTGGTCGCGCACCCGCGTCATGATGTCGCCGAGGTGGTGCAGGTCGGCGTCGCTCAGGGGCGCGAACAGCAGGCGGCGGGCGACCCGGATGTGGCCGGGCATGACCCGGGCGACGCGGGCCAGGCCGGCGTCGGTGACGGTGACCAGGGTGGCGCGCTCGTCCTCGGGGTCGGGGCCGCGGGTGACGAGACCGGCCCTCTCCAGCAGCCCGGCCTGGTAGGTCAGTCCGCTGCGGCTGTAGACGACGCCGTCGGCCAGCTCGGTCATGGTGAGCCGCCCGCCGGCGGCGGCGAGGCGGGCCAATAGCTGGAACTGCACGTAGCTGAGGTCGCCTTCGGCGCGCACCTGCTGCTCGACGGCGTGCTGGAGCAGGCTGACGGACTCCATGAGCGCGAAGTAGGCCCCCAGTTGCTCGGGGGCGAGCGCCTCGTCCGTGGTGTCGGGCGTCGTCTCGGGGTCGGCCACCCTCCCAGCGTACTGCTTCGAATTCGAAGCATGTGACGAGGGTCACACCGCGTACCGGGATTGCTTCGAATTCGAAGCGGGTTGACGCCCACAGCTGCTTCGAATTCGAAGCACATGGGCGAGGAGAGATCATGAAGGCAGTGCGTTACCACCGGTACGGCGACAGCGACGTCCTGGTGCACGAGGAGGTCGACCGGCCGGTCGCGGGCGCCGGGCAGGTGGTGGTGAAGGTGGCCGCGACCTCGTTCAACCCGGTGGACGCGACCCTGCGTTCCGGGGCGCTGCGGGAGGTGTTCCCGCTGACCCTGCCGCACGTGCCGGGCATCGACGTGGCGGGCGTCGTCGCCGAGGTCGGCGCGGACGTGACCGGCTGGCGGGAGGGGGACGCGGTGGTGGCGTTCCTGCCGATGACCGCCGACGGCGCGGCCGCCGAGCACGTCGCGGTCCCGGCCGGGGTGCTGGCCGCCGCGCCCCGCACGGTGGACCTGCCCGACGCCGCGGCCCTGCCCGCGACCGGCCTGACGGCCTGGCAGGCCCTGTTCGAGCACGCCGGGCTGGAGGAGGGGCGGACCATCCTGGTCAACGGGGCGGGCGGCGCGGTCGGCGGCTACGCCGTCCAGCTCGCCAGGGAGGCCGGCGCCGTCGTCACCGCGACGGCGAGCGCGCGCAGCGCCGGCCGGATCCGCTCCCACGGCGTCCACCGGGTCATCGACTACACCGCCGGGCCCGTCACGGAGGCGGTCGGGGAACGCTTCGACGTGGTGCTGAACCTGGTGCCCACCTCGCCGGAGGAGACCGCCGCGCTGGTCGGGCTGGTCGCCGACGGCGGGATCCTGGTCAGCGCCACCACCCCCGCGCCCGAGGACGCGACGCGCGGGGTGCGGACGGCGCAGGTGTTCGCCCGCAGCGACGCCGCGCAGCTGTCGGAGCTCGTCGCCCGCGTCGACGCCGGGCGGCTGCGGATCGAGGTGGCCGACCGCCGTCCCCTCGCCGACCTGGCCGCCGTCCACGACGCGGCCGCCGCCGGGCGGCTGCCCGGCAAGACCGTCCTGGTCCCCTGACCCCCGGCCGGGGTCAGAGGAGTCCCTCGGCCCGCATCCGGCGCCGCGCCAGGGTGCGGGTCCGCAGGACGCCCGCGACGCCGACCGCCCAGACCAGGGCCTGGACCGTCCAGGCGACGCGGAACGCCCCGGGCGTGAACTCCCGGCCCGGGGACGCCGCGTCCAGCACGAAGCCGATCATCAGGATCGTGAGCAGGGAGGCGGCGAAGCCGCCCACGTTCACGATGCCGGTGGCGGTGCCCTGGCGGCCCGGCGGGTTGAACGTGCGGGCGAAGTCGAACCCGATCATCGCGCCGGGGCCGCCCAGCGCGACGCCGACGACCAGGACCGTCAGCAGCCAGGCGGGCGCGGGCGGCGGCCAGGCCAGGGCCGCCGCCCAGACCGCGACGTTGACGCCGACGATGCCGAGCACCAGCCAGGACCGGCGCAGCGGGTAGCGGGCGACGAGCCTGCCGACGAACGGCCCGGAGACCACGTTGGTCAGCACGAACACGGTCAGCAGCGTGCTCGCGCTCGCCGGGTCCATCCCCTGCCCCGACACCAGGTACGGGTAGCCCCACATCAGGGCGAAGGTGTTGGAGGAGAACTGCGTCACGAAGTGCGACCACAGGCCCAGCCGGGTGCCGGGGTGCCGCCAGGCGTCCGCGAGGTTGCGCCCGACCTCCCGCGGCGAGGGCGCGGCGGAGCGTTCCACCCCGGGCGGGGCGTCGCGGAGCACGGCCGCCGACAGCACCGCGACCAGCACGCCGAGGCCCGCCGCCGCCCCGAACGCCGGCGTCCAGCCGGGCCCGTGCAGCAGCGCGACCAGCGGCACCGCGCTGAGCACCTGCCCGAGCTGCCCGAGCATCCCGGTCAGCTGCGTGACCACGGGGATCTGCCGCGCCGGGAACCACAGCGACACGATGCTCAGCACGCTGATGAACGTCATGGCGTCCCCGGCCCCGACCAGCACCCGCGCGGCGACGGCGGTGGGGACGTTCCCGGCGACGGCCAGCAGCCCCTGCCCGGCGGCCATCACCAGCGCGCCCCCGGCGACCATCCGCCGCGGCCCGAGCCGGTCCAGCAGCAGCCCGACGGGCACCTGGAGGCCCGCGTAGACGAGCAGTTGCAGCACGGTGAAGGTGGCCAGGATCCCGGCCGAGGCGTCGAAGCGCTCGACGGCGTCGAGCCCGGCGACCCCGAACGAGGTGCGGTGCAGGACGGCGACGACGTAGGCGAGCACGCCGACCCCCCACAGCGCCCAGGCGATCCGCGGCGCCCGCCGCGCCGCCCCGTCCGGCTCCCGTTCTGTGATCACCTGGTCGCTTTGCACGATTCATCACCATAAGGGAGTCCGGCTTGCGGGCCCGGACCCGGGGTCAGGGGCGGGAGCGGAGGCGTTCGACCTCGTCCCGGGCCCCGGTCCCGGCGGCCCGGACGAACCCGTCAGCACCTCGCGCGTGTGGGCGTTCAGGTCGGAGCAGCACGCGTCGATGCGGGCCAGGCCCTCGGCGGTCGGCCGGACGAGGGTCTTGCGCCGGTCGCCGGGATCGGGACGGCGCTCGACAACACCGTCACCCAGCTCGCCGCCTCCGTCGGCGTCGCGGTCGTCGGGACATTCCTCTTCACCCGTGTCCGCGGGACCGCGCCGACCCGCCCGGCCCTCGCCGGGCGGGTCGGCGAGGCGCAGGCCGCGACGCTGTGGCGGGGCGTCACCCTGCCGGCGGTCGCGTTCGCGGTGTCCTTCCCGCTGCCGCGCGGGTCCGCCGCCCGAGGTCAGGGGGCGAGCAGGCGGCGGACGGCGGCGGGGGTGCGGCCCAGTTCGGCGCGCATGGTCCGGGTCAGGTGGGCCTGGTCGGAGAAGCCCAGCTCGGCGGCGAGCGCCGCCAGGTCGTCCGCGCCCTCCTCCAGCCGGTCCAGGGCGCGCGTGACGCGCAGCCGGTTGCGGTAGCGGCTCAGCGTCACGCCCGTCTCGCGGCGGAACACCCTGCTCAGATGGCTCGGCGTGACGCCCAGCAGCCGGGCCAGCGGGACCAGCCCCGCCGCCGCGGGATGGTCGGCCAGCAGCGCCTCGCGCGCCTGGTCCGCCAGCGCCCGGCCGCGCCCGCCGGACCCCCGGACGGGGACCGCCGTCTGGCGCAGGACCTCCGTCAGCAGCCCGACCAGATGCTCGGCCAGCGCGAACGAGGCGTCCGCCGACGACCTCAGCAGACCCCGGTGCGCCAGCTCGATCCGCCCGTCCACCCGCACCGGGAGCGCCGCGGCGGGATGGCCGTCCGTCGCCTCGTTCCAGAAGTGCGGCGCGAACGAGACCGCCGTGCACGCGTCGCCGCCCGCCGGGTGCGCGTAGCGCATCTCGTCCCCGGGGTGCTGGAGGTAGCCGGTGGCGGGCTCGATCACCGAGCCCCAGGCCTCGGCGCGCAGCCGGAACCGCCCCGACCGCACCAGCACCACCTGGTGCTGGTCGGCGGGCTCCGGCGGCGACCAGCCGGAGTGCCCTCCGGCGCAGCGCACCGACACCACCGAGAACTCCGGCGACTCGGCCACCACGGTTCGGCTCATCACGCGACCAGCCTAGACACCGCATCGCAAATTTGTTCAAGCCCGGCACGGGCGGCGGCGGCCACACTCCTCCCGAGCGTTCCCGGAGGAGGTCCCATGCGTCGAGGGCTGCTCGCCGCCCTGCTGACGGCCCAGGTCACGGTGTCGATGGACGGGTCGATCGTGACGGTGGCCATGCCGCACGTCCGCGAGACGCTGGACGCGTCCGGCGCGGTGCTCCAGCTGGTGACCGGCGGCTACATCCTGGCGGTGGCGGTGCTGGTGGTCACCGGCGCGCGGCTGGGCGACCTGCTGGGGCACCGGCGGGTGTTCCTGGCGGGGCTGGTCGCGTTCGGGGTCGCGTCGCTGGCGTGCGGGCTGGCCCCGAACGGCCCCGCGCTCGTCGCCGGCCGCGTCGTGCAGGGCGCGGCGGGCGCGCTGGTGCTGCCGCAGGTGCTGTCGCTGATCCAGCTGCACTTCACGGGGGCGGCGCGGGCGCGGGCGCTCGGGCTGTACTCCATGGTGCTCGCGCTGGGCGTGGCGATCGGGCAGATCGCGGGCGGCGTCATCGTGAACTGGGCGGGCTGGCGCCCGGTGTTCCTGGTCAACGTCCCGATCCTCGCCGTCGTCGTGGCCGTGGGCCGCCGCGCGCTCCCCGAGGGCGCGCCGCGCGGGAAGGGGCGGCGGCTGGACCTGGCCGGGGTGGCGTTGCTGTCGGCGGCGATGTCGGCGCTGGTCCTGCCGCTGGTCCTGGGGCGGGAGCACGGGTGGCCCTGGTGGAGCCCGGTGTCGTTCGCGGCGGGGTGCGCGGGGGTGGCGGCGTTCGCGTCCTATGAGCGCCGGGCCGCGCATCCGCTGCTCGATCTCGGCGCCCTGGGCGTGCGGGGCGTCCGTTCGGGGCTGCTGGCCTGCTGCGCCGTGATGGCCGCCTACACCGCGCTGCTGTTCGCGCTGGCCCTGCACCTCCAGAACGGGCTGGGCCGGTCGCCGCTGGTGGCGGGGCTGGCGTTCCTGCCCTACCCGCTGGGGTTCGCCGCCGTCAGCCTGACCTGGACGCGGCTGCCGGCGCGGCGCGCGCTGCCGGTCGTCGGGGCGCTGTGCTTCGCGGCGGCCGTGCTGGCGATGGCGCCGGCCGTCCGGAACGGCTGGCCGCTCGGGCTGGTCAGCCCGCTGCTGGTGCTGGCGGGCGCGGGGCACGCCGCCGGGTTCGCCCCCCTCGTCGACCGGATGGCGACCGCCGTCGGGAGGGAGCGCGCCTCGGCGCTGTCGGCGCTGACCAACACCACGACCCTGCTGGCGAACGTCGCCGCCATCGCCGCTCTCGGCGGCGTGTACCTGTCGGCCCCGTCGTCGGCGGCCGGGATGGGCCGGGTCGCCGCGTCGCTGGCGGTGCTGCTGGCGGCCGGGGCGCTCGCCGCGTGGCGGGCGGGACGCGGCACGGCGGTCCCCGCCCCACCGCCCGCCGCCCCGCCGCCCGCCGCCGGGCCGGTCGGGGCCGACGGCGGGGAGGCCGCCAGGGCGTGAGCCCCGGCCGGAGCGCGCTAGCCGCGCGCGGCGCGGAAGCGCTGGAAGACGCGGTTGGCGCTGACGGCGAGCACGCCCAAGGCGGCGACGGTGTAGAAGCCGTCCAGCACCTTCACCTCGGCCAGGAACGCCGGGTCGAAGAACGCCTCCCGGTACAGCACCCACGCCAGCGGCAGCGCGAACAGCGCCTCGGCGGCGGCGGTCCAGACCGCCAGCCGGACGGTCCAGCCGCGCACGGCGATCCGCACCAGCTCGACCGCCGACAGGGCGACCAGGCCCGCCAGGATCGGCCAGATCCAGCCCGACCACAGGCCGGCGTCGAGGACCTCGGCCTCCCGGCCCGCGTGCTCCAGCGGCGTGGCGACGTGCTGCCACACGATCAGGCCGAGCAGCAGGACGTTCCAGGCGACCGAGGCGGCGGCCCCGAGGGCGCGCTCGTCCCGGTTCCGGAGCGGCGGCAGGTCGTCGGGGGTCCAGGAGCCGGCGTCGCGGACCACGCGGTCGCGGTACCGGGAGCGTTCCACCAGCGCGAACACCACCGTCGGCCACGCGATCATCTGCGCGCCCACGGTGATGAGCGCGCCGACGCCGCTGCCGATCGCCGCGCCGGCGCCCGCGCCGTCCAGCACCGCCAGCGCCACCGACAGCACGGTCACGAGCGGCAGCACGGTGCTCAGCAGGACGGTCAGCAGCCGCACGTACGCCGGGTAGAGCTCGGGCCCGACCAGCGACAGCGGCCGGTCGGCGTACCGCGCGGCGAGCCGGATCGGGTCGCCCATCTCGGCGAGCACGGCGCGTTCGTCGGCCCCGCGCCCCTCCAGGGCGTCGGCGATCGTGGCCCGCAGCTCGTCGCCGATCTCCGCACGCTGGTCGGCGGGGACCCGCCGGACGACCTCGTGCACGTAGCGCTCGGTCAGGGTGTTCGCGCTCAACGGCTCTCCTTGGTCAGACGCGCCATGGAGGCGGCCAGGTCGTCCCACTCGCGCACCAGCTCGGCGCGCACCCGGGACCCCTCGTCGCTCACGCGGTAGAACTTCCGAGGTCGCGACTCCTCGGTGTTCCACTCGCTGACGAGCAGACCTTGCTTCTCCAGCCGGCGCAGCAGGGGGTAAAGGGTGTTGCCCTCGACGACGATCCCGGCGTCGTTGAGCGTCTCCAGGAGCGCGT
The DNA here is from genome assembly GCF_014138665.1 of Actinomadura kijaniata. Taxonomy (NCBI): domain Bacteria; kingdom Bacillati; phylum Actinomycetota; class Actinomycetes; order Streptosporangiales; family Thermomonosporaceae; genus Actinomadura; species Actinomadura kijaniata. Next base: position 333,774 of record NZ_JACJIA010000003.1, read on the forward strand.
AGCCGTACTGCGGCTCCCGGAGCAACGCCAGGCACGCGAGCACGACCGTTCCGCGTCGCAGCTCCTGGACCTGACTGAGGATCAACTCTTCGGAGGACACGCGTCACACCATAGTGTGCGGCACACACTATTGCCAGTCCCACAGCAATGTACGCCGCCACGTCAACCGAGGTTGACACATGGCCGATGTCAACCTACATTGACAGGTGGAGGTGATCCCATGATCCGTACCGGCTTCGCCGAGGACGACGACCCGCTCACCGCGCTGCACGCCGCGCTCCAGGCCCGCCGCGCCGCCGACCGCGCCCTGACCGCCCAGGTCCGCCGCGCCCGCAACCACGGCCTCACCTGGCAGGAGATCGCGACCCTGCTGGGCACCACCCCCCGCAGGGCCCGCCGCGACTACGCCAAGACCTGACCCCCATCCGAACGCCGAGCGTCGCCGTGCCCGGCGGCGAGTCGCGCGAGGCGCCGGGCGAGCGCCGCAGGCCGGGGCCCTGCGGCACGACCTAGGGTGGCGGCATGGGTGCGCGGGAGTGGCTGGAGGTCAGGGAACGGCTGGTGCGGGACCGGGAGCGGTTCGGGAGGATCGCCGACGCGTACTACGCCAACATGACGCGGGTCGCCGGGACCCCGCTGCTCGGCCGGGACGCCTGGACGCCGGACGCGCCCGTGCCGCTGGAGCGCGTCCGGCTGGAGTGGACCGAGCACGCCCCTCCCCCGGCGGTCACCGGCCCCGGGCGGGGGCTGCCCGAGGGCTTCGCCGACTACGCCGGGGCCGTCGGGGCGCTCGCCGCGCCCAGGGTGTTCGAGGACCGCCCCGCCTACCGCCTGCTGGCGGCCGGGCTGCGCGGGGACCCCGTGCTGCGGTTCGGCCGGGCGCGCTACTTCGACGCCGTGAACGTCGGGGAGGCCGCCGCCCACGAGCTGGCCGAGGGCGGGCGGGCGCTGCGGGAACGCGTCGGCGACCCCCGCGACCTCGCCCGGCGGCCCGCGCTGATGGCGGTGACCACGCTGACCGTCACGGCGTCGGGCACCTACGTGCTGCACTGGCGCGACCCCGCCAAGGTGGCGCACGCGGGCGGGCTGCACCAGGTCATGCCGGTGGGCGTGTTCCAGCAGGCGACCGACGAGCGCGCCGACCTCGACCTGTGGTGGAACATCACGCGCGAGTACGGCGAGGAGTTCCTCGGCACGGGCGAGGACCACACGCGCGCCGACGACCGCTTCACCGCGTTCCGGCGCGGCTGGGAGGCCGCCCGCGAACGCGGCGACGTGCGCCCCTACTGCCTCGGCCTCGGCGTCGACCCGCTGACGTTCGCCGTCGACCTGCTGACCGTGACCGTCGTCGAGGACGCGGCCTTCGCCGCCCTGTTCGGCGGGATGGTCGCCGAGAACGACGAGGGCCGGGTGTCCCTGGCCGCGTTCGACGGGTCCGTGCCCGGGCCGATGCAGCCCGCCGGGGCCGCCGCGCTGCGGCTCGCCTGGCGGCACCGGCGGGCGCTCGGCGTCAGTCCCGCGCGTTCCGCGTGAGGTCCTTCAGCTCGTCCAGCGCGTCGTCCAGGTGGTCGATCAGCTCGGCCGGGTCCGGGACCAGGTCGCGGCAGGCGACCACGCCCACGTCGACCTTGCCGTCGTAGGAGAACACCGTGATGTTCAGGCCGCCGCTGAGGTCGGTCACCACCGAGACCGGGTAGTAGCCGAGGACCCTCGCGCCGCACAGGTACAGCGGGAACTGCGGGCCGGGGACGTTCGAGATGATCAGGTTCAGCGGCAGGAACCCGGCCGTCGGGAACGCCGTCATCGCCAGCCGGATGATCGGGGCGGCCAGCGGCGCGGGCAGCAGCCCCGCCATCTCCTGGACCCACGCGCCCGACGACGACACGAAGCGGCGCTTCGCCCGGTCCATGTCGGCGCGGGTCGCGGCGTACCGGTCGGCCGGGTCCGCCAGGTGCGTCGCCAGCGGCGCGGTCATGATGGAGACCTGGTTGCCCGCGTCGGGGTCGTCGTCGCCGCGCCGCAGCGACACCGGCACCCCGGCGACCAGCGGGTCCGACGGCAGCGCGCCCCGCTTGTCCAGCCAGGTGCGCAGCGCCCCCGCGCACAGCGCCATGATCACGTCGTTGACGCTGCCGCCCAGGACCTGGCGGATCTCCTTGATCTCCGCCAGGGACAGCTCCCCGTAGGCCACCGCGCGGCCCCGGCCGATCGGCTGGTTGAACGGCGTCGGCGGCGCGCTGGTGCGGGGCGCGGGCGGCGGGGCCTCGCGGCCGAGGACGCCGTGCACCAGCCGCGTCATCCGGCCCACGCCGGGGATCGCCGCGACGCCGGGGATCTCGTCCAGGTGGGGGGCGGTGCGGGCCACCGACACCGCGCTGCGGAACGGGTGCAGCGCCGTCTTCAGCAGCGCGGTGCTCATCATCGTCCACGCGCCGGGGGCGCGCTTCGGCTCGCCGCCGGCGGCGGGCACCGGGCGGGGCTCGGGCGACAGGTCGAGCAGCGCGGCGAGGGTCTCGGCGGCCATCACGCCGTCGATCGCCGCGTGGTGCACCTTGACGTAGACGGCGGTGCGGCCACCCGACAGGCCCTGGATCAGGACCATCTCCCACAGCGGGCGGGACCGGTCGAGGGGGCGTTCGTGCAGCGTCGCGACCGCGTCGGCGAGCTGCCGGTCCGAGCCGGGGGCGGGCAGCGCGATCTCGAAGATGTGGCGTTCGGGGTCGAAGCCGGGGTCGTCCTCCCAGTAGGGGCGGTCCAGCCCCAGGGGCACCTGGACCAGGCGCTGGCGGAGGGGCCGGGCGGCCAGGTGGGCCCGGTCGCGGACCAGGTCGGCCACCGCCGCGACGGTGAGCCTTCCGCCGGCGCAGGAGGCGGCGTCCAGGACGCCCAGCCCCGCGATGTGCGCGTGGGTGGTGGGCGTCTCGGCGTTCAGGAAGGTCGCGTCCACGGTCGTCAGCTGGCTCATCTCGTCCCGCTCTCGCTGCTCTGGGTGCTCTTCGCCTACCTCTCTAGGAGTTACGGACTACGGCACGGTAGGTCAACGGAGGTGGTGAGGAAGTAACGCGGACTTAACAGGACGTTCCGGGCACCCAGACAGCACGTTTCCCCGGTTTCGTACAAAATTTTCCAACCGACAAACGTCCCATATCGGTCAAGACCTTCCGTCCGGAACGTTCCATGAGTAAGAGGGCCGCGCCCTGTCGGCCCGGCGGCGTAAGGTAAAGCGCCATGACGGGACGACCACTCTCGGAGATCGTTGAGGCGGGCTGGGCGCAGGCGCTGGAGCCGGTCGCCGACCGCATAGCGGCCATGGGCGAGTTCCTGCGCGCCGAGGTCACGGCGGGCCGCCGCTACCTGCCCGCCGGATCCCACATCCTGCGCGCGTTCCAGCAGCCGTTCAACGAGGTCCGCGTGCTGATCGTCGGCCAGGACCCCTATCCCACACCCGGCCACCCGGTGGGTCTGAGCTTCTCGGTGGCCCCCGGCGTCCGGCCCCCGGAAAGCCTGATCAACATCTACCGGGAGATGCGCGTCGACCTGGACCTGCCCTGGCCGACCAGCGGCGACCTCACACCGTGGACGCACCAGGGCGTCCTGCTGCTCAACAGGGTGCTGACGGTCGAGCCGCGCAGGTCCGGCTCGCACCGGGGCAAGGGCTGGGAGGAGGTCACCGAGCAGGCCATCCGCGCCCTCGCCGCCCGCGACAAGCCCCTGGTGGCGATCCTGTGGGGCCGCGACGCCCGCAACCTGCGGCCGCTGCTGGGCAGCGTCCCGGCGATCGAGTCGGCCCACCCGAGCCCCCGCTCGGCCGACAAGGGGTTCTTCGGATCCCGCCCGTTCAGCCGGGCCAACGCCCTGCTGGAGCAGCAGGGCGCCGCCCCGATCGACTGGAAGCTGCCCTGAGGCGCCCGCCGCGCTAGCCCTCCGCGTCAGCCCTCCGCGGGCAGGCGGCGCAGCAGCGCGGCGAACTCGCCGGACCCGTCCGGTCCGGCGTCCGGCCGCAACGGCGTCAGCCGCCGCCGCTCGTGCCCCCAGTACACGCCGGGGGCGCACGGGTCGTCGGCGTCGGCGTGCATCTCGGCGACCACGTCGGCGAACACCGGCAGCACCTCCGCCACCGACCGCGACGCGATCGGGTACAGCAGCAGCGTGCTGTGGCACGGCGCGCCCACCAGCGCCCCGTGGACGTTGTCGGCGGGCAGGAACTGGTGGATCTCGCTGAGCAGCGCCGACACGTAGCGGCTGCCCGGCTTGGTGATCACCCGCACGTTCCGGCCCGGCAGCAGCGGCTGGTCGCGGACCTGCACGTCGGCCAGCTCGCGGTCATGGGTGTTGGTCATGACGTACCCGAGCCGGTGCAGCCCCAGCAGCCCCGCGCGGGCCTTGGTCAGCGGCCCGCCGTACCGGGGGTGCTCGATCATCACCATCGCGTCGAAGTGGTCCCCGGCGGGGACGACCACCAGGCCCTCCCGGTCGCGCGGCGCCAGCTTCGGCACGATCCGCAGCCGCAGCAGCTCCCGGACGTCGCCGAACAGCTCCATCTCGCCGACCGCCCGCACCGCGCGGTCGTCGACCTCGCGCAGCCACTCGTCCACCAGCCGCGGCCACGCCGCCGGGTCGTCGCGCGCGCACCGCTCCAGCACCGTCCAGGTGGAGGCCCGCGCCTCGGACCGCCCCAGCGGCAGCACCACCTCCGAGGTGCCCTCGTCGAACCAGGCCGACGGGACCACCACGGGCAGCAGATCGCGGATGAGCGCGTGCACGTCCCCCGCCGCGTCCAACGGTTCCAACACCCATCCCCTCTCACTCGTCACCGGTTCACGTCCGTCTCCCTACCTTCTCAGAGTTCCGACTAACTGTGTGATCTATCGCCGGTGTTCGTCTCGCCTCGTGCCGGTCGCCGCGAGCGGCGATCCCCAGTACGGTGCACGCATGGCCGAAATCGTGTACCCGCCGGTGATCAAGGCGGCTAAAGGGCTGTTCAAGGCCCTGAACCTGAAGTTCCGCCTGGAGGGAACGGAGAACATCCCCGCCACCGGCGGCGCGGTGCTCGTCAGCAACCACGTCAGCTACCTGGACTTCATCTTCGCCGGGCTCGGGGCGTACCCGGCGGGGCGGCTGGTGCGGTTCATGGCGAAGAAGGAGATCTTCGACAACCGGATCGCCGGGCCGCTGATGCGGGGCATGCACCACATCCCGGTGGACCGCCAGGCGGGCGCGGCCTCCTACAAGGCGGCGCTGAACGCGTTGAAGTCCGGCGAGGTCATCGGGGTGTTCGCCGAGGCGACGATCAGCCGGTCGTTCACGGTGAAGGACATCAAGAGCGGCGCGGTGCGGATGGCGGTGGCGGCGAACGTCCCGCTGGTCCCGATGGCGATCTGGGGGCCGCAGCGGCTGTGGACCAAGGGGCGGCCGCGCCGGCTGTTCCAGCGGGGCGTGCCCATCACGATCCTGGTCGGCGAGCCCATGCACCCCAAGCGCGGCGACGACTACGACCAGGTCACCAAGGAGCTGCGGCAGCGGATCTCGGACCTGCTGGAGAAGGCGCAGCGCGAGTACCCCGACATCCCGGCGGCCGACGAGAAGTGGTGGCAGCCCGCCTACCTGGACGGCGCCGCCCCGACGCCGGAGGAGGCCGAGGCCCTCGACGCGGCCGAGGCCGAGGAGCGCGCCGCCCGCCGGGCCGCCCGCGAGGCGCGGGAGCAGGGGTAAATTCGATGGACTCCGGCGGGACCACGGGCTGATCATCGAAGGCATGACCACGTCACGGCGCCCGCCGGAGATCCTGCAGCTCGTTCCGGCGCCGGAGGTCCCCGAGGCCGATCCGAGCCCGTCGATCCTGCCCGTCGTCTTCAACCTCGACGAGAACAGCACGCCCGGCGAGGTGCTGGAGGTGCTGGCGCTGCGGCCGTTCGCGTCGGGCGAGCAGCCCTGGGCGCGGTCCACCCGGCTGGAGCACGTCAAGCCGGACGCCCCGCTGCGCCCCCCGGGCGCGCGGCTGGTCCGGTCGGCCCGCGAACGCGGCCAGGAGACGGTGCTGGCGACCGGGGACGGCTGGACGCTGCTGGTCAACCGGTGGAAGGGCGGCGGCGCCTACGTCGCGGTCACCGCCACCGCCGAGGACCTCGCCGAGGAGATCTTCGAGGAGTCGGTCCGGGACGCGACCGACCCGCCCCAGACCGACGACACCAACGTCGAGATGGGCTTCTGGCACCTGTCCGCCCGCGGCCCGCAGCGCAACGAGCGCGCGATCTCCGCCGACCACTGGTCCGACATCCGCCGCAACTACTCGGCCCCGGTCGCCACCGCCCTGGAACGGATCATGACGCTGTCCCCGGACGACGTCTCGGGCCGCCTGCTGCTGCACGGCCCGCCCGGCACCGGCAAGACGACGGCGCTGCGCGCGCTGGCGCGGGCGTGGAAGGACTGGTGCGACGCCGACTGCGTGCTGGACCCCGAGTCGCTGTTCGGGGCGCCGAGCTACCTGATGGAGGTGGCCGTCGGCGACGACGACGAGGAGAAGCGCCGCTGGCGGCTGCTGATCCTGGAGGACTGCGACGAGCTGATCCGCGGCGAGGCCAAGCAGTCGGCGGGGCAGGGCCTGTCGCGCCTGCTGAACCTGACCGACGGGATGCTGGGCCAGGGCCGCGACGTCCTGGTGGCGATCACCACGAACGAGGACCTGACCCGGCTGCACCCGGCGGTGGTGCGGCCGGGACGCTGCCTGGCGCAGGTCGAGGTGGGGCCGCTGACGCAGGCGGAGTCGGCGGCGTGGCTGGCCGAGGCGGGCGCGGAGGCGGAGGTCGGCCCGGACGGCGCGACGCTGGCCGAGCTGGTGGCGCTGTCGAAGGGCGAGCGGCCCGCCGCCGACCGCCCGTCCGGCACCGCCACCGGTTTCTACCTCTAGTCCGTGCTTCGCAGCCCTGGCCCGCGGGTCGGACGACGCGCTCGCGTGCGTGGCGAGGCCCACGTCGGAACGGGCCCTAGTCCTGGTGGCCGGGTGGGCCCTCCGGGCGTGCCCGCACGCGGGCCTTGTCGCCCTGCGGGCCGAAGATGTGCAGGATCTCCACGGGGCGGTCGCCGTTCGGGCCGAACCAGTGCGGCTCGGCCGTGTCGAACTCGGCCACCTCGCCGGGCCCCAGCGTGATCTCGCGTTCCCCGAGGACGAGCAGCAGCTCCCCGGCCAGCACGAACAGCCACTCGTAACCGTCGTGGGCGACGAGCCTGCGGGGGCAGGGCGCGATCACCTGCTTGAAGACCCGCAGGCGGCCCGGGTACCGCGTCAGCGGCACCAGGACGCTGCCCGCGCGGCGCCGCAGCGGGGTGAGGTGGACGCGCGGGTCGCCGGTCGCCGGGGCGGCGATGAGCTGGTCGAGCGCGACGCGGTGGGCGCGGGCGATCGGGATCAGCAGTTCGAGGGTGGGGCGCCGCAGTCCCGACTCGAGCCGGGACAGGCCGCTGACCGAGATGCCGGTCGCCTCCGACAGCGCCGCCAGGGTCATGCCGCGGTCGCGGCGCAGCGAGCGCAGCCGGGGTCCGATGGCGGCGAGCAGTTCTTCCATTTCGGCGTCCACGCCCGCCAGTCTGGCCTGGCCCGGGATTTTTTGCAGTCTTCGCAAATCTCCTGGCCGGGCGGGTTTCGGCGGCCCGACAGTGTTGCTCCCTCGACCATGCGAAGGAGTGACGATGGACAGACGCTGGACGGTGCTGGCGACCTGCTGCCTGAGCCTGTTCCTGGTGGGCCTGGACACGACGGCCGTGAACGTCGCCCTGCCCGCGATCGGCGCCGGGCTGGACGTCGGGACCCGCGGCCTGGAGTGGACGGTCGACGCCTACACGCTCGTGCTGGCGAGCCTGCTGATCACGTCCGGCGCGCTGGCCGACCGGTTCGGGCGGCGCCGCGTGTTCCGGCTCGGGCTGGTCGTCTTCGGCGTCGCGTCGGTCGCCTGCGCGCTCGCGCCGACCGCCGGCGTCCTGGTCGCGGCCCGCGCGGCGCAGGGCGTCGGCGGGGCGATGCTCAGCCCGGTGGCGCTCGCGATCGTCGTCAACGTGATCACCGAGCCGCGGCGGCGGGCGCGGGCGATCGGCGTGTGGGCGGCGGTCTTCGGCGCCAGCATGGCCGCCGGGCCGCTGGTGGGCGGCGTCCTCGTCGCGGAGGCGGGCTGGCGTTCGGTCTTCTGGATCAACGTGCCGGTGGTGGTCGCGGCGCTGGTGCTGACCGCGGTGTTCGTGCCGGAGTCGCGGGCGGAGCGGCCGCGGCGGCTCGACGGGTGGGGGCAGCTGCTGCTGGCCGTCGTGGTCGGCGGCGCGGTCGCCGTGCTGATCGAGGGGCCGCACCTCGGGTGGGGCTCGCCCGCGATGGTGGCCGGCTACGCCGTGGTGGCGGTGGCGCTGGGCGCGTTCGCCGGGGTGGAGGCGCGCCGGGAGGAGCCGCTGGTGGACCCCCGGCTGTTCCGCCGCCCGCCGTTCCTCGCCGCCGCCGTGGGCGCGGTCGCGGTGTTCGTCGCCCTCGGCGCGACGCTGCTGCTCACCACCCTCTACCTCCAGCACGCCCGGGGCATGTCCCCGATGGCCGTCGGGCTCGTCACGCTGCCGATGGCGATCGCCGCGACCGTGTGCGCCCCGCTCTCGGGCGTGCTCGTCGGCCGCTTCGGCGCGCGCCCGCCCCTGCTGCTCGCCGGTGCCTTCCTCGCGGCGGGCGGCCTCGGCGCCGTGGGCATCGGCCCGCACCCCGACGTCCGGCTGCTGTCGTCGGCCCTGCTGCTGATCGGTGTCGGGTTCGGGTTCGCGAACGCGCCGATCACCAACACCGCCGTCAGCGGCCTGCCGCCGGCCCGCGCCGGGGTCGCCGGGGCGATCACCTCCACCGCCCGCCAGCTCGGCTCGGCCCTGGGCGTCGCCGCCGCGGGCGGCTTCCTCGCCGGCGCCGCCCCCGCCCGGCTGGCCGAGGCGTCCCGCCCCGGCTGGTCCCTGGTGGCCGCCTGCGGCCTGCTGGTACTGACCACGGCCCTGGCCGCCCCCACGGCCGCCCCCCGCCGCAAGCCACCGATGAACGACCCGAAGACGGAACCGAACGAACAACGCCTGACCCCCCACCGATGAACGCCGGAGACCGGCGAGCGGCGGCCCGCCCGACACAACGATCAGCCGTCCGGCTCCAGGGGCTCCGCCCGACCGGGCATAGGAGCAGCGGACCACTGAACGGCGCGGACCGGAGAGGCTGGCGAGGTCCTTGCGCGGACGGACCCCAGCCATCACGCGAGGCGATACCGGACGCAGCCACGGCGCGGAGCGCCAGCCGGGCACCGGGTCGGGCGCGGTGGTCAGATGCAGCGGCGGGTGGCCGCCTGGAGTCCGGCGCAGAAGGGGGGCTCGGCCGTCTCCCGGCCGGAGGCGGGCTCCCCCTGCTGGTCGCCCGGCGATGCCACGCTCGACCGGCATGGTCGCGGTATGGGCTGTTGGTTGGGCGGCGAGGCGGGTGCGGTGTCAGGGGTGGGTGCGGCGGTGGGTGGCTACCCGTTCTCGGGTGGCGCAGCGGCGGGAGCAGTAGCGGCGGGGCGGGCCACCGCCGGTGGCCAGGAAGACGTTCTGGCAGGTGCTTGAGGCGCACACGCCGCCGGGCGGGCGCTGGGTGTCCCACAGCAGGATGGTCAGGGCCAGGGCGGAGGAGGTCAGGAACCACTCCGGCCACGGGGCGTCGTCGTGGCCGTCCAGGTGGGGGTGCCACGGGCCGGTGCCGTCGTGGGAGGTCAGACGCAGGGGGCCGGGGGCCTGGCGGAGGAGGGCGTTCAGGGCGGGTGCGGCCCGGTCCACGTGGGCGGCCTCGAAGACCTCGCGCAGCGTCCGCGCGGCGGCCCGCATCTCCCGGACCTCGGCGTCGGTCACGGTCACCGGGTCCGCCTCGCCGTGCTCCCGCAGGATCCGGGCGATCTCGGCGGGGGCCGGGTCGCCGGTGGTCAGGGCGTTGACCAGCGCGACGGTGCGGTGCGCCATGGCCTGCACCGAGTGCCGGGTGGACCATTCACGGCCGGGAGAGGGCATGGCGGCAATGTAACGCATCTGGCGCTGTTTTGCGTTACCTGTGTAACGTGCCGGGCATGTTAAAGCGTTACCGCATGGAGGGATACCTCGCCGGAGCGGCCGCGGCGCGGACCGGGGACGAGATGTCGGGTCCCGCGCTGCTGCTGGCCGGGCTGGCCGTCACCGGCTCGGAGACCGCCGCTTCGACGCTGCTGGCGGGGCTCATGGTCGCCGCCGCCGTCGGCGGGCCCGTCTTCGGGGCGCTGCTGGACCGGGCCAGGCGGCCGGGCAGGCTGCTGGCCTGGGCCCTCGCGGTCTACGCGGGCGCGCTCCTGCTCATCCTGGCGGTCCTGGGACGTCTGCCCCTCGCCGTCGTCGTGGCGATCGCGGTCGGCGCGGGCCTGCTGGGTCCCGCGCTGGCCGGGGGATGGACCTCCCAGTTGCCGCGCGTCGTCGGGCCGGAACGGCTCCCCCGCGCCAACGCGCTGGACGCCATGACGTTCAACGCCGCCGGACTGGCGGGCCCCGCCCTGGCCGGAACGATCGCGGCGCTGGCGGGCGCGCCGGCGGGGATGGTCGTGGCGGCCGTCCTCATCCTCGCGGCCCTTCCGGTCGCGTGGACGCTCCCCGCGACGCGGACGCCGCCCGCCGGGGGACGGGCCGTCCGGTCCTTCGGGCGGGACCTGGCCGCCGGGGTGGGGGCCATCGTCCGCGTCCGGGCGCTGGCCGCCGCGACGGCGGTCTCCGTGGTCTCCTGCGTGGGGCAGGGCGTCCTGCTCGCCTGCGCTCCGCTGCTCGGGGCGCGCGTCTTCGGCTCGGCCGACCGCGGGGCACTGCTGCTGTCGGGTGTCGCCGCCGCGGCGCTCGCGGCCAACGCCGTCCTCGCGCGCCGTCCCGGGCTGCTGCGCCCGGACACCGTCGTGTGGGGCAGCGCCCTGGTGCTGGCCGTCGCGCTCCTGCTGGCCGCCACGGAACGACCGGCGCTGGTCGCGGTGGCGGCGCTCGTGGCCGGGGCGGGCGAGGGGCCCCAGCTGACCGCGCTGTTCGCGGTCAGGCACCGGGAGGCCCCGGAACGCCTGCGGGGCCAGGTCTTCACCACCGGCGCCAGCCTGAAGATCACCGGTTACGCGGTCGGGGCGGGGGCCGCCGGGCCGCTCGCCGCCTGGTCGCTCCCCGGAGCGCTGGCGGTCGCCGCGGCCGTCCAGGTCGCGGCGGCCTCGTGCGCGCTGATCGGCGCCGGGCCGCGTCAGGAACGCGTCGCGCCGGCGAACAGCCGCCGGTAGACGCAGCGCAGGCCGTCCATGTCGTCCACCGGCTCGGCGAACGCCACCCGCAGCGCGAACGGGCCCGGGTCCTCCGTGCCGGGGACGGTGATGTGCAGCCACATCCCGTACCGGTCCAGCGCCAGGGGGCGGACCACCGTCGTCTCCGACGGGAAGTGGCCCAGGTTCTTCAGCAGGAGGTGGAGCTCGTCCCGGTGGGCGCCGTCCAGGTGGGTCAGGACGCCCGCCTCCACCGCCGTGAACGGGTCGGGCGCCCCCGCCGCGTACTCCTCCGGCTCCAGGGTCGCCGTCCCCCACGGGTCCTCGATCTCCACCTCCGCGACCTCCAGGGCCAGGAGGGTCCACTCCTCGCCCAGGTCCAGCAGTTCGGAGCGCGGGTGCAGGCGCGACAGGCGGAGGGCCGCCGCGCGGCGTTCGGACTCCGGGACCTCCGTCAGCCAGCCGTGCAGCCACGCCCGGCCCCGCACCCGGTCCGGCAGCGCCACCGGGGCGACGTCGCTCAGCCGCAGCGTGGCGGGCAGGTCCGGCTCGCCCGCCAGCGCCGCCACGACCGGGGAACCGGCGGGCATGAGGAGCAGGGGGCGGCCGTTCTCGTCGGTGATGTGGGCGGAGACCGGCGCGTACGGGACGCCCGGCGCGACCAGGACGCCGTCCGCCACCCCGTAGGCCAACGTGCGCGCCCGCTCCGCCGCGGTGGGCCGTCCCGTGGTGCCCTCGCTCATCATCCACCCTCCTTGACGTTGTAGGTTAGGCTAACCTAACTAAGCCTTACCTAACCACAGCGAGGTGCGTTTTGAACAACTCCCGCCCCAAGGTCCGACTGTCCCGAGCGCTCGGCATCCCGCTGACGCCCAAGAGCGTGAAGTACTTCGAGGCCCGGCCCTACCCGCCGGGCGTGCACGGCCGCGCCCGCAAGAACGAGTCCGACTACAAGGTCCGGCTGCGCGAGAAGCAGCGGCTGCGCGCGCAGTACAACATCCGCGAGACCCAGCTGCGCAACGCCTTCGCCAAGGCCGCCAAGGTCAAGGGCGCCAAGACCGGCGAGGCCCTGATCGTGGACCTGGAGCGCCGGCTCGACGCGCTGGTGCTGCGCGCCGGGTTCGCCCGCACGATCTACCAGGCCCGCCAGTTCGTCGTGCACCGCCACATCCTGGTGAACGGCAAGCGCGTCGACCGGCCCTCCTTCCGCCTGCGCCCGGGCGACGTGATCCAGGTCGCCGAGCGCAGCCGCCAGATGACGCCGTTCCAGGTCGCCGCCACCGGGGCCCACACCGAGAACGTCCCGGGCTACCTGGACGTGCGGCACGAGGCGCTGGTCGCGCAGTTCACGCGGCTGCCCGAGCGCAGCGAGATCCCGGTGATCTGCGACGAGCAGCTCGTCGTCGAGCACTACTCGCGCTGAGGCTCGTCCGGCGCGCACAACCGCATACGGCCCGGGGCGGGTCTGGACAGGTGTCCACCTCCATCGGATACAGTCAACCTAGCGATTGCTTGGCCAGTACTCCGATGGAGGCCCCCGGACATGATCGAATTCCACCCCATGACCCGGAACATCGGTGCCGAGGTCACCGGCGTCGACATCAGCAAGCCCCTCGACGGGGAGCAGGTCCAGCAGATCCGCGACGGCCTGCTCACGCACATGGTGCTGTTCTTCCGCGACCAGCACATCACCGACGAGGAGCACGTGGCGTTCGCCAAGCAGTTCGGCACCGCCAACCTGCCGCCGATGGACACCTCCGGCAGCGCCGTGCACGTGCTGGACCAGACCGACCCCAAGGGCGAGGGCGGCGACCAGTGGCACAGCGACAACACATTCATGAAGACCCCGCCGATGGGGTCGCTGCTGCGCGCGGTCATCCTCCCCGAGGTCGGCGGCGACACCCTCTGGGCCAACATGTACATGGCCTACGACTCGCTCGCGCCCTGGCTCCGGCGGCTCTGCGACGAGCTGTACGCCGAGCACGACCTGACCATGTCGGTCACCAAGGCCATCGACAAGGGCCACCGGATGGACCTGCGCGCGATGCAGGAGAAGAACCCGCCGGTCGTCCACCCGGTCGTCCGCGTCCATCCCGAGACCGGCCGCAAGGCCCTCTACGTGAACCGCTCCTCGGTCACCCGCCTCATCGGCCTGTCCCGCCGGGAGAACGAGGCGATCCTGCCGCTGCTGTTCGACGCGGTCCGCGACCCGCAGTTCCAGGTGCGGCTGAAGTGGCGGGTCGGCACGCTGGCGTTCTGGGACAACCGCCCGACCCAGCACTACGCGGTCGCCGACTACACCCAGCGCCGCAAGATGCACCGCGTCACCATCAACTGCCCGGCCGACATCGACGACGGCGTTCCCAAGGGCCCCGACGGCGTGACCGGCGCCGACGCCCCCGCCGAGGCCGCCGCCGCCCGCTACCTGTAGGCCGTGTTCCAAAGCCCCGGCCCACGGCGCCCGCCCGGGGGCCCGCTTCTCACCAGGTCGTGCGCGGCTGGGGCCCACTCTGGAACAGGCCCCGGTACGCGCGGGGCCCGGTGGCGGCGCCCCGCGCGTCCCCGGCGCGCTCAGAAACCGTCGTCGATCTCGACCGGCTCTCCGGGCTCCCGGAAGCCCACCTCGAAGTCCACCTGGTTGTTGTTGTTCATGTAGAGGAACTCGCTGAGCAACGTGGTCAGGCAGGAGACGCGCGTGTCCAGGTCGTCCGGCGCGGGCCCGCCGGGCGACAGCGCCAGCCGCGCGGTGTGCCCCTCCCGCGCGCGCACCAGCAGGTGGACCTCGTCCTCCAGTACCGGGGTCAGGAACCCCAGCGCCTGCTCGGCGCTCTCGTCGGGGAACCCGGCTTCGGCGCGCTGCGCGCCGAACATCAGGTCCTCCTCGATCGGAAAGCGCTCGACGGCCACCGGATGACGGGTCCCGCCGAACGCCCCGTACCGGGCCACCCGCTCCGGCGACGGCGGCGTCCCCGCCCAGTCCTCGTCGAGCGCGCGCGGCGCCTCATCGCGCACGATCTCCGCCCGGACGCCGGGCAGCCAGCGTTCCAGCAGCCATGCCGCCGCCGACAGGGGATCGTTCATCACCGCTCCTCCCAATTGATCATCGGGAGCCTAGAGGCGGCCGCCGACAGATCCCGGGTCAGCGCAGTGAGCCCAGCTCCTCGCGGGCGTGGGCGCGCAGGGTGCGCAGGGACTCGACCATCGCGCGCAGCTCGTCCTCCTTCAGCGGGGCCGCGAAGTGGCGGCGCAGCGTCTCGGCGTGCACGGTCAGCGCCTCGGCCAGCCTCGCCTCGCCCGCCTCCGTCAGGCGCACGATCTGGCGGCGCCGGTCCCCCTCGGCCGCGTGCCGCGTCACCAGGTCCGCCGTCTCCATCCGGTCGATCAGCCGGGTCGCCCCGCCGCTGGTCAGGATCAGCGACGCCGCCAGGTCCCCCATCGACACCGGCCCGTCCTTCAGCCGCAGCAGCGCCTCGAACACCGCGTGCCGGATCCCGCACCGCCGTTCCAGCTCGCGGCCCGCGATCCTCTCCAGCGCCGCCGCCGCGCCCAGCAACGTCCCGAACTCCCCGACCAGAGGATCCACGCCCGTCCTTCCCTCCCGAACCCGAAAGTCCCGGCCCCCAGCACAGCACAGCGCGCCCCATCCGGCGTCCACCGGGTGGGGCGCGCACGGTCCGGGCCGTCAGTTCTTGGGCTTGGTGTCCTTCTCCTTGCCCTTGTCGGTGCCGGTGCCGCCGCCCGGAACGGCCAGCCCGCCGTCGTCGCAGCCGCGCTTCTGCTGGTTGTTGCCGGAGGCGAACTGCTGGGTGACCTTCCAGTCGCCGCCGACCTTCGACAGCGACAGCCGGATCAGGTTGGCCGGAACGTCGGTGTTGAGGGTCTTGCTGCGCACGGTCACGTCCACCGACACGGTCGCGGTGGCGAACCGCTCGTCCACGCTGCCCACGAACGTCTGCGCCGTCTTCGACGTCAGCGCCAGCTCGGGCTGCTCCTTGAACGTGTTGCCCAGGTTCGGCAGCGTGCACTGCTTGAAGTTGTCCAGCAGGTCGCCCGCCATGAGCTTCTGGGCCTTGTCCATCTGGGACTGGTAGTTGGCGGCGTTGTAGTTGAGGGCGGCGTTGCCGTAGGCGGCGGCGACCTTCTCGACGGACCTGCGGTCCTGCTCGGCCGACGACAGGGACGACGCGCTGGTCCACTGCCAGATCGCCAGGCTCGCCAGCGCCGCGACCAGCACGACCGTCACGACCGCGGCGGTGCGGGTCATGCCGAACGCCGACCCCGCCGGGGCCGCGTCCACGTTGACCGGCGCGGGACGCGCCTTCTTCCCGCGGGGAGCCGCGGACTCGGCGTCCTCGGAGTCCTCGGAGTCCTCGGAGTCGTCGTCGGTGTCCGCCTCGACCGGCTCGGCCGGCTTCGGGCGCGGCCGGGCGGCGGGCTTGGGCTTCGGCCTGGGCTCGCGCCGCTCCTCCTCCTCGACCGACTTCAGCACGTCGTCCAGGTCGAGGTCGTCATCGTCGTCGTCGATGACCTCGATCACCCGCACCCGGCGCTTGCGCCTGGCCGGGCGGGACGCCTCCCCGCCCGCCGCGTCCTCGCCGGGGGCCTCGACCTCCGCGGCCGGCGCCTCCTCGGCGTCCTCGGTGACGTCCTTGGGGGTCCTGGCTGTCACTTCGGGTACTCCTCCGGGGGTTGGGGATCAGTCCTCGCGCCGGCGGCGCGAACGCGGGCGGGGCAGGCGCGAGAGCACGGGCACCGAGCCCGCCATCACCCTGATCAGCACCATCAGGGCCAGGACCGGGGGAACGTACACTAGCCAAACCGGGGGTCCGGCAGAAGAGTCGCGCGCGTTCTCCGCGGCCTTGCGCGCCGCCAGCGGATCGGGCACGGTGCCGGGCGGGTTGGGCTTGTTGTGGGCCGGGTCGTGGGCGGGCCTCGTGTCACCGGGGTTCTTGCCCTGGTACGACGCCTGCCTGGTGGTGATCGGGTCCCGGCCGCCCGGGCAGCGCAGCATCGGGTTGACCGCCGGCTGCGGCAGCGGGTGCTTGAACTCCAGCGTCGCCTGCTTGCGGAGCGTGACCAGGAAGACCACGTTCAGCACCGGCTTGCCCTGGTCCTGGCCGATCACGTTGTCCAGCACGACCTTCAGCGACGGCGACAGCCGCAGCGTGCGGCGCAGGTCGGCGAGGGCGTCGGGGTTGTAGCGGGTGATGCCGAGGTCGGCCAGCGACCCGACGGCGCACTCGAAGTCGGGGCCGGTCTTGTCCAGCAGCCTGTTGACGGTGCTGAGCAGTTCGGGGCCGTCGTCGCGCAGCACCTTCAGCTCGCCGCGCACCTGCCGCAGGGCGCCGGTGAGGGCGGCGAGGTTGTCGATGCCCGCGCCGAGGTCGCCGCGGTTGGCGTTGAGCACGCTCGCGATCCGGCCGAGGTCGGAGGTGAGGCCGTCGAGCAGCTCGGTGTTGTCGGCGAACGTCTGGGTGAGCTGGTCACCGCCCTGGATGATCTGCCGCAGCGAGCCCTCGCGGCCCGACCAGCCCTCGGCGAGCTCGTGGGTGAGGACCCGGGCGTCGTTGGGGTCGATGGCCTTGAGCGTCTTGATGACCGCGCCGAACAGGTCGCCGTAGCGGGGCGGCACCTTGGTCTTCGACACCGGGATCACGGCGCCGGGCCGCATCGTCGGGCCGCGCGCCGCGCCGGGCTCGGGGGTGATCTCGACGACCGGCTCGCCGACGGCGGACTTGCGGGCGGCGGCGGCCGTGACGTTCGCCGGGATCCGCGTCCCCCGCTCGATGTCGAGCCGCACCACCACCTTGGACTTCTCCAGCCGCACCGAGTCGATCTTGCCGATGCGCACGCCCAGGTAGTCCACCTCGAAGCCCGGGTGCAGGCCCGGTGACGACTCGAACTCGACGGTGACGCGGTAGGGCCGGTCGATGAAGTCGAACCGCACGACGCTGGTGAACGCCCAGACCGTCATCAGCACGGCCAGCGCCGCGAAGACGCCGAGGTTGATCGTGAGTCGCCTGGTCATCGCCGCGGCTCCAGGATGTCGTCCAGGTCGGGCAGGGCCCCGCGCAACCGCCCGGGGAGTCGCTGTCCGGTCTTCTTGGGCTGCCCGGCGCCCTGGCCGCCGCCGCCCTGCCCCGGGATCACCGGCGTGCCGTCCGGCCAGACGATCCGCAGCAGCGGGTACAGCAGCAGCTGGCCGTCGTAGCTGGCGCGCGGCAGTTTCTGCTCGAACGTGACCAGCCCGTTGACCAGGTTGGTGAGGCGGGTCCGGTTGTTGCCGAGCTGGGCCAGGACCGGGTCCAGGTCGCGCAGCAGCCGCCGGAAGCGGGCGACGCGGCCCTCCAGGACCTTGTCGTTGAGCTCGGCGGCCATCCTGGTGAGCTTGTCGACGGTCGACAGGATGCGGTGCTTGTTCTCGTTGAGCAGCCGGGTCGTCTTCTCCAGCTCGCCGGGGGCCCGGCTCAGCTCGTCCTCGCCCCGGGCGAGCGCGCGGCCGAACCGGGCGAACTCGTCGACCGCGCGGCCGAGCTCCGCCCGCTGCTCGGCGAAGATCTTCAGCAGGTCGCCGGACTTGGCGATGGTGGAGTTGAGCTTCTTCCCGTTGCCGTCCAGGGCGGTGGCCCCGGCGTTGACGACGGTGGCGACGTCGTTGCCGGCCAGCGCCTTGAGCAGCGGGCCGGCCTGCCCGACGACCTGCTCGAACGCGGGCTGCACGCTCGTCTGCCGGATCGCCGCGCCCTTGGTCAGGAACGGTCCCCGGTCCATGCTGCCGCCCGGCGGCAGGGCCAGGTCCACGTAGTTCTCGCCCAGCAGCGACGTCACCCTGATCTCGGCGCTGGTGCCCTGCGGCAGCCGGATCCCGTCCTTGATCGACAGGGTGGTCCGGGCCCGGTACCCCTCGGCCAGCTCGACCTTGGTGACGCTGCCGACGTTGACGTCGGACATCTTGACGCTGTGCCCGGCGACCAGGCCCTGCGCGTCGTCGAACGTCGCGGTCAGCGTCAGCTCGCCGCGGTCGCCCCCGGCGGTGCGGAACGAGCAGGCGGTGACCGTCGCCGTCAGCGACAGCGTCACCGCGACCGCGACCCCTCTCGCCAGATGTCTCATGGACGGCCTCCGTTCTGGCCGGCGCCCTCGCGTTCCATCCAGGGGCAGTTGGAGTTCGGCCTGGGCAGCGGGCAGGGCACGTACTCCCGGTTGAGGATCGTCCGCAGCCAGGTCCGCAGGAAGTTGTCGGTGGCGAAGCGGATCTGCAGCGACTTGTTCCGCGGGTTGTAGCCGTTGATGAGGGCCTCGTTGATGCCCGGCAGCGCCCGCAGGAGCTGCGCGAGCGACTGGGCGTTGCCCTTCAGCACCAGCGCGGTCTTGGTGAGCACCGCCAGGTCGTAGGGGAGCTGTCCCTTGTACTTGTCCAGCAGCCTGTCGCCGTGCCGCGACAGGTCGACGATGCCGCGCACCAGCTCCTGGAGCTCGCCGCGTTCGGCGCTGAGCACGCGGGTGGCCTCGCCGAAGTTGCGGATCATCTGGCCGAGGACCTGCTCGCGGCCCCGCACCACCCCGGCGAGCCGGTCGAGGTTGCGGGCGACCTCGATGAGCTCCTTGTCCTGCCCGGCGATGTTCTCCACCAGGCGGCCCGACTCCTCCAGGGTGGCGTTGAACGCCTTGCCGTTGCCGTTGAAGGAGTCGGCGGCGTCGCCGAGCGCCTTCTGCATCTTGGTCGGGTCCAGCGCGTTGGCCAGGTTCGTGAACGACGACAGCGCGTCGTCCACCTCGACCGGGACGTGGGTGCGCTCGATCGGGATGACGTTGCCCGTCTCCTTCGGCTCGCCGGGCCGCCACGCCGGGTGCAGCACCAGGTTGCGCTCGCCGACCAGGTTGAGCGGCACGATCGACGCCTGCACGCCCCGGGGCAGCGGCACGTCCCGGTCGATGTGGAACGTCACCTTGATGCGGTCGCCCATGTTGACGACCTCGTCGACCAGCCCGACGTCGGCGCCCATCACCTTGACCTTGGACTCCTTGTAGAAGGAGCGGGCCTTCGGCACGTACACCGTCATGCGGCGCTGGCCGAGGCCGTCGCCGCCGACCAGGGCGCAGCCGCCGAGCGACGCCAGCAGCGCCCCGGCCAGCGCCACCGCCGCCAGCCGGGGGCGTCTCGCGACCATCCTCATCAGTTGCCTCCCCCTCGCCGGTCGGACGCCGGCCGGTTGCCGCCGGAGTCGGCGGGCGGCCATCCGCTGGAGATCGGCCCGGTCGGCTGGAGCGGGCCGAGGCCGGTGATGACGCCCTCCACCCACCGGCCGTTGCCGCGCACGGCGGCGACGCGGCTGAACGTCGGGCCGAGCAGCGAGAAGTCGGTGTTGAGGGCGTCCATGTTGGGCGCCAGCCGGGTGGTCAGCAGGTGCAGGTTGTCCAGCAGCCGGTTCAGCTCGCGCTCGTTGCGGGCGATGACGTTGGACAGGGTGCGCACGGTGCGGCTGCCCTGGCCGATGGTGGCGGCCAGCTCGTTGCGCCGCCGCACCAGCGTGTCCAGCAGCACCTGCGAGGAGTTGATGATCTGGGTGAGCTTCCGGTCCTTGGCGGCCAGCGTCCCGGTGATCGACCTGCTGTTCTCGATCAGCTTCTCGATCTCGGGGGCGGAGTCGTTGAGCGTGCGGGACACCCGCTGCACGTTCGTCAGGATCTCCTTGAGCTTGGCCGCGCTCGGCGACTCGATCCTCCCGACCTCGGTGAGCAGCTTGTCGATGCTCCTCTGGTCGAGCTTGCCGACGATGTTCTGCGCGCCCTCCAGCGCGTCGGGCACCGTGAACGGCACGCTGGTGCGGTTGAGCGGGATGCGCCGCCGCGGGTCGGGCAGCGTCGCCAGGTAGGGGCGGGCGACCGGACCCGACAGCCGCACGTAGCGGCCGCCCAGCAGCGTCGTGGTCTGGATCTCGGCGCGGGTGTCGACGCCGAGGTCGATACCCGCGTTGACATGCATCTTCACCAGGATCCGGCCGCGGGCGAAGTCGGGTTCGACGGAGGTGACGCGCCCGGACTTGACGCCCGCGACCCGCACGTCCTGGCCCGCCTTCAGCCCGGCGGTGTCGGAGAACTCGGCGGTGACGGTGTAGCCGCGGTCCAGCAGGTGCAGCTGCCCGATCGCGAACGCGAACACGCACGTCGCGGCGAGCAGGCTCAGGAAGACGACCGCGACGACGCGGTGGTTGACGTCGCGCAGCGACTTGAGCGCCATCAGCTCCCCCCTTGCAGCATCCGCCGGAGCTTTTCCAGCTCGTCGGGCTTGGGCGCGTTCTCCGGGGCGGTGCGGCCCGACTGCGGGGGCAGCCGCATCGGGAACGGGCACGGGCCCTGCTGGATGTTGAGGCAGACCACGTTGGTGCGCAGGAAGTTGCCGCCGTTGCCCGCCGCGAAGAGCTGCCGCAGCGTCACCGGCAGGTTCCGCACCATGCGCTCCAGCTGGTCCACGTTGAGGCGGAAGGTCTCGGAGAACTCGCCGAGGTTGTCGATGATGCGGGCGAGCTGCTCGTCGTTGCCGCCGAGCACCTGGTTGAGGTTGGTGGTGACGCCCGCGACCTCCACGACCGCGTCCTCCAGCAGCCTGTGGTTGTCGGCGAACACCTTCGACAGCTCGGCGAGGTTGTCGACGCTGGCGGCGATCTGCCGGTCGCGGGTGGCGACGGCCCCGCTGACGACCTCGTAGTTCTTGATCATGTCCCGGATCGTGCCCCGGCGGGCCTCGAAGGTGCGCAGCAGCACGTCCAGGTTCCGGACCATCACGTTGATGTTGTCCTCGTTGCCCTCCAGCGCCTGGGACAGCGAGAACAGGATCTTGTTGAGCTGGTTGGGGTCCAGGTTGCGGGTGAGCGGGCCGAGCGCGTTGACGACCTCGCCGAGGTCCACCACCGAGCGGGTGTGCGGGACGCGCGAGCCGGGCGCGAGCTTCGTAGGGCTCTGGCCGGGCTCCAGGTAGACGACGCGCTGGCCGACGACGTTGCGCCAGCGGACCGCCGCGGTGGAGTCGGCGGGAACGCGGACCTCCCGGTCGATCTCCATGCCGACCACGGCCTTGCCCTGCCTCACCCGGATCGAGGTGACCTGCCCGACCGGCGTTCCGGCGATCTTGACGACATCGTTCTCCAGCAGCCCGGTGACATCGTCGAAGATGGCGGTGATCTTGTAGCGCGCGTTGAAGCTGGTGGCCAGGATCTGCTGCCCGATGAAGAACGTCAGCACCCCCGTCAGCAGCACGAACGCGCCGAACTTGGCGGTCACCGCGTACTGCGGCCCGCGGCCCGGACGGCCGCGGAGACGTCCGGTCATGGCCGCACCACCATCGTCGGCCCGCCCTTCACCTTCTGGTCGAAGGCCGTCCGGGTCGGCCGCGTCGGGCAGATGTCGACCAGCGTCTGGCAGATGTCCAGCGGCAGCGTGTCGACCGCCTGCGCGAGCAGCGTCCCGTTCGGGCCGGGCACGCGGATGATCTGCGACAGCAGGTTGAAGAAGCCGTTGAGGGTGTCCAGCAGCGTCGGGATGTGCCGCCGCTCCTGCGCCAGCACCGACGCCACGTCCCCGGCGTCGTCGACGAGCTCGCCCAGGTCACGGCCCCGGCGCCGCAGCGTGCCGCCGACCGTGTCGGCCAGGTCCCCGCCCTCGGCCAGCAGTTGCTGCACCTTGTCGGGACGCTCGTAAACAACGGGACCGACCTGGTTGAAGTCACCGGTGAACCGCGTCCAGGTGTCACCGCGCGAACCCAGCGTCCCCGAGATCCCCGACACGTCGCTGATGAGCCGGCTGATGACGGCGCGCCTGGCGTGCGTGGCGTCGATGACCTTGGAGCCGTTGTCGATGGTGCGGCGCAGCGCGGGCCCCTGCCCGTTCAGCCCGGCCGCGAACGTCCGCAGCACGGTCGCCAGCTCGTCGGGGTTGATCGCCCGGGTGAGCCGGTAGGTGGGCCAGGCGGTCTCCGACAGCTCCTGCGGGTCCCGGGTCTGGGCGATCCGCCCGCCGGCGGGCAGGAAGGGCCCGCTCAGCTCGTTCCGCCCCAGGTCCAGCACCAGGTCCTTGGGCCCGAACACCGACAGCGGCTCGATCCGCGCGGCGGTCGTGGTGGGCACCCTCACCCCCCGGTCCAGCCGCAGCCGCACCTCGACCCTCCCGTCCCGGCCGAGCGCGACCCGGTCGACGGTGCCGACGGTGATGCCCCGGATCTTCACGTCGGACTTGCCGGGGTCCAGCCCCTGCCCGGCCCGGGAGAACGCGGCCCGGTAGTAGGTGGACCCCGCCGTGTCGGGCGTCGCGCCGAGCGCCACCACCGTGGCCGCCCCGACGATGACCCCGGCACCGACCAGCCCGAACATCACACGAGAACGCGAGGAGAGGGGTTCGTCGCTCATCGGATACCTCCGAGGAGACTTCCGCCCGAAGGCGGAGGAAGGGAGATTCGGCGTTCACCCGTTGCGCTCACACGATCACGCCTAGTTTGTGGGGCGTGACCTCTGCTGTCGTGAAGAGGGCGTTCAAGTACCGCTTCCATCCGACGCCCGCGCAGGCGGCCGAGCTGGTGCGGACGTTCGGATGCGTGCGCAAGGTCTACAACCTGGCGCTGGCCGTCCGCGCCGAAGCATGGTCCCGGCACCGCGAACGGATCGGCTACAACGCCACCTCGGCGATGCTGACCGCCTGGAAGAGGACCGACGAACTGGCCTACCTCAACGAGGTGTCCTCGGTTCCGCTGCAGCAGACGCTGCGCCATCTGCAGGCCGCTTTCACCAACTTCTTCGCCGGACGCGCCCGCCACCCGCGGTTCAAGTCCAAGCGCAGGTCCCGCGCCTCGGCCGAATACACCGCCTCGGCGTTCCGCTACCGGGACGGCCGGCTGACGCTGGCCAAGATGGACCGGCCGTTGGACATCGTGTGGTCGCGGCCTCTGCCTGACGGGGCCGCGCCGTCCACCGTGACGGTCTCCCGGGACCGTGCGGGACGCTGGTTCGTGTCGCTGGTGTGCGAGGACCCCGGCGTCCGGCCGTTCCCGGTGACCGGCACGGCGGTCGGCGTCGACCTCGGCCTGGACCGTCTGGTGACCCTGTCGACCGGGGAGAAGATCCTCAATCCCCGGCATGAACGGAGGGACCGGACGCGGCTGGCCAGGGCGCAGCGGGAGCTGACGCGCAGGACGCGGGGGTCGGCCAACCGGCGCAGGGCCGCGCTGAGGGTCGCCCGCGTCCATGCCCGGATCGCCGACCGGCGGCGGGACTTCCTGCACAAACTGACCACTCGGCTCGTTCGTGAGAACCAAACGATCGCGGTCGAGGACCTGGCCGTGCGCAACATGGTCAGGAACAGGCGTCTGGCTCGCGGCGTCTCCGACGCGGCCTGGCGCGAGGCGCGCTCCATGCTGGAGTACAAGGCCGCCTGGTACGGGCGCGAAGTGGTCGTCGTCGACCGTTTCCTTCCCTCGTCCAGGCTGTGCTCGGTCTGCGGCGCGCTGCGTGGCGAGATGTCCCTGGACGTACGCGTCTGGAGATGCGGCTGCGGCGCGGTCCACGACCGTGACGTGAACGCCGCCCGCAACATCCTGGCCGCCGGGCTGGCGGTGTCGGCCTGTGGAGCCGGTGTAAGACCTCAACGGGAGTCCTCCCGAGCGGGGCGGTCGGCGGTGAAGCAGGAAACCCTGCGGCGTGAGCGGCGGGAGTCCCCTTGCTTGCGAGGCGGAGGAAGTCAACCGGTCAACCTCACTGTGCTGCCGTGACCCCAGAAGACGTACGACAGGACCAGGTTCATCAGGATCATCAGGATGGTGGACTCGCGGATGGCCCGGCCGGCGGCGACGCCGACGCCGACGGGGCCGCCCGCCGCGTAGTAGCCGCGGTAGCAGTGGACGAACATGATGATGAACGCGAACACCGCGACCTTGATGACGCTGTAGAACACGTCGATGGGCGGCAGGTACAGGTGGAAGTAGTAGTCGTAGATGCCGGGCGACAGGCCGTAGTACTCGATGGAGATGAACCGGGTCGCGAAGAACGCCATGAACAGTGACACCAGGTACAGCGGCACCAGGGCGATGACGCCGGCGGCGACGCGGGTGCACACCAGGTAGGCCAGGGAGTTGATGCCCATGACCTCCAGGGCGTCGATCTCCTCGGAGATGCGCATGGCGCCGATCTCGGCGGTGAAGCCGGTGCCGACCTGGGCGACCAGGGCGACGCCCGCGATGATGGGGGTGACCTCGCGGACGTTGGAGTAGGAGGCGACCAGGCCGGTGAACGCCTCGGCGCCGATGCGTTCCAGGCCGGGGTAGCCCTGGAGGCCGACCATGGCGCCGGTGGCCAGCGACATGGTCGCGATCACGAAGATCATGCCGCCGCCGATGACCAGGGCGCCGACGCCGACGGTGATGTCGGAGACCTGTTTGAGCAGGGTCTTGCCGTACTTGCGGCGCAGGATGATGTCGAACAGCAGGTGGTACAGCACCCGGCCGAGGAAGACCGGGAGGTCGGCGGAGGCGGCCAGGCCGGCCGTTCGGGTCCGCACCGCCCGCCCGAACCTGCGTACGGGGGAAATGGCGACCATCAAAACCTCGGGGGGACGAGAACCTGGTAGAGCATCGTGATCACGTAGTTGGTCAGGAAGACCACGATCGAGGTGACCACGACCGCCTGGTTGACCGCGCGGCCCACGCCGACCGGCCCGTAGTCGCAGTTCATGCCCATGTAGCAGGCGACGGCGGCGGCGATGAACCCGAACATCCACGCCTTGAACAGGGTGATGAGCAGGTCGGAGAACTGGAGCAGGGTGGTGGCCCCGTCGAAGAACGCGCCGGGGCTGACGCCCTGCTGGATGACGTTGAAGTAGTAGCCGCCCAGGACGCCCGCCAGGATGACCACCGAGCACAGCAGGGCGGAGACGGTGCTGGCCGCCCACAGCCTGGGGGTGACCAGGCGGTGGATGGGGTTGATGCCCATGACCTCCATGGCCGCGAGTTCGTCGCGGATGTTGCGGGCGCCCATGTCGGAGGTGATGGCCGAGCCGCCGACGCCCGAGACCAGCAGGGCCGCCGCCAGCGGCGCGACCTGCTGGATCATGGCGGCGACCAGCAGGGCTCCGGTGCCCGACTGCGCGCCGAGCTGCCGGGCGATGTCGCCGACCTGGAGGGAGATGGTCGCGCCGAGCGGGACGGCGATCAGCATGACCGGGATGCTGGTGACGCGGGCCAGGAACCAGCACTGCTCGATGAACTCGCCCCACCACTGGCGCACGTCCCAGGTGCGGCGCAGGCCCTCCAGGAGGGTCACGCACAGCAGCCCGGTCTCGTCCAGTGCCTTCTCGGCGCGGCGTCTGGCCAGGTCGGGGGCTTTGGACAGGGTTCCCTGAAGGCTCAGGGCCATCAGCCGGAGACCTCCCCCTCGGGGGCAGGGGCACGGGTCATTCCAGCCTCCTTCGCTTCTCGGACGTCGGCGCCCATCCGATGCTCCGGATCTCCGGCGCGCGGGGGGCGCCCGTCGGAGGATCCGGGATCACAGTGGTCCCGGCGGCGTTCGGGGAACACGCCGGCACCACCTGTGATCTGGAGCACTCTATTGGAAGTTGTTCTAAGAAGCGAGTACTTACATCTGCATTTGTCGGAAGATACGATCACCCGGTGCAGACCGAGATCGAACAGGGTGCGCAACGCGCCGTCAACCCTCCGGTGGACCCTCTGGTGACCGGGATCCGCGACCGCTGGGGCGACCAGGGGATGCCCGGCGAGCCCTGGCCGTTCATGGCCATCTGCTCGCTCGGCCGCCTCCACAGCCTGGTCACCAAGGCGCTGGAGAACGAGGTGAAGCGGCACGGTCTCGGCCGCACGGGGTACTTCCTGCTCACCACGCTCGCGCTGACCGCCGAGGGCCGGGCGCGGCTCAGCACGCTCGGCCGGATCCTGATGATGCACCCCACGTCGGTGAAGCTGACGGCGGACCAGCTGGAGGCGGCGGGCCTGGTGACGCGGACGCCGCATCCGCGCGACCGGCGGGCGACCTACGTGTACATCACCGAGGAGGGCCGGGAGCGCGCCCGCGCGGTGAACGCCGCCCTGGAGTCCCCCGACGGCGAGCTGGCCGCGCTCGGCGGCCTGCACCGGCAGGTGTTCGAGGCGTTGCAGCCCGCCCGGCTGGCCTTCGACGACCACGAGCTGTGAACGCGGGGTGTCGAACCCCGGGTGACCGCGCGTGCGTACCCGGTCAAGACGGCACTTCCATCCCGCGAGGTAAGGCACTCTTTCTCTCATGCCACGCAGTCACGGCACCCACAGTCGCAAGTCGCCGCAGGATCCGTCGCGTGCCCGGAGCCGGAGGCTCTGGCGGGTCCTGACCCACAACGTCACCATCACCGCCGTCGCGGTGGGGGTGCTGGCCGGGGGCGTGGTGCTGGTGGACCTGGACGCGGTCGGCGGCGACGCCAAGCCCCCGCCCGGGGCCGGGGACCTGTCCACCAACGACATGCTGGCGAGGCTCCAGGCGTCCGACATGGACCCGGTCGTGGCGGGCGCGGTCGCCGAGGCCAAGAAGCGCGCCCATGAGCAGCACGAACGCGAGATGAGGGCGCTGCGGGAGAAGGCGAGGCGCGACGCCAGGGCCGCCGCGGAGCTGAAGCGGAGGCAGGAGGCCGAGCGCGAGCGCGAACGCCTCGCCACGTCCAACCCGTCGTCCGTGGAGAACCAGCGCTACGGCCGCAAGATGGCGGCGCTGCGGGGCTGGGACCGCTGCTGGCCGTCCCTGAAGATCCTGTGGACGAAGGAGAGCGGCTGGAACGAGCGCGCCGAGAACCCCTCCAGCGGCGCGTACGGCATCCCGCAGGCGCTCCCGGCGGAGAAGCTGGCCACCGCGGGCAAGGACTGGCGGACCAGCTCCCCCACGCAGATCGCCTGGGGCCTGAACTACATCAGGGCCCGGTACAAGGATCCGTGCGGCGCGTGGGCCTGGTGGCAGTCGCACCACTGGTACTGAGCCGGTGGTGCCGAGCCGGTTCCGGTCGCGTCCCGGCTTGGTGGCGCGGCCCGGTCGGCGGCACCATGTGGGGATGCGAACCAGCAGGACCCGGCAGGACGGCGAGGCGGGCGGCGAGGGCGGCGGCGGTGGACGGCAGTGGGCGCGGGCGGACGCCACCCGGCAGGCGCTGCTGAGCGCCGCGCTGGAGGTGTTCGCCGACCGGGGCTACGCCGACGCGGGCATCGCCGAGATCGTGGAGCGTTCCGGGATCAGCGTCGGCAGCCTCTACCACCACTACGGCGGCAAGGCCGGGCTGTACCTGGCGCTGTACGAGGAGCTGTCGGGCGAGCAGGAGGGCCGGGCCGCGCAGGCGGTGGCCGCGGCGCGGGCGGCGGGCGAGCGCGACCCGATCGCGTTGTTCGTGGCGGGCGCCCGCGCCTACCTGGAGGTGTGCTGGGAACGCCGGGAGGCCGCGCGGCTGTTCCACGGCGGGGAGGGCCCGTCGGGGTTCTCGCTGATGCGGCGCAAGCGCGCCCAGAAGTGGATCGGGCAGAACACCAAGCTGCTGCGCGGCCACGGCGGCGACCGCGCCACCCAGGTGCTGAGCCTGGTGCTGACTACGGTCATCGGCGAGGCCGGGCGGGAGATCGCGCTGGCCGACGACGCGGCCGAGGCGCACGAGATCCTCGACGAGGTGGTCCGCATCCTCATCCGGCTGGCCCGCTGAGGGCCGCGGGCGTTCGGGCCCTCCCGTCCGGACGGGGGCACGTGGCGGACGGGAGGGCCGGGCTCACAGGCGGACGGCGCGGTGGGCCCGCACCGGGATCCACAGCCGGGTCCGGGCGGGGCGCGGCGGCAGGGCGCGCAGCCGGGCCCGGGTGACGCGCTTGCCCTGCAGCCGGAGCTGGAGCAGGTCGGCGCGGCGGACCGGGGGCAGCCCGCGGCGGCCGACGCGCCGCCACAGCAGCACGAGCATCAGCGACGTCCCGCCCGCCGCCAGCGTGCCCGCGGCCACCGCCGCCGCGTCGTCGACGGGCGAGGTCTCCTCGTGCGCGGCGCGCAGCCGTCCCTGGAACACCATCGTCAGCGGCTGTCCCGCGAGCTGCGGCCCGGCGACCGGCGGCATCGCCACCTGCGGCCCTTTCATGGTCCCCAGCGGGTTGGCGGTGGAGGGGTCGGGGGTGATCGGGGGCACGTCGGGCGGCAGGGACGACGGGCCGAGGCCCGCCGGCAGCTCGCCCTTCGGGCCGACGATGACGATCGAGTACGTCTGGGAGCGGGCGGCGGCCCTGGCGGCGGACACGCTCACGGTCAGCCTGGCGATGCCGGGCCTGGCGTTCCCGGGGACCGACAGCAGCGCGAGCGCGGACCGTCCCCCGGCGTCCACGCCGCCGAGCGCCTGGCTGCCGGGGCTGACCGACGCGCGGGTGGCCGACATCCGCAGGACGGTGCCGGACGCGGTCGCGGTCGCCGACGCGACGCGGGCGGTGATGGTGACCGTCCCGCCGGGCCGGACCGTCGCCGACGATACCGACACGCCCAGGGACAGCACGGGGCGGCCGGGCTCGGTAGGTGTGGGGTCGGTCGGCCGGGGCTCGGTGGGCTTCGGGTCGGTCGGCGTGGGCTGGGTGGGCGTCGGGTCCGTGGGCTTCGGGTCCGTGGGCTTCGGGTCGGTGGGGGTGGGATCGGTCGGCTTCGGATCGGTGGGCGTGGGATCGGTCGGCTTGGGATCCGTCGGCTTGGGATCGGTGGGCGTCGGATCGGGCGTCGGATCGGGCGTCGGGGTGGGTTCCGGGTTCGGGCTGGGGCTGGGCTCCGGCTCGGACGTCGTGGTGCTCGGGTCGGGGGTCGGGTCGGCGAGCACCGGCGGCGCGCCGACCGCGAGGACCGCCGCCGCACCGAGCCCCGCCAGCACGGGAATTCCTGCCTTCCGGACGCGCACCTGCCACCTGCCTTCCCTGTCCGCGAGGGCCGCGAGAACGCGCGACGAAAGGGATCGAAACACGGGCCGAACAACCGGAGCAAGGCCGCCGGTGAAGGTCATCGCCAAGTGATTATCCGCGCCTCGCGACAATGGCCGGGATTATCATCCGATGACATTTCCGGAAGGCTCGGGCGGGACGTCGGCGCGCTCCCGCAGCCACAGCGCGCGCAGCACCACCTCGATCGCGAACCGCGACTCGGGGTCGGTGAGCCGGTCGCCGAGCACGTTCTCCAGCTGCCGCATCCGGTAGCGCACCGTCTGCGGGTGGACGTGCAGCTCCTCGGCGATCGTGGCGGCCGTCCCGCGCGTCGTCAACCACACCCGCAGGGTCTCCAGCAGCCGGTCCCGCTGGGCCTCCGGCAACGACATCAGCCCCGCCAGGTGCCGCCGGGCGAGCCGTTCGGTGAGCGCGCGGTCCGCCAGCAGCCACAGCGTGACCAGGTGGTCGTCGCAGCGCGTCACCGGGCCGTCCCCCAGCACCCCCGACTCGACCAGCAGCAGCGCCTGGCGCGCCCAGCGCAGCGAGTCGGCGGCCTGCGCCACCGGCACCGTCGGCCCGGCCACCACCCGGCCCTCCGGCAGCGCCTCGGTCAGCATCCGCTCCCGGTCGGCGGTCAGCTCGCCGGGCACCAGCAGGTACGGCTCGTCGGCGGTGAGGTCGACCAGCAGGTCGTCGTCCAGGGCGGCGCGGCGGCAGCGCGCGTCGGCGGGCACCGCGACCAGCGTCGCCTCCTCCGGCGGCGGCCACTCCGCCAGCGCGGCGATCTCGGCGACCGCGCGCCGCGACGGGGCGGGCACCCGCACCAGCAGGGCCAGCAGCCGCCGCCGGTGCGTCTGGGTCTCCCCCTCCCGCCGCTCCTCCAGGAACCCCTCCTGCGCGAGCGCGGCCAGCTCGTCCAGGTAGGAGAACAGGGTGTCGGCGAGCTGCGCCATCACGATCGACGGCAGCCGGTACCGGGGGGCGATCTTCATGACCCGCCGCCAGGCGACCTGCGTGCCGATCCGGAACGCCGACTGGAGGGTGTCCAGCGACCGCCCCTCCTGCGCCTCGAACCGGCCGAGCCTGCGGTAGGTCTCGTCGTGCCGTTCGCGGGGCGCGCCCGGGTCGGCGATCTGCTCCACGAAGTGCAGCAGGGCGCGTTCGACGCCGATGCGCAGCGCCTCCAGGTAGGCGACGTTGGCCTGGTTGCCGTACTCGGGGACGTTGCGGCGGATCTCCTCGATCATCTCGACGGCGAGGCTGGGCAGCTCCGGCCGCATGAGCTCGGCCACCCCGCGGGGCAACCGGTCGGGCCGGCGTTCGATCTCGCCCAGGTCGAACGTCTGCGTCAACGGTGACACCTCCCGGAGCACCGCCGTCACGGGGTGGATGGGGACCGGGCGGGGCGTCCGGCCTCGTGACGGGCGGCGGTCGAGCATTCGACCCGGCAGGGCGCGCCGAGCGGGGACCCCTGCGCGCCACCGAGCTGTGTGAGCTGAAGCACACCGAAAGCTAGATCAAGAACAGAAGCGTTTCCGTAAAGAAACCTTAAAATCACCAGTGATGATGGCCCTCTCACCCACCGTCATGACCGATACGATTTCGGTCCACCTCCATCGGATGGTCCAAAAGGCGGCTCGCCCGTAGCGTCGCCTCCAGCGCGAACCTCCCCGCCGGTTCGGTGAGGCGTTCCCCCAACACGCCGTTGATCTGCCGCATCCGGTAGCGGATGGTCTGGGGATGGACGTCGAGCCGCCGCGCCGCGGCCACCGCGTTGCCGTCCGTCTCCAGCCACGCGGCGAGCGTCTCCGCGACGCGAACCCGTTGCGCGTGGCCCAAATCGGCCAGTTCCGCGAAACGCCTGCGCGCGATCTGGTCGAGCAGCGCGCCGTCGGCCAGCAGCCACAGGTCCAGCAGATGGTCCTCGCACCGGGTGGGCCCGCGGTCCTCCAGCACCCCGGCCTCGACCAGCGCGAGCGCCCGCCGCGCCCACCGCAGCGAGTCGGCCGCGGCGGCGAGCGGCACGGTGATCCCCACGGCGGCCCGCCGGTCGGGCAGCGCGGCGGCGAGCATCTCCTCCCGGCCCCGGTCGAACGCGCCGGGGATCAGCAGGTGGGGCTCGGCGGCGTCCAGGTCGGCCAGCACGTCGGCGGCCAGGGCCCGCGCCTCGCACGGCGTTCCGGCCGGGAGGGCGACCATCGTGACCTCGGCGGGCACGTCCCATCCGGCCTCGACGGCGACCTCGGCCAGCAGCGTCCGCGCGGCCCCGGGGCGCAGCAGGGTCCGCAGCAGGAGGCGGTGGCGTTCGGCGCGCGTCCCGTCGTCGCGGCCCCGCGCCTCCAGGTAGCCCTGCACCGACAGCGAGGCCAGCTCGTCGATGTAGGCGAACAGCGCGTCGGCGATCACCGACATGACCGCCGGCGACACCTGGTGCCGCCGCCCCGTCTCGGCCAGCCGCCGCCAGGCGATCCGCGCCCCGACCCGGTAGGCGGCCTGGAGCGCGTCCAGCGCCCGCCCGTCCCGCGCCTCGCCGCGCCCCATCGCCCGGCACAGCTCGTCGCGGTACTCGTGCGGGGCGCCGGACCCGCCGAGCCGGTCGACGAACGCGGCGATGGCCTGCTCGACGATGACCCGGAACGCGGGCCGGTAGGAGGTCTCGACGGGCTCGGCGTAGGCGGGGACGGCCTCCCGGATCCCGGCGATGACCTCGTCGGCCAGGGTGGCGGACTCGGCCCGCAGGGCCGCGACCACCTCGGCCGGGACCACGACCGTCCCCGCCGTCCCCGCCGCGGCCACCGTGTCCCGCGCCATCGCCACCTCCCTCCACGAGAGAGCACCCACGCCGTTCCGAAGAAATGCCAGAGAAACCGTAACTCAGGCCATCGGAAAATGCATCATTGATCACGTACTTTCACGCGGAGGACTCGCGGTCGCACGCAGCGGAGCGAACGGTGACCCCTTCTCCTCACTCAGTGACAACCCTTCCCTGACCTGCTCCTCACCGAGTGACAAGAATGGCATTTGACAAGCCTGGAACTTTTCTTCCGAAGTGACGACCCGGCTCTTCGGCAATTCACGCGTCCACCCCGGCGGAACTATCAGCCGTTGACAAACCCCGCCGCCGAGGTCGCGTCGCCCACGTCCTAGCATCGGCGGCGTGGAAGCCGCGGTGGAGACGTTCCTGGAGCAGCGGCCCCGGCTGCTGGGCCTGGCCTACCGGATGCTGGGGTCGGCGGCCGAGGCCGAGGACGTCGTCCAGGACGCCTACCTGAGGTGGAGCCGGTCCGGGCCGGTCGAGGTCCCGGCGGCGTGGCTCACCACCGTGGTCACCCACCTGTGCCTCAACCGGCTGGCCTCGGCGCGGAACCGCCGGGAGCGCTACGTCGGGCCCTGGCTCCCCGAGCCGGTGCTCACCGGCGGCGGCGCGCTGGGACCGCTGGAGACCGCCGAGCAGCGGGAGTCGGTGTCGATGGGCGTGCTGGTGCTGCTGGAACGGCTCACCCCGGCCGAACGCGCCGTGCTCATCCTGCGCGAGGCGTTCGGGCACCCCCACCGGGAGATCGCCCGGGTGCTCGGCGTCGACGAGGCGCACTCCCGGCAGCTTCACCGCAGGGCCCGCGCCCGGGTCGGCGAGCCCCGGCGGCGGTACGAGGCCGACCGCGAGCACCACCGCCGCGTCGTCGAGCGCTTCCTCGCCGCCGCCGGAGACGGGGACGTCGCGGCGCTGGAACGGCTGCTGGCCGAGGACGTGACGGTGTGGGCCGACGGCGGCGGGGGCCGCGCCGCGCGGCGGCCGGTCGAGGGCCGGGACCGGGTGGCGCGCTACCTGCGCGGGATGTGGAGCCGCGTGGAGGCGGCCCGGGCGCGCTTCGAGACCGCCGAGGTCAACGGGGAGACCGCCGTCCTCGTGTGGCACGGGTCCGCGCTGACGGCGGTCCTGGCCGTGGAGGTCGCCGGCGGGCGGATCGACGCGGTGCGGTTCGTCCTCAACCCGGACAAGCTGGCCTACGCCGCCGCGCAGGCCGCCATGTGAGCCGTGTCATACGCGCTCCCTGTCACGGACGGACGGGCCATCCGGTTCAACCCGCGAACTCATCCGGGAGGGGACATGACACACCGCATCGTGGTACTGGGCGCGGGATACGCGGGGCTCGGCGCGGCCGGGCGCGCCGCGCGGCTGCTGGGCGACCGCGCCCGCGTGACCCTGGTCAACGCGGCCGACCACTTCGTCGAACGGGTCCGGCTGCACCAGCTCGCGGCGGGCCAGGCGCTGCCCGCGCCGCCGCTGGCGGACCTGCTGGAGGGGACCGGCGTCGAACTCGTCGTCGCGCGGGCCACCGGCATCGACCTCGACGCCAAAGTGCTGCGCGTGGACGCCGCGCCGGGCGCGCTGCCCTATGACGTCCTGGTCTACGCCCCGGGGAGCGGGGCCGAGCTGGACACCGTGCCGGGCGTGCGCGAGCACGCGTTGACCGTGGCGCAGGCCGACGACGCGCGGCGGCTGCGCTCCCTGCTCCCCGAACTGTCCTCGGTCACGGTCGTCGGCGGCGGGCTGACGGGGCTGGAGACCGCCGCCGAACTCGCCGCCGCCCACCCCCGCCTCCGCGTCGAGCTGGTCACCGCCGGGCGGATCGGCGCGGGCCTGTCCGGGCGCGCGCGGCGGCACCTTCACGACGCGTTCGGCCGCCTGGCGGTCCGGGTGCGCGAGCACTCCCCCGTCGCCGAGGTCGGGGACGGCGGGCTGCTGCTGGCCGACGGCCGCAGGGCGCCCGCCGACGCGGTGGTCTGGACGGCCGGGTTCCGCGTCCCGGACCTGGCCGCCGCGTCCGGCCTGGCCGTCGACGGGACCGGGCGGGTGGCCGTCGACGCGACGCTGCGCTCGGTGTCGCATCCCGACGTCCTCGCCGTCGGGGACGCCGCCGACGTGGGCGGGCGGTCCCGCATGTCGTGCCAGACGGCCCTGCCGATGGGGCGGTACGCGGGACGCGCGGTCGCCGACCTGCTCGCCGGGCGCACGCCGCGGCCGCACCGCGTCCGTTACCTCTGGACGAACATCAGCCTGGGCCGCCACGACGGCGTCACGCAGTTCGCCAGGGCCGATGACGCTCCCCTTCCGGCGGTGCTCACCGGACGGGCGTCGGCCCTGTTCAAGGAGGCGGTGACCAGGGGCACGGTGGTCCGCCTGCGGCACCCCGGCCGTCGCTGACGGCGGTGTTCCGGCGGTCGGTGGAGCGGAGGGCGTTCCCGTGGGCGGGAGGGGTGTCGGCGAGCCATCCGTCGGCCAGGGCGCGATAGTGGTCGCTGGTGGCCAGCAGGTGGTCATGGGTGCCGGCGGCCACGATGCCGCCCTCGTCCAGGACGAGGATGTGGGCGGCGGCGCGGATCGTGGTGAAGCGGTGGGCGATCACCAGCAGCGCGCAGTGGGCGGCGGCCCGGTCGATGGCGTGGCGCAGGGCCCGTTCGTTGGCGGCGTCCAGATGGGAGGTCGGCTCGTCGAGCAGCAGCAGGTCGGGGCGGGCCAGCAGGGCGCGGGCCAGGGCGACGCGCTGGCGCTCGCCGCCCGACAGACGGCAGCCGTGCTCCCCCACCGGGGAGTCCAGCCCGCCGGGCAGGCGGGCGACCAGGCCGGCGAGGTTGGTGAGGGCCAGCACCTCCCGCAGGTCGGCGTCGTCGGCGTCGGGCGCGGCGTAGAGGAGGTTGTCCCGCAGCGTGCCGTGCAGGACGGGGCAGTCCTGCTCCACCAGGCCGACGCGGGCGCGGTACCCGGCGCGGTCCAGGGAGCGCACGTCGGCGCCGCGGAACAGGATCCGCCCGCCGTCGGGGTCGTGGAACCGCTCGATGAGCGCGAACGTGGTGGACTTCCCCGCCCCCGAGCGCCCGACCAGCGCGACGTGCCCGCGTTCGGGGACCCGGAACGACACGCCGCGCAGGACCGGCCGCCGGGGCTGGTAGCCGAACCACACGTCCCGCAGCTCCAGCAGGGGGACGTCGGGACGCGCCGCCGGGACCGGGGCCGAGCCCGATGCCTCCTCGCGGGGCAGGCGCAGCGCCTCGTCGATGCGGTGCACGGCGCCGCTGCCCTGCTGGAGGGTGCTGAACGCCTCGAACAGCGCCCCCAGCGGCGCGGTCAGGTACAGCAGGTACAGCAGGAACGCGACCAGTTCGGCGACGGAGGTCGTGCCGTTCGCCACGCGCAGGCCGCCCACCAGCAGGACCGTGAGGAACGAGCCGGTGACGGCCAGTTCGGTCGCGGGCGCGGCGAGGGCGTCGTAGCGGGCCATGCGCAGGCTGGCGTCGTAGGCCCCGTCGGCGTGCCCGGTGACGCGCCGGATCTCGCGGGGTTCGGCCCGCGCCGCGCGGACGGTGCGCAGGGCCGACAGGGCCCGTTCCAGGTCTGCGGCCATGGCGCCGACGGCGCGCTGGGCGTCCAGGGAGGCGGCGCGCATCCGGCGCAGGGCGAACGCCAGCGCCGCCGCCGCGACCGCGACCAGCAGCGCGACGGCCGTGAACAGCACCCAGTCCAGCCACAGCATCAGCGCCACGGCGGCGGTCAGCCCCAGGCAGCCGGTGACCGCGTCGGTGCAGGCGTTGCCGACCAGGTGCCGCAGGGTGACGGTGTCGGTGCCGGTGCGGGAGATCAGGTCACCGGACCGGAGCCGGTCGTAGGCCGGCGCCGACAGGCGCAGCAGCCGGTCGGCCAGGGCGTGCCGGACGCCGCGCACGACGCGTTCGCCGGTGCGGGCCACCAGGTAGCGGACCCCGGCCTGGGTCAGGGCGGCGGCGGCGAACAGTCCCACCAGGGCGGCCGCCGGCGCCCAGGCCACCCCGCCCCGCCCCGCGTCCTCGATCATCGTCTTGACGACCAGGGGCTGGGCCAGCGCCAGGCCGGACGAGAGCAGGGTGAGCGCGACGGTGGCCGCGATCGCCCCGTGGTGTCCCCGGGCCAGCCGCAGCAGGCTCCGCACTCCGGCGGTCATCGGGGGGACGCTCCGGGGTGGGGCGGGACGGTGATGAGCGTGGTGAAGTAGCCCTCGGGAACGCCCTCGCCGACGAGACGGCCCTCGGCCTCGACCCAGGCGTGGGCGCCGAACGGCGGGGTGACGCGCACGCCGACGCACCAGGTCGGCCAGCGTCCCGCCATGCGGCACAGCAGGACCGTGGCCAGTGACCGGGGCAGGCAGCCCTGCGGTCCCAGGCAGGTCAGGCTGACGGTGGTGACCGCCTGGCGGGCGGCCGCGGCGTGGGCGTGACCGGCGGGCGCCGCGCCACGGCGCAGCAGGGTCAGCACGGTGCGCAGGCGGTGCGGCGGCAGCAGCGTCAGCGGGCGGGCCAGTCCCACCGCCGCCAGGGCGGCGGCCCGGCGGACGGGCGGGAGCGCGGCGCGGTCGTCGAGGGCGGCGGGAGTGGTCACGACACCACCAGCCCGGCCGCCCGCAACCGGTCGAGCAGAGCGGTCACGTCGTCGAGCGCCCGTTCGGCGGTGACGTCGAACTCCTCGGCCACCGCCTCGGCGGCCTGCCGCGGCGTGCCGCCGTCCAGCAGCGACCGGACGATGAGCGACCCGGTGGCGTTGAGCTGCCAGTACTGGCCGCCGTGTTCGTCGAGGACGACCGTGCCGTAGTCGGTGTCGGCCGTCGACACCCCGGGACGCAGGCGCAGGCTCATCAGGTCTCCTTCACGCGGGAACGGGCGCGGAGCCAGACCTCGCACGCCAGGGTGGAGTACAGGATCGGGCCGCGCAGGCGGGGGTCGTCGGGACGGCCGGTCAGGGCGCGCAGGCGGTCGGCGTCGACCAGGCCCAGGCGGGCCAGGCGGGACGACTCCCACAGGGCGTCCAGCTCGGCGGCGTGACGGCGCAGGCCCTGCACCGCGTCGGTGGCGGCCGTGGCCTTGTTGGTGCGGGCCAGGCAGACGTCGGGCACGACGCCGCGCATGGCCGCGACCAGCGAGGGCTTGTACCGCCAGGGGGTGACGCGGTCCTCGGGCCGCACCGCCAGGAACGCCTCGATGACCCGGTCGTCGAAGAACGGGTGGGCGGCCGGGAGCCCCGCGCGGTCGCAGGCCCGGTCCCACTGCCGCACGATGCGGGTGGTGGCGTGGATCGCCGCCAGGTCGGCGTGCGCGCCGCGGTCGGGGGCGAGCGGGCGGGCCGTGGCGGCGGTCCGGCGCAGCAGCGCGGCGACGGCGCGTGCGGCGTCCGGGGTGACCCAGTCGAACATCCGGGGCGGCGCTCCCCAGCCGAGCGCGCCGATCACCGGGGACGGCTCGGGACGGCGCAGGTCGGCGGCGGCGTCGGCGAGCCAGCGGCCGTAGGACCGGGTGTCGGCCAGGGCCACCGCCATCGGGCCCGGCGACCAGGTGAACAGGGCGCGGAAGCCGCGCAGGCGTCGCGCCGCCAGCAGCGGTCGGCGACGCAGCAGCCGGTGGTAGTGGGCCTCGGAGCACCAGGCGACGTGGTCGCCGCCGATGCCGGTCAGGTGCAGGCGGCTGCCCTTGGCCGCCAGCGCCGGGACGTGGCTGAGGACGCGGGCGTGGTCCATCACGCCGATGGTCGGCTCGTCGAGGACGTCGTCGATGTCGGGCAGCCCGGCGTAGACCAGCGGGCTGCGTTCGACGGGCCAGACGACGTGTTCGACGTCGGGCAGGTGGGCGGCGGCGCGGCGGGCCCATTCCAGGTCCTCGTCGGCGGGGTCCAGGCCCGGCCAGGTGCTGGCGACGACGTGGGCCGGGCCACGGGCGGCCAGCGCGCACACCGACGTGGAGTCCAGGCCGCCGGACAGGTCGCAGCTCACCGTGCCGCCGCCCCGGGTACGGGCGTCGACGGCGTCGGCGAGGGCCGCGCGGATGTCGTCGGCGGCGTCGGCCAGCGGCCGTTCCGGGCGGGGCGGCGCCCACCAGCGGCCGGTGCGGGCCGTCCGGCCGTCGGCGTCGACGGTGAGGTGGTGGCCGGGCTCGACGCCGTGGACGCCGCGCCACACCGGCGTGACCTCGATCGGATGCGGCACCGGCCACAGCAGGCGGGCGGCGAGCCGGGTCTGGTCGAGGTCGGCCCCGGTCAGCTCCGCCAGGACGTCGGCGCGGTCGGCCGCGACCGTGACGTCGTCCACGCGGGCGTGGAAGACCAGCCGCAGCCCCGAGGCGCTGCCCTGCACGCGCAGCCGTCCCCCGAGCGCGGCCACCAGGTGGAAGGAGCCCGGCAGCGACCGCGCCAGCCGCGACAGGTCCGACAGGTCGGTCAGGCGGGCGGCCCGCCGGGTGAGGAGGTCGGGATCGACCGCGCACTGCCCCACCACCGCCAGGCGGACGTCCCCGGCGTGGACCGCGGTGACCTCGCCGTCGGCCCAGGAGCCGACCAGCCAGGGGCGGCCGGAGGCGTAGGTGACGGTGCGCGGGTCCGGTGCGTTCAGCCGCCGGGCCACGGCGAGCGCGGCCTCGCGGTCGGGAAGGACCGCGAAGAACGTCTCGCCGTGGCCCGGCTTCTCGCTGTGATCAGCCATCAGAGGTGATCAGTCCCCGGTCGTCAGTTCTTCGACAGGATGAGCCGGTCGTTGCCGCGGAACTGCAGGAGGCCGGTGCGCTTCCGGAAGGAGCCGGCCGCGGTCAGGGCCGGAGTCTCGTACCGCTTCATCGTGACGTCCTTTCTCGGGTTCCTGCGATGTGTGGGCAATGGTTCGGGATCCCTTTCCGGCGCCGCCCACGAACGAATCGTTACCCGCATGAAAGAGCGTTACCACCCCCTTCGACTTTGTGCACTATTTGAAACACGACAAATGTTCGCGTCCCGCCTCCAAAGTCCGACAAACCGCCCGATAATCCCGCGCCTCCCCGACCCTCTCCGCCATGTCGCATTCACTTTGAGGTGACAAACGACTCGCCATACCGCAAGCCCTCTCCGCCCGGAACCCAGGCGGTGGAGAAAGAGAGATCCGGCCGATTAAGCCCTTCTGAACGAGCTCGGTCAGGAAATGGTCCACAGTTTGGCTCCCCAAAAATCCCGGGGAGGGAACCAAGCGCGGCGGCGTCCCGCCGAACGAGTTTCGGGCAACGCCTCTCGCGTTTACATTCCCACCTGACAGATGTTCGGTCGACGCTCAACGCACCGTGAGGTGGACGGTCCGGCCGTCCAGCTCAGCGCCCCGCGGGAGAAGATCACGGGCGCCGGCTCCCCCGCCCCCCTTTTGAAGAAAGGTGACCTGGGCCTGATCGAAGACTATTGGCAGGGCCGGGAGACCTTCCTCCGAGTCCAGACCGACCGCTTCCTCCGAAGGAATCTCGATGGCGCCGGGCGTCTACGGTCCCTGAGGCCAGGACGCGACGCCTTCAGAAGGGTCGCCTGCTTCATTTCTCGTGCGGCGATGGGCAACACCGCCGGACGACGACGGCCGCTCCTCGCCCGGAATCATTCGGCAAAGGCGTGTCGCGCGGAGTCCGAGCCGGAATAACGTCCACCCACAAGGACGGCATGCCATGGCGGAGAAACGATGACGAGAAGAGCCGCCGAGGCGCGAGGCCATATCGCAGCCCGACTCAGGACACCCCTCCCCTCGGGCGACCGGCGTCCGACGTCCCGGCCCGGCGGCCCCGGTCGCCGACGGCATGATCGAACCCGACGAACGTTGGGGTCGCCATCAATCGTCGCTCCATCCCCACCGGTCCGGCCGGAGCGGTGTCAACGCCGGCATCGCCAATGTTGGCGACCCCAACGAAATGAGGAGTCATGCCCGAGCCGACCTCCCCGATGGACCGCTGGCTGGACGACCACCGGTTCGGCTGGCGGGACGACCGCCGCTACGCCGGCGCCGACCGCTTCTACACCCCCGACGTCGTCCTGCGCAGCCCGCGCGGCACCGCGCACGGCCTCACCGAACTGGTCGACCACCTGCGCCGCGTCGGCGACGACGCCGACCACAGCCAGCACGTGACCTCCGACGTGCTGATCGACCTGAACGGGGACAAGGCGGAGGTCACCGCCTACGGCGTCGTGTACTCCCACCGCCCCGACGACGGCCTGGTCCGCACCGCCGGCCTGCGCGCGGCCTACACCACGTGCGCACCCCCGACGGCTGGCGCCTGGCCGGTATCGAGATGACCCCCCTGTGGCGCCGCGCCGCCTGAGGCGGCCGCCACAGGTGTCGCTCAGCAGCGGGCGTCGAAGCGCCGGCGCAGCGGCTCGTGGTCGTGTCCGGGCAGGATCTCCGGAAGGGCGCCGAGCATCCGCTCCAGGTCCGCGACGGTGTGGGGGTTCACCTCGCGCCGCAGGTTCACGTCCGCGAAGAGGTACTGCCATCCGTGGGCGCCCACGGTGAGCAGTACCCCTTCGAGGTAACCGGCGTAGTCGACGTCCAGCCGTTCGAGCCGGTGCTCACCGGCGTCGAAGTACCAGATCTCCGCGTCCGCCCCGACGGACAGCGGGCGTTCCCCGTCGTCCAGGGAGATCCCGGTGACCGACCCCGAGCCCGAGCGCGGCTCGTAGTCGATGACGCTGAGCTCGCCCAGCCGGTCGCTCTCCTCGCCGGAGAGCGTCCAGTCGTCGGGGCCCCAGCCGTCCGCCGACCACCGCGCGATGTTCTGGAGGCAGAACTCGCCGCCGGTCGTCGTGTCCGCCGTCAGCCGCCAGGCGACGTGCAGTTCGGCGGGCGCGAAGTAGAGGGCACGGAAGGCGTCGTCCAGGTGGACGTCGGAATCCTTGGCCAGCTCCGCGAACACGACGTCGGCCCCGGCCCCTCCCCGTACCCCCGCGCCGGACGCCCGATGGGTGACGGAGACGAGCGGGCTCCGCACGAGCCGCTCGACGACACGGGCGTAGCGTTCGTGGAATGCGGTGAAGCCGTTCATCGTGTCCCTTCGATCCCGGTCGCGGCCAAGCGTCACCGCACTCTGGCAGACGAACGCCCCGGCCCGTCAGCGGCCGTTCGCGAAGGCGACGTAACCGCCGCTGTCCATGAGCATCACCGCGCCGTCCCCCTTTCCGTCCTTCGGGGCGGCCGGCGGAGGCTGCTTCCGCGGCGCCGGCCGGTAACGGCACGGAACGACCCGTCCGGTGACCAGGAAGGTGCCGGTGGAGGTCGCGGAGCCGACACGTCGGCGGTCCTGGTCGAACATGCCGCTGGTGGTCAGCGTCCAGACCATGAACTGGCCGGGCCTGAACCGGCCCGGGTCGATCGTCATCTGCCAGCCCCCGTCCGGCCGTGGCAGGTCCCTCGGCAGGGTGTAGAGGCCGCCCGGCATGTCGTACACGTTGGGCGGCAGGGTCACCGTCCTTGCATGGGGCTGCGGGCACACCTGACCCTCCGGGATGGAGAACACGACCGCCGGGACGCCCAGCGAGCGCAGCTCGCGCGAGAGCGCGTCGGCGTTCCGCGAGTTCAGGATCTCTTCGGTGACCTTGACGGTGACCAGGCCGGACGCGTCCCGGGTCACCGCGTAGGCGGGCTGGGTGCCTCCCGGCCAGGCCAGCACCCCGGCGGCGGTCGCGCACGCCACCCCGGCGGCGGCCCACACCGACCGCCGACGGGCCCGCCCCGCGCGGCGCGGCGTCCGGACC
Source organism: Actinomadura kijaniata (assembly GCF_014138665.1). Classification (NCBI taxonomy): domain Bacteria; kingdom Bacillati; phylum Actinomycetota; class Actinomycetes; order Streptosporangiales; family Thermomonosporaceae; genus Actinomadura; species Actinomadura kijaniata. The sequence continues at coordinate 375,541 of NZ_JACJIA010000003.1, forward strand.
GCCGACGCGCGCGCGCCCCGTTCCGTCCCGGCGACGACCGCCGCGGTCAGCTCGGCCAGCCGCCGTTCCTGGTAACCCGCGAGCGGGGCGTCGTCGGTGGAGGTGCTGCTCATGGGGAGGCTCCCTTCATCACGGGGGACGGCAGGTCGGTGGTCGGCCGGGCGGGTTCCGCCCGGTCCTGCGGGGAGGCGTCCTTCAGCCGCTTCCGGGCCCGGTGCAGCCGGACCCGGGCGGTGCTGTCGCGGACGCCCAGCGCCGCGGCCGCCTCGGCCGGCGTCAGGCCGTCCAGGTCGACGAGCTCGACGACACCGCGCAGCCGTCGCGGCAGCACGGCCAGCCGCGCGTGGAGCGTCCGGGCCGCCCGCTCGGCGTCGATCTGCTCCTCCAGCCGGGCGATGTCGTCACCGTCCAGATGACGGCGGCCACCGGCCCGCCGTGCCTTGTCGAGCTCACCGGCGTGGCGCCGCCACTCGGCGGCCACCACGTTCCGGGCGATGCCCAGCAGCCACGCCCGCGGGCTCCCCCTGCCGGTCCGGTACCGCTCGGCCGCGTCGATCGCGGCCAGGAACACCTCGGTGGTCAGATCGTCGACCGTATGCGGGTCGGCGACCCGGCGCGCCACGAAGCGGGTCACGTCCGCGACGTGCCGCCGGTAGAACACCTCCAGCGCCGCCGGATCGCGCCCGATCGCGGTGACGTCCTCCGGATCCGCGTCCGGGGACGGCTTCGTCTCTCCCATCCAGTGGCCTCCCGCCCTGTGCCGTTTGCACTTCCTGGCACGGGCGGCTCCACGCGTTACATCACAGGGTCCCACCGGCCGGGATGGTGCCTGGAGGCCAGTCGCGGTGGGCGGAGATGGCCCCGTGGGCTCTGGTCCGGCGTCCGTCGCGGGAGCCAGAATCCTCGGCGGTGCGGTCGCCGGCCGCACGCTTCCCGGCCCTTCGAGAAGAGAACACCTTCATGCGTCGAACGCTCACCCTCTCCGCCGCCGGCCTGTTCGCCGCGGCGTCGCTCGCCACCGCCGCCCCGGCCCAGGCCGCGGCCCCCGTCCCGGCCCAGGCCCCGGTCCCGGCCGCGGCCGACGGCTGGACCAAGTGGAAGACCGGCAAGATCAAGAAGCCGGTCCGCGGCGCCGCCGTCAAGTGGAAGTACCGCACGCGCTGGGAGATGGGCGAGAAGCAGCTCCAGATCCGCTACGAGCTCACCGACACCGCGAGCGACAAGCGCCACCCCGTCGCGATCGTCACCTGGAAGACCTGGGAGGGCGTCGAGAACTCCTTCAACATCAGCGGGGCCCACAAGAAGACGAAGGTCTACTGGTGGAAGGGGACGCCCCGGTCGATCAAGGTCAGGGCGTGCGTGAAGGGCACCGTCTGGGGCTCCACGTGCGACAAGAAGTACACCCCGGTCTACGACCGCAAGTGGAAGTAGCCGGCGTCCCGTCACGCCGCGCGTGACGGGAGCCCCGCCGGGGATGGGGACGGTCAGGCCGAACGCCCCGGGAGCGGATCGGGGTGGGCCGTGCCCGCGGGTGGTCCTTCGCGAGCACGGCCCGGCTCAGGAGCCCGCGGACCCGGCGCCGTGACCGGCCCTTCCGGGCAGGAACGGGCCGCGCCCGCGAAGGCGGGGCGCGGCCCGTGACGGCGGTGTCCTACGGCAGCCTGGTGTAGGGCATCTGGCCGATGTACTCGTTGAACACCATCTGGCTCTGGCCCGCCGCGGCGGGCACCCCGGCCTGGCCGTTCACGATGTGGTTGACCAGGCCCACGTTGAGGGCGCAGCCCTTGGCGCCCGGCACCGCGAAGGTGTTGTCCACGTGCGTCGCCGAACGGATCACGAAGGGGTCCCGCTGGATGATCGTCGGCGTCTTGCCGGTGATCGGCGGGGTCGGCGCCGGCGGGGCGGTCGTGCCGGTCGTCAGGTTCAGCACGATCGGGTTGGTGCTGCTGCCGATCAGGCAGGCGCCGCCCAGGAACGGGTTGGTCAGGCGGATCTGGAGGCCCAGCTTGATCGGGAACCCGAGCCCGGTCGGCTGGTCGAAGACGCCCGCGTACTCGGGCTTGGCGTACACGGCCGTCAGGATCGGGTCACCGAAGATGCCGGGCCGCACCACCATCTTCTCGGAGTGCATCTTGCCGAAGATGGCCGTGTAGGTGTCGGTCTCGGGGTCGAGCGCGTTGGCGAAGGTCATCCGGACCGGCGAGGTGAGCTGCTGGTCGAACTTGCCGAGCTTGAACTGCCCGCTGGTCACCACGACCTCGAAGCAGGTCGAGCCGAGTCTGGCGTACTTGGTGGGCAGCGTCGGACAGTCCTTGAAGTCGAACGCCGGCACCGGATCGGCGGCCCGCTGCACGGGCGCGGCGGGCTTCGCCGGGGCGGCCTGCGCGGCGGTGGCGCCCGTCAGCGCCAGGGCGACCCCTGCCGCGGGTACGAGGGTTCGCGCGGCCCATCCGGCCTGGGAGATTTTCTTCACGGTTTTCCCTTTCAGCTCACTGCTCACGTCTCCGGCGGAGACGTGACATCTGGACAGAGAATCCGGCTCATCCCCGCGTGAGGCTCGGACGAAGGTGACATCCACCGCTAGGGGCTGGTGATCTTCTGTGGCGGGCTCATTTCGAGGTCCCCGCTCGTGGCCGGCAGGTAGTCCTCCGGGCCGAAGCCCGGAACCCCGGACGGGCAGTCGGTCCTCGGCGTGATGCCGATGTTGCCGGAGCCGGCGAAGACGACGCCCTGGATGTCCTTCGGCGAACTCGCGAGATAGCTGCCGAAGACCTCCATCGGGCGCTCGGTCTCGGTGTCCTCGAAGTTGGGCTCGTTGCCGAACCGCAGTTCGCAGCGCCTGCCGTCGACGGTCGCGACGGCGCTGATGACGAGCCCGCCGAACCGGACGGACATCGTCCCGTCGGTCATGACGTTGTTGACGCTGACGTTGACGGTCGAGTCCGAGGAGACCTTCACGGGGGTCTCCCCCGAAGGGGTCGTCAGTTTGCAGCCCTGGAAGCTCGCCCCCTTCGCCGTGGCGAAGAAGAAGCGCTGCTGCCAGCGTCCCGCCTTGAAGGCGGGCCTCAGGCTCCAGGAGTCGCACGTGATGCTGCTGGTCATGTCGGCCGAGGAGATGGCGAACGACTTCGCGGTGATGGTTGACCTGCCGCCGGGGCTGATGGTCAGGGTCTGCGGCTCGTCCGCCTCGCCGCACAGCTGCGGGTTGCGGGCGCTGCACCAGCGTCCGGTCTCCAGGCGCACCTGGTTGCCGCTCCCGGAGATGCTGGCGGTGAGCAGCGGGCTGAGGTCCTCCCCCACGCCGCATCCGGTGAAGTCGGGAACCGTGACCTCTCCGGTGAAGGTGCTTCCCGAGGTGATGAAGACCCGGCCCGTCCGGACGTTGCCCAGGAAGGAGTAGATCTTCAGCGGTGTCGGTCCCGTTCCGCATTTCGTGCCGAGCGGGAGCCGTACGCCGTTGACGTCCACGTCACCGACGCGCATGGCGACGTAGGACCTGCCCCACGCCTCGTCGTCGCGCGGGCTTCCGATCTGGCCGTTGGTCGCCACCGCGTTACGGAGGTTGCCGGTGACGGGGTACGGGCGCCCGTTCGCGTCCCGGCCCGGCGGCCGGACCTGCTCCACGTGGGCGACCGCCCGGGTGGGCATGAACCCGAAGCCGAGCATCGAGGCGGTGGAGGGGACCGCGTGGGTCGTGAAGTAGCTGTACTGCTCGGAGTAGTTGACGGACCGCTCGGGGTCGGCGTTCCGCATCCCCTTGACGCCGCGCCTGAGCAGGGTCTGCGCGCCGATGGGGGTGGCGGCGCCCAGCTTCCGGACGTTGGCGAACCCCGCCGCCCTGATGCAGTACGGAAGGTTGCGCGGCGCGTCGAACGTCTCCCACCTGCCCGGTGGCGGAGGTGGCTTCCTGAACACCTCCCACAGGTACGGGTGCTCGTTGAGCGCGTGGTCCGGGTCCGTCCCGGGGGCGGGGATCTCCCGGCAGTCCACGTCGGCCGCGGGGGTCGTGTTCTCACCGGCCCGCGGGGAACGGCGTGGCGACGGGGCCGCGTCCGCGCGGACGAGGATCCGACCGAGCGTCACGGGCTTCTCCGGGGCGCAGCGGATCGCCTGGCGCCGGCCCGCCGTTCCGCCGTCCGTGAGGGAGAGGACCAGCTCGCCCGCGGCCAGCGTCACGGTCCCCGGGGAGCCCGGGACGAGCGACGGGGCCTTCACCTTTCCGGTCATCTTCACCGGCCGCTGCCTCCCCCCGTCCCCCTCCGGGGAGAGCCGGTCGCCCGAGACGGCGAAGGGCGGCCAGGACAGGTCGGCGGAGCGCGCGCCCTGCACGACGCTCACGCCGAGAAGGGCCGTTCCGGAGACCGGGACGCCCACGGCGCCCGCGGGGGCCTCGCCCGCCGTCTCCCCCAGGAAGTCCCGCACCGCGTCGCCGGGGACCGTGAGCGCCACCGCCACGTCGCCGATCCTGATCTGCTGACCGGTCCGGCCGGGCCCCGCCTTCGCCGCCGCCACCTCGACGCCGATCCGGTGCGTGCCGACCGGGGTGATGCACAGGTACGGCACGTCCGCCCCGATGTCCGCGAGAGCGGGCGGGATACCGGCGGCCAGGCCGGCGAGGGTCACGCTTCCGGTGACCACCGCCGTCCAACCGGCGCGGCGAGGCGTCCATCGCATGGCAGTCGTTTCCTTTACGGCCGTGGGGACCACCCCGCGCGGGAGCGGGGCGGTCCAGGTCAGGGGGTGGGTCCCCCGCGGATCACGGGCTGGTGACGGTGAGGATCGGGCTGATCTTGTACTTGCCGGACAGCGTGATCGGGTCGCCGGCGTTGATCAGGGTGGGGTCGCAGTCGGCGTCCACGGTGGCGACCCGCAGGTTGCCGCCGCTCACCGAGAGCACGCCGGTGGAGTTGGTGTAGGTGCCGCTGATCGTGCCGGGGCCGCCGCTGGGCCCGGTGATGGTGGCGTCACATTCGTCGCTGCCGTGGATCGTGGCCTTGACGCCGGTGAGCGTGCCGGTGGTCACGCCCGCCGAGTAGCTGGTGCCGTTGAACTTCCACGGCAGACCGGTCGCCGTCACCTGCACGACGATGCCGGCGGGGCCGCTGCACCAGCCGTTCGGGTTGGTCGGCGTGGAGAACGCGACGCTGTTGAGCGAGGCCAGGCCCGTCCCGGACAGACCGGTCCCGTTCACGGCCGTGCCCGAGGCGGTCGACTTGGAGCAGTTGACGGTCGCCCCGGTGGCCGTGTCCTTGGCGATGAGGCTGGTGGTGTTGGCGCCGCTGATGCTGGTACCGCCGCTGACGGTCCAGGTGGCGGCCCAGGCGGGGGTGCTGGTGACGCCGAGCGCGACGACGGTGGCGGCACCGGCGGTGAGAACGTTACGGGTCAGCTTTCGCATGTCAGTTCTGTTTCCCTTCCCGGGGTGGTTTCTGTGACTAGTAGGGACACTGACCGTGCGATTCGAGCAGGGGCGACTCCTCCGAAGTCTGGGGGTGTGACGGGACCTCGCCGAAAGCGTCCCAGCGGGTTCTTCCGGCTCCAGGACCACCCTGTCCCGCCGTGTCGTCTAGACGGACGATATGCTGTCGGTCACATCAGATCAATGGTGTGGACAGGGCAATTTCCGCCATTTTTCAAGCATGCTCGTTTTTGTCATTCGATTAGCTTTTGATCTTCGCCTGACTGTCATCGGAAGACAAATGCCGACCGCTCCTTGTCATGGATCACCACCACGCCGAGGACTGGTCACCGTCCGTTTCGGTGAAACCTTGCACCCGCCCGTCACGGAGCGCTTGTCGCCGGGCTCAGCAGCGTCGGGCCGCACCCCTCGTCCAGGCTCGCGACCGCCGGCCGTTCGCGTTGGCGGGCGTCGCGAATGTGATTCCGTTGATGACCGCCAGATCGACGGGAGAAAGGCCTGAGCCGGATTCGGCGACCGAGACGGCATTGGACGGAGTGCAGGAGGTGACGGCCACACCGGTCGGGGCGGCGGCTGTGAACGGGCTCCGGATCGACTTGCGCATTCCCGGACCTTTCCGTTCACTGTGCGTTTCCGAGGGTGTCGATTTCGGTGATCTTCCATTTGCCGCCGACGAGGATCGCGTCCACCGCGAAGACGGCCGCCGAATACGCGGTCTTTCCCTTGTCGGTGCGGGTGTTGCGCTGGTCGGCGAAGATCAGGAGGCGGGCCCGGTCCCTGGACAGGGTCTTCACGGCCGACTCGGTGACCGTGGTGGTGAGGATCTGCCTCTGCTGCGGCGCCTGCTGCCGGACCAGGGCGAACATCTGGTTGTACTGCTGGACCGCCTTGCCGGTCAGCAGCTCCTGGGCGGCCTTCTCGGTCTTGGCCACATCGGCGTAGTTGTAGGAGAACGCCGTGTTCACCGCGTTGGTGATCTGGCCCTTGACCTCGCTGGTGCGGGCGTTGTCGCTGAGCGCGCCGTTCCGCGCCGACGGGCTGCCGGTCAGGTCGCCCGCCCGCGCCGCCGACCAGGCCGCCGTTCCGCCGAGGGCGACGGTCAGGGCTCCGAGGAACGCCACCAGGCGGATCCGGGTGATCTTCTTTTTCATCGTCGTCCCCCTGTTCAGCCCGTCGCCCCGGAGGGGGCCTGGCCCAGCGACGACAGCTTCCAGCCCGCCGCGGTGCGGGTGAGCTGCCCGGTCAGGCGGCGGGTCTGGATCGCGGGCCTGCCGTCGGCGGCGGTGATGGTGATCCGGACGGCGACGGCCACGCTCGCCTTGCCCGCGTGGGCGTCCAGCTCGGTGAGGCCCGATTCGAGGATCGTGGCGGTGCTCGTCGTCCTCGCCTTCTCCACGTCCTGCTTGAGGCGGTCGCGGCCCTGCACGATCTGGTCGTAGAGATCGGCGGTCGTCGAGTCCTGCCAGATCTTCAGCCCGGCGTCGGCGTTGCGATGGTCCAGGGTGTTGAGGTTCACGACCGCCTGCTCGGCGGCGCGCAGCGCCTCGTCGCGCTGGCGGGCGAACGCGAGCCCGTCGTCGCCGGAGGCCGCGTGGTACGACCAGCCGAACCAGGCCGCCGCGACCGCGGCGGCCGCGGCCAGCGCGACGGCCACCCTGACCAGGGGGTCCTTGCGGAGGGACGGGCCCGTGGGCCGGTCCTTGGGCGGCTCCTCGGGCGTGGCCCCGGGTTCCTTCCCGGCGGGCCGCCCGGTGTCCTTCGCCTCCGGCTCCGAGGTCTCCGGTTCGGACTTCTCGGCGGTCTTGGTATCGCTCACCTGGGTTCCATCCTTGTCGTCAGGCGGCCCGGAGGTCGCTGATCCGCCAGCCGTCGTCGTCGCGTGCGGTCACGACGAGCTGGGCGGCGACCGGCGGTCCGGTCGGCCGGCCCGCCCGGGTGGCCGTCTGGTCGAGGAACACGATCAGGACCGCGGCGCCGTCGGCGGTCCGCCGGACGACCCCGGCCCGCGTCACCCTGGTGGTCAGCGACAGCCGCTGGGTCGGCGCGCTCTGCCTGACCTGGCCGAACAGGGTCCGGTACTGGGCGGCCGCGGTGCCGGTCAGGACGCGGGACGCCGCGCGTTCGGTCGCGGCCGGGTCGCCGTGGCTGTAGGTGAAGATCTGGGCGATCGAGGCGGACAGCTCCCTGATCAGCTCGGCGTCGCCGGACCTGTCGACGAGGGCCCGGTTGACGGCCGGTGAGCCCGCCTCGCGGCGCTCGGCCCACGCGCCGACGGCCAGGCCGGTGAGGGCGAGGGCGGCGGCGAGGGCCAGCGGCCACAGCAGGAGCAGCCACCTGCGCCACAGCGGGGGGCGCGGGGCCTTCTTCGGGACGCGGACGCGGGGCGTCCGCCTGCCGTGCTCGGTCACGCTCACGGGACGCTCCCCCCGGTCGCCGGGCCCGCTGGGTTGAGGGCGGTCAGGGTGTTGACCTTCCAGCCGCCCGCGACGCGCCGCATCTCGACCTGGTAGCGCTTGCGCTGCTCGCTCTCGGGCGTGGCGGCGCCGGGCTCCCCGATCCGGACGCGCACGGAGGCGATGACCGTCGCGGTGCCCGCCTTCGCGTTCAGGTCGGTGACGGCCAGGGCCGTCACCTGCCCGCGCGCGGGGCTGTCCTGCTTGGCGAACCTGGCCCGCGCCGTCGTCATGTCGCGTTGCAGCACCTCCCGGAACGGGCCGGTGGCCTCCTCCATCCACTGGCCCATGTCCAGGTCGGCGCGCTTGGGGTCGATGCTGTTGAACATCGTCATCTGCCGGACGGCCGTGCGCGCCAGCTCGTCGCGCTCGGCGGCCAGGTCGTGGTCGGCGCCCCGGCCCGACTGGGCCAGCGACCAGCAGGAGAACGCCAGGTGGGCGGCGGCCGGGACGCACAGCGCGAACCCCAGCGGGCGCAGCCAGCGGACCGACCAGAGGTTGCGGATCATCGGGCACCGCCCAGGCCGAGCAGGCCGCGCAGGTCCGTGGCGGCCGGTTGGCCGAGGACCGGCAGGCCGGCGGCCCCCAGCAGCTCGCGGACCCGGGGATCGTCGCGGAGCGTGCCGGGCCGCGCCGGGGCCGGGACACCGCCGCGCGGGGCGTTGGCCGCGCCGCGCACGTTGATCCCGGTGCCGGGGGCCTCGGTGCAGCGCGCGTCGGCGTTGAGGCCCCGGGCGGGCGAGGTGTCCAGGCCGTTGCGGTACGGGGTGCGGCCGTAGCCGCGGGTGCAGGGCTGCGGGTTGAAGAACGTGTTGACCAGGCCGAGCCGCAGCCGCCCGTCCTGGACGATCGCCGGGCCGATCGCGGCGGCCTGCGGCAGGTTGGCGAACAGGTCCCCCAGCCCGTCCAGGCGCGCGTCGGTGAGGCGGGCGACGGTGATCAGGTTGGCCAGCAGCTCCGGCAGTCCCGGGTCGAGCTCGCGGATCAGGTCGCGGACCTCGCGGGCGGCCCCCGGACCGTCCGCGATGATCTTCCGGATGTCGCCGTCGGCCGAGCGCAGCGTCCGCGCCAGCAGCCTGGAGTTGGCGGCGAACGCCTTGAACGAGCCCATCTCCTCGTTCTGCGTCCGCAGCACGACCGTGCCGTTGTGGATGAGGCTCCGGGTCTCGGGGAAGCTCGCGTCGGACGCCGCCACGAACCGGCTGCTGGTGTCCAGGAGCGTCTGCAGGTGCGGTCCCTGCCCGGCGAAGGCCTGGCCCAGCTCGTCGACGAGCGTGCGCAGGTCGTTCAGCGGCAGCGAGGCGGCCAGGTCGTTGACGCTCTTGAGGGTCACGTGGACCGGCTGGGGGATCGTGGTCGCGCTGCGCGGGATCTGGGAGCCGTGCTCCAGGTAGGGCCGGGAGTCGGACGCGGGCCGCAGGTCCACGTACTGCTCGCCGACCGCCGAGCGGTTGGCGACGACCGCCTGGAGCGCGCTCGGGATGCGCGGCGCGTCGTCCTCGATCCGCAGTTCGGCCCGGACGCCGTCGCGGGTGAGGTCGAGCCGGCCGACCTTGCCGACCGTGACGCCCCGGTAGGAGACGGCCGACCCCTGGAACAGGCCGCCGGTCGCGGGCAGGTCGAGGCGGACCACGTAGTGGCCGCGCATCCCGACGTAGCGGCCGAGGTCGGCGTAGGCGGACCCGAGGTAGCCGAGCACGGCGACCGCGAGGACCACGAACACGACGATCTTGGTGCGGATCGCGAAGGTCAGCATCTCAGTTCCCCTCGTCGATCGTGGGCAGGGGCAGCGCCGGGCGGTCGTCCCGGACGGGGGCCCGGGGGTCCGCCGGCGTGGTCGGGGTGGTGGCCGTCGGCGTGGGGGTCGGTGTCGAGGGGTTGCTGACCGACGGGCAGGGCACCGGCAGCGGTCCCTGCGGAGGGAGCGCCTTGACGCTGAGCCTCTTCAGGTCCTCCTTCGGGTTGCCCGGCTTGACCGGCGGGATCACGCAGTCGTTGCCCCTGGACGCGACCACCGTCAGGTAGCCGTTGAGGTAGTCGCCCTTGACGCCCTTCAGCACCTCGTCGGTGAACGGGTACGTCAGCAGCACCTCCAGCGAGCGCGGCAGGTCCCGCCCGGCGTCGGACAGCTTGCGCAGGATGACCGCCAGGTCGCGGAAGTTGGCGACCGTGTCGTCCTGGCTCGCGCGGATCGTCCGCACCGCGATGTCGGACAGCTCCTCCAGGCGGCGCAGCATCCGCACGAGCCGGCCGCGCTGGTCCTCCAGCACCTTCAGGCCGGGCGACAGGTCGGTGAGGACGGTGTCGACCTGGCCGCGCCGGGCCGCGACGGTGGAGGACAGGCGGTTGAGGCCGTCGAGGGCGTCCACGATCGACCGGCGGTTGCGGTTGAGGGTGCCGGTCAGGTGGCTCAGGTTCCGCAGCGACTGGCGGACCTTGTCCTCGCGGCCGTTGAGGGCCTTGTTCAGCTCCTGGTTGATGGTGCGGATCTGCGGCAGGCCGCCGCCGGACAGCAGCATCGACAGCGCGCCGAACACCTCCTCGGTGTCGGCGTTGCGGGTGGTGCGCGCCAGGGGGATGGTCGCGCCGTCGGCGAGGCGCTCGGCGGCGGGGTTGGCGGCGGGGGCCGCGAGGCGGATGTACTTCTCCCCCAGCAGGCTGGACTGCTCCAGGTTCGCGACGGCGTTGGCGGGGAGCCTGACGTCGCCGTTGATGAGGAGGGTGACCTCGGCGTTCCAGGAGTCGCGGGGCAGCGACACCTTCTGCACGCGGCCCACCGGGACGTCGTTGACGCGGACGGCGGCCTGCGGGACGAGGTTCAGCGCGTCCTCGAACTGCACCTTCACCGTGTACGGGTGGTCGCCGAGCTTCGCGCCGCCCGGCAGCGGGATCTCCTCCAGCGACACCGACGAGCAGCCCGCCGCCAGCAGCGCGGCCAGTCCGGCGGCGACGGCTCTGAGCCCGCGCATCAGCGGCCTCCCTTCGGGGCGGTGCCGGTGTAGCGGGAACCGGCGGGCGGCAGCGGCAGCGGCGGCGCGTCGTCGGGGGCCGACGGCGGCGCGGCGGTGAGGCCGGAGGTGCGCAGCCGCTCGCACTGGGCGCGCAGCCCCGGGGTCGCCGAGCCGGCGGCGGCGCAGACCGGGCGGGTGTCGGTGGCGACCGGGTCCACGCCCGGCTGGGAGGTGCCGCCGAACGCCTTGGTGATCTCCAGCAGGTTGCCGCGGCTCATCAGCGACCGGGTCCCCGGGTCGTAGGCGTTGATGGCGTTCTGGGCCAGCAGCGGGGCGTTGTCGAGGGTCTCGGCGAGGGCGGCGCGCTGGTCCACCAGGACCTGGGTGATGTCGGCGAGCTTGTCGACGTTCTTCTTCAGCAGCCTGCGGTTGTCGACGATGAACTCCTTCACCTCGCCGAGCGCGCGGGCCAGGTTCGCCAGCGCGGCGGCCAGTTCCTCGCGGTCGGCGGCCAGGTAGCCGCTGACGTCGGCGAGGCGGCGTTCGGCCTCGCGGATGCGGCCGTCGTTGGCGCGCAGCATCTCGCTGAAGCGGTTGAGGTGCCCGACGGTCGCGTACAGGTCGTCGCTGGAGTCGGCGAGCGTCGTGGACGCCTTGCCCATCTCGGCGATCGTGGTGTTCAGCAGCCTGCCGTTGCCGCCGAGGTTGGCCGCGCCGACGCGGATGACCTCCGACAGCGCGCCCCGCGCGTTCACGCCCTGCGGGCCGAGGTCGGTGGTGAACTTGCGGACCGCGTCGTAGAGCTGGTCCAGCTCCATGGGGGTGGCGGTGCGGTCGGTGTCGATGACCGCGCCGGACGCCAGCTTCGCGCCGCCGTTGTAGGCGGGGGCGAGCTGGACGTAGCGGTCGGAGACCAGGTTGGGGGCGATGACGACGGCGCGGGCGTCGGCGGGGACGTCGACCTCGCGGTCCACGTCCATCACCACCCTGATCCTGCCGCCCTGCGGTTCCACCGAGTCGATGGAGCCGACCCTCACGCCCAGCACGCGGACGTCGGAGCCGGGGTAGACGCCGATCGCGGTGGTGAAGTAGGCGGTGACCTTGCGGCCCGCCGGCCCGGCCAGCACGGCGACCAGGCCGACGGCGACCAGCAGGACGAACACCAGCAGCAGCGCTTCCAGGACGCGGGCGCGGTTGTCGCGCAGCGGGGCGAGCACCATCAGCGGCCTCCGGTCAGGTGCGGCGGCCGGCAGCCGACGACGGGCGGCTTCCAGCGGCCGTTCTCCAGGTACTCCTTGGGGACGGTGCCGCACAGGTAGCCGTCCACCCAGCGGCCGTTGCCGGTGGCGTTGGCGACCAGGCGGGTGTAGGGGGCGGCGACCCGCAGCGCGCGGTCCAGGTTGCGCTGGTTGCGTTCCAGCAGGGCGGTGACCTGGTCCAGGGAGGCCAGCATGGGCCGGATCGGGCCGTCCAGCTCGTCGATCAGTTCGATGATCTCCTGGGCGAGGCGGCGGGTGCCGACCAGCAGGGCGTGCACCGCCTCGCGGCGGCGGCTCAGCTCGGCCAGCAGCACGTTGCCGTCCTTGAACAGGGTCTCGAACTGGGAGTTCTGGTCGGCGAGGGTGGCCGACAGCCGCTTGGTCCCGGCCAGCAGCTGCGCCAGCTCGGCGTCGCGGGAGGCGATCGTGCGGGACAGCGCCGACAGCCCGGTCAGCGCGGTCCGCACGCTCGGGGCGGTGTTCTCGAACGTCTTGGAGATCGTCGTCAGGCTCGACGACAGCCGCTCGGTGTCGAGCCGCTCGAACGTCCTGCCGAGGTCCTCGAACGCGGTGGTGACGTCGTAGGGCGCGACCGTGCGGTTCAGCCCGATCGGCCTGCGCGGGTCCTGCCGGTTCGCGCCGAGCGGGTCCAGCGCCAGGTACTTCGACCCGAGCAGCGTCTTGATCATGATGGTGGCGGTGGTGGCGTCGCCGATCCAGGTGTCCTTCACCCGGAACGTGACCGCGACCTTGTTCCCGGCCAGCCTCACGGAGGTGACCTTGCCGACCTTCACGCCCGCGACGCGGACCTCCTGGCCGTCCTTGAGCCCGGCGGCCTCGGAGAAGTGCGCGGTGTAGGCGGTGCCGCCGCCGACGACCGGCAGCTCGTCGGCGCGGAACGCGACCGCGCCGAGCAGCAGCAGCGCGAGCAGGCCGACCAGCGCCACCGCGATCGGGTTGCGGTCGCGCACCGGCTTGAGCCTCGGCGCCCTCATCCGCGGCACCTCGCGTCCTTCAGCGGGAGGCCGGTGGGCGGCGGACGCTTGTCGACGTCGGAACCGGCATAGGTGACGCCGATCAACTTGACCTCGCACTGGTAGAAGTTCATCCACGACCCGTAGGAGCCGAGGCGGGCGAGCGTCTCGGTCTTGTGCGGCAGGCGCCGCAGGAACCGCTCGACCAGCGGTTCGTCGCGGTTGAGGTTGTCGCTGAGCCGGTGCAGCCCGACGACGCTGTCCCGCAGCGGCCGGCGGCCGACGTGCAGCAGGTCGGCGGTGGCGTCGCCCAGGTCGCCGACCGCCTGGAACGCGTCCAGGATCGGCCGGCGGTCGGCGGCCAGCCCGGAGGTGAACCGCCGCACCGTGGTGATCATGTCGACGAGCTGGGCGTCGCGGGCGTTGACGGTCCGCACCACGGTGTTGAGGTTGGTGATGACCTGCCCGATCACCCGGTCGCGGCTCGCGATGGTGGACGACAGCTCGCCGACGGTGCGCAGCAGGCTCTCGACCGTGCCGCCCTCGCCCTGGAGCACCTTCACGATCGACTCCGACAGGCGGTTGGCGTCGCCGGGCGACAGCGCCTGCATGAGGGGCTGGAAGCCCTGGAACAGCTGGGTCAGGTTGAGCGGGCCGGTGGTGCGTTCGGCGGGGATGGTGCCGCCGCGCCGCAGCGCCTGGCCGGGGGTGGCGGCTCCCTGGCCGAGCGCGACGTAGCGCCCGCCGACCAGGTTGAGGTACCGCACCGAGGCGGTGACCCCGGCGGGCAGCTCCCGGTCGCGGTCCACCGAGAACCGCACCAGCGCCAGCCGCCGGTCCGTCACCCTGATCTCCTCGACCTGGCCGACCCGGACGCCCGCGATGCGCACGCCGTGGCCCGGGTGCAGCCCGGCGACGTCGGTGAACTTGGCGTAGTAGGAGACGCGGTCGCCGCTGCTGGTGTCGGTGATGCCGGCCGCCAGCAGCCCGGTGGCCAGCACCGTCACGACGATGAAGACGACCGAGTTGACCAGGGGGAACCCCAGGCCCTTCAGGCCCTGTCCGGACAGCCTCACTTCACCTTCACCTCCGCGCCCCGGTAGATCGGGCCGAGCAGCACGCTCGACCAGTCCGGCAACGACTGCGGGACCTCGTCGAGGGCGGGGCCCGCCAGCTCGTTGACCAGGTCGTTCTCGGACGGGGAGTTGGCGGGGCCGAGGCCGCTGCCGGGGGTCGCGCCGGCCTGCACCGGGTTGCCGCCCGCCGGGATCACCCGGCCGCCCGAGGACGCCAGGTAGGGGACGCTGGGGCAGCGCGGCCCGCCGCCCCCGTCGTAGCGGGGCCGGTCCCGGCCGGGCAGGTAGCGGCCCTTGTGCGGGACGGTCACGACGGTGGCGTGCACGCCCGGCCGGTCGGTGCCCTTGCCGAGGGCCCGGTCCATCTTCGGGACGAAGTCGGCCATCGTCCGGAACAGGCAGGGCGCGGCGGGCGCGTACCGGCGGCCCAGCGCCAGCGAGCCGCGGCTCGTCTCCGCCAGCTCGATGATGTTGCCGGAGTTGCGGCGCAGGAAGTCGGTGAGGTCGGCCGCCATGCCGCCGGTCGCCTCGTACAGCTCGGCCAGGCCCTGGCGCTGCTCGGCGATGGTGCGGCTGGTGACGGTGAAGTCGGTGAGGGCGTCCAGCAGGTCCGGCGAGGCGTCGGCGAGGCCGTGGGAGAAGCGCGCGAGCTGCCGGAGGTTCTCCGCCAGCGCCGGGACCTCGGGGTTCAGCTTGCGCAGGTAGGACTCCAGCTGCACGAAGTTGGCGCCGAGCTGGTCGCCCCTGCCCCGCAGGGCGGTGGACATCGCGTTCAGCGTCGCCGACAGCTTGGCGGGCTGGAGGGTGTTGAGCAGCCGCATCGTGTTGTTGAGGACCTCCGACAGCTCGACGGCGTTCTGGCTGCGGTCCTCGGTGATGACGGCGTGGCGCGCGATCGGGCGGCCGGTGCCGTTCGGCGGCGGGACCAGCGACACGAACCGGGCCCCGAACACCGTCGTCGGCAGCAGCTGCGCGGTGACGTCGGACGGGATCAGCCGCACCTGGTCCGGGTCCAGGGCCAGCAGCAGGCGGGCCCCGCCGCCGTCGGCGGTGATGGAGCGGACCTCGCCGACCACCACGCCGCGCACCTTCACGTCGGCCTGGCGGTGCATCTCGTGCCCGGCCGTGCCGGTGCGCAGCGTCACCATGACGGCGTCGGTGAACCGCTTCTGGTAGATCGCGATCGACAGCCAGATGAGCAGGGCGGGCACCAGCAGGAACGCCACGCCCGTCAGCCTCCGGCCGACGACGGTCATCGTGGTGTCGCGCGCCATCAGCCGGTCACCTTCACCGTGGTCGTGGCGCCCCAGATCGCCAGGCTGACGAAGAAGTCGGTGACGCTGATCAGCACGATCGCGGTGCGGACCGCGCGGCCCACCGCCACGCCCACGCCCGCCGGGCCGCCGACGGCGCGGTAGCCGTAGTAGCAGTGCGCCAGGATCACCATCACGCTGAAGATCAGGACCTTGACGAACGACAGCACCACGTCCTCGGGCGCGAGGAAGATGTTGAAGTAGTGGTCGTAGGTCCCGGCGGACTGGTCGTTGAACCAGAGCGTGACCTGGCGCGAGGCCAGGTAGGAGCTGAGCAGGCCGATGCCGTACAGCGGGATGATCGCGACGGTCCCGGCGATGATGCGGGTGGTGACCAGGTAGGGCAGGGAGTGGATGCCCATGCCCTCCAGCGCGTCGATCTCCTCGTTGATGCGCATCGCGCCGAGCTGCGCGGTGAAGCCCGCGCCGACGGTCGCCGACAGCGCCAGCCCCGACACCAGCGGGGCGATCTCGCGGGTGTTGAAGTACGCCGACACGAAGCCGGTGAACGCCGAGGAGCCGATCTGGTCGAGGGCCGCGTACCCCTGGAGGCCGACGACCACGCCCGTGAAGATCGTCATGCCGAACATGACGCCGACCGTCCCGCCGATCACCGCCAGCGCGCCGGAGCCGAACGCGACCTCGCTGAGCAGCCGGATCGCCTCGCGCGGGTAGCGGCGCAGGGCGCGCGGCGTCCACAGCAGCGCCCGGACGTAGAAGCCGAGCTGGTCACCCGGCTGGTCCAGCCAGGACACCAGGTGGGCCGGGCGCGCTCGGCGCACACCGGACAGGGCCATGCGTCACGCTCCCTTCGGCGGGACGACCTGGAGGTAGACCGCCGTGAGCACGAGGTTGACGAAGAACAGCAGCAGGAACGTGATGACGACCGACTGGTTGACGGCGTCGCCGACACCCTTGGGGCCGGGGCTGGGGTTCAGGCCCCGGTAGGAGGCGACGACCCCGGCGATGAAGCCGAACAGCAGCGCCTTCAGCTCCGACACGTACAGGTCGGGGAGCTGCGCCAGGGCGGAGAACGACGCCAGGTACGCGCCGGGGGTGCCGTCCTGCATCATCACGTTGAAGAAGTAGCCGCCCGCGACGCCGACGACCGAGACCAGGCCGTTGAGCAGGACCGCGACGGCGGTGCAGGCCAGGACGCGGGGCACGACCAGGCGCTGGACGGGCGAGACGCCCATGACCTCCATCGCGGCCATCTCCTCGCGGATGGTGCGCGAGCCGAGGTCGGCGCAGATCGCCGATCCGGCCGCGCCCGAGATGAGCAGCGCGACGATCAGGGGGCTGGCCTGCTGGACGACGGCCAGCACGCTGGCGCCGCCGGTGAGCGACTGCGCGCCGAGCTGCTTGGCGAGCGAGCCGACCTGCAGGGCGATGACCGCGCCGAACGGGATCGACACCAGCGCGGTGGGCAGGATCGCGACCGAGGCGATGAACCAGAACTGCTGGACCAGCTCGCGGACCTGGAAGGGGCGGCGGAACGTCATCGCCAGCACGGTCGCGGCCAGCGCGAACAACCGTCCGACCTGGCGGAGCGCGCCCGCGCCGGGTGCGGCGGCCTGGGGGGTGGTCATGGGCGGTCTCCATGGGGGTGGGAGGCGGCGCCGAGCGGCGCGTGGCGTCGGTTCTCGCGGATGGCGTGCTGGGCGGCGGGCGGCAGGGTGTGCAGCATCGCGTCGACGCGGGCGGCGTGGCGTTCCTCGGCCCGGCGAGGCGGCACGCCCGCGGACGGCCGCAGTTGCGGCGGGATCTCCACGCGGCGGCGGACGCGGGTGGCGCCGACGGCCAGTTCCTCGGCGCGCAGGGCGGCCCGCTCGGCGGCCATCGTGGCGGCGTCCTTCTCCTCCGACATGCCGATCGGGCCGTGCCGGTCGCCGTGCAGGAACTGGGTGACCACGGGTTCCTCGCTGGTCAGCAGCGCCTCGCGGGGGCCGAACGCCACCAGGTCGCGGCGGTAGAGCATCCCGATGTTGTCGGGGACGGTCGCGGCGATCTCCAGGTTGTGGGTGACGATCAGCATGGTCGCGTCGATCCGGGCGTTGACGTCGATGAGCACCTGGGACAGGAACGCGGTGCGGACCGGGTCCAGGCCGGAGTCGGGCTCGTCGCACAGGATGATCTGCGGGTCGAGGACCAGCGCGCGGGCGAGGCCGGCGCGCTTGCGCATGCCGCCCGACAGCTGGCCGGGCAGCTTGCGCTCCTCCCCCGCCAGGCCGACCATCTCCATGCGGTCCAGCACGATGCGGCGGATCTCGGCCTCGGTCCGGCGGGTGTGCTCACGCAGCGGGAACGCGATGTTGTCATACAGCGTCATCGAGCCGAACAGCGCGCCGTCCTGGAACATCAGTCCGAACATCCGGCGGGCCGGGTAGACCTTGCGGTCAGGATCGTTGACCATGTCGACGCCGTCCACCAGGACGCGCCCCTTCTCGGGTTTGATCAGCCCGATCAGCGACTTGAGGAACACCGTTTTGCCGGTGCCCGACGGCCCCAGCATGACGCTGACCTCGCCCGCGGGAAGAGTGAGCGTCACATCCCGCCAAATGGTCTGGGAGCCGAACGATTTCGTCAGCCCCTCCACCGTTACCTCAATTCCCACAGCACCACTCCAGCCTGCCGAAAGCCCAGTTCAGCAGGGCTTCCATGGGTCGTGGCCCGGTGGCCCGCAATGGTCCGCGTCGACGCTGACGCCACGGCCGCACCATCGGCCCAGGTCGTACGCGAGGACGTTACGGCGCGGATCACCGGCAACTCAATAGGCCGGACGGAAATTTCCGGAGGATTCGCCGATGGGGACCCGGTTTTGTCACCGACTCAGTGGTTGATCATGGATATTTCTCACTTGGTGAGTACCGGCGGGTAACGCTCCGGGGGATGCTTGCGGATGGAACGACTATCACTTGGTTAGTACCGGGCGGACATCTCTGTTATCTGGCGAGTAAATGAGGGCCGAACGGCGGGGCCGGCTTGTCAGGGGCTTTCGGCCACTTTATGTTCTCGGTGTTCTCGCCCGGCTCCGGCCCGTCGCGGAGGTGCCGCCCTTGTCCCAGACACGGCTGTCCCAGACACGGTCGCCCTCGCCGCCGCCGTCCCGGGCGCTCGACCTCACCGGCCCGGACCCGGCGCCCGTCCCCGCCCGGCTGGCCGATCTGATGCGCGCCCAGCTGCCGGAGGTGGTCGCCGACGTCGTCGCGGAGATCCGCCGCACGATCCCCGAGTACGACCGGCCCGAGAACTCGACCTACGACCAGGTGCTGCGGCTGGCCGCCGAGACGCTGACCGCCTCGTTCGTCGAGAAGATCGCCGACCCGGCGGCCTCGTCGGCCGAGCGCGACGAGACCTGCCGCTCGCTCGGCCACTTCGAGGCGGTCGAGGGGCGGTCGCTGGACCATCTGCAGGCGGCCTACCGGACGGCGTTCCACGTCGCCTGGCGGCACACCGTCACCGTCGCCGAACGCGAGGAGATCCCCTCCGGCGTCGTCGCCTCGGTGGTGGAGGCGATGCTGCTGTACGTCGACGACGCCATCGCGCTGGCGCGGGCGGGGCACCGGCAGGCGCAGGAGCACGCCGACACGCGCCGCCGCGAGCAGCGCACCGAGCTGCTGCGGCTGCTGCTGCGGCGCCCCCCGGTCGCCGTCGGCGCCCTGGAGGAGCCGGCGCGGGCGGCGGGCTGGTGGCCGCTGCCCGTCGAGGCCACGATGGTCGCGGTGCACCCCGACGCGCCCTGCACGCGGTCGGCGCTGGACTCCGACGTGCTCACCGACCTGGACGCCGCCGAGCCGTGCCTGCTGGTGCCGGGCCCGCTGACGGAGGCGCGGCGGACGATGCTGCGGTCGGCGCTGGCGGACGCCAGCTCGGTGATGGGGCTGACGGTCCCGCTGGAACGCGCCGCGCACTCGCTGCGCTGGGCCCGCCGCACGCTGGCGCTGGCCGAGGAGGGCGTCATCCGCGACGGCTCGCTCGTCCCGTGCGAGGAGCACCTGGTGACGATGTGGCTGCTGTCGGACGTCCCGCTGGTGGAGGAGCTGGCGCGGCGGCACCTGGCGCCGCTGGAGGACCTGTCGGGCGGGGCGCGGCGCAAGCTGACCGAGACGCTGGCGGCGTGGGTGACGACGCGGGGCACCGCGATCGAGATCGGCGAGCGCCTGAACGTCCACGCCCAGACGGTGCGCTACCGGCTGCGCCAGCTGGAGGCCCATCTGGGGGACGCGCTGGAGGACGCCGACGCGCGCTTCTCGCTGGAGGCGACGCTGCGGGCCGCGACGCTGAACCGCAGGCGGGCGCTGGGGAGGCGCGGGACACCCGGCTCGTGACGGGTGCCCCGCGCTCTGTCGTCGGTGACCGGACGGATCAGGGACCGGACTGGGGCGGGCGGGGCGAGGCCGGCGGCGGGGTCTCCTTGACCAGGCCGACCTGGGGCACCGTCACGGTGCGCTTGCCGGCGGTGCCGCCGATGACCACCTTGCGGTAGGACACGTTGTTACCGGTGTCCAGCTCGTGCAGGCGGCGCACCGGGTTGGCGGTGACCTTGATGTGGTAGGTGCCGTTCTTGATGCCGGTCAGGTCGAACGCCTGACCCGGCAGGAACTGGTCGTAGGTGTCGCCGGAGCCGACCTCCAGCACCTCGCGGATCGACGCCGACCACTGGGAGCCGCAGGCGGTGGACAGGTCGGTGTTGCTGGGCCGCCACTTGGCGTAGGGGATCGTGTAGTCGACCGCGTCGGTGTTGGCCAGGCAGAACGACTCCTTCTGGCTCTTGACGACGTGCTTCCTGGCGGCGTCGGTCAGGCTGTAGTTGGCGAAGTCCAGGAAGTGCCAGTGGATGTGGCCGGGGCGCGGGTCCCACTGGAAGTCGCCGGTGCGGACGTGGCCGACCTCGTTGCCCTTGGCGTCGAAGAAGTACTGGTAGGCGTCCATCGTGTCCTTGCCGGGACGCCGGAACCCGTCCACCACCAGCGGCGAGGTGCCGCCGTTCCACACGGTGGCGGCGAACGTCAGGTAGTCGCGCTTGACCTTCGGCTTCTTCGGGTCCGGCGCGATCCGCTGGACGACGATGTTGAACGCCGGGAGCGAGCGCAGGTCCGGGCGCGGCCCGGCGGCCGGCGTGCGGCCCGCGCCCTTCGGCGGCGCGGCCTTGGGCTTGGCGACGTTGGCGGGCGGGCGCTTGGCCAGCTCGTCCCCCTTGCCCTGGACGCGCAGCCAGTGCGCCAGGTGCCCGCCGGCGGGGACGCGGGAGCGGGCCCGCTGCTCGGCCGACCGGGCGCGGGGGTCCTGCCGCTTCACCGTCAGCTTGACGGTCTTGGCGCCGCCCGTGATGCCGAACGCGTCCCGGTACCTCTTCGCGATCTCGACCTTGGCGGTGTACCTGCCCGGCGGCAGCTTGACCGGCGCCACGTACCCGCCGTCCTGGACGTTGGCGGCCCATCCTCCCTCGACGCCCAGCACCGTGCCGAGCGCGAACGCCTTGGCCGGGCCCTCCGGGCAGGCGGTCGGGTACCCGCTCCGCGTCGGGGCGTCGGGCCGCAGGCGGCTGGGCTCGTAGGTGTTGGGGCAGAACGCCGTGCTCTGGTCCACGACCTTCTTGCCCTTGGCGTCGGTGACGGTCGTGCGGACCATGTCGGGGAAGCCGGTGAAGTCGTTCACCAGGCCGTTCGGCAGCCTGCGCTGCTTGACCCGGCCGCCGTGCCGGATGATCTGCGTGGCGGTGATGGGCTCGTGGTAGGACCTCCGGTTCAGCCGCACCTCGAACGGCGCCCGGTCGGCGGCCAGGTAGGCGCCGATGGTGAGGTTGACGTTGTTCTGCCGGTCGCTGTCCAGGACGGCGCTCGGCGAGACCGTCATCAGCCGCAGCGAGCCGGGCGCCGCCTCCTCCGCCTGCGCGGGCAGGCCCACGAGGATGTAGCCGGCGGCGGCCGCGGCGGCCGTCAGGACGACGGTGGTGCGCACGCCGTTGCGTGTGATGGCGATGGTGCCACCTCCATGTTCCGCGCCGCGGCGTCGCGGCGCGCCCGGCGTCCGAGCGGGGACGGGGCCGGGGTTCCGTTGGGGGGTGACCACGGACCGCCTCAGTCCGCATCCGCTCGCTCCTTCGGATACGGACGCCCCTGAGCCGAGGCGGTCCCGTACGTGGTCGCATGGGTAGATGTCCGGACAGGACCAAAAAGTTGCACCAGTGGCGCGGGTTTTTTCTGACGTCTCCCGTGACGGGGCCGTCCCGCACGGCTCTGACAGAATCCGTGCGCGACCCGGCGGTGCGCCGGATACCCTGATCATCAGGTCAGACCGGGCGGCGCTGCGCTCCCCTTCGGAGCGTCCCCGGCCCAAGGCAGGACGGAGCAACCCACTCCCATGCCCACGTCGACGTGGTTCAGGCTGAACGTCGCCAAGCGCGAGCGCGTGCTGGAGGCGGCGATGCGCGAGTTCGGGGAACACGGCTACTCGACCGGCAGCCTCAACACCATCGCCCGCGAGGCGGGGATCGCCAAGGGCTCGCTGTTCCAGTACTTCACCGACAAGCTGGAGTTCTTCGCGTTCGTGTGCGACGAGACGTCGCGGCGGATGCGCGAGGAGATGGAACGCCGCATCGTGCGGCTCGACTTCGACCAGACGCTGGACGAGTGGCTGGTCGACGTGCTGTGCGAGTGGACCGAGTACATCGCCGAGCACCCCCTGGAGCGCGCGGTCACCGCCGCCACCAACTTCGAGCTGGACAACAACGTGCGCTCGGTGGTGCGCGACACCGCCAACCAGCACTATCTCCAGGTCATCCATCCCACGTTGAAGCTGTGGAAGGAACGCGGGGAGATCCGCCCCGACTCCGACGTCGACGTGCTGGCGACGCTGCTGCTGATGCTGCTGCCGCACCTGGCGCTCGCGCCGTACTACGACGGGCTGGACCCGGTGCTGGGGCTGCGGGGGCGCACCCCGGCCGAGCAGCGGCCGATCATCCGGCAGATCATCGCGGGCATCCGCCCGCTGTTCGCCCCCGACCTCCAGGGCGGCTGACGGCGGGGACGCGGGCGGGGGCCGTCGCCGGCGGCGAGGCCCCCGCGGGGAACGACGGGCGTCGTCAGCGGACGAGGTACTCCTCTTCCCTGACCTTGCGGCTGCCCGCCCAGAACTCGAAGGTGTGGCCCGGCCACAGCGTGCGGTTGACGCCGTTCTCGTCCAGGTACCAGGAGTGGCAGCCGCCCTCGTTCCAGACGGCGCGGCGCAGGCGGCGCTGGAGGCGGTCGTTGAAGCGGCGCGCCGCCTCGGGCCGGGGCTCGATGGTGTCGGCGCCCCTGCGCTGGAGAAGGCGCAGGCAGCCCAGCACGTGCTGGATCTGCACCTCGATCATGAACACGACCGAGTTGTGGCCGAGGCCGGTGTTGGGGCCGAGCAGCATGAAGAAGTTCGGCATGTGGGGGACGGTCGTGCCGTGGTGGGCCTCGATGCCGTCGGCCCACACCTCCTGGATCTTGATGCCGTTCCGGCCGGTCACCCGCAGCTCCGACAGCGCGTCGGTCACCTTGAAGCCGGTGCCGTAGATGATGCAGTCGACCTCGTGCTCCACGCCGTCGGCGGTGACGATGGAGTTCTCCTTCACCTCGGCGATGGCGGAGGTCTCCAGGGTGACGTTGGGCCTGGTCAGGGCCGGGTAGTAGTCGTTGGACAGCAGGACGCGCTTGCAGCCGATGGTGTAGTCGGGGGTCAGCTTGGCGCGCAGCTCCGGGTCGCGGACCTGCTTGTTGAGCTGGTGCAGGGCCAGCCTGCGCATGGCCCCCGACAGGCGCGGGTCGATGGTGAAGCCGACCGCGCGGGCCTCCAGCGTCCAGTAGATGCCGTTGCGGAACGCGCGGGCCGCGCCGGGCACCGTCGCGAACATCCGGCGGACGGCGGCCGGGATCCTCTTGTCGGGCTTCGGCTGGATCCACGGCGGGGTGCGCTGGAACAGCACCAGCCTCTCGGCCTTCTCGGCGACCTTCGGCACGAACTGGATCGCCGACGCGCCCGTCCCGACGACGGCGACGCGCTTGCCGGTCAGGTCCTGGTCGTGGTCCCACTCGGCGGAGTGGAACGCCGCGCCCCGGAACCGCTCGGCGCCGGGCAGGTCCGGGTAGGACGGGATGTGCAGCGCGCCGATGCCGGAGACGATCGCCCTGGGGGTGAGCGTGGCGCCGTCGGCGAGGCTGACGGTCCAGCGGGCCGTCTCGTCGTTCCACTCCATCGCCTCGACGTGGCTGTGGAAGCGGATGTGGTCGCGCACGGCGTACTTGTCGGCGGTGCGCTCCATGTAGGCGCGGATCTCCGGCTGCGGGGCGAACATCCGCGACCAGTGCGGGTTCAGCTCGAACGAGAACGAGTACATGTGCGACGGCACGTCGCAGGCGCACCCGGGATAGGTGTTGTCGTGCCAGGTGCCGCCCAGGGCCTCGCTCTTCTCCAGGACGACGAAGTCGTGGAAGCCGTTCTTCTTGAGCTGGATCGCCATCCCGAGCCCGGCGAAGCCGGAGCCGATGATGACGATGGCCGGGGATCGCTCGCTCATGCCGTGCCCTCTCACCGATAACCTACTCCCAGTAAGTTACTTCGAGTAGGTTACTGACGGTAGATCCAATAGATAGGATTTTCGTGTGAGTGGCACCACACCGCGCCGCAGGCGGATGTCACGGCCCGAACGCGAACGGCAGATGCTCGACGTCGCCGAGCGGGTGTTCGGCGAGCGCGGGTACCAGGGCGCCTCCATGGACGAGATCGCCGAGCGGTGCGGCGTGTCCAAGCCGATGATCTACGAGTACTTCGGCTCCAAGGAGGGGCTGCTCCAGGCGTGCCTCGACCGCTCCAAGGCCGAGCTGTTCGAGGTCACGCAGAAGGCGATGGCCGGGGCGACCGATCCCGAGGACATCCTGTGGCGCGGGATGCGGGCCTACTTCGGGTTCATCGACTCGCACAGCCTGACGTTCGCGATGCTGCTGCGCCAGCCGCTGTCGGTGCCGCAGCAGGGCGTGGACGCGGTGGAGGCGGCGCGGCGGCAGCAGAGCGAGCTGATCGCGGCCACGCTGGCGGCGTTCGCCCCGCACGCCCCCGAGGCGGTCGTCACCGCCTACACCGAGATCATCATCGGCGCGTCCGAGCGGCTGGCGCTGTGGCGCACCGGCCATCCGGAGGTGACGGTGGACGAGGCCGCGCGCTACATGACGGACTTCTGCTGGCGCGGGCTGTCCCCGTACGTCGCGGAGTGATCAGCGGGGCAGGTTCCGCACGGCCGCGATCAGCAGGTCCAGGCCGAACTCGAAGTCGGACTCGGCGTCGTTGCGGGTCAGCTCCGGGGCGAGCGCGATGACGTGCGGGAACTCCGCCGGGTCCAGCGTCGCGAACGACTCGGTCGGGTCGCCCGGCAGGCGGTCGAGCATCTTCGCCATGCCGACCTCGCGCATCTGCGCGCCCAGCGCGTAGGCCATCAGCGCCCGCATGATCCGCACGGAGGTGGGCCCGTCGAAGCCCGCCTCGGCGGCCAGGGCCAGGGCGCGTTCGGCGGGGCGCATCCCCATCGGGAAGTCGATCCTGTGGCTGAGCACGACCGTCATGCAGCGCGGATGGTCGTGGGCGACCTTCCGGAACGCGCGCACCAGGGCACGGGCGCGGTCGGCCCAGTCCTCGGCCGGGTCGCCGCCCAGGTCGATGCCCGACACCACGTGCTCGGCGACGCCCTGCAACAGCGCGGCCTTGCCGGGGACGTGGTTGTAGAGGGACATCACCGCGACGCCGAGCTCGGCGGCGACGGCGCGCATGGACAGCGCGTCGGGGCCCTCGCGCTCGATCAGGTCGACGGCGGCGCGCACGATGCGGGCGCGGGTGAGGGCCGGGCGCGGCTCCGCCGTTCCGGGGTCCATGAGGTCTCTCCTTCGCACCGTTGACACTGTAAGTGACGCATGACACGGTACGTACAACGTACGTCGAACGTACACCGTACGTCCGCCCGCGTCCTCGCCGTGGAGGCCCCGTGTCGACCCATGAGCTGTACACCCGACCCGCGCCCACGTCCACCTGGAACGTCCCCCTGACCGGCGACGCCCGTTTCACCTGGGAGTACGACGACGGCCGCGACCGGCTGCTGGCCCTGTACCAGAAGGGCAAGGACCGGCAGTGGGACTCGGTGAAACGCATCGACTGGGACCTGGAGGTGGACCCGCACGACGTGCTGGGCGTCCCCGACCAGGCGCTCGCGATCTACGGGACGCCGTACTGGGACAGGATGGGCGAACGCGACCGGGGCGAGCTGCGGCGGCACTCGGCGTCGTGGCAGTTCTCCCAGTTCGTGCACGGCGAGCAGGGCGCGATGGTCACCGCCGCGCGGATCGTGGAGTCGGTGCCGGACCTGGACGCCAAGTTCTACTCGGCGACGCAGACGATGGACGAGGCCCGGCACGTCGAGGTCTTCTCGAAGTTCCTCCAGGAGAAGATCGGGATGGTCTACCCGATCAACACCAACCTCCAGGGCCTGCTGGACGAGACCCTCCGCGACTCCCGGTGGGACATGCCCTACCTGGGGATGCAGGTGCTCATCGAGGGGCTGGCGCTGGCGGCGTTCGGCGTGATGCGCGACATGACGACCAAGCCGCTGCCCAAGCAGATCCTCGCGTACGTGATGCAGGACGAGGCGCGGCACGTGGCGTTCGGGCGGCTGGCGCTGCGCGACTACTACAGGGAGCTGTCGGCCCCGGAGCTGAAGGAGCGCGAGGACTTCGTCGTCGAGGGCTGCTACCTGATGCGCGACCGCATCCGGGGCCGCGAGATCTGGGAGAACTTCGGCGTCCCGGTCGCCGAGGTGGACGAGATGGTGCGGAACTCGCCGTACATGCGGGCGTTCCAGAGCCTGCTGTTCAGCCGGATCGTGCCGTGCGTGAAGGACATCGGGCTGTGGAGCGACCGGATCCAGGCGACGTTCGAGGAGATGGGCGCGCTGGACGCCGCCCGGTCCGACCTGGACGCGCTGATGCGCCAGGACGAGGAGATCGCCGAGCGGCTCGACGCCGAGCGCTTCGCCGCCGAGGAGGCCGAGCGCAAGGCGGAGGTGGACGCGGTGATCGCCGATGAGATCGCCCAGGGGGCGGCTTCCTCGTAGGCTGAGGCGACCCCCACCCCCTGGAGGTCGTCATGCCCCTCGCGCACTTCGACGGCGCCCTCGCCGTCATCACCGGCGCCGGCTCCGGCATCGGCCGCGCCACCGCGCTGGCCCTGGCCGAGAACGGAGCCACGGTCGTCGCCGCCGACCCCGACCTCGCCTCCGCCGAACGCACGGTCGTCCTCGCCGAGGCGCTCGGCGCGAAGGGCGCGGCCTACCGCGTGGACGTGGCCGACGGGGCGGCGATGGAGGCGTTCGCGGCGGAGGTGAGGAACGCCCACCGCACGCCCGACATCGTGGTCAACAACGCGGAGATCGTGATGGTCGGGCCGTTCCTGAGGCACTCCGCGGAGGACTGGGAGCGCGTCATCGGCGTGAACCTGTGGGGGGTGATCCACGGCTCGCGCCTGTTCGGCGGGCAGATGAGGGCGCGGGTGGCGGCGCTGCCGGCCAAGCCGGAGAAGCCCAACTTCGGCGGCCACATCGTGAACGTGGCGTCGGCGTCGGCGTTCGCCCCCTCGTCCGCCCGGCCCGCCTACTGCACGACGAAGGCGGCGGTCCTGATGCTGTCGGAGTGCCTGCGCGCGGAGCTGGCGTCCTCCCGCATCGGCGTGACGGCGGTCTGCCCCGGCCTCGTCACCACGGGCATCGCGCGGCACGCGGTGCCGCCGGGCGCCGACGAGGCGCGGGCGCGGTTCGTCGCCCGCGCCGAACGCCTCCTGCGCCTGCGCTCCCACCCGCCGGAGAGGGTCGCCGACCAGATCGTCAGGGCGATCATCAAGAACCGGCCGGTGGTGACGGTGAACGCCGAGGGCAAGGCCCTGCGCGCCGTCTCCCGCACGGCCCCGCCCCTGCTCCGCCTCCTGGCCCGCCACTCCCCGGCCCCCCAGCCCTGACCGCTCCCCCGGGCCGGTGGGGCGCCGCGCTCGCCGGGGCGTCCCGGTCCTCGTCAGAGGAGGTCGGTGGTGGGGCGTTCCCTGAGGGGGGCCGTCCCGGGATGGTCCAGCAGGGCCAGGGCCGCCGGGTGGGTGTCGTCCGGGGTCAGGGTGCGCAGGGTGAAGCGGGACGGCAGGTCCGGGCGCTTCTTCCAGGCCAGCAGGCGCGGAGGGGCGTCGGGGGGCGAGACGTGCAGGTCGGTCATGGGGACGCGCAGGCCGTCGCCGGTCGCCTTCAGCAGGGCCTCCTTGCGGACCCAGTAGGTGAGCAGGGCCTGCTCGGTGGGGGCGTGCTCGTCCTCCGACAGGACGTGGGGGGTCACGTCCAGGCCCAGGCGGCGGGTGCTCTGCTCCACGTCCACGCCCAGCGGGCCGTGGGGGGAGATCGCCACGGCCACCAGGTCCCCCGAGTGGGAGACCGACAGGTGGGGGCCGTCCGGGAGCCGCGGGGGGCCGTGCGGCTCGTCGCAGTCGGGGCAGGTCCGGGTCAACGGAACGTGTTCTGGCGCCGTGCCGAGCAGCTCCGCCAGGGCCAGGCGGGTGGTCACCACGCCCATGAGGAAGCGGGCCCTGTCCTCCTCGCGCAGATAGCGGGCGTGGCGGGCGCGTTCGGTCGGGTTCAGCAGGGACAGCAGGGCGGGGGTGGCGGAAGATCGGAAGGCCCACCAAACGGTAACTGGTTCCACTTCTCTCCATTCGTCCCGGAGCGCGGATTGGCACATTAACCGACGGCTCGTTCCGCGCAATTCCCGGTCCTGACACGGCACGGGCCGCGGAGCGTAAGCCCCGCGGCCCTCTCGGTCGGGAGTTCCCTCCCCCTCGTCCGGGACTAACGCACCCAGGACACTCCAGCCCGTTGTGCGGACACTGGCGTCGACCTCCTCCTCAGGCGTTCGCCACACCGGTCACCCATGCTCTCACGGGTCACGCCCGGCGTCTCCCTCCCCTTTACTGAAACACCATAGAAGGGATTGACAGCGCATATGGCATGATCGGCCAACGTCGGTCAAGGAGGTGTCGTTCAGCGGAACTCTCCGAGCACTTCCCGGGCCACCTGCGTGGCCTTGGCGAGACAGCCGCGTTCGCGTTCCTCGGCCTCGCCCTTGCCGGGGGCCTGCTCGCTGTAGCTGACCGTGACGACGACGTTCCGGACGCGGGCGGTGACCTGGCCGACCGCCGTCGGCTGGCCCCGGTCGACCTTGAACTGACGGTAGGCCTCGTCGCCCAGTCCCCGCTGGGGTTCCAGCGTCCTGGTCTCGGCCTGGGCGTCGTTGCGGGCCTGGGTCTGCTGGGCGCTGTAGTAGCGCCGGGCGTCCTCCAGCGGGGCCGCGTGGTCGCCGGGGCTGTAGAGCCGCGCCTCCACCCACAGCCATCGGAACCGGCCACCGGTGGAGGTGTAGGTGCAGGTCGCGAGGATCGGGTTGGCGCTCTCGGAGCGGCGGGCCGAGGGGACCAGGCGCCGCACGGTCGCGGCGGCCACCATCCCGCACGGCGCGGGCAGCCTGGTGATCGGCGCCGCCTGGGACGGGGGCGCCGGGGGGCGGCTCGTCGTCGGGGCCGGGCGGCTCGGAGCCGGGCCACTCGGGGCGGGGCCGCTCGGGGCGGGGTCGGTCTCCGGCGGCGCGGTCGCGGACGGACGTCCCGGCGCCGCCGTCGGGCTCTCGCCGCGGGATCCCAGCCAGAACACCGCGCCCGCGGCCAGCACGAACGACACCACCGCCACCAGCAGCGCCACCAGCCGAGGGCGGCGGGCGGGCGACGGCGGCTCCGGAGCCGAGTAGACCCGTCGGAACGGCTCCGACGGACGCGGCAGGCCCACTCCCGCACTCCTCACTCCCCCGACGGCCCCTATATCCCTCGAAAAGGTAATCAGCACGGCGCTTCGGGCGCCAGGGGCCCGGTGGTCTGGAATGTCAGACCCGATGGTCAGAATGGGAACGTGCAGCTCATCGAGATCGCCCGCACGTCGGCGGCGGTGGCCGGGAACTCCGCGCGCAAGGCCAAGGTCACGGCCCTGGCCGCGTGCCTGCGCGACGCCGGGCCCGGCGAGGCCCCGACCGTGGTCGCCTACCTCTCCGGGGAACTGCCGCAACGCCAGATCGGCGTCGGATACGCGGCGCTGCGCGACCTGCCGCCGCCCGCCGGGGAGCCGTCGCTGACCGTCGCGGAGGTGGACGCGGCGTTCACCGGGATCGGCGCGGTGGCGGGGAAGGGCTCGGTCGCGCGGCGGCGCGAGCTGCTGGGCGCGGTGCTGGCGCGGGCCACCGCCGAGGAGCAGGAGTTCCTGGTGCGGCTGCTGTCGGGCGAGCTGCGGCAGGGCGCGCTGGACGGGGTGATGGCCGAGGCCGTCGCGGCGGCGGCCGAGGTCCCGGCGGCGAAGGTGCGGCGCGCGGTGATGCTGCGCGGCGCGCTCGGGCCGGTCGCGGCGGCGGCGCTGGCCGAGGGCGCGGCGGGGCTGGCGGCGTTCACGCTGGAGGTCGGGCGGCCGGTCAGGCCGATGCTGGCGGCGTCGGCGCCGTCGGTGGAGGAGGCGTTCGCCAAGCTCGCCGGGCCCGCCGCCGTGGAGTGGAAGCTCGACGGCGTCCGCGCGCAGATCCATGTGGCCGACGGCGAGGTCCGCGTCTTCACGCGGACGCTGGACGAGATCACGGCGCGGCTGCCGGAGGTGGTGGCGGCCGTGCGGGACCTGCCGGTGCGGGACGCGGTGTTCGACGGCGAGCTGATCGCGTTGCGGGACGACGGGCGGCCGCACCCGTTCCAGGTGACGGCGGCGCGGACCGCGACCCGCACCCGGCGCGACGGCGACGGGCAGGTGCCGCTGTCGCTGCTGCTGTTCGACGTGCTGCACCTGGACGGCGTCGACCTGCTGGACGCGCCCGGCGCGAAGCGCCACGACGCCCTCGCCGAGGTCGTCCCCGAGGGCCTGCGCATGCCCCGCGTCGTGACCGCCGACCCCGCCGAGGCCAAGGAGTTCTTCGACGCGGCCGTGGCGTACGGGCACGAGGGCGTGCTGGTGAAGTCCCTGGACACCCCCTACACGGCGGGCCGCCGGGGCGCGGGCTGGATCAAGGTGAAGCCCCGGCACACCCTGGACCTGGTCGTGCTGGCCGTCGAGTGGGGCCACGGCCGCCGCCGCGGCTACCTGTCGAACCTGCACCTGGGCGCGCGCGACCCCGAGACCGGCGGGTTCGTGATGCTGGGCAAGACGTTCAAGGGCCTGACCGACGAGCTGCTGGCCTGGCAGACCGAACGGCTGCGCGCGCTGGCCGTCCGCGAGGACGACTGGACGGTGCACGTCCGCCCCGAGCTGGTCGTGGAGATCGCGTTCGACGGGGTGCAGCGGAGCCCGCGCTATCCGGGCGGCCTGGCGCTGCGCTTCGCCCGCGTCCTGCGCTACCGCCCCGACAAGTCGGCGGCGGAGGCCGACACGATCGACACCGTCCGGGCCGTGGCGCCCGTGCTGGACTGACGCGCCGGACCGGCCCCGCCACGGGCCTTACCCGCGCTTTGCCGTGTCGACGGCCCGGCCGCCCGCCCCCGCCACCACAATGATCCCTCGGCGCGATCGGGGGGTGGCGATGGGAGTTCCGGCACATCTGCCCGCGGCCTTCGCCGCGGCGGCCGTGGGCGCCCTGGCCATGGCGCAACCGGCGTCACTCGCCCCCGGGACACCGCCCTCCCACCACCGCATGACCTTCACCTCACCACCCGGCCTCACCGGTACCCCTCCCAGGACAACGGCGGTCACCGCCAACGTGCTCACCGCTTCTGTTTCGTCCACCGTGGCCGGTGGGAGTCGCCGTTCCGTCGCCGGTCCCGACCCCGTGGAGACGGGCGGGAGCGCCGGGGCGCTCGGGGCCGCCGTCGGGGTCGGCCTTCCGCTCTGTGGTGATCTTCCTTCGACCCTGCGGTTCGGCGGGGGCGAGGGGTGGCCGGCCGTTCCCTGCCAGGTGGAGGCGGGGGCCGGGATCGTGCTCCGGCGGGAAACGGTGATCGTGGGGAGGCCGGGCCCTCGGCCGTCGGTGTCCGGCGGTCCGCGGGTTCCGCGTGGTGGTGTTCGACCGCGGGCGTCCGGGCGGGCCGCCGCCGCCCCGTCCCCGGCCCCGGCCCCGGCCCCGGCACGGGTCCGGGGCGTGCGGCGGGGGTCGGCCCCGGTGAGCGGGAAGGGCGCCATCAAGGCGGCCGCCGCCCAGCCCGCGCCCGGTCCGGACTACGTCGGGCGTCCCGTCAGGGCCGCCCGGGTCCTGGTCCCCTTCCGGCGCGACCCGCTCAAGCAGGTCCTCGGGCTGGTCGTCGTCTCGACGGTGGTGGCGGGCTTCACCAACGCGCTGTTCGTCGGCCGCCGCGGCTGAGCGTCCCGGTCACGGGATGCGCGCGACCTCCGCCAGCGCGTCGGTGTAGGCGTCCGGTCTCACCGTGAACGAGCCGCCGAACAGGTTGTTCAGGTCGAGGCACAGGGAGAGGCTCACCCCGAGCACGGCCGCCATGACGCCCAGCAGCACCAGCGGCATGCCGGCGGGGCGCGCGCCCGCCAGCCACGGGAAAACGATCATCAGGAGGCCGGTCAGGATAGTGAGGACCAGGACCGAGGCGGGCAGGACGTCGCCGAGGTTGGCGGCGGTCTGGCGGCGGGCGGAGTAGACCTCGCGGACGCGTTCCACGGCGTCGTCGCGGGCGTCCTTCATCTGCTCGTCGGTGGTCCGCACCCCGGCCAGGCGGGTCCGCAGCGCGTCCAGGCGGCGCCAGCCCTCGGCGTCCAGGGAGTCGGCGCCGTCCGCCAGCCGGGGCCACTCGCGGTCCCGGACGTACCGCAGGTAGCCCCGGATCTCCTCGCGGACCGGGCCTCGGTCGGCCGCCGGCAGCAGGGTCGTGTCCCAGTAGGCCTCCACCAGCGACTGCGCGGCGGCCGCGTTGGTCTTGGTCTCCTCGTCGGAGGAGGTCCACGGCACGATCAGCGCGATGGCGAAGAAGATCAGGAACAGCGCCGACAGCATCGCCCCGGCGTGCCCAGCGGTCGCGCCCTCGGGCTCCCCGTCGGCCCGGCCGAACCGCCGGAACGTCACGGCGGCCAGGACCACCAGGGCGATCGCCGCCAGCGCGGCGACGACGGAACTGACGAGCACGGCGCCCTCCGGGACAGGATGCGTTCACACGGGCACGGGGAGTGAGCGCTATTCAATCCCGGATCGGCCGCCGGAGGGGCCTGACACACCCGGATCCTCGCGATCGGATGCGTGCGGGACGCGTTCCTGGCGCGACGCGGTGGCGTGGCGGCCGGGCCGCAGCACCGGCGGCAGGCGGTCGTGGCGGCCCGCGATGAACTCCTGGAGCCAGATCTTGGCCCGGATCAGGGGGCGGCGCAGCCGTTCCTCCCGCCAGACCGCGCGCCGGTACCGGTAGCTGCCGGGGCGGTAGCGCCAGCGCGCCCACGGCGACGACGGCCGGGCCAGCCGCACCGCGCCCAGCCACAGCAGGAACGGCACGAACAGCCCGATCAGCCCCGTCCAGATCTTGCCCTTGAGCAGCACGACCACCGCCAGCACCAGGTTGGCGACCAGGGTGGTCACATAGATCCCGATCCCGACGGCGCGGCCGAACTCGGCGCTCTCGGTGGACAGGTCCTCGAACCCGACCGGCCGGATGCCGAGCAGCAGCAGCCCGGTCAGCGCGAGGGCGACGAACACCGCGTCCACGGACGTGCGGCCCCGCTCGGTCCAGTACACGTCCTCCAGGTGCAGGATCAGCGCGAACTCGTCCAGCACCAGCGCCGCGCCCACCCCGAACAGGGCGGCGGAGGCCACGGTCAGGTTGTCGGCCAGGGCCGGGGCGGCGATGCCCAGCACGCCGCCGACCAGCATCAGGATCACGCCGAACACGACGTGGTGGATGTGCACGTCGCCGGCCTTGACGTTCTTGAACCACCACTTGGCGTCGGCCCGGATCAGCCGCACGTTGATGCGGGTCAGCACGAACGTGGCGATGAACGCGACGAAGAAGAAGAACAGCGGCAGCCGCCCCGTCTCCACGATGCGCGTGTGGAAGAAATCCCCCATGTACCCCCCGTAGTCCGTTCATGCCCAGCGTGTGGCGGGGATATCGTGCGAAGCAGGACGATCAAGGGGGGACCTGCGTGAACCGTATCGTGGACCGGTGCGATCCGGCCTGCCGGGCCTGGATCGCGGAGGCCATCCGGATCGTGGAGGCCGACGCCAACCGCAGTGCCGACACCCACCTCCATGTGTTCCCGCTGCCGCCCGAGTGGGGCATCGACCTTTACCTCAAGGACGAGTCGGTCCACCCGACGGGTTCCCTGAAGCACCGGCTGGCGCGGTCGCTGTTCCTGTACGGGCTGGCCAACGGCTGGATCCGCGAGGGGACCACGATCATCGAGGCGAGCAGCGGCTCGACGGCGGTGTCGGAGGCGTACTTCGCGCGGATGCTGGGGCTGCCGTTCGTGGCGGTGATGCCCGCCTCCACCAGCCCGGAGAAGATCGAGCTGATCGAGTTCTACGGGGGCCGCCCGCACCTGGTGGACGACCCGACGGCGATCTACGACGAGTCACGGCGGCTGGCGGCCGAGTGCGGCGGCCACTTCATGGACCAGTTCACCTACGCCGAACGGGCCACCGACTGGCGCGGCAACAACAACATCGCCGAGTCGATCTTCGAGCAGCTTCGGCTGGAGCGGTATCCCGAGCCGGCCTGGGTGGTGGTCGGGGCCGGAACGGGCGGCACCTCCGCCACCCTCGGGCGTTATGTCCGGTACCGGCGGTTCCAGACGCGGGTGGCGGTCGTGGACCCGGAGGGGTCGGCGTTCTTCGACGCGTTCGCGCACGAGCAGTTCGACCGCACCGCGAAGGGCTCGCGGATCGAGGGGATCGGGCGGCCCCGCGTGGAGCCGTCGTTCCTGCCTACCGTGATCGACCGGATGGTCCGGGTGCCGGACGCGGCGTCGGTCGCGGCGATGCGCTGGACCACCGAGGTCACCGGCCGCAGCGTCGGCGGCTCCACCGGGACGAACATGTGGGGCGTGGCGCACCTGATCGCGGAGATGCGGCGGACCGGGCAGCGCGGCAGCGTGGTCACGCTGATCTGCGACGGCGGCGAGCGGTACGCCCACACCTACCTGTCGGACGCGTGGCTGGCCGAGCAGGGGTGGGAGGTCGGCCCGTACCTGGAGACGCTGCGGGCGTTCCACAAGACCGGCGACATGCCCGCCGAGTTCTAGACTGTGTTTCAAGAGCCCTGGCCCACGGCGCTCGCCCCGGGGGCTCGCACCTCACCAGGTCTCGGCGAGCGCGGCATCGCTTCGCGATCTGACCCGCGGGCCCTCGCCTGCGGCGTCGGGCCCGCAGGTCAGGTAACGCGCTCGCGTGTGGGCTGAGGCCCACCTTGAAACAGCCAGCCCCTAGACGGCGACCTCGCCCACGGCGGCCAGCAGGCGGCGGGCCGCCGCCACGTCCCCGCGCAGGGCCCAGTACCAGGCCAGGGAGCTGGTCAGGCGCAGGGCCAGGCGGGCGTCGCCGTGGCGGGCGGTGTTCTCCAGGGCCGAGCGCAGGTTGGCGGTCTCGGCGTCGAGGCGGGCCAGCCAGCGTTCCCGCGAGCTGCCCCGCTTCCACGCGGACTCGGCGCACTCGACGACCGAGGTGTAGTAGACGGCGTGGCGGAGCCGGACGGCGGGGGTCTCGGCGGCCTCGTCCAGGCGTTCCAGGCAGTAGGCGGCGACCGACTCCAGCAGGCGGTACCGCTCCCCCGCCCGGACCACCAGCGACCGGTCCACCAGGCGGGCCAGCAGGTCGGCGACGTCGGCGGGGTCCACCCCGTCGCCGCCGCAGGTCTGCTCGGCCGCCTCCAGCGTGAACCCGCCCGCGTGGACGGCCAGCCGCCGCAGGACGGCGCGTTCGGAGTCGGTGAGCAGCTCCCAGCTCCAGTCCATCACCGCGCGCAGCGTCCGCTGCCGGGCGGGGGCGGCGCGGCGGCCCGAGGCCAGCAGGCGGAACCGGTCGTCCAGGCGCTCGGCGAGCCGGTGGACGCCGAACGCCCGCACCCGCGCCGCCGCCAGCTCCAACGCGAGCGGAACGCCGTCCAGCCGGCGGCAGAGGGTCGCCACGGCCTCGGCGTTGCCGTCGTCCAGCGCGAACTCCGGCGCGGCGGCGCGGGCCCGCGCCTCGAACAGCCGCACCGCGGGCGACTCCCGGACCTCCCCCGGACCGGCCCCCGCCCCGGGGACCTCCAGCGGGGCGACGGGCCACACGTGCTCCCCCGCGATCCCCAGCGGCTCCCGGCTGGTGGCGAGCACGCGCGGGCCGGGGCCGGACCGCAGCAGCGTGTCCACGAACTTGGCGACCGGCTCGATCACATGCTCGCAGTTGTCGAGGACGAGCAGGACGCGGGCGCCCCCCAGAGCCGCCCCCGGATCGCCGGACACCCCCAACGCGCCCGCGACCGCCTCGGCGACCTTCTCAGCGGAGTCGGCACCGGGCGGCAGCGCCGCCAGCTCCACCAACGCGACCCCATCAGGGAACATCCCAGCCCCGCCCACCACCTGAGCGGCGACGCCGGGGACCTGGGACGAGTCCGCACCCCATGCCGGGGCCACTTCACCGCGAGCCCCCTCCACAGCGCGGGCCGCCGCCCCGTCCGCCCCCACGGCAGGCCCGCCGTCCCAGGACGTCACCGCCGCCGTCCCATCCGCTTCGCCACAAGATTCCGCCGCAGCGCCAACCGCTGCCCCGCCCGCCGACTGCCCGGCGGTGCCGCTGGCCTGGGGCGAGTCCACATCCCAGGCCGGGGCCACTTCACCGCGAGGTCCCGCCGTCGCCTCGGCCGTCCTCGTGGCAGGCCCGCCGTTCCAGGACGTCACCGCCGCCGTCTTCGCAGTGGAGTCGCCCCCGGCCGCTTCACCGCATGCTGGTGTCGCTGGTTGCGGAGTCGTCTCGGTCGCGCAGGTCGGTCCGGGGAGAGGGGGCGGTTCGGTGGGGAAGCCTCCGGTGGCGTGGGCGGCGGCTTCCAGGGCCAGGCGGGTCTTGCCCACGCCGCCGGGGCCGGTGAGGGTGATCAGGCGGGTCCCGGCCAGCAGGGCGCGGATCGCCTCGACGTCGGTGTCGCGGCCGATCAGGTCGGTGACCGGGACGGGGAGGCGGGTGCGGAGCACCGGGGCGGGCGGCTCCCGCAGGGACGGGTCGTGGTTGAGGATCGCCCGGTGGAGGGCCTGGATCTCCGGGCCTGGGTCCAGGCCGAGGTCGTCGCGCAGGCGGGCGCGGAGGCGGTGGTGGACCTCCAGGGCCTCGGGCTGGCGGCCCGCGCGGTACAGGGCGCGCATGAGGGCGGCCTGGAGGCGTTCGCGGAGGGGGTGGCGTTCGGCCGGGCCGGCGAGTTCGGCGGTGAGGGCGTGGTGGTCGCCCAGGCGGAGGCGGGCCTCGGCCAGGTCCTCCAGGGCGGTGAGCCGCTGCTCCTCCAGGCCCGACGCCGGGCCGCGGGCGAACGGCTCGTCCGCGAAGTCCGCGAACGCCGGGCCCCGCCACAGGTCGAGGGCCCGGGTGAGCAGGGTCGCGCGGGCCCGGTCGTCCGCCAGGTGGCGGGCCTGGTCCAGCAGGTCCCCGAAGCGGTGGACGTCGGTCCGGTCGGTGCTCAGGGCGTAGCCGGGCGGGCGGGACTCCACCAGGGCGCGGGCGCCGGGTTCGGCGTCGGCCAGCGCGCGGCGGAGCTGGGAGACCTTGACGCGCAGCGCGGCCACCGGGTCGGCGGGCGGGGTGCCGTTCCACAGGTCCTCGACCAGGCGCTCGGCGGACACCGGACGGCCCTCGTGCGCGATCAGGTCGCACAGCAGCGCGCGGACCTTGGCCTCGACGATCCGCACGGCGCGGCCGTCGTCGGTGGTGACCTGGAGGGGACCGAGCACACCGAAGCGCATGACCCCACGGTAGCGGCGTCGAAAGCGGATCCGAATCCCGTCATAACGCCCGCGCCGGAGGCTGGGTCTCCCGACGAGGATGAGGGAGACGAGCGCATGTCGGTGATCGTGGAGACGGAAGGGCCGCCCCGGGCGGGGCGGCGGGAGTGGGCGGGGCTGGCGGTGCTGGCCCTGCCGGTGCTGCTGCTGGCCCTGGACAACAGCGTGCTGTTCCTGGCGCTGCCCCGGCTGGGCGCGGATCTGGCGCCCAGCGCGACCCAGATGCTGTGGATCATAGATGTCTACGGGTTCCTGATGGCGGGGTTCCTGGTGACGATGGGCGCGGTCGGCGACCGGGTCGGGCGGCGCCGGCTGCTGCTGGTCGGGTCGGTGGCGTTCGGGGGCGCGTCGGTGCTGGCGGCCTACGCCCCGTCGGCCGGGGCGCTGATCGTGGCGCGGGCGCTGCTGGGGCTGGCGGCGGCGACGCTGCTGCCGTCCACGCTGGCGCTGGTCACCGTGCTGTTCCGGGACGCCCGGCAGCGCGCGTTCGCGATCGGCGTGTTCAGCGCCTGCTTCATGGGCGGCGCGGCGCTGGGGCCGGTGATCGGCGGATTGCTGCTGGAGGCGTTCTGGTGGGGGTCGGTGTTCCTGATGGCGGTGCCGGTGATGGTGCTGCTGCTGGTCGCCGCGCCGCTGCTGCTGCCGGCGGACGGGGAGCGCGGGAACGGGCGCATCGATCCGGTGAGCGTGGTGCTGTCGCTGGCGGCGGTGCTGCCGTTGGTGTACGGGCTCAAGGAGGCCGCCGCGGAACCCGGCCGGGTCACCGCCTACGCGGCGATGGCCGCCGGGCTGGTGTTCGGGGTCCTGTTCGTGCGGCGGCAGCGGGCGGCGGCCGACCCGATGCTGGACGTGGCGCTGTTCCGGGACCGGACGTTCTCGACGGCGCTGGGGATCCTGGTGGTCGGGACGATCGTGCAGAGCGGGGTCTACCTGTTCGTCAGCCAGTACCTGCAACTGGTCGAGGGGATGGCCCCGCTGCGGGCCGGGCTGTGGATGGCGCCCCCGGCGCTGGCGCTGGTGGCGGGCTCGCTGGCGACCCCGCTGGTGGCGCGGCGGGTGCGGCCGGGGATCGTGGTGGCGACCGGGCTGGTGCTCACGGCGGCCGGGTTCGGGGCGGCGATGTGGACCGACTCCCCGGCGACGATGACGGTCGCCGTCACCGTCGGCTTCCTCGGGGCCTCGCCGCTCGGCGTGCTGGGCATGGACCTGGTGGTGGGGTCCGCGCCCCGGGAACGCGCCGGTTCCGCGTCGGCGGTGGCCGAGATGTCCGGGGAGTTCGGGGTGGCGCTGGGCGTGGCGACGCTCGGCAGCCTCGGGGCCGCGGTCTACCGGGCCTCCGCCCCGGAGGAGGGGGGCGCGTCGCTGGGCGAGGCGGCCGCCGCGCGGCTCCCGGCCGAGGCGATGGAACGCGCCCGCGAGGCGTTCATGGACGGCCTGGCCGCCGTGGCGGGCGTCAGCGCCGCGCTGGTCCTCGTGCTGGCGGTGGTCGGCGCGGCGCTGCTGCGGCACCTGCGGCCGATCGGGGAGAAGCGGGGGTGAGCCGGGTGAGCGGCCGGGCGGTCATGGCGGATGGAAGGTGACCGCCCGGCCGCTCACCACGGGGCCCCTAGCCGGACAGCCGGATGGGGTTGACCAGGTCGGCGTAGATCAGCAGGCCGCCCATCACGACCAGGACGGCGGCCATCGCGTACGTCAGCGGCAGCGCCTTGGCGACGTCCACCGGGCCGGGGTCGGGGCGGCGCAGCAGCCGGGCGAACCCCTTCTTGACCGCCTCCAGCAGCGCCCCGGCCATGTGGCCGCCGTCCAGCGGCAGCAGCGGGATCAGGTTGAACAGGGCGACGGCCAGGTTCACCGAGCCGAGCAGGCTGATGAACGCGGCCAGCTTCTGCTGGTTGGACAGCTCGTCGGAGGCGGCGACCTCGCCGCCGATGCGGCTGACGCCGACCACGCCGATGGGGCCGTTGGGGTCGCGCTTCTGGTCGCCGAAGGCCGCGTTCCAGACGCCGACCATCTTCTCCGGCATCCGCAGCAGCGACTCGCCGGTCCGCTTGGTCAGGTCGACCATGGTGGTGGCGACCACGCCGGGGCCCTGCCGCTCGAACGCCTGGGTCGGGGTGATGCCGAGGAACCCGACGTTGACGACCTTCTTGGGGTCCTTGAGGTCGCGCATCTCGTTGCGGGTGACCGGGACCTGGAGGTTCAGCGTCTGGTCGCCGCGCCGCACCGTCATCGGCACGGTCCGCCCGCCGGCGTCGCGGATCGCCGTCTGGAGCTGCGGGTACGACTCGATCCTCTTGCCCGCGAACGCGGTGATCCGGTCGCCCGGCCTCAGCCCGACCTGCATCGCCGGGGTCTGCTTGGCGTCGGTGGGGCACTCGTCCCGGCGGATCTGGGCGGCCTGGCTCGCCGGGACCATGCACTTCTCCACGGTGCTGATCACCGGCTGCGGCGTCTCCTTACCGATGCCCATCAGCAGGATGCCGAAGAACAGCACGGCCAGGACCAGGTTCATCGCGGGCCCGGCGAACATGATGATCAGCTTCTGCCACCACTTCTTGGCGTAGAAGACGCGGTCGCCGTCGTCGGGCCTGACCTCCTCCAGCGCCGCGCCGCGGGCCGACTCGATCAGTCCCTGCCAGGGGCCGGTGCTGAGGTTGCGGATCTGGCCGGGCGCGTCGCCCCTGCGCGGCGGCAGCATCCCGATCATGCGGATGTAGCCGCCGAGCGGGATCCACTTGATCCCGTACTCGGTCTCCCCCTTGGTCCTCGACCACATCGTGGGACCGAATCCGACCATGAACTGGGTCGTCCGCACACCGAAGAGCTTGGCGAAGCTGAAGTGGCCCAGCTCATGCAGCGCGATCGACACCAGCAGGCCGAAGAACAGGATCAGCACGCCCGCCAGCCAGACCATGCGTTAACGCCCCTCCGTGATCACCAGCAACCCACCCAAGGTTACGTCATGCCCAACGAACGTCACCGCGTACAAATCCACGACGGGACGGGCGCTTCGGCCTTACCGATCCTTTACGGCGGGCAGGTCGCCGGGGGTTCAGCCCAGGAACCCGCGCAGCAGCGCGGCGGTGCCCTCCAGGTGCTCGGCGACCGCGCGGCCCGCCGCCTCCGGGTCGCCCGCCAGGATCGCCTCGACGATCGCGGCGTGCTGGACGGCGGCGTGCTCGATGTTGGGCCGCAGGATCGGGATGGCGTTGAGCAGGTCGGTCACGCGCATCCGGGCGTCGGCGCAGGCGGCGGCCAGCAGCCGGGAGCCGGTCAGCTCGGCGATCGTCAGGTGGAAGAGGGTGTCCAGGCGGCGGTAGTCGTCGGGACCGGCCGCGGTCAGCTCGTCCAGGCGGGCCCGCAGCAGCGCGCCGCGGCCGTCGGACAGGTCCGCGCCCGCCAGGATCCGCGCGGCCCCGGTCTCCACGGCCAGCCGGAACGTGAGGGTGTCGGCCAGGTCGTCGCCCATCTCGGCCACCGCGCGGCGCAGGTCGGCCCGGCCGGGGCGGGGGCGCCGGTAGGTGACGAACGTCCCGCCCGCGCGGCCCCGCCGGGACTCCACGTAGCCCTCCTGCGCCAGGGCGCGGATCGCCTCGCGGAGGGTGACGCGGCTGACGCCGAGCAGCGGGGCCAGCTCGCGTTCGGGCGGCAGGCGGTCGCCGCGCGCGACGACGCCGAGTTTGATCGCCTGGAGCAGGCGCTCGACGGTCTCCTCGAACGCGTTGCCGCCCCGGACCGGCCGGAACACCGCGGCGGCGCCGAGGTCACCGGAGGCCGCGGGGAGCGCGCCCGCGAGGTCGGTACCGGTCGTTCCGGGCATGGCCGCCTCTCCACATCGGGGACGAGGTCCACGTTACGTCTTCGTTTCGCGACCGCCGCCCCCTTGACGGGACGGGCCCGGGAAACATTAATGGTCTGACATTAGCCCGTTAAAGGCGCGTCAACGGCCCGGCCCCGATCGTAGGGAGGCGCTCGTGAGCACCGACGAGCGACAGGCGTCCGTTCCCCCACCCCCGTCCGACGACGAGAAACGGCTGCACGAGCTGGGCTACGCCCAGGAGCTGCGGCGGTCGATGTCCGGCTTCTCCAACTTCGCGGTGTCGTTCACCATCATCTCGGTGCTGAGCGGCTGCCTGACCTCCTACACCATCGGCCTGAACGGCGGCGGCCCCGTCGTGATCACGTGGGGGTGGCTGTTCGTCGGCGTGATGACGCTGACGGTCGCGCTCGCCATGGCCGAGGTGTGCTCCAGCTACCCGACGGCGGGCGGGCTGTACTACTGGGCGGCCAAGCTCGCCCGGCGCAACGGGGCCGCGTGGTCCTGGTTCACCGGATGGTTCAACTTCGTGGGGCAGGTCGCGGTCACGGCGGCGATCGTCTACGGGTCGGCGGCGTTCCTGAACCCGCTGCTGGACGCCCAGTTCGGGTACTCGGTGACGCTCGGGCACACGTTCCTGCTGTTCACGGTCATCCTGGCGGTGCACGCGCTGCTCAACCAGTTCGGCGTGAAGCTGGTGGCGGTCCTCGGCGACATCAGCGTGTGGTGGCACGTGGTCGGCGTCGCGGTCGTCGTCGGGGTGCTGGTCGTGAAGCCCGCCGAGCACCAGTCGCCGGGGTTCGTGTTCGGGGAGTTCGTCAACGGGACCGGCTGGCAGTACGGCTGGTACGCGGCGCTGATCGGGCTGCTGCTGTCGCAGTACACGATGACCGGCTACGACGCCTCGGCGCACATGACCGAGGAGACGCGCGACGCGGCGCGCAGCGGGCCGAGGGGCATCGTCAACTCGGTGCTGGTGTCGGTGATCGCGGGCTGGGTCCTGCTGGTCGGGGTCACCTTCGCGATCCAGGACTACGGCGCGGCGGCCAAGGACGGCCCGGCGCAGATCTTCCTGTCGGCGGCCGGGGAGACCACCGGCAAGCTGCTGATCCTGGTCTCGTTCGTGGCGCAGTTCTTCTGCGGGATGGCGTCGGTGACGGCGAACTCCCGGATGATCTACGCGTTCTCGCGGGACGGGGCGCTGCCGTTCTCCCGGTTCTGGCACTCGATCAACAAGCGGACCCGCACGCCCACCAACGCGATCTGGCTGGCGGCGGGCGGCGCGTGGCTGCTGGCGCTCCCGGCGATCTGGAACAAGACGGCCTACCTGGCGGTGACCTCGGTCGCGGTGGTCGGCCTGTACATCGCGTACGTGATCCCGACGTTCCTGCGGCTGCGGCAGGGGGACGCGTTCCGGCGCGGCCCCTGGCACCTGGGCCGGTGGAGCCGCCCGGTCGGGATCGTCGCGGTGGCGTGGGTGGCGTTCATCTCGGTGCTGTTCATGCTGCCGCCCGCCAGCCCGATCACCAGGGACACCTTCAACTACTCGCCGGTGGCCGTGCTGGTGGTGCTCGGCGGCGCGGGCCTGTGGTGGCTGCTGTCGGCCCGCCGGTGGTTCACCGGGCCGAAGGTGCAGGGCAGCGCGGCGGAGCTGGCCGCGATCGAGAACGAGCTGAAGTCGATCAACTGACCGGAAGGCGGTATCCCCGTGCCCCCATCGCCCGCGTCCCCATCGCTCAGCCTGGACGGGCTGCGCGCCGAGGCCGAGGCCGGACGGCTCGACACCGTGATCATCGCGATCACCGACATGCAGGGCCGGTTGCAGGGCAAGCGGCTGTCGGCCCGCTTCTTCCTCGACGAGATCGCCGCGCACGGCGCGGAGGGCTGCAACTACCTGCTCGCCGTGGACGTCGACATGAACACCGTGGACGGCTACGCCATGTCGTCCTGGGACACCGGCTACGGCGACTTCGTGATGCGGCCGGACCTGGGGACGCTGCGGCGCGTCCCGTGGGAGGAGGGCGCGGCGCTCGTCCACGCCGACGTCGCCTGGGAGGACGGGGCGGACGTGGCCGCCTCGCCCCGGCAGGTGCTGCGGCGGCAGCTCGCCCGGCTCGCCGACCGGGGCTGGGCCGCCTACGTGGGGACCGAGCTGGAGTTCGTCGTCTACCAGGACTCCTACGAGGAGGCGTGGCGGCGGGCCTACCGGGACCTGACGCCCGCCAACCAGTACAACGTGGACTACTCGCTGCTCGGCGGGGCACGGGTGGAGCCGCTGCTGCGGAGGATCCGCAACGGGATGGCCGGGGCCGGGATGTACGTCGAGTCGGCCAAGGGCGAGTGCAACCTCGGCCAGCACGAGATCGCGTTCCGGTTCGCCGAGGCCCTGGCCACCTGCGACAACCACGCCCTCTACAAGACCGGCGCCAAGCAGATCGCCGCCCAGGAGGGCATGTCGATCACGTTCATGGCCAAGCCGAACGAGCGGGAGGGCAACTCCTGCCACATCCACCTCTCGCTGCGCGACGGCGACGGGCGGCCGGTGCTCGCCGGGGACGGGCCGCACGGCCTGTCGAGGATCGGCGAGCACTTCATCGCGGGACAGCTCGCGTGCCTGCGGGACTTCACGCTGATGTACGCGCCGAACGTCAACTCCTACAAGCGGTACCAGCCGGGCTCGTTCGCGCCCACCGCGATCAGGTGGGGCGTGGACAACCGGACGTGCGCGCTGCGGCTGGTCGGCCACGGCCCGTCGCTGCGGATCGAGAACCGGGTGCCGGGCGGCGACGTGAACCCCTACCTGGCGGTCGCGGCGCTGGTCGCGTCCGGGCTCCACGGCATCGACAACGAGCTGCCGCTGGAGGAGCCCTTCCGGGGCAACGCCTACGCCGCCGAGGCCGAGACGGTGGTGGGGTCGCTGCGGGACGCGGCGGCGGACTGGGCGTCCAGCGCGCTGGCGGGCGAGGCGTTCGGCAAGGAGGTGGTCGAGCACTACGCCAACCACGCGCGGGTGGAGCTGGCGGCGTTCGACCGGGCGGTGACCGACTGGGAGATGTTCCGGGGGTTCGAGAGGCTGTGACCGAGTTCAAGGTGATCGATCCGGCGACCGAGCAGGTCGTGGAGAGGGTCGCGCCGGCGTCGGCCGAGGAGACCGACGCGGCGGTGGAACGCGCCGGGCGGGCGTTCGAGGGATGGCGGTCGGTGGCGCCGGGCGACCGGGCGCGGCTGCTGCGGGCGTTCGCGGCGATGGTCGACGCGCACGCCGAGGAGCTGGCGGCGCTGGAGGTCCGCAACGCCGGGCATCCGCTCGGGCAGGCCCGCTGGGAGGCGGGGAACCTGCGCGACGTGCTGGAGTACTACGCCGGCGCGCCGGAACGGGCGTGCGGGCGGCAGATCCCGGTGGCGGGCGGGCTGGACGTGACGTTCGCCGAGCCGCTGGGGGTCGT
The DNA here is from genome assembly GCF_014138665.1 of Actinomadura kijaniata. Lineage (NCBI taxonomy): Bacteria > Bacillati > Actinomycetota > Actinomycetes > Streptosporangiales > Thermomonosporaceae > Actinomadura > Actinomadura kijaniata. The sequence continues at coordinate 420,258 of NZ_JACJIA010000003.1, forward strand.
CGGGGTGATCGTCCCGTGGAACTTCCCGATGCCGATCATGGGGTGGGGGCTGGCGCCCGCGCTGGCGGCCGGGAACACCGTGATCGTCAAGCCCGCCGAGCTGACGCCGCTGACCGCGCTGCGGGTGGGCGAGCTGGCGCTGGAGGCCGGGCTGCCCGAGGGCGTCGTCCAGGTGCTGCCGGGGGCCGGGCCGGTCGCCGGGCGGCGGCTGGTCGACCACCCCGGCGTCGCCAAGATCGTGTTCACCGGGTCCACCCGGGTCGGCAAGGAGATCATGGCGGCGTGCGCGCCCGGCGTGAAGCGGCTGACGCTGGAGCTGGGCGGCAAGAGCTCCAACATCGTCTTCGCCGACGCCGACCTGGAGAGGGCGGCGGCGACCGCGCCCTACGCGGTGTTCGACAACGCCGGGCAGGACTGCTGCGCGCGGTCGCGGATCCTGGTCCAGCGGCCCGTCTACGACCGGTTCCTGGAGCTGCTGGAACCCGCCGTGCGCGGGCTGCGGGTGGGCGACCCGGGCGACGCGAAGACCGAGATGGGGCCGCTGATCAGCGCCGCCCACCGGGAGCGGGTCGCCTCCTACGTCCCGGACGGCGCGCCGGTCGCGTTCCGGGGGCCGGCGCCCGGGGGGCCGGGCTTCTGGTTCCCGCCGACCGTGCTGGCCACGCCGGGCTTCGCGGCCCTGCCCGCCTGGAACGAGGAGGTGTTCGGGCCGGTGGTGACGGTCGCGCCGTTCGAGGACGAGGACGACGCGGTGCGGCTGGCCAACGACACCGTCTACGGCCTGTCCGGGTCGATCTGGACCCGCGACCTGGGCCGGGGACTGCGGATGGCGCGCGCCGTCGAGGCGGGGAACCTGTCGGTCAACTCGCACTCGTCGGTCCGCTACTGGACGCCGTTCGGCGGGTTCAAGCAGTCGGGGCTGGGCCGGGAGCTCGGCCCGGACGCCCTGGACGCGTTCACCGACGTCAAGAACGTCTTCATCGCAACGGAGGAATGAGTGCAGCGTCTTGAGGACCGCGTGGCCGTCGTCACCGGCGGCGCGAGCGGGATCGGGCTGGCGACCGTCCGGCGGCTGGCGCGGGAGGGCGCGCGCGTCGTGGTCGCCGACCTGGACGAGACCGGCGGCAAGGCGGCGGCCGGGGAGGTCGGCGGGCTGTTCGTGAAGGTGGACGTCACCTCCGAGGAGGAGGTGCGGGCGCTGTACGAGGCCGCGCACCGCGCCTACGGGCGGATCGACGTGGCGTTCAACAACGCCGGGATCTCGCCGCCGGACGACGACTCGATCCTGGAGACGGGGCTGGAGGCGTGGCGGCGCGTCCAGGACGTGAACCTCACCAGCGTCTACCTGTGCTGCAAGCACGTGATCCCGTACATGCGGGAGCGGGGCAAGGGATCGATCATCAACACCGCGTCGTTCGTGGCGGTGATGGGGGCGGCGACCTCGCAGATCTCCTACACCGCCTCCAAGGGCGGCGTGCTGGCGATGTCGCGGGAGCTGGGGGTGCAGTTCGCGCGCGAGGGGATCCGCGTGAACGCGCTGTGCCCGGGACCGGTCGCGACGCCGCTGCTCATGGAGTTGTTCGCCAAGGACGCCGAGCGTGCGGCCCGGAGGCTCGTCCACATCCCGATGGGGCGTTTCGCCGAGGCCGCCGAGATCGCGGCGGCGGTCGCGTTCCTGGCCTCCGACGACTCCAGCTTCATCACCGCGTCGGAGTTCCTGGTGGACGGCGGGATCTCGGGCGCGTACGTGACCCCGCTGTAGGGCGCGTGGGGCGTCCGGCAGGCGGACGCCCCACGGACTCCGCCGCTCACGCGGGGACGGTGGTCCCCGCGGTGCCGGTCACGTTGGCGATGCGGAGCGCCTCCACCAGCTCGCGGTACAGGGAGTCGCGTTCCAGGAGTTCCCCGTGGGTGCCCTGGGCGCGGACGCGGCCCGCCTCCATCAGCACGATCGTGTCGGCGTCGATCACCGTGGAGAGGCGGTGGGCGATCGTCACGACCGCGCCGGTCGCGGCCCGTTCGCGGACGCAGCGGTGGATGGCGTCCTCGGTGAGGCCGTCGAGCTGGGCCGTGGCCTCGTCCAGCAGCAGCACCTCGGGGGTGCGCAGCAGGGCGCGGGCGAGCGCGATGCGCTGGCGTTCGCCGCCGGACACCGAGGTGGAGGTCAGCGGCGTGTCCAGGCCCTCGTCCAGGGTGTCGACCTTGTCGGCGAGGCGGATCGCGCGCAGCACCCCGGCGACCTCGTCGTCGGTGGCGTCGGGGGCGGCGTAGCGGACGTTCTCGCCGATGGTGCCGGGCACGATCGGGGTGTCCTGCTCCACGTAGGCGAGGCGGGACCGGATCTCGGCGTGCGTGAGGTCGCGGTAGGGCGTGCCGTCGAGGCGCAGCTCGCCCTCCTGCGGTTCCAGGAAGCGCAGGATCAGGGACAGCAGCGTCGTCTTGCCCGCGCCGGACGGGCCGACGATCGCCAGGTGGCCGCGGCGCGGGACGGTCAGGGTGACGTCCCGGACGGCCGGGGGCAGGCCGGGGCCGTAGGCGGCGGTGACGTTCCGGATCTCCAGGACCGGGCCGCCGTCGGGGCGCGGGCGCGCGGCGGCGGCCGGGCCGGGGGCGGGCTCGACCTCCAGGTCCTCGATCTCGCGGATGCGCTCGGCGGCGGCGATGCCGTTCTGGAGGGTCGTCATGCTCTGGCTCAGCTCCATGATCGGCTCCATCAGGCCGAACGCGTAGAGCAGGAACGCGATCAGGCTGGACACCGCCAGCTCGCCGCCGCCGACCCGCCAGGCGCCCAGCCCGAGGATCATGATGATCGCCAGTTGCAGGCCGGACCAGGCGATCACCCAGGCGATCGCCTCGCGGCGCAGGGCGCGCACGCCGTGCGCGGCGGAGGCGCGGGCATCGTCGATGATCTTCTCGGCCTGGCGGTCCTCGGCGCCGCTGACCTTGACGGTGCGGATCGCGCGCAGCGCGCCCTCCAGGACGCCGCCGAGCCGTCCGATGGTGTCCTGGGCGCGGACCTGCGCCTTGGCGATCCCCGGCATCAGCAGCGCGAACAGCACCACCACCACGACCGTGGCCGCCACGGTCACGCCGAGCAGCGGCAGGTCGAGCACGCCCATCAGCACGAGCGTGCCGACCAGCATGACCAGCCCGTTCACCAGGCCGACCAGGCTGGTGGCGGCGGCCTCGCGCAGCAGGAGGGTGTCGGAGGTGACGCGGGTGACCAGCTCGCCGGTGGAACGGCGGGCCAGCGCGGGCACCGTGGCCCGCAGCATCCGCCGGACCAGGGACTCGCGGGCCTCCAGCACGACGCGCTCGCCGAGCGTGCCGAGCAGCACCCACTGCCGGTAGGTGATCACCAGGCCGACCACGAGCAGCACCAGCATCGCGACGATCGGGCCGAGCAGGGAGGACCGGGCGGAGAGGCTGTCCAGGACCCATTTGGTGACCATCGGCGTGGCCAGGCCCAGCGCGGACGAGACCAGCGACATCGCCAGGCCCACCGCGAGGGTGCCGCGGTGCGGGCGGGTGAACGACCACAGCACGCGCAGCCGCGGCAGGTTCATCGAAGGCTTCGGATCATCCATGTTCTCCAGTGGAACAGCAATGTTCCATCGGTGTCAAATGTGTTTCATTGCGGACGGCGCGTTACCGTATGCACATGGCACAGAAGCAGGCGGAACCCTCGACCGAGAGCAGAGCACGGGCCCGGACGCGGAACGCCATCATCGACGCCGCCATCGCGACCCTGCGCGAGAACCCGGCCGCGTCCCTCGGCGACGTGGCCGCCGCCGCCGGGGTGGGGCGCACCACCGTGCACCGCTACTTCCCCGAGCGCGCCGACCTGCTGAACGCCATCGGCGCCCGCGTCCTCGAACAGATCCAGCTCGCCACCGAGCGCGCCCGCCCCCACGACGGCCCGGCGCCGGCCGCCCTGGACCGGCTCTGCCAGGAGTACTTCGAGGTCGGTGACGGGCTGTCGCTGATGTTCGAGAACCCGCAGCTCATCGCCTGGGAGGGCTGGCAGGAGGAGACGCCCGCCGACCGGGCGCTGCTGGACCTGCTGCGCCGGGGCCGCCGGGCGGGCGCCTTCGACCCCGAGATGTCACCCGAGTGGATCGTTCAGGCGCTCTGGGCGCTGCTGTTCGCGGCGTGGTCGCACGCCCGGGAGGACGGCGTCACCCGGCACACCGCGCTGACCATGTGCCTGCGCTCGCTCCACAAGATGGTCGCGACGGCCCCGTGAAACGCGACGGCGGCGCACGGGAACGCACCCGTACGCCGCCGGTCGCGACCCGTCACGGACTCGCGGTGCGCGAAAGGACCTCCCAGCCGCCCGCCGCCTGCCGGCCCGCCACCGCCCGCCCGGTGAACGGCAGCTTCACGCCGAGCCGCCGGTAGGAGTCGTGGCCGACCTCCAGCACCGGGCCCAGCGAGCCCTTCGACCCGCCCCGGCAGAGCCGCGCCGGGTTCCGGGCGTGCAGCTCCAGCGCGGCCGTCAGGCGGGGGCGGGCCTCCCCGTACAGGTCGACGCCCTGGAGGCGCGCGGTCGCCGCGACGTCGAGCGCCGCCGCCAGCCCCTGCCCCGCGTACTCCAGGCTCCGGCAGGTCTCCTGGGTGAGGCCGTCCGCCAGCCTGGCCGGGTTGTGCCAGAACCTCGCGGCCGCGACGGCCGCCGGGGCCTGCGGGGCCGGACCGTCGGAACGCAGGTAGACGTACTGCGGCAGGCGCTTGCGCCACAGCCCCACCGCCCGGTCGAACGCGGCCCGGTCGTCGAGGTGGACGGCGATGGCGGAGGCGGCGTTCAGGGTGGTGAGCTCGACGTTGCCGTTGACCTGCGGGTAGGGCCGGTCGACCAGCGGCAGGTACAGTCGCCGCAGGGTGTCGGCGAACCGCTGCTGCCCCGCCCAGCGCCCGTGCCCGTGCTTGATCAGCTCGGCGGCGCGGACGAAGTCCATGCCCGCCCGCGCGGCCTGGAGCGGGGCGCGCGCGCCGGTGTGCTCGCGCAGCCGCGCCGACCACGCGTCCATGATCGCCATGGCCTTGCGGGCGTGGCGCTCGTCGCGCGACAGGTACCAGCTCAGGGCGTGGACGTAGGCGGCGGTGGCGTCCCGGCGTTCGGCGGCGCACCCCCGGTCGGCGGAGCCGGGGACACCGCACGCCACGACGCCCTGGGCCCGGGGCCGCCAGGTCAGCGCCGCGAACTCGCTGCCGCGCAGGGCGGTGTAGGCGTTCCGCCACGGCTGCCGCCCCGCCCTGATCCTGGTCCGGGCCGCGTCCAGCTCGGCCGCCCCGGTGATCACCCCCGGGTGCTGGAAGGCGGGGGGCGGCCGGTGGGCGGGCGCGGGCGCGCCGGAGTCCCCGCCGCCCGCGTTCCCGGTCCCGAGCGTGGCCGCGACGACGGCCGCCGACGCGGCCACGGCGACGACCCCGCTCACCACGGTCGCCCGTACCCGCGTCCGCCGCCTCCTCCCCGCTCCCCCGGACGCCGCACCCTCACCCGAAGATCCGCCCCCACCCGGCGACACGCCCTCAAGCGCCGCCCCCTCACGGGACAGCGCCCCCTCACGAGATGAAGCCCCCTCACGGGGCGACGCACCCCCGTGGGACGGCGCACCATCCTGGAACGGCGTGCTCTCGTGGAGTGGCCTGTCTTCGTGTGGTGGTGTGCCGTGGTGGGGTGGGGCTGTTTGGGGGAACGGTCCATCCCCGCTGGGTGGCGTGCCCTCGGGGAGGGGCGTGTTCGCGGGGGGTAGCGCGTTCCGGCGGGGGCGTTCGGCTCCTTCCGGTGGTTCTGGTCGGGATGACGGTGGGGAACCGCGTCTCGCGGTCCGGGGGTTGGTGGTCTGGTCCGGCTTCCCGCCGGTGCCGTCGCTACGGTCTCCGCCCCGGGCGGCGCGGCGTCGGAGCGCGGCGACGACGATCGCGGTGACCACGATGGCCAGGACCCAGTTCCGGGCGCGGCCGAGCCTCATCGAATTTCCGTCTCCCTCACACGACCTCAGACCGGATCATGTAACCAGACGCGCGCGGCATCGCGTGGCGAACCGGCTCAGATCAGGGCGTTCCGTCGGCTGGTCGCAGGTCATCGGCGCTGCTAGATTGGCCTCAGCCGTTGATCCCGTGCGGGAGAGTGCCCTGGTCGCCAGTCAGGGACGCCGAAGGAGCAAATCCTCCCCGGAACCTCTCAGGCCCACGGACCGCGCGGACCAGGCGACCTCTGGAAAGCGGGGACCCGCCGGTCCCCCGCCGAAGGTGAAAGCCCCACGGGGTGAAGCTCTCAGGCGCCGATGACAGAGGGGGAGGCACCGACCACGCCCGGTGCGCGAGTGGGACGATTGTGCCTGCCTGCGCCCGCGACGAAGGAGCCGACCCGAATGTCCGCCGAGAACGCCCCGAAGAAGACGCCGCTGCACGACGTTCATGCCGAGCTCGGCGCGAACCTCGTGGATTTCGCGGGATACCTGATGCCGCTGCGGTACTCCAGCGAGACCGCCGAGCACAGGGCCGTCCGCACCGCCGCCGGGCTGTTCGACCTGTCCCACATGGGGGAGATCTTCGTCTCGGGCCCGCGGGCCGCCGCGGCCCTCGACCACGCGCTGGTCGGCAACATCTCGCCGATGGCCGTGGGCAAGGCCCGCTACACCATGATCTGCGCCCATGACGGCGGCGTGCTGGACGACCTGATCGTGTACCGGCTGGCCGACGAGACCTACCTGGTCGTCGCCAACGCCGCGAACGTCGCCGTCGTCCGCGAGGCCCTGGTCGAGCGGGCCGCCGGGTTCGAGGCCGCCGTGGAGGACCGCAGCGACTCCTACGCGCTGATCGCGCTGCAGGGGCCGGACGCGCAGGAGATCCTGAGCCGGTTCACCGACGCGCCGCTGCCCGGGCTGAAGTACTACGCGATCATGGCGGACGAGGTCGCCGGGATCGACGCGCTCATCGCCCGGACCGGCTACACCGGCGAGGACGGGTTCGAGCTCTTCGTGGACGCCGCCGACGCCGTCGCGCTCTGGCGGGCCCTGGCCGCGGTCGAGGGCGTGGTCCCCTGCGGCCTGTCGGCGCGCGACACCCTCCGCCTGGAGGCGGGCATGCCGCTGTACGGCAACGAGCTCACGGCCGAGACCACCCCGTTCGAGGCGGGGCTGGGCCGGGTCGTGAAGTTCGAGAAGGAGGGGGACTTCGTCGGCCGGTCCGCGCTGGAGGCGGCCGCGCAGACCCCCGCAGGCCGTAGGCTCGTGGGGCTGGTCGCGCGGGGGCGTCGCGCGCCCCGCAGGGGGTACGACGTCGTCACGTCCGACGGCACGCCGTGCGGGGTCGTGACCAGTGGCGCTCCGTCGCCCACACTGGGCAGGCCGATCGCCATGGCCTACCTCGACAGCGGTGTCGGGGAGACCGAGCTCGCGGTGGACGTCCGTGGCCGGCGCGAGCCGGTCGACGTGGTCGCCCTGCCGTTCTACAAGCGTTCCTGAGACCTGGAGAGAGAAACAATCGTGAGTGTTCCGGAGCAGCTCCGTTACAGCGAGGAGCACGAGTGGGTCGCCGGCCTCGACAACGAGGACGGCATCGTCACCATCGGCATCACCGCGCACGCCGCCGACTCGCTCGGCGAGATCGTCTTCATCGAGCTTCAGGCGAACGAGGGTGACACCGTCGAGTCCGGCGAGACCTTCGGCGAGGTGGAGTCCACCAAGTCGGTCTCCGACCTGTACGCCCCGGTCAACGGCGAGGTCGTCGCGGTCAACCAGGCCGTGATCGACGAGCCGAAGGTCATCAACGACGACCCCTACGGCGAGGGCTGGATCGTCAAGGTCCGCGTCAGCGAGGAGCCGGGCGACCTGCTGGACGCCGAGGCCTACGCCAAGCTGGTCGAGGAGGCCTGAGGGTGCAGCTCAACGACTCCCTCGCCGCCGCCGACCCCGAGGTCGCCAAGGCCATCGCCGACGAGCTGCACCGCCAGCAGTCGACCCTGGAGATGATCGCCTCCGAGAACTTCGCCCCCGTGGCGGTCCTGGAGGCCCAGGGCTCGGTGATGACCAACAAGTACGCCGAGGGGTACCCGGGCCGGCGGTACTACGGCGGCTGCGAGTACGTGGACGTCACCGAGCAGCTCGCCATCGACCGGGCCAAGGAGCTGTTCGGGGCCGAGCACGCCAACGTGCAGCCCCACTCGGGCGCGCAGGCCAACACGGCGGTGTACTTCGCGCTGCTCCAGCACGGCGACACCATCCTCGGCCTGGACCTGGCGCACGGCGGCCACCTCACCCACGGCATGCGGCTGAACTACTCGGGCAAGACGCTGAACGTGGTGCCCTACCACGTGCGCGCCGAGGACGGCCTGGTGGACATGGACGAGGTCGCCGCGCTGGCCGCCGAGCACCGGCCCAAGATGATCGTCGCGGGCTGGTCGGCGTACCCGCGGCAGCTCGACTTCGCGGCGTTCCGGGAGATCGCCGACTCGGTCGGGGCGCTGCTGATGGTGGACATGGCCCACTTCGCGGGCCTGGTCGCGGCGGGGCTGCACCCGTCGCCCGTGCCGCACGCCGACATCGTCACCACGACCACGCACAAGACCCTCGGCGGTCCGCGCGGCGGTCTGATCCTGGCGAAGGAGGAGTACGGCAAGAAGATCAACTCTGCCGTCTTCCCGGGCATGCAGGGCGGTCCGCTGGAGCACGTCATCGCGGCCAAGGCCGTGGCGCTGAGGTTCGCGGCGTCCGAGGAGTTCAGGGACCGGCAGCAGCGGACCCTGGACGGCGCGCGGATCCTGGCCGAGCGGCTGCTGGCCGAGGACGCCGCCAAGGCGGGCGTGAAGGTGCTGACCGGCGGCACCGACGTGCACCTGGTCCTGGTGGACCTGGTGGACTCGGAGCTGACCGGGCGCGACGCCGAGGACCGCCTGCACGAGATCGGCATCACGGTCAACCGCAACGCGGTGCCCAACGACCCGCGCCCCCCGATGGTCACCTCCGGCCTGCGGATCGGCACCCCGGCCCTGGCCACCCGCGGCTTCCGGGACGAGGACTTCGCCGAGGTCGCCGACATCATCGCGCTGGCCCTGCAGCCGTCGTTCGACAAGGACGCGCTGGCGGGCCGTGTGCGGGCGCTGGCCGACCGGCACCCGCTGTATCCCCACCTGTAACTCCCCGGCCCCCTCCGCGTGATCCGCGCCCGCGCGGGCATACGGAGGGGGCTCGCTACAACGAGGTAGCACCCATGGCTATCAGTGTTTTCGACCTCTTCAAGATCGGCATCGGCCCGTCGTCGTCCCACACGGGCGGTCCGATGGCGGCGGCGCACCGCTTCGCGCGGGGCCTGCACGATGACGGCCTGCTGGAGAAGACGGCCTCCGTCCGGGCGGTCCTGTACGGCTCGCTCGGCCTGACCGGCAAGGGCCACGGCTCCGACAAGGCCGTGATGCTCGGGCTGGAGGGCGACAAGCCGGAGCTGGTGGACGTGGACGCGGTCGACGCCCGCCTGGCGAGGATCCGCGAGACGGAGCGGCTGACGGTCTTCGGCGAGGTGGAGGTCCCGTTCGTCGTCGGGGAGCACCTCGTCTTCGAGCGCAAGCAGTCGCTGCCGGGGCACCCGAACGGGATGCGCTTCGCGGCGTTCGACGCCGACGGCAACGAGCTGCGCTCCAAGGTCTACTACTCGGTGGGCGGCGGTTTCGTCGTCGACGAGAACGCCACCGGCGCCGACCGCATCAAGGCCGACGACACCGAGCTGCCGCACCGCTTCGACACGGCCGCCGAGCTGCTGGAGCGCTGCCGCGAGACGGGCCTGTCGATCTCCGGCCTGATGATGGAGAACGAGCAGGCGTTCGGCCGCACCGAGCGGGAGATCCGCGACGGCCTGGTCGAGCTGTGGCAGGTCATGCGGTCCTGCGTGCAGCGCGGCTGCACCCGCGAGGGCCTGCTGCCGGGCGGGCTGAAGGTCCGGCGCCGCGCTCCCCAGCTGCACCGCCAGCTGTCGTCGGAGTCCCCGAGCGACCCGCTCCACGCGATGGACTGGGTGACGCTGTTCGCGCTGGCGGTGAACGAGGAGAACGCCGCGGGCGGCCGGATCGTGACGGCCCCCACCAACGGCGCGGCGGGCATCATCCCGGCGGTCCTGCACTACTACGACAGGTTCGTCCCCGGCGCCGACGACGAGGGCGTGGTGCGCTTCCTGCTGACGGCGGGCGCGATCGGCGTCCTGTTCAAGCAGAACGCCTCCATCTCCGGCGCCGAGGTCGGCTGCCAGGGCGAGGTCGGGTCGGCCTGCTCGATGGCGGCGGCGGGCCTGACGGAGGTCCTGGGCGGCACCCCCGAGCAGGTGGAGAACGCCGCCGAGATCGGCATCGAGCACAACCTGGGCCTGACCTGCGACCCGGTGGGCGGGCTGGTGCAGGTCCCGTGCATCGAGCGCAACGCGGTGGGCGCGATCAAGGCGATCAGCGCCACCCGCATCGCCCTGCGCGGCGACGGCCGCCACTTCGTGTCCCTGGACAAGGCGATCAAGACCATGCGGGACACCGGGCGCGACATGCTCGACAAGTACAAGGAGACGTCCCGGGGCGGCCTGGCCGTCAACGTCATCGAGTGCTGAGGGGGCCCGCCGTTCCGGTGGGCCGTCAGGCGCGGGTGAGCGACAGGGTGCGGAGGCACTCGCCGCACTCGTGGACGAGGGTGAGCGTGTAGGCGGGTCCGGCGGGGTCGCCGGCGAGCAGCGCGGCCACGAGCAGCACCGCCTCGTCCAGGTCCAGTCCCCCGGCCACCACGGGGCCGGGGGCCTCCCGCACGACCACCCCGTCCCGGCGCACGGGCAGGGCGTGCTCGACGCACGGTTCGCGCAGGTCGGGCGCCAGGGTGAGGGTGAGGTCGGGAACGGAGGGACCACTGCCGGTGGTCACCGGGCGGCTCCCTTCGGCAGGCGACGTCGGAGGCGGACCCGCCGTCCCCTCCGGGGGCGGCGGGTCCGCTCGCATGTTGTTCGCCGTTCCGCCGCCGTTCCTTCCACCGGGTGCGTCGCGACGGTGGATCCGGGAACGAGCGGACTGCCGCCGGTCATCACCGGGCAGCTCCCTTCGGCAGGCGACATGGGAGGCGAGCCCGCCGTCCCGGCCGGGACCGCGTTCCCCCTTACCTGTTCTTGTCGGTTCGCCCTCTTTTCTTTCACCGCGCCCCGATGATCGTCCGGTGTCGAAGTGATCAAGGTTGTGTTCGGGGGGTGGCCGCGGGGGCCGCGGGCGGTTTGGTTGGAGGCATGGAGGGTGTCTTCGGAGACGACTGGGTGCACTTCTTCGGGGAGCTGCTCGACCGCGGCAGCGACTCGGAGACGGATCTGATCTGGCGGCTGCTCGACGTGGAGCCCGGCATGGAGGTCCTCGACCTCGGGTGCGGGTACGGGCGGATCGCCAACCATCTCGCCGGGCGCGGGTGCCGGGTCACGGGGCTGGACGTGGTGCCGGCCCTCCTGGACCGGGCGCGCCGGGACGCCCGCGAGCAGGGGCTCGACGTGGCCTATGTCGAGGGCGACATGCGGAACCTGGAGTGGACCGGACGGTTCGACCGGGTGGTCTGCTGGTTCACGACGTTCGGCTACTTCGACGACGAGGGCAACCGGCGCGTGCTGCGGGAGGTGGCGCGGGCGCTGCGGCCGGGCGGGCGGCTCCTGCTGGAGACGATGAACCGGGACTGGCTGCTCGGGCGGTTCCAGCACGCGAGCGTGGTGGAGCGGGACGGGGACCGCATCGTGGACCGGCACCGGTGGGAGCCGCTGACCGGGCGCCTGGTGACCGAGCGGACCCTGATCCGCGACGGGCGCGTGAAGGAGCTGGAGTACTTCCTGCGGCTGTTCCCCTTCACCGAGCTGCGGGACTGGCTGCTGGAGGCGGGCTTCACCGCGGTCGACGGGTTGGACGAGGGCGGCGACCCGCTGACGCTGGAGAGCAGCCGGATGATCGTCGTCGCGACGCGGTAGCGCCGGGAGGGGTCCGTTCGGAGCGGAAGGAACGAAGGAGGGGAGACCGTGCGCTCCCCTCCATTTTCAACTTATAGCGCGACCGGGGGCTTGCGGCAAGACCCGGGGCATGGCGCACAATCTCCAGCCGAAGCCGGGACCTGCGGGGACCGGGGGCTCGCGAGGGACGTGCGCCCCCACCGGCGAACGGGGGGATTCCATGATCGACGTGATCGTCGCCGGGGGCGGGCCGACCGGGTTGACGCTGGCGAGCGAGCTGCGGCTGCACGGCGTGCGCGTGGTCGTGCTGGAGAGGCTGGCCGAGCCGACCGGGCAGTCCCGGGGGCAGGGCCTGCACGCGCGCAGCGTCGAGCTGATGGACCAGCGCGGCCTGCTGGACCGGTTCCTCGCGGTCAGCAGGAAGTTCCAGGTGGGCGGCCTGTTCGGCGGCGTCATCAAGCCGTGGCCGGGCGGTCTGGACACGGCGCACCCGTACGGCCTCGCCGTACCGCAGCCGGTCACCGAACGGCTCCTCAACGAGCGCGCCCTCGAACTCGGCGCCGAGATCCGGCGCGGAAGCGAGCTGGTCGGGCTGAGCCAGGACGAGCACGGGGTGACCGCCGGGCTGGCCGACGGCACCGAGCTGCGCTCGCGCTACCTGGTCGGCTGCGACGGCGGCCGCAGCACGGTGCGCGGGCTGCTCGGCGTCGGCTTCCCCGGCGAGCCCTCCCGGGTCGAGACGCTGCTGGGCGTGATGGAGGCGACCGAGGACCCGGAGACGGTCGCCGCCGTCGTCGAGGAGGTCCACAGGACCCAGCCGCGGTTCGGCGCCACTCCCCTGGGGGACGGGGTGTACCGCGTCGTCGTGCCCGCCGAGGGGGTGGCCGAGGACCGCGCGGCCGCGCCGACCATCGAGGAGTTCCGGCGGCGGCTGCGGGCCGTCGCGGGCACCGACTTCGGCGTGCACTCGCCGCGCTGGCTGTCCCGGTTCGGCGACGCCACCCGGCAGGCCGAGCGCTACCGGGTCGGCCGGGCGCTGCTGGCCGGCGACGCGGCGCACGTCCACCCGCCGACCGGCGGGCAGGGGCTCAACCTCGGCGTCCAGGACGCGTTCAACCTCGGCTGGAAGCTGGCCGCCGAGGTCAACGGCTGGGCGCCGGAGGGGCTGCTGGACAGCTACCACGCCGAACGGCACCCGGTGGGCGCCCGCGTGCTGGACAACAGCCGCGCGCAGATGGCGCTGCTGGGGTCCGATCCGGGCGCGACCGCGCTGCGGGGGCTGTTCTCGACGCTGATGGACTTCGAGGAGGTGAACCGGTACGTGACCGGGATGATCACCGCGGTCGCGGTCCGCTACGACCTCGGCGAGGGCCACGAGCTGCTCGGCCGGCGGCTGCGGGACGTGCGGCTGGAGCGGGGGCGCCTGTACGAGCTGACGCACGGCGGCCGCGGGCTGCTGCTCGACCGGACCGGCCGGCTCTCGGTGGAGGGCTGGGCGGACCGGGTCGACCACGTCGTCGACGCCTGCGAGGAGCTGGACGTGCCCGCGGTGCTGCTGCGGCCGGACGGCCACGTGGCGTGGGCCGGCGCGGACCAGCGGGACCTGCTCGCCCATCTGCCCCGGTGGTTCGGCGCCGCCGCCGGCTGAGCGCGGACCGGCCGCCCCGGCGGGCGACGGGAGCCGCCGCGGCTCGGCGCGCGGCGGCTCCACGGCGGGGACGGGGCGTCCCCTAGTAGCCGATCTGCTCCACCTCGCCGCGGTGGAACGGCTCCCCCTTCATCAGGAGGTCGGCGAGCGTGTCCGCCATCGGCACCCCGAGGTCGTTCTCCATCCAGAGGAACTGGCCGCACGGGTTGCTTTCGAGGAAGACGTACTCGCCCTCGGGCGTGACGATGAAGTCCAGCGCCCCGTACACGATCCCGAGCTCGTCCATCAGGACCTGGACCTGCTTGACGAGTTCCTCCGGGAGCGGCTGGTAGTCGCCGTACCGCATCTCCATGTCGGCCCGCCAGTCGACCCTGGTCGACTCGGTGCCCTGCGAGTCGACCACCACCGGGAAGAAGGTGTTGCCGATGACGGTGAGCCGCACCTCGTGGGACTTCTCGATGTACTCCTGGAACTGGCAGATGGTGTGCCGCACCCGCCCGGCCTTCTCCTTGAGCTCGTCGCCGACGACGCTGGTGAGCAGGCCGGAGGGGAAGGCGCCGGGATAGTGGATCACCCCGCCGGTCAGCGACTTGTAGACCAAGCCGTCGTCGACCCGGCCGAGGAGCCGCTCGACCTCGGCGGGATCGTTGGTCAGCAGCGTCTTCGGCACCCGCATGCCGGCCTGCTTGGCGAGCTTGAGCTGGCGCGGCTTCAGCTCGGCGATCGCGTCGACGTCGGGGCGGTTGACCCACAGGCAGTCGGTGTTGCGCAGGATGCCGCCCACGCCGTGCAGCGCCTCGTTCCGCGCGAACTCGCGTTCGGCCTCGCCCATCTCCTCGCCGAAGTCGAACGCGGTCGGCCGGCGGAACCACACGCCCGACAGCCGCCGCAGGTCCACCTCGCGGTCGCGGTGCCGCATGACGGCCCGCTCCCCGTCGAAGTCGGAGGTGGTGAGGGTGATCTCGCGGGGGAAGTCGCTGATGTCGGCCCGGACGACCCGGGCGCCCTTGGCCGTGAGGCTGCGGACGACCGGGTCGGCGGTGGGGTCGAAATCCTGCGTGAGGATCAGGACCTCAGGTAGTTCGTTGGGCATGTGTCAGGCGCAGATGTCGTCGAGGTAGCGGTCGTCGTTGTAGATGCCGGTCCTGGTCCAGGACGAGTAGCCGGCCTCGATCGGCTTGCCGTCGGGGCCGAGCCAGGTCTGGGTCTCCTGGTCGTAGGCGCCGGCCTGCGGGTCGGGGCCGGGGCGCTTGCTCAGCGGCGTCGAGTAGGCGTAGCCGAGGGGCCGCTGGTCGCCGTCGGCGGTCGGGAGGGTCGCGGGGTCGGCCGCCGCGTGGTCGGGCGAGATGAACGCGCGGGCGGTGCGGAGCGGGGTGCTCACGAGCACACTGGGCATGCTGACGCCTTCCTTGGTACGGGTTCGTTCGGGAGTGACCTGGTACGGGAACGGCGGGTCCGGGGACCCGCCCCGGTCACGACGCGGCGGGGTCGGCCGTCACGGGGTGACGGATCGGCCCTTCGCTCCCCGGTGTCTCATGACGTGGTGGGCTCCGTGATCCCCACGAGGCCCCGGACGTCACCGGAGAAGACCCAGACCTGACGGTCCGCGTCGTAGTGGCCGGCGGACATCCTCACCGTGCTCTCGGGCTCGAACTCGTCCTCGGGCTCGTAGAGGTAGGCGAGCGGGACCGCCGGACTGGTGCGGGTACGCGCGCGCGACTGCGTCGGTCTGGCCCGGATCACCATTTCGTCACCGTCGAGCTCGGGACGGTCGAAGCGGAGGAACGTGGGCCAGCGGTGCGGAACGGAACGGATGGACGCGGTGGATTCCGGCTTCCGGGTCATGCTGGGGGCCCTCCCGAAGATCACCGGTAACCCTCCGGATCAAGGTGACACGGGCCACGATGATCGACAAGTCCGTGATCATGGCCGTATCCGGCCATGATCACGAGGTTTCAGGGGGTCCGGGCGGTGGCCGCGGGGTTGGTCCGATCCCGGATGACGCGGAGTGATCTCAGGAACGCGTCCAGCTCCTCGGGCGGCAGGAGGCCCGTGAGCCAGCGGTCGACCGCCGCCAGGTAGGTGGGCAGGACCTCGCGCAGGCGCTCCTCGCCCTCGGGGGTGAGGGTCGCGAACGTCGCGCGGCGGTCGTCCGGGCTGGTGTCGCGGCGGACCAGGCCCGCGCGGGCGAGGCGGTCGACCAGGCGGGTCACGCCGCTGGTGGACAGGGCCGTCTGGGTGGCCAGGTCGGTCATGCGCAGGCGGCGGCCGGGCGAGCGGCCGAGCCGGAGCAGCGCGTTGAGGTCCAGGCCGGACAGGCCGTGGTCGCGCCAGGCCGGTTCCAGGCGGGAGACCAGGCCCTGGTGCGCCTCGAACAGCAGGCCCGCCGCGGTGAGGCGGGGGTCGTCGAGCGGGTCGTCGGTCGCTGCCATGCGGGAATCCTACCAATAGTTGACATGAGGAATTTCCTCAGTGTAGATATTTGCTCAAGCAATATTCCTCACGGCAACTAAGGGGTGTCCGATGGGCGACTGGGTGGCGGGGTTCCGCGGAGCGGTGATCAGCCCGTACGAGGAGTTCCGCATCAGCGAGCCGCGCGGCTTCCGCGACCAGACGGTGCGGCAGGTGCTGCGGATGGCGGGCGGCGGCGAACGGCTGCGGGTGCGGCTCAGCAACCGGTACGGGCGCGCGCCGCTGACGGTCGGCGCGGCGCGGGTCGCCGGGCGCGGGAGCGGCGGCGCGATCGTCGAGGGGAGCGACCTCGCGGTGCGGTTCGGCGGCGCGGAGCAGGTGACCGTCCCCGCCGGGGAGGAGGTCGTCAGCGACCCCGTGGACCGGGCCGTGGCGGCCGGCGAGGACCTGGTGCTCAGCCTGTACCTGCCGGACGAGACCGGTCCGGCGACCTTCCAGCAGTTCCCGATGGAGACCGCCTACGTCGGGGCGGGCGACCAGGTCTCCGCGCCGGAGCTGGCCGGGGCCGAGGAGGTGGGCTCACGGTTCTACGTGACCGGGGTGGACGTGTTCGCCGACGCGCGGATCGCCGTGGCGTTCGGGGACTCGTGGTTCGAGGGCGTGGGATCGACGGTGGGCGCCGACCGCCGTTCCGTGGACGGCCTCAACGAACGGCTCGACCGCGGCTGGGTCGTCAACCAGGGCCTGGCCGGCAACCGGCTGCTGACCGACGAGGTCGGCGAGCACGGCCTGGCCCGGTTCGACCGCGACGTGCTGGCGGTGCCGGGCGTGTCCCACGTGCTGCTCCACCTCGGCATCAACGACCTGCTGATCCCGGGCATGGTCGGCCGCCCGCCGGCCCGGGCCGAGGACCTGGCCGCCGGGTACACCGAGCTGGCCCGGCGCGCCCGCGAGGCCGGGCTGACCGTGCTCGGCGCGACGGTCGGGCCGATCGGCGGCGCGGTCTACCCCGGGGCCGTCACGCCCGAGGCCCTGGCCGAGCGGCGGCGCGTGAACGAGTGGCTGCGCTCCAGCGACGTGTTCGACTCGCTCTTCGACGTCGCGCTGGCCGTCGGGGACCCGGACGACCCCGAGCGCATCCGTCCCGAGTTCGTCGACCCCGACGGCATGCACCTCAACGACGCCGGGGCGCGCGCCATGGCCGGGTCCGTCGACCTGGCGGCGTTGAAGCTGTGAGGGGGCGCGGGTGTCAGGGGCCGGACGGCGGAGGGGTGAGCACGCACCGGGTGTCCAGGCCCAGCACGCGGTTCAGGCGGCCGAACGCCAGCCACGAGCCCAGGCACATCGTCAGTTCGGCGATCTCCCGCTGGGTGTAGTGCGCGGTCATGCGCGTCCAGAAGTCCTCGTCGAGGCCGTGGTGGTCCAGGACGTAGCGTTCGGCGTACTCGGCGGCCAGGCGGGCACGGTCGTCGAACGCGCCGGTGGTGCGCCATTCGGTGACCGCGTCGAGGAAGCCGGGCTCGACCTTCTCGCCGTCGCGCTCGGTGCGCCAGTCCAGGCAGAAGACGCAGCCGTTGAGCTGCGCGACGCGCAGCCGCGCCGCCTCGAACTCGCGCAGGCCGAGGGTGGTGTGGGCGTAGACCGCCAGGGAGAACCCCGCGGCGGCGGGGCCGATGCCGGGGACGAGCTCGCCCCACACGTACTCGATGGGGTCCCGGCCCTCGGGGACGTCGATGTTCACGGCTTCCTCCCGAGTCGGCCGACGGCGGGGCGCAGGGGGACGTCGAGGGCGTCGTACAGGCCGGGCGGGGACGCCGCCAGCCAGTCGATCGCGTTCACCAGGCGGCCGACGGCGGTGGCGTTGCCGCCCTCGGCGTGGTTGCCGTTCTCGGTGGCCTGCACGGTGACCTCGATGCGCGGGCGCCCCTCGACGATCACGCGGTGCGCGCCGTCGCCGGCGGGCGGGGCGGGCCAGTCGGGGGCGCAGGACGGGTGGATGCGGGTGACGTGCTCGACGATCAGGCGGGGCTCGCCGCCGACGATCCCCTGCACCTCGAAGCGGACCGCGCCCTGCGTCCCGGCCGCGAACTCCCCCATCCGGGCCGTGGTGACGGCGGCGTCGAGCGGGCGGCGGTCGACGGTCTCGCGGATCTCCTCGACCGCGACGCCCAGGGCGCGGGCCAGCAGCCGGATCTGGCCGCCCCACACCAGGGACGGGACGGTCGGCGCGAGCATCGGCGGCTCGTAGTCGAGCGGGTGGCCCATGCCGACCAGGTGCCGGACCGAGTCCTCCTGGTCGTAGCTGGTGTAGTCGAAGACCTCCTGGCAGCGGATCGCGTCGATGTCCCGGCCCAGGCCGCTGACCAGCGAGGGCAGCACGTCGTTGCCCCAGCCGGGATCGACGCCGGACACGAACAGCGACCCGCCGCCCTCGGCGACCGCCTTCAGCACCGGCTCGCGGGCCTCCGGCGGGGCCGAACGGTGGTCGTAGAGGGCGTACAGGGCGGGCGTGACGACGACGGCCCCGGCGCGGACCGCCCGGACGACGTCGGCCAGCGCGTCGTCCGGGCGCAGCTCGCCGGAGGCGGCGTACACCACGGCGCGGGGGCGGGCGTCCAGGACGGCGGCGACGTCGTCGGTCGCCGCGACCCCGAGGGCGCGGTCGAGTCCGGCGAGGTCGCCGGCGTCCCGGCCGGCCTTGCGGGGATCGTGCACGAGGACGGCGGTGAGGTCCAGGTCCGGGTGGGCGGCGACGGCGCGGACGGCCAGCCGGCCGACGTTGCCGGTGCCCCAGACGACCGTGGGAATCATGCCCGGACGTTACCAAGCGCTTGCTTTAGGCGCCAGGGGCCGCCGCCAGCGCCGCCGCGACCACGGCCCGCGCCTCCTCCTGCACCCGCGCCAGGTGGTCCGGGCCCCGGAACGACTCGGCGTAGATCTTGTAGACGTCCTCGGTGCCGGACGGGCGCGCCGCGAACCAGGCGGCGTCCGTGGTCACCTTCAGGCCGCCGATCGGGGCCTTGTTGCCGGGGGCCTCGGTCAGGATCGCCGTGATCGGGTCGCCCGCCAGGGCGTCGGCCGTCACGTCGCCCGGCGACAGCCTCTTCAGCACGTCCTTCTCGTCCGGGGTCGCGGGCGCGTCCACCCGGGCGTAGGCCGGTTCGCCGTGCTCCTCGGCCAGCGTCGCGTACAGGCGGCTCGGGGACCCGCCGGTGACGGCCGTGATCTCGGCGGCCAGCAGCGCCATGACGATGCCGTCCTTGTCGGTGGTCCACACCGAGCCGTCGCGGCGCAGGAACGACGCCCCCGCGCTCTCCTCCCCGCCGAACGCCAGCGTCCCGTCCAGCAGCCCCGGCACGAACCACTTGAACCCGACCGGCACCTCCAGCAGGTCGCGGCCCAGCCCCGCCGCCACGCGGTCGATCATGCCGCTGCTCACCAGGGTCTTGCCGACGGCGACCGACCCCGGCCAGTCCGGGCGGTGCCGGTACAGGTAGGCGATCGCGGCGGCCAGGAAGTGGTTGGGGTTCATCAGGCCCGCGTCGGGGGTGACGATGCCGTGCCGGTCGGCGTCGGCGTCGTTGCCGGTGGCCACGTCGTACGCCGCGCGGTTGTCGATCAGCGACGCCATCGCGTGCGGCGAGGAGCAGTCCATGCGGATCCTGCCGTCCCAGTCCAGCGTCATGAACCGCCAGGTCGGGTCCACCTCCGGGGTCACCACCGTCAGGTCCAGCCGGTGCCGCTCGGCGATCTCGGCCCAGTAGGCGACGCTCGCGCCGCCCAGCGGGTCGGCGCCGATCCGCACCCCGGCCGACCGGATCGCGTCCAGGTCGACGACCGAGGGCAGGTCGTCCACGTACGCGCCCAGGAAGTCGTAGCGGGCCGCCTCCGCCAGCGCCCGCTCGTGGGGGACGCGGCGGACGCCCTTCAGCCCGCCGGCGATCAGCGCGTTGGCGCGGTCCTGGATCCAGGACGTCGCGTCGGTCCCGGCGGGGCCGCCGTTGGGCGGGTTGTACTTGAAGCCGCCGTCGCGGGGCGGGTTGTGGGAGGGCGTCACCACGACGCCGTCGGCCGTGCCGGAGGAGCGGGCCCGGTTGTGGGTGAGGATCGCGTGCGAGACGGCGGGGGTCGGGACGTACCCGTCCCGGGCGTCGATCATCACCTGGACGCCGTTGGCCGCGAACACCTCCAGCGCCGAGGCCAGCGCGGGCGCCGACAGCGCGTGGGTGTCGGCGCCCAGGAACAGGGGGCCGGTCACGTTCCGCTCGGCGCGGTACTCGCAGATCGCCTGGCTGGTCGCCAGGATGTGCTCCTCGTTGAACGCCCCGTCCAGCGCCGACCCCCGGTGCCCGGAGGTCCCGAACGCCACCGGGCGCTCGGCCCGCCGGACGTAGTAGGCCGTGACCAGGCGCGGCACGTCGACAAGGTCCTCAGACCGGGCGGGCTGCCCGGCGCGCGCGTCCACCATGCAAGAACTCCTCGCTCGTCGGTGCCGGGATCGTTCCCCGTCGGCGGCCGAATTCACGGACCGGACGGGTCCGCGCCGCGCCCGGTGGGGTTGCCGGAGTGCCGGGCGGGCCCGCCGCAGTGGGCGCACACGACCTCGGGCTCCAGGGTCTCCCCGCAGGAGTGCTCCCAGCGCACCGGCGGGTCCTCGGGGTTGAGGTGGCGGTCGCCCCAGGCCATCAGCGCCAGCAGCACGTCGCCGAGCTCCCGGCCCGCCGGGGTGAGGTGGTACTCGTGGCGGGCCGGGTGCTCCTGGTACCGCTCGCGGCGGAGGATCCCGGCCGCCTCCAGCTTGCGGAGGCGGGCGGTGAGGATGTCGCGGGACGCGCCGGTCCGGCGGGCGATCCCGTCGAACCGGCGGACGCCGTGGAACAGCTCCCGCACCACCAGCAGGCTCCACCGCTCGCCGACGACCTCCAGGGTGTCGGCGATGGAGCAGGGGCGGGGATCGGCGTCCTTGGGCATGTCCGCAGCCTAGAGGCGTTCGATGACGGTCGCGTTCGCCTGGCCGCCCGCCTCGCACATGGTCTGGAGCCCGTAGCGCAGGCCCCGGTCCTCCAGGTTGTGCAGCAGGGTCGTCATCAGCCGGGCCCCGCTCGCGCCGAGGGGGTGGCCGATGGCGATGGCGCCGCCGCGCACGTTCACCCGGGCGGGGTCGGCGCCGGTCTCGCGCTGCCAGGCCAGCACGACGGGCGCGAACGCCTCGTTCACCTCGAACAGGTCGATGTCGTCCAGCGCCAGCCCGGCGCGGCCCAGGACCCTCGCGGTCGCGGGGATGATCGCGGTGAGCATCAGCAGCGGGTCGTCGCCGACGACGGCGAAGGAGTGGAAGCGGGCGCGCGGGCGCAGCCCCAGGCGGGCGGCGGCCTCGGCGGACATCACCAGGACGGCGGCGGCCCCGTCGTTGATCGGGGAGGCGTTCCCCGCGGTGATCCGCCAGGTGATCTCGGGGAAGCGCTCGGCCATGGCCGGGTCGAGGTAGGCGGGGCGGAGCCCGGCGAGGACCTCGGGGGTGGTGTCCGGGCGGACGGTCTCGTCGGGCTGCCCGGCCCAGGCGACCTCGCGGTCGAACTCGCCGTTCTTCCACGCCTCGGCGGCGCGGCGGTGCGACTCGTAGGCGAACGCGTCCAGCTCCTCGCGCGGCAGGTCCCAGCGCGCGGCGATCAGTTCGGCGCTGATGCCCTGCCCGACCAGGCCGCCGGGGTAGCGGGCGGCGACGCCGGGGCCGAACGGGTCGCTGCCCGGCAGCACCGCCGACCCCATCGGGACGCGCGACATCGACTCCACGCCGCAGGCGACCGCGATGTCGTAGGCCCCGCTCCGCACGCCCTGCGCGGCGATGTGCAGCGCCTGCTGGGAGGAGCCGCACTGCCGGTCCACGGTCATCGCGGGCACGCTCTCGGGGAACCCGGCGGCCAGCACCGCGCTGCGGGTGACGTTGAGCGCCTGGTCGCCCGCCTGGGTGACGACGCCGCCGACCACGTCGTCGATCAGCGCCGGGTCGATCCCGGCCCGCTCCACGAGCGCGGTCAGGGTGCGGGCCAGCAGGTCGGCCGGGTGCTCCCCGTGCAGCGCTCCGTTCGGCCTGCCCTTGGCCACCGGCGTCCGCACCGCTTCCACGATCACCGCGTCGCGCATGGTCCCTCCTCGGACCTCGTAGGTTGGATTTTCCAACTCACTGGTCGCAGCATGCGCCCTGTCGGTTGGAAAACACAACCCATCGGGGCGTGGAACGCGTCACAGCACGGCTCGGGGGCCGCGGCGGTTGCGCGCCACGGCCCCCGAGGTGCGGGCCACTCAGTGGAAGGGGCCCGTTCCTGTTCTGTCCCTGGTGTCCCTCCTCGCGTCGAAGGGCTCCGCGGCGGAGCCACCCGGTTCTCGTCGACCAAGCAAGCGAGTCCTCCTCTTTCCCTCGACGTTCAGAGCGGTCACTTCGGACAGTAGCCCAGCGACCTGCGGATTTGGGGAGCTCATCCTCCAACAAGCCGCAAAGCCGCCGCCAAGCGGAACCGGGGCCCGGGGGCGCCGCGGACGCCTCAGACGGTGATCCCCATGTGCGCCAGGACCCGGTCGGCCAGGGCGCGGTCGCCGGAGGCCTCCACCGTCACGTCGGCGGGTCCGCAGCGTCCGGCGAGCAGGCGGACGAACGACTCCCAGTCCGTGCGCACCACCGCCGTCGGCCCGCCCTCCAGCGACCCCACGCGGGCGGCGCGGCCGTCGTCGCCCACCAGGACGTGCTCGGTGAACGCCACCGGCCCCGTCACCTCGAACGTCACCGACCGCCCCGGCGCCGCCCCGGCGCGCTTGGCCACGATGACCGGCAGGCCGGGCAGCAGGACGCGGCGCACGCAGTCGGTGGCGGGGGCGTCGAGGTTGCCGGGGCGTCCCACGGCGCGGCGGACGTCCTGCTCGTGGACCCAGCAGTCGAACGCCCGCAGCCCCATCAGCTCGGCGTAGGGCATCTCCCGGCCGGTCGGCGCGACGGCGGGCCGCCCGGGGTCGATGCCCGGCAGCTCGGCCAGGCGCCGCCCGACCACCTCGCGCAGCTCGGCCAGCACCTCCGGGCCGGAGCGGGAGCGCCGCGCGTCCACGGCGGCCTCCAGCCCGCGCCCCATCTCGTTGCGCACGTGCGGCAGGTCCGCGGGCAGGACGTGGCCGGGCGCGGGATCCTCGCCCAGCAGCGTCATCTCGATGCCGACCAGGTGGGAGAACACGTCCCGCACGTTCCAGCCGGGGCACTCGGTCGCCCGCTCCCAGTCCCGCCCGGTGAGGTCCTCGGCGAGGGCCAGGGTCGAGCGCATCGTCTGCTCGAACGCCGCGACGTTGGCGGCCATCACGTCCTTCATGGCCCGTCACGATCCCACAGCGCCCCGGCGGCGCCCACCCCGGGGAACGCGGGTCAGTGCACCGTCCGGCGCTCCTCGGCGGGTTCCCCGCCCCTCACCAGGTGCAGCCGCACCACGGCGGGCACCTGGTCGGCGCCGAGCGCCGCGCGCAGCCGCGGGATCGACCGGTCCCTGATGTCGTCGCGCAGCGCCATGGTGTCGGCGCCGCGGTCGTAGGAGACGTTGAGCTGGACCCGCGGGTGCCTGCGGGGGCCCATCAGCCGGGCCTTCGCCCCCTGGACGCCCGGGAACGCGGCGACGTCGGACTCCAGGGCCTCGGCGACGGCCTTCGACGACAGGCGGGTCTCCCCCTCGTCGGCGTCGGGCTCCATCGTCAGGTTCCCGTGCAGGCGGTGCGAGCGCACCTGCGCCAGCAGCCAGTACAGGCCCAGCAGCGCCAGCACCACCGCGACGCCGGCCACCACGGGCCAGAACCAGGCGTGCTCGGCGGCGTAGCGGCGGACCGGGTCGGTGAGCACCGGCTCGGTCGCGCGGGAGCGTCCCCACACGCCCAGCCCCCGGAGCAGGGCCGGTCCCCCGGCGGCGACCAGGGCCAGCCCGACCAGGGTGAGGCCGACGTGGTTGAGCCGGGATGCGCGGCGGTCCATGGCGGTCACTCCTTCACGCGGACGGACACCGTGTGCGGCGGCACCGGGGCCATCTCGTCGATCCGCCGCTGGGCGGCGTCGCGGACGCGTTCGGCCAGGGCGGGCCCGCCCGCGCCGCGCACGGTCAGCAGGATCCTGCGGCCCTTCACGTGGGCGCCGGCCTTCCCGACGCCGAGCAGCGACTCGGCGGCGTCCGCGGCGGCGTTCGCCAGGTCGCGGCGCGCGACGCCGACCAGCAGGTCGCGGTCCTCGCCGTGCAGCGGGACCAGCTTGGCGCGGCCCGGCAGCAGCCCCGCCCACAGCAGCAGCGCCCCCAGCAGCGTCAGCCCGCCCGCGATGGCGAGGGTCTGCCAGTGGTCCCACCCGTGGGTGGCCGCCCACGTGGTGAGGCGCCCCTGGTCCGCGATCCGCACCGGACGGCCGATCAGCGTGGAGATCACCTGGGTGGCGGCGGCGGCCCCGGCGGCGGTCAGCAGCAGCGCCGCGACCAGGGCGGGCAGGACCCGCCGGGAACGGAACGTGCGGGTCGCCTTCCGGTCGGCCGCGCCGCCCACCTTCGGCGGGCTGGCGGACCGGTGCGAGACGCGCCCGGCGTGCGTGGCCATGTCACCCCTCCCCTTCCTGCCGGGGGACCGCGCGCCGGGGCCCCGGCTGCCGGGGGACCTCCAGCACCGTCACGTCGATGTCCACCCGGCCGACGGTCAGGCCGGTCAGCTCGTGGACGCGGGCGCGCACCTCGTCGCGGACGCGGCGGGTCACCTCCCGCACCGGCTCGGGGTAGGCGACCGCCAGCTCGACGCGCGCGATGACGTGGTCCCCGTGCACCTCGATGTCGGTGCGGGTGCGCCGGCCGCCGACCGGCACGCCGAGCACGGAGCGGCCGACGCCGCCGGTGTCGTCGGCCGCGTCGGCGACGTGCTCGGCGATGCGCGCCACGACCCGGTCGGAGATCCGGGTGACGCCGCGCCCGCCGGCGACGACCGCGGTCATGGCGTGGGCCGCTTCCGCCCGTTGCCGCTGTTGAACTGCGAGACCATCTCGCTCAGGTCGAGTTCGCCCGCCAGGACGCGCCCGACCAGGAAGCCCACGATGCCGAGCAGCGCGACCAGGACGAACGCCCCGAACCCGCCGAACGCCCCGGCGAACCCCAGCGCCGTCCCGTAGACGAGGCCCACCAGGGGAAGAATCGTTTTGCCGTTCATGTCAGTTCCTTTCCGAGGACCCGGCGAGGGGCCCTCACCGCAGGCGGCGGGCCCGCAGGCGCCGCGCCCGCCATCGGCCGATCAGCGCGACCGGCCCCCCGCGCCGCCGGACGGCGACGATCTCGGTGTGCGCCCAGGCGGCGGGCCGCCGCCGTCCCCGCCAGGTCTCCAGCCCGGCCCGGAACGCCTCGGGGTCGCCGCCCAGGTCCGGGTGGTTGGCCCGGAGCCAGGCGCGGTAGGCGGCCCGTTCGTCCGCCGGGCTCGGCCGGGGGTCAGGCATCCGCCTCCTCCGGGGCGGCGGGATCGACCAGGTCGGCGACCAGGACGTGGACGGGGCGTCCGCCGGCCAGCGGGAGGACCGCCGCGCGCACGGCGTCGGCCAGCTCGGGCAGCACCCGCCCGTACTCGGCGACCAGCCCGATCTCCACGTCGGCGTCCCGGAACGCGACGCCCGCGACCGGCGCGCCGATCCGGTAGGTGACCAGCCGTCCGCGCGGCCCGGCGGTGAGCCCGGCGACGCCGTCCACCCCGGCGGCCGCGGCGGCGACGCGTTCGGCGCGTTCGGCCCGGTCGAGCGGCGAGGGTCCGGTGCGGTCGGTGGCGTCGCGCGCGGCGTCGCCGGGCGCGGCGCCCGCCCGCGCGGCCTCCCCGGGGGCGCGTCCGGCGTCGTCGCGCCGCGCCGTGCTCTGCGTCGCGGGCATGGTCACTCGACCCGGCGGTTGGCGGCGGACTCCCCCGAGCCGCCGGCCCGCTCGCGCATCGCCTCCCCGGCGCCGCGGACCTTCTCCTTCGCGCTCTCCAGCGCGCTCCTGGACCCCTCGCCCCCGTCGTCCTCGTCGTCGTCCTCGCCGGGCAGGTGGATGTCGTCCACGGTGATGTTCACCTCGACGACCTCCAGGCCCGTCATGTGCTCGACCTCGTTGATGACGTTCTCGCGGACGGCGGCGGCCAGGTCGGGGATGGCGACCCCGTACTCCACCACCAGGTCCAGGTCCACGGCGGCCTGGCGTTCGCCGACCTCGACCGAGACGCCCTGGGTGATGTTGTCGCTGCCGCCCAGGCGTCCCCGCACGGCCCCGAACGCGCGCGTCATGCCCCGCCCCATGGCGTGCACGCCGCCGATCTCCCGGGCCGCCATGCCCGCGACCTTGGCGACCACGCCGTCGGCGATCCGGGTGCGGCCGTGCTCGGTCTGGAGCACGCTGGAGTCGCCCGACTCCGAGCGGCGCATCTCCCCGCCGGGGCGCCGTTCCTCCTGGCGCCCGCCCTCCTGTCGCTGGTCGCCGCGTTCGGCCCCCGGTCGCGGAGCCTGGTTCGGCAGCGTGCCGACGGCCGGCCTGGTGGACTGTCCGCTGTCCTGGCTCACAACGTCCCCCCGATGCGTGAGTCGACGTGACCGGCCGTGCGCCGATCGATCGATCGTTTGATGCTCCGCCGTTCCCGCCCGGAACCGCCCGGCGGCCATATGAATACGTCAAAATTCCTTTACCGCAACAAAACGGGACCGAGGCCAGAAACGGCCTTCGGTCCCGTCGCGGCCCGTACCGGTCCTCCTACCCGGAAAACTCCGTTTCCCCCTGGTCACCTGCGGAATCAGACCGAGCGGGGTAAAAACGCACCGAGGGACGCCCCACCTGTCCGTAATGCGGGCGGCGCACGGCGAGCCCGTTGTCGGCGAGATATTCCAGATAGCGGCGCGCCGTCACCCGCGACACCCCGGTCCGGTCGGCCGCCGACGCCGCCGACAGCCCGTCGGACGCCTCCGCCAGCACCGCCGCCACCGCCTGCAACGTCGGCTCGCTCATCCCCTTGGGCAGCGTCGAGTCCCCCGGCGTCCGCAGCGCCGCCAGCAGTTCGTCCACCTCGCCCTGCGCGACCGCCTCACCGGACCGCGCCACCCCGCGCCGGAACCGCGCGTACGCCTCCAGCTTGTCGCGCAGCGCCGCGAACGTGAACGGCTTCAGCAGGTACTGCACCACCCCCGCCGACACCGCCGACCCCACCACCGCCAGGTCCCGCGCCGACGTCACCGCGATCACGTCGACGGTGCTGCCCGACGCCCGCAGCGCCCGGCACACCGCCAGCCCGTGCGTGTCGGGCAGGTAGAAGTCCAGCAGCACCAGGTCCACCGGGCGGCCCTCGTCGGCCCGCCGGGCGCAGAACCGCAGCGCCTCGGCCCCCGAGTGGACGACGCCCGCCACCGCGAACCCGGCGACGCGCTCCACGTGCCGCCGGTGCGCCTCGGCCGCCACCTGGTCGTCCTCGACGACCAGCACCTCGATCACGCCGCTCATCCCCCGGCCCCCTCCCCGGACGCGCCGCCCCCGGTGGGCAGCCGGACGGTGACGGTCGCGCCGCCGTTCCCGGCCGCGCCGCCGTCCACCTCGATCGTGCCGCCGTGGCGGCGGACCGCCTGGCCGACCAGGGCCAGGCCCAGGCCGTTGCCGGCCGGCTTGGTCGTCCAGCCGCGCCGGAACATCTCCGGCACCGCCGCCGGGTCCACGCCCGGCCCGCTGTCGGACACCCGGAACACCAGCGCGTCGCCCTCCCCGCGCACCGCGACCGTCACGCGCGGGGAGCGCTCGGCGGCGTTCTCCACGGCGGCGTCCACGGCGTTGTCCACCAGGTTGCCCAGCACCGTCACCAGGTCGCGGGGGTCCAGGCCGCGTGGGTCGGCCATCTGGTCGGCGCCGCCCTCGATGCGCAGCTCCACTCCGCGCTCGGCGGCCTCGGCGGACTTGCCCAGCAGCAGCGCCGCCAGCACCGGCTCCGCCACCGCGCCCACCACCTGGTCGGTGAGCCGCTGCGCGTCGGCCAGCTCGGCGGTCGCGAACTCCACCGCCTGCTCGGGACGGCCCATCTCCACCAGCGACACCACCGTGTGCAGCCGGTTGGCGGCCTCGTGCGCCTGGGCGCGCAGCGACTCGGCGAACCCGCGCACCGAGTCCAGCTCGCCCATCAGCGACTGGAGCTCGGTGTGGTCGCGCAGCGTCACCACGTGGCCCATCGCGCGGCCCTCGGAGGTGACCGGCGCGGCGTTGACGACCAGCACCCGGGTGTCGCTGAGATGGATCTCGTCGGCGCGCGGCTCCGCCGCCGCCAGCGCCGCCGCCAGCTCCGGCGCCAGCCCCAGGGCCGCGACGGGACGGCCGCGCGGATCCCCGGCCCGGCCCAGGTCCAGCAGGTCGCGGGCGGCGTCGTTGCACAGCGCCACCCGCCCCTCCCGGTCCACCAGCAGCAGCCCCTCGTGCACCGAGTGCAGGATCGCCGCGTAGTAGTCGAACATGCCGCGCAGCTCGCCCGGGGCCATGCCCCGCGTCTGCCGCCGTAGCTGCCTGCTGAGCAGGTAGCTCCCGGCGATCCCGGCCAGCAGCACCGCGGCCGCGACCGCCGTCAGCGACACCAGCCGCTCGCGCAGCTCGGCCGAGATCGCCCGCACGGTGATCCCGGCCGCGACCAGCCCGACCACGCGCCCGCGGCCGTCGCGCACCGGCGCCACGGCCCGCACCGACGGTCCGAGCGTGCCGGCGTAGGTCTCGCTGAACGTCCGGCCCGCCAGCGCGGGCCCGGTGTTGCCGAGGAAACGGTGCCCGATCTGCCGCGGGTCGGGATGGGTGTAGCGGATCCCCGCCGGGCTCATGATCGTGATGAAGTCGACGCCGGTGTCGGCGCGGACCCGTTCGGCGAACGGCTGCAACGTGCGCCCGGGGTCCCCGGCGGCGACCGCGGGGCCCACGTGCGGCGAGTCGGCGATCGTCGCGGCGACGGCCGTCACCGTCTGCCGCGCCCGGTCCCCCGCCGCCCGTTCCGCGTCCAGCCAGGCCAGCGCCGCGCCGGCCGCCACCAGCAGCGCGACCAGCACGGCCTGGAGGCCCAGCAGCCGCCGGGCCAGACTCCACCTTCGCGTGTCCACGACCGCCCAACGGGGTAGCCGCATGGCGTTGTTTCCTCCTCACCCCGTTTTCGCGTGAACAAAACGTACACAAAGGTGACCCCGGTCACATAACCGCGCATAGTCGCTGTTCAGCCGGACATGGACGGGTCGATCCGGCGATGAGAGGAGCCACGACCGTGTCACCCGACACCCCACCCCCCGGCGAGCGGACCTCCGAGCCCCGGCAGCGGCGCGACCGGGTCCACTACCTCTACATCGCGGTCCTGGCCGCGGTGTTCCTCGGCGTCGTGGTCGGATTCGCCACGCCGGACCTGGCCAAGGAGCTCAAGCCGCTCGGCACCGGGTTCGTCAACCTGATCAAGATGATGATCTCGCCGATCATCTTCTGCACGATCGTGCTGGGCATCGGCTCGGTGGCGCGCGCCGCCAAGGTCGGCCGGGTCGGCCTGATCGCGCTCGGCTACTTCCTGACGATGTCGACGTTCGCGCTGCTCATCGGGCTGGTCGTCGGCAACCTGCTGCACCCGGGCGAGGGCATGCACCTCAACCCCGAGGCCGCCGCCAAGGCGCACGAGCAGGCCAAGGGCGCCGAGGGCACCGCCGACTTCCTGCTGGGCATCATCCCGCACACGCTGGTGTCGGCGCTGACCGAGGGCCAGGTCCTCCAGACCCTGCTGGTGGCGCTGCTGGCCGGGTTCGCGCTCCAGCAGATGGGACCGGCGGGCGAGCCGATCCGGCGCGGGCTGGAGCACGTCCAGCGGTGGATCTTCCGCATCCTCTCCATGATCATGTGGGCGGCGCCGGTCGGGGCGTTCGGCGCGATCGCGGCGGTGGTCGGCGAGACCGGCTGGTCGGCGCTGCGCAGCCTGGCGGTCATCATGCTCGGCTTCTACATCACCTGCGCGGTGTTCGTGTTCGGCGTGCTGGGCACGGTGCTGTGGCTCGGCGCGCGGATCAACATCGTCACGCTGCTGCGCTACCTGGCCCGCGAGTTCCTGCTGATCCTGTCGACCTCGTCGTCGGAGTCGGCGCTGCCCCGGCTGATCGCCAAGATGGAGCACCTGGGCGTGTCCCGGCCGGTCGTCGGCATCACCGTGCCGACCGGGTACTCGTTCAACCTGGACGGCACCGCGATCTACCTGACGATGGCGACGCTGTTCATCGCCGCCGCGCAGGACCAGCCGCTGTCGATCGGCTCGCAGATCGCGCTGCTGTTCTTCATGATCATCGCGTCGAAGGGCGCGGCCGGGGTGAGCGGCGCGGGCCTGGCCACGCTGGCGGGCGGCCTCCAGTCGCACCGGCCGGAGCTGGTGGACGGCGTCGGGTTCATCGTCGGCATCGACCGGTTCATGTCCGAGGCCCGCGCCCTGACCAACTTCGCGGGCAACGCCGTCGCGACCGTCCTGGTCGGCACGTGGACCGGCGAGTTCGACCGGGACCAGGCGCGGCGCGTGTTCGGCGGCGAGGACCCGTTCAACGAGGCCACCCTGCTCGACGAGCACGTGGCGGCGCGGGACACCGCCGCCGGCGACCGGGCGCCGGCGACCGTCCCGGACGGCGTCACCCTGGACGAGGGGAAGGCGGGCGTCTGACCCGCCGTTCCCCGCGCCGGACCGCGGCGTGCCGCCCGCCCCCGCCGGGCGGCACGCCGCGCCTTCGCGCGCTCCGGTCAGCCGCGCGGGCGGGGCGGCGGGTCGGTGAAGCGGAACGTCAGCACCGTCACCAGCCCCGGCAGCGCCAGCTCGGCGCGGCGCCGCTCCAGCGGGCCCTCCACCAGGGCCGCGCGCAGCGCGTGCACGCGCGTGTCGGGCGCGCACAGGACGGTCATCCGCAGCCGGGGGCGGGACCTCGTCCCGGTGAGCCGCACGTGCGCGGCGGCGACGCCCGGCAGTTCCAGCGTCTCGCGCCGCAGGTCCCGGCCGCAGGCGCGGGCCAGCCTCCGGGCCCGGCCGCCCATCAGCGCGCGGCGCCGCCCCAGGGCGTCGCGGCACTGCCCGGCCAGCCAGATCGCCCCCAGCAGTCCGGCGGTCTCGCAGGCCCCGGCCACCACCGGCCAGAACCACTCGTGCGTCACCACGTGGCGGAACGCCTCCGGGCGCAGCACCGCCTCGCGGGCGGTCCCGTCCGCCAGCCCCAGGCCCAGCCCGGCGCCGCCGAGGCCCAGCAGCGCCGCCCCGACCATCCCGATCACCGGTCGCATGTCAGTCCCTCCGCCGGCGCAGCCGGACCCCGACCGCCGCCGCGCGGGCCAGGTCCAGGTGGTCCAGCCGGCACGCGACGGCGATGCGGACCAGTTCGGCGAGGTTGCCGGGGTTGCGGTAGCGGGACGTGGCGCGCACGGTGACCCGGCGGCGGAACGGGCCGCGCAGCCGCACCCCGGCGCGCGCGACGCCCGGCACCTCCAGCGCCGCCCGGACCAGCGCGCGCCGTAGGTCGGCGCGGGCGATCCCGGCGGCCAGCGACGGGTCCGCGCCGTCCATCACGACCACCCGGGAGCGCCCCGGCAGGGCCGCCGCGAGCAGCGCCAGCCCGAGCGCCGCCAGCGCGCCCGCGACCGCCAGCGCGCGCGGGTCGCCCCAGGTCGTCTGCCGCAGCACGGCCGACAGGCGTTCGACCGGGACGAGCCCGGCCGGGTGCCCGATCAGGCGGGACAGGACCTCCACCGCGCCGGCGCCGCCCGTCACCGTCACGGCCAGCGCGGTCGGGACGCCGACCGCCGCGCGCGACGACCGGAACTCCTCGGCCGCCCCGCGCCGGGCCCGCCGCCGTGCCCGCCGCAGCTCCCTCGTCCCGGCCCTGTCCGTCGTGGCGGTCGTCCCGGCCGTGCCGACGGACCGCCGCGTGACCAGTGTGTCGATCATCACCACCCCCGCTTGGACAACGGGCGCGCCGGGCGGCCCGTTACCCATCCGGCGGTCATGACCCCTTCAAGTTCCCGCAGGTCGGGCCGGAAATCAGCTGAAGACGACCGTGCGGTCCCGGTTCAGGATCACGCGGTGCTCGGCGTGCCAGCGCACCGCCCGCGACAGCGCCAGGCACTCCATGTCCCGGCCGACCGCCATCAGGTCCTCGGGGCCGTGCGCGTGGTCGACGCGCGCGACCTCCTGCTCGATGATCGGCCCCTCGTCCAGGTCGGCGGTGACGTAGTGCGCGGTCGCGCCGATCAGCTTCACGCCGCGCGCGTGCGCCTGGTGGTAGGGCTTGGCGCCCTTGAAGCTCGGCAGGAACGAGTGGTGGATGTTGATGATCCGGCCGGGGAGCTTGGCGCAGAGGTCGTCCGACAGGATCTGCATGTACCGGGCCAGCACCACCAGGTCGGCCTTGTAGTGCTCCACCAGCGTCAGGATCTCCGCCTCCTGGGCGGCCCGGCCGCCGGGGCCGATCGGCAGGTGGTGGTAGTCGATGCCGTAGGACTGGGTGAGCGGCCGCATGTCGGGGTGGTTGGAGGCCACCGCGACGATGTCGATGTCGAGCAGGCCCGACTGCCGCCGGTACAGCAGGTCGTTCAGGCAGTGCCCGAACTTCGACACGAGGATCAGCACCCGCTGCTTGTCGGCGGTGTCGTGCAGCCGCCAGTCCAGCGCCAGGTCGCCCCCGACCGCCGCGAACGCGCCGCGCAGCTCGTCGGGGTCGGTGGCGGGCGGCGCCGCGAACTGCACCCGCATGAAGAACGTCCCGCTCTCGCCGTCGCCGAACTGCTGGCTCTCCAGGATGTTGCAGTCCCGCTCGGCCAGCAGCCCGGACACGGCCGCCACGATGCCGGGGCGGTCCGGGCAGGAGAGCGTCAACACGTACTCGCGGTGGTCGGTGTCGGTCACGATGTCACTTTCGCTGCGGTGGGGTCGTACGGGGCCCTGGGGTGGACGGTCGTGTCGCGGCGTTCCCCGGCCGCCTCGTGCTCGGCGTCGGTCAGGGAGGCCCGCCGGACGGCGTCCTCGCTCCGGACGCCCGGTCCGTTCAGGGTGAGGGCTACGAGCTTACGCCGAACGCCCTGCTCACGCTGCCGGGACGGGCGGCTCCCGGCCCCGCCCGCCCGCGCGGGCGCGGCCGTTTGAGCATTGCCCTAATTGGTATAGAAGGTGGCATCTGATTGGGCATCATCCCGTTTCGTGCCGTTCATTCGGCGTTACGCTCGGAGGTCGCCACGGACGCCGCACTGGTCGCCGCCGCGGTGCTGTTCTGCCTGGTCAGCGGAGCCAACGACGGGGGCGCGCTGCTCGCCCTCGGGCTCAAACTGCCGGTGCCCCGGATCAGGGCCGCGCTGGCGATGCTGACGGCGGCGGTCGTCGTCGTCCCGGTCGCGTTCGGGGCCGGGGTCGCCGAGACGTTCGCGGCGGGGCTGGTGGGGTTCGGCTCCGGCGAGGACCCCGAGGACGCGACGGCGGCCGTGCTGGTGGGGGTGCTGACGGCGCTGGCGGTGACGCTGACGCTCACCTGGCGGGGGCGGCCGACGAGCCTGACGCTGGCGACCGTCGGCGGGCTCACCGGGGCGGGGCTGGGCGCCGGGCTGCCGGTGTCGGGCGAGCGCGTGGCCCTCGTGCTGGCGCTCGGGGCGGCGGCCCCGCTGGCGGGCTGGGCCCTGGCGCTGGGGGTGGTGCGGCTGCTGTGGCGGGTGCCGCCGGGCGGGCCGCTGTCCCGCGTCCACCTGGTGGGGTTCGCGGTCCTGTGCGCGGCGTACGCGGCCAACGACGCGCAGAAGATGCTCGCCGTGCTGGCCATCGCGCTGGGCGTCACGGCCGGGGCCCTGCCGTGGTGGGCGCTGGCGCTGGCGGGCGCGCTGTTCGCGGCGGGCGCGGTGTACGGGCTGCCGCGCGCGGGCCGGACGCTCGGCGGCCAGCTGCTGGCGGTAAGGCCCGTCCATTCGGTCAGTTCTGAGATGTCCGCATCCGCCGCCGTGCTCTGCTCGTCGGCCCTCGGGGTACCGGTGAGCATGACCCAGTCCGTCGCCGGAGGCCTGATCGGCGCGGGGGTCGTGTCGGGAGCCGGCCGGGTGCGCTGGGAGGCGGCGATGCGCCTGGCCATGGCCTGGCTGCTCACCCTGCCCGGCAGTGTCGTGATCGCCGCGATGGGAGCGCTGGTGGTGGAATGAAGGGCTTGCTGCGCCGTTACCTGGGACTGGTCAACGGACGGATGGACACCGGCCTGGAGGACGCGCTGCTCGACCAGCTCCGGACGGCCGAGGAGGGCGCGGAGGTCGCCGCCGCGATGGTGGAGGGCGACGTCCCCCGGGGCGAGGCCCGCGACCGGATGCGCCGGATCGAGCACCGCGGGGACACGCACCGGGGCGCGTTCGTGGAACGCCTGTCGGAGGCGCTGGTGACGCCGATCGACCGGGAGGACCTGTTCCGGCTGTCGCGGTCGATCGACGACGTGCTGGACACGCTGCGCGACTTCGTGCGCGAGTCGCACCTGTACGAGCTGCCCGACCAGTCGCGGCTGACGCCGATGCTGGCCGAGGTGCAGGCGGGGGTGGCGGCGCTGGAGGCGGCGGCGACGGCGCTGGTGGAGAAGCCGTCGCAGGCGGCGCAGAGCGCGCTGGAGGCCCGCAAGGCCGGGGGCGCGGTCCGGCGGCTGTACCAGTACGAGGTGGCGCGCGTGCTGGACGGCGAGATGACCACCGAGACGATGAAGGAACGCGAGCTGGTGCGGCGGCTGGAGATGGTCGGCCAGCACATCAGCGACGCCGCCGACGCCATCATGGACGGTGCGATGAAGCGCTGGCACTGAACGGGGAGGGGACCCGGTGACCGAAGCGGAGAGCGATCGTCCGGCGGTGCGGATCGTGTGCCTGGACGGGGCGGCGCGCGTCCTGCTGCTGAACTGGCGCGACCCGGTGCACGGGCGGGTGTTCTGGGAGCCGCCGGGCGGGGGCGTGGACGCCGGGGAGTCGGCGCTGGAGGCGGCGCGGCGGGAGCTGACCGAGGAGACGGGGCTGCCGGGGTCGGCCGTGCGGGACGTCTCGGTGCCGGTCGAACGCGACTTCACGTGGATGGGGCGGCGGTACGTGAAGACCGAGCCGTTCTTCCTGGCGCGGTTCGCCGGGACGCCGGAGGTGGACCCGGCGGGGTTCACGGCGGAGGAGCACGAGACCTACGTGGGGCACGGCTGGTTCTCGCTGGACGAGCTGGCCGCGCTGGAGGAGCTGGACCCGCCCCACATGGCCGAGATCATCGGAACGCTGCTGGCACGCTGAGCCCGGCGCCGGACGGCGATGGTGATGATCTCGCGGGACCGGCCGGTGACCGGGGTGCGGTCCCGGTCGCCATACCGCTCCTCCACCGCGAGGCCCGCCTCGGAGAGGAGGACGTCCAGGGCGGCCTCGCCGAGGAAGCGCAGGGTCGAACGGTCGCGGCGGAGCGGCGCGCCGTCGCGGTCGGCCGTGGTGGTGGCGAAGGTGACCAGGTCGCCGGTGACGTCCTCGACCTCGTGCCGGACGCGGAGGCGGCGCCCCCGGTGATCGGTGAGGTCCCGGGCGTTGGCGGGGTTCCAGGTCTCCCGGGCGCGGGCCCGCGGGTGGCGGGTCTCGAAGGCGAACCGGCCACCGTCCCGCAGGGCCCGGCGGGCCGCCGCCAGGGACGCGCGCAGCTCGTCGTCGGTCAGCAGGCACTGGAAGGCGTGGCCGGTCATGATCGCGAGGTCGAACTCGCCGGTCCACCGCGCGTCGGCGGCCCGGCCCGCCACCCACTCGACGCCGGGGCGGCGGCGGGCGCGGTCCAGGGAGGGGCGGTCGGGGTCGAGGCCGACGAGGCGGCCACCGTGCCCGCTCGCGCGGGCGTGGGCGAGCATCATGCCGGTGCCGCAGCCGACGTCCAGGACCGCGTCCGCGCCCATGCCCAGGTCGTGGTAGAAGCGGTCGCCGGGCACGGACGCGGGGTCCCAGGGGTACAGGGCGGCGTCGGCGTCGGAGTACACGGCGGCAGTGTGCGACACCACCCGAAGGTGATCAACTGGTCCTGGTGAGGGCGACCACCGGGATCGTGCGGGTGGTGCGCGAACGGAACCCCGCGAAGTCGGGATCCCGCGCGATCTGGCGTTCCCACAGGGCGTCGTGTTCGGACTCGTCCACCAGGGTCGCCTTGGCCCGGTGGCGCTCCGCGCCGAACTCGACGGTCGCCTCCGGGTTCTTCATCAGGTTGTGGAACCAGGCGGGGGCGGTGGGCGCGCCGCCGTTGGAGGCGAACACGACCAGGCGGTCGCCGTCGGGCAGCGCGACGAGCGGGGTGGTGCGCTCCTTTCCGGTACGCGCGCCGACGGTGGTGAGCAGCAGCAGGGGGACCCCTTCGAAGGGGCCGCCGACGCGGCCGCCGTTGGCGCGGAATTCCTCGATGACCCCGAGGTTGAACGGGTTGGACATCGGTCCTCCTCGACTCGTTCCGGACAGGTCCCACTCTCGGTGGAGGCCGGGGCCGCGACAACGGGAGATTGTGGAAGGATCGATCACTTGGGCTTATCGGCGGAGGTCAGGGTGGAAAAGCACGAGATCGAGACGTTCCTGGCGCTGGCGGAGGAACTGCATTTCGGGCGGACCGCCGAGCGTCTCCACCTGTCGCAGGCGCGGGTCAGCCAGACCATCAAGCAGCTGGAGCGCAGGATCGGCGCGCCGCTGTTCGACCGGACCAGCCGCCGGGTCGCGCCGACGCCCCTCGGCCGCCGCCTGCACGAGGGGCTCGCACCGGTCTACGCCCAGCTCCAGTCGGTCGTCGCGGAGGTGACGGCGGCGGCGCGGGGCGTGGAGGGCGTGCTGCGGCTCGGTTTCCTGGGGTCGGCGACGGGCAAGCTGACGCCGCGCATCATGACGGCGTTCGGCGCCGCGCATCCGGACGTGGAGATCCGGATGCGCGAGGTGCACCCGGCCGACCCGCTGGGGCCGCTGCGCGACGACGAGGTGGACATGCTGCTGACGCGGCTGCCGGTGGAGGAACCGGACCTGAAGGTGGGGCCGATCGTGCTGTCGGAGCGGCAGGTGCTGGCCGTTCCGGCGGGGCACCGGCTCGCGCGGCGCCCGGCGGTGCGGCTGGAGGAGCTGGCCGAGGAGCGGACGTTCGGCCTGGCGGGGTCCGCGCCGGAGTACTGGTGGGACGCGCAGACGCCCCGCCGGACGCCCGGCGGGCGGGAGATCCGGCGGGGCCAGTCGGTGGGGACGTTCCAGGAGATGATGACGCTGATCGCCGCGGGGCAGGGCGTGTCGCCGGTGGCGGCGTCGGTGTGCTGCTTCTACGCACGGCCGGACGTGGCGTTCGTGCCGCTGGAGGACGCGCCGCCGACGGAGGTCGCGCTGGTGTGGCGGGCGGCGGGCGAGACGGAGAAGCACCGCGCGTTCCTGCGGGCGACGTGCGGGGTGGTGCGCGAGAACGGCGGCCCCGCCGACTCCTGAGGCCGGGGCGCGCGCCCCGGCCCCGGCGGGGTCTCAGGCGTTCAGCCGGGCGAACTGGTCGTCGGTGAGCTCGATGTCGAGCGCGGCGAGGTTCTCGTCCAGGTGGGCGATCGAGGTGGTGCCCGGGATCGGCAGGAGGGTGGGCGAGCGGCGCAGCAGCCAGGCCAGCGCGACCTGGGACGGCGTGGCCCCGACCTCCTCGGCGACCCGCGCGGCCGCGTCGAGCCGCGCCCCCATCGCGATCGGGAAGAAGGGCAGGAACGCCATCCCCTCCGCCGCCGCGTGGTCCACGACCTCCTCGTGCTGGCGGGCCGCGAGGTTGTAGACGTTCTGCACGCTGGCGATGGGCGCGATCCCGGCGGCCTCCTTCAGCTGCTCGACCGTGACCTCCGACAGCCCGATGTGGCGGACCTTCCCCTCCTCCTGCAACCGCCGCAGCGCGCCCACCTGGTCGGCCAGCGGGTAGGCGGGGTCGACGCGGTGCAACTGGAGCAGGTCGATGCGCTCGACCCCGAGCCGCCGCAACCCCAGCTCGGCCTGCTGCCGCAGGTAGTCGGGGTGCCCGAGGGGCACCCACTCGGTCGGCGAGGGCCGCAGCACGCCGACCTTGGTGGCGATGGCGACGCCGTCGCGGTAGGGGTGCAGCGCCTCGGCGATCAGCTCCTCGTTGCCGCCCAGCGCGTAGGCGTCCGCGGTGTCGATCAGCTGGACACCGGCCTCGACCGCGTGCCGCAGCAGCGCGATCGCGCCGTCCCGGTCGGCGGGCGGACTCCAGATGGGCACCGCGGCCGGGTCGGCGGGCCGCCCGGGCCCGTCCGCCAGCCGCATGGCCCCGTACCCGATCCGCCGCACCGTCAGGTCGCCACCGATGGTCAACTCACGCATGGTCGTTCTCCCAGCTCAAAGCCGTTTCTCAGGAACACGACCACTCTGCCGGGCCCCCGCCACCCCGACAACGCCCGATCAGGGAAGAATCGATCAGCCTGACTTATGAATAGCCGAGCCCACCGCCGCACAGACCGGGCACCACGCGGGCCCAGCATGGCGGACCAGGCGTGGCGGACCAGGCGTGGCGGACCAGATGTCACGCAGGCCCACCATCACGCAGACCAGCCGCCACGCGGACCCAGCGCCACACGTCCCCTGCGTCACACGGGCCCAAGCGTCCGGTGTCACGCAGACCTGGTGCCACGAGCGTCCGGTGTCACGCAGACCTGGTGCCACGAGCGTCCGGTGTCACGCGGGCTCAGCGTCACGCGGGCTCAGCGTCACGCGGGCTCAGCGTCACGCGGGCTCAGCGTCACGCGGGCTCAGCGTCACGCGGGCTCAGCGTTGCGGGGGCTCAGTGTTGTGTGGGCCAGGTGGGTGAGGGCGGCGGTGATCCTTGCCGGGGGTAGGCCGCGTTGCCGTTGGTGGGCGTAGACCTCTGAGGCCAGGGGCGCCAGCAGGGTGTCCACCAGGGCGTCGGGGTCGGGGGTGTCCGCCGCCACCAGGAGCGAGCGGACGTGCGCCCGCCAGAAGCCGTACGCGCCCGTGGTCAGGCGGGCGCCGCCCGACTCCGCGCCCAGGGCCAGGTCGATGTGGGCTTCGAGGAGGTCGACCATCGCGGCGTAGAACGCGGCCAGGCGCTCGCCCGGAGGCGCGCCCGGCCCCAGGGGCGGGTCGCCGCCGAGGAGCTTCTCCTGGAGGTTCCGCTCGTGCTCGTCGAGGAGCGCGAGGGCGATCGACCGGACGTCCGGGTAGCGCCGGTAGAGGGTGCCGCGGCCCACGCCCGCGGCCTTCGCGACGTCGTCCATGGTCACGGCGCGCGGGTCGCGTTCGGCGAACAGCCCGGCGGCCGCCTCCAGCACCCTGGCGCGGTTGCGGGCGGCGTCGGCCCGTTCGCGGGGACGGTGGGGGGAGTCTTCGGCGAGCAGGTTCATGCCGACGACTCTAACCCGGCCCCGGAATATCTGGACAGCGTGTCCGCTTTGATCTAACGTAACCGGACACAACGTCCACTTGATCCGGAGGTCCCGACATGGCCGGTCTGCTCCATCTCGACGCCAGCGCCCGCAGCCGCTCGTTCAGCCGCGAGCTCGGCGGCGTCTTCGCCGCCGCCTGGCGCGAGGCGCACCCCGACGGGGACTACGTGCACCGGGACCTGGTGGCCGAGCCCGTCCCGTTCATCGACGAGGCGTGGACCGAGCTGTGCGACAACGTGCTGAGCTCCGGGATCACCGACCTGCACCGGCTGAAGGAGAACGTGCGCACCCCGCGGCAGGCCGCCGCGTGGGCGACGCTGGAGCCGCTGTTCGACGAGCTGGTCGCCGCCGACGTCGTGCTGATCGCGACGCCGATGTACAACTTCGGCGTCCCGGCCTCGCTGAAGGCGTGGATCGACCAGGTCACGTTCCCCAAGATGCGGCTGACCGGCCGGCGTTTCGTGGTGGCCTCGGCCCGCGGCGGCGCCTACGGGCCCGGAACGCCGCGCGAGCCGTTCGACCACCAGGAGCGCTACCTGCGCGACTTCTTCGCCGGGCACTTCGCGGTCGAGGACGTCGCGTTCCTCAGCGTCGAGCTCGTCAACGCG
Source organism: Actinomadura kijaniata (assembly GCF_014138665.1). Lineage (NCBI taxonomy): Bacteria > Bacillati > Actinomycetota > Actinomycetes > Streptosporangiales > Thermomonosporaceae > Actinomadura > Actinomadura kijaniata. The sequence continues at coordinate 460,303 of NZ_JACJIA010000003.1, forward strand.
CTGATCGACCCCGGACTGGCCGGACGGCGCGCCGAGCACGGGGAGTCCCACGCGGCGGCGCTGGAGGCCGCCCGCACGCTCGCGAAGGAGTACTGACGATGGGCTGGCTCATCCTGCTGGCGGCCGGGGTGGTGGAGGTCGCCTGGTCGCAGAGCATCAAGCCGACCGAGAACTTCACCCGCCCCCTGCCCACCCTGCTGTGCCTGGTCCTGATGGCCGTCGCGGTGTTCCTGCTGTCGGTGGCGATGAAGACCGTCCCGGTGGGGACCGCCTACGCCGTCTTCACGGGGATCGGCGCGTTCGGCGCGGTCACGCTGGGCCTCCTCATCCACAAGGACCCGATGAGCGCGGGCCGCGTCGCGGCCCTGGCCCTCATCCTCGGCGGCGTCGTCCTCGCCCGCGTCACCGACCCCGCGTGATCCCGCTCCCCGGCGCCGGGCCCGCTCCGGCGCCGGGCCCGCTCCGGCGCCGGGGAGCGCCGGGTCAGGCGGGCGCGGCCGCGCGGAGGAGACCGGCCCGGGCCCGTATCGCGGCCACGGCCTCGGGCTCGCGCCCGCCGGTGAACGTGGTGTTGCCCTCGTAGGTGACGCCGGCGGGCGGCGCCTCGGCGCCGACCGGGTCGGCGTCCCAGAGGTTGCCCCGGTAGACGACCTCCTCCAGCGGCGGTGACACGTGCAGGACGGCCGTGCTGTCGGCGCGGACGACCACGTTCTCCTCGACCGTCACCCAGGCCGCGCCGTAGTCGGTGTAGAGGCCGAAGTTGTACGGCGTGCGCGTGTCCTCGATGACGTTGCCCCGGACGACCGCGCCCGAGTCGTGGGAGTCCCCCTGCGCCCCGGCCAGGTAGACGCCCCCGCCGTCGGCCAGCGTCCGCATGGTGTCGGTGACCAGGTTGCGCAGGATGCGGGTCCCCTGGCCGGGCCCGGCGACGATGCCGCAGTGCGGCACCTCGGAGATGTGGTTGTGCGCGACGGTGCACCCGGTCGTCCCGCTCAGCGCGACGCCGGGCGAGCCGGAGAACTCCAGGCCGACGCGGTGGACCCGGTTGTCCTCCACAAGGACGGAACGGCCGCCCTCGACCACCAGGGCCCCGGCCGAGAGCGTGTCGAAGTCGCACCCGCGCACCGTGACGTCCGCGCCGCCGGACACGCCCAGCCCGGTGGCGCCCAGCCGGGTGAGGCGGCAGCCCTCGATCCGCACGCCGGACACGTCCGCCAGCACCACGCAGGCGGGGATCGTGGCGGACTCGCCGGGGATCGTGACCGAGCCGACGCCCTCGCCGAGCGAGACGGTCTGGACCGGGCCGCCGACGTAGAAGCCGCTCCCGTGGTAGTGCAGGAAGCCGTCGGGGCCGCTCGGCCGGAGCCAGGTGGCGTCGGCGAACGTCAGCCCCCGGAGGGCCAGGCCGCGCACGCCGGTGGCGCGCAGCAGCGTCTCCAGGACCGGCGCGACCACCCGCGTGCGGTCCGGGTGCTCGCCGGGACGGGGCAGGTAGCGCAGCAGATGGCGGCCCGGCCGCGACCGCTCCAGGACGAACGTCCCGGGCTCGGTGAGGAAGGCGGCATCGTTCTCGACCCGGGTCGGCAGGCCGGGCCCCCGGGACGTCTGCCCCTCCCAGGTGGAGTTGTACAGGGCGAGCGCGCGGTCGAACGCGGGCCGGACCATGGTGATCGCGGCGCCGTCGCCGTCGGCCGCGACCGAGGCCACGCCGCAGCGGGCCTCCGTCCACGGGTAGACGCCCCGGTGGACGAACTCCACATCGCCCGGACTGCGCCAGGACAGCGGCCCGGCGCTGTCGGTGACGTACCCGGTCCCGGTGGCGGTGACCTGGCCGGGGAGGCCGTCGATCCCGGCCCGCTCGACCCGGCGGCCGTCCACGTAGAGCTGCCGGGTGTCCAGGTCGCCGACCTCGGCCAGCCACACGCCGTCCTCCACCCGCCATCCGGTGACCGGGCGGCCGCCGCTGACGACGACGTCCTCCTGGTCGGCGGTGCCGTACCCGTAGGGCTGGTAGACGACGTTCCCCGAGTCGGCGTCGGTGAGTTCCAGGGGCTCGTCCAGCACGTGCGTGCCGCCCCTGAGCTGGACGACGACCTCACCGGCGGCGGCGCGCGCGGCGTCCCGCGCGCGACCGAGGGTGGCGAAGGGGTGTTCCCGCGTGCCCGGGGCGGAGTCGTCCCCGTGCGGATCGACGAACAGTTCGGTCATGGGCCTGCCACCTCTGATCGTGTTTATAGCGTACACAAGGTGTATACCGTAGACCAAGGAGGGCGGGATGGCGCAAGACGGGAAAGAGAATCCGGATCATGTGGTGGAGCTGCTGTGGCGCGCGCCGGAGGCGCGGCCGCGGCCGGGGCTGAGCCTCGACCGGATCGTGCGCGCGGGCGTCGAGCTGGCCGACGCCGAGGGCCTGGCCGGGCTGTCGATGCGGAAGGTGGCCGAGCGGCTGGGCTTCACCACCATGTCGCTCTACCGGCACGTGCCCGGACGCGAGCAGCTCGTCGACCTCATGTGCGACGCGGTGGCGGGCGAGACGGCGATCACCGGGGACGCCGGAGGGGACGGCTGGCGGGCACGGCTGGAGGCGTGCGTCAGGAGCGGCTGGGAGCTGCGCCGCCGCCACCCGTGGCTGACGGAGGCACGCGGCGGTCGGCGCGTGCCCGGCCCCCACACCCTCGCGGTCTACGAGCGGATGCTGGGCGCGGTCGCCGACACCGGGCTGCCCCCCGCCGAGGTGATCGCCGTGGTCGGCCTCGTCGGCCGGTTCGTCGACTCCGAGGCGCTGCTGCTCCTGGAGTCCGCCAGGGCCGAGCGGCGCAGCGGCGTCAGCGACGAGGACTGGTGGGGAGGCCGCGACGCGCTGTTCGAGCGGCTGCACGACTACCCCACGCTCACCCGGCTGTGGGAGGAGGGCGGCTTCGACCGGCCGGAGGACCCCTTCGAGTTCGGCCTCGCGCGCCTGCTGGACGGCATCGAACTACTGATCCAGCAGCGTTACGAAACGCGTGACGAAAACGCGGGATGCGTCGTGTGCGGCACGCCGGTGGGGCGCTCCGCCTCCGGGCGCCCCCGGACGTACTGCTCGTCCTCCTGCCGCCAGCGGGCCTACCGCCGGCGCAGGACCTCGTAGCCGGCGGCCGTCGCCCTCAGCGGAGGCAGGCGTCGGCGTCCACGATCTCGGCGTGCATGTTGAGCTCCATCATCCTCAGCGCCGCCTCGCCCAGGTCGGGGTGCAGGGCGGCGACGGCGTCGCGCGGCACCTGGACCTCGAAGTGCCGCACGTAGGCGTCCAGCGCGGTGTAGAGGATGCACTGCTCGGTGACCTGACCGGTCAGGACGACCCGCTCGATGCCGTTCCGCGACAGCACGTACTCCAGGGACGTGCCGTAGAACGCGCTGTGGCGGACCTTGGGCAGGAACGCGCAGTCGGACGCGGGCACGATCGGCTCCACCAGGTCCGGTCTCGCCCCCTCGCACGCCGCCGCCACCAGGTCCTCGCGCGTGGCCGAGAAGTCGCCGTGGTTGTCGTTGACGTAGACCAGCAGCGCCTCCTTCCCCTCGCCGCGGCGCACGCGGTCGATCAGGCGGCTCAGCGGGCCGACCATGCCGGCCACGCTCTCGGCCAGCGGTTCGGCGTCCTCGTGCCGGTAGGGGTTCAACATGTCGATGACCACGACGGCGGTACCACCCATGATCGCCCTGTTCCCCCAGGACGCCGGACCATTCGCGCCGGCTAGACGACCTTGGTGATCCGGCACTCGATGCCCGCCGGGCCGGGCGGCGTCCGGGCCGGGGCGGTGCCGCCGAACGTCCTGGTGTCGCGGACGTCGAACGTCCGCTGCCCGATGCTCTGTCTGGTCGCGGCGTCGAGCACCTCGACGGTCACCTGGTAACGGGACGAGTCGCCTTCGATCGTGCCGTTGATCGAGACGGTCCCGGTCCCGTTGACGGTGTTCACCTGGCAGTCGACCTGGGCGTTGTAGGTCCGGCCGCCGGGCCGGAGCGGGCCCTCCCCGGTGAACACCGGGACGAGCGCGACCAGCGCGATGAGGCTCGGCACGGCCACGGCGACGAGGAGCGCCCTGCGGTTCCTCTTGCGGCCGTCCCGCCCGTGGGGGTCGTGGGAGAGCGTCCACTCGTGCGTGGGCATGCCACCTCGCTAGCTCTGTTTCGGGTGATCATATTTGGGCGTGCAACCACGCCGTCAGGCGGGCCAGGCGCGGGTCGCGTTCGGGCGGCAGGCGGCTCAGCAGGTGGTAGCCGGTGCCGTCGGGGACGAAGCCGAACGGCGCGACGAGGCGGCCCTGCTCCAGGTCGTCGCGGGCCACGGCGTACGGCGCGATCGCGACCCCCACGCCGGCGGCCGCCGCCTGGAGGGTCAGGTAGAAGTGTTCGAGGGTCTGCTCGGTCGCGGACTCCGCCGCCGCTCCCGTGACGCGCCGCCAGTCGTCCCATGCCTCCGGACGTGACCTGGTGTGCAGCAGGGGCACCGCGCCCAGGTCGCCGGCCGTGACGCGGGACGCCAGGTCGGGGTGGCAGACCGGGCCGATCCGCTCGGGGAACAGGGGGACGCGGCTCACCCGGTCGGGGAACGGGAAGTCGTCGCGGCGGATCGCCGCGTCGATGCCGTCGCGTTCGAAGAAGACCGGTCCCCCCGCCGCCGACAGGTGGACGGTGATGTCCGGCGCGGCTGCGGCCAGGTCGGGCAGCCGGGGGATGAGCCAGCGCATCAGCAGCGTGGGCTCGCAGGACAGGGTGAGCGGCCCGGCGGGCGCATGGCCGGAGATCTGCTGGGCGGCCGCGTCGATCTGGTCGAGCGCGTCCCTGACGACGGCGGCGAGCTGGCGGGCCTGCGGGGTGGGGTGCAGGGCCCGGGTCCGCCGTTCGAACAGCGGCACCCCGAGCGCCTTCTCCAGCTTCCGCACCTGGCGGCTGACCGCACCGTGGGTGAGGTGCAGCTCGCGCGCCGCCTCGGTCATGCTCGCGTGCCGGACGGTCGCCTCGAAGGGCGGCAACGTGTTCAGTGGAGGAAGCGCCGACCATCGCATGCGTGAAGATTACTCACAGATCGCGTGACAAGTAGTCGTTTGTCCTGCGCCTTCTTCTCCATGGACGATTGCCGTCGTCACACCCGGATCGTTCACGGGAGGTTGGTATGCCGATCGGCATCGCCGTGCTCGCCGACGACCTCACCAGCGCGGGCGACGGCGCCGCGCCGTTCCGGCGGGCGGGCCACCGGGCGCGGATCCTGCTGTCCGGCTCGGCCGGGACGCCGGGCGGGGTCACCGCGGTCGACCTCGGCAGCCGCCTGCTGGACGAGGCGGACGCGGCCGCGCGCGCCGGGGAGGCCGCGCGCCTGTTCGCCGGTTCCGGACTGCTCGTCAAGACCGTGGACTCCACCCTGCGCGGCCATGTCGCGGCGGAGGTCCACGCCGCGTGGAAGGGCTCGGGGCGGCGGGCGGTCGTCGTCGCCCCGGCGTTCCCGGCGGAGGGCCGGGTGACGGTGAACGGCGTCCAGCACGTGGACGGGGTGCCGGTCCACCTGAGCGCCTACGCCCGCGATCCGGTGCATCCCGTCCGGTGCTCGGACCTGGCGAAGGTGTTCCCGGCGGCCGTGCTCGCGGAGCGGGCCGCCGACGTTCCCGCGCTGGTCGGCGCCGGGGAGATGGTCATCTGCTCGGCTGCCGTCGACACGGACCTGGACCGGCTCGTCGCCGCGGTCCCGCGTCCGGACGAGGTGCTGTGGGTGGGCTCGCCGGGGCTGGCCGCCGCGCTGGCCCGCGCGTACCCGCGTCCGGACGGGGCGCCGCCCGCCGCTCCCCCGCCGGCGCGGCGGCTCCTGGTCGTCGCCGGGTCCGCCAACCCGGTCACCCGGCGGCAGCTCGCCGAACTCCGCGCGCTCGCCGGCGTCCCGGAGGTCGTCGTCGGCGACCCGGCCACGACGGCACGGCGACTGCGCGGGCTGTCCGCCCCCGTCCTCACCCTGCGGGCCCCCGCCGAACGCCGCCCGCCCGGCACCATCACCCGCGCGCTGGCGGCGGTCGTCTCCGACCTGGTCGAGGACGGCTTCGTCGACGCGCTCGTCCTCACCGGGGGCGCGACGGCGGTCGCCGTGCTCCGCGCCCTCGGCGTCACCGGCCTGGACCTGATCGACGAGCCCGAGCCCGGAGCGGCCCGGGGCCTCCCGCTCGAACGGCCCTACCCGTCCGTGCTGATGAAGGCGGGCGGCTTCGGTGACGACGCCATGCTCCACCGCCTGTCCCGAGTGAGGGAGTCCCTGTGAAACCGATCGCCATCACCATGGGCGACCCCTGCGGCATCGGCCCGGAGATCGTCGTCAGGGCGTGCGCCGACCCCCGGCTCACGTTGCCCGTCGTCGTCATCGGCGACATCGGCGTCCTCCGCCGCGCCGACCGGGTCACCGGCGCGGGGCTGGAGTTCCGGCCGGTCGCGTCCGCCGGGCGGGCCGCGCGCACGCCGGGCACGGTGGACGTCCTGCCCGAGAGCGACCTCCCGGCCGACCTGCCGTGGGGCGTGCTCGACGCCCGGGCGGGCGCGGCCTCGTTCCGCTACGTCCGGCGCGGCATCGAACTCGCCCTCGCCGGGGAGGTGCGCGCCCTGGTCACCGCGCCCGTCAACAAGGAGGCCCTGCGCCTGGGCGGTGTGCCCTACCCGGGGCACACCGAGATCCTGGCCGACCTGTCCGGCACCGACGACTACGCCATGATGATGGCGAACGAGCGGCTGCGGGTCGTCCTGGTGACCGTCCACCTGTCGCTGCGCGACGCGATCGACTCCCTCGACGTGGACCGCGAGCTCGGCACCATCCGGCTGGCCGACCGCACGCTGCGGCGCGGCGGCCTGGCCTCCCCGCGGCTGGCCGTCGCCGGTCTCAACCCGCACGCCGGGGAGAACGGCCTGTTCGGCGACGAGGACCTGCGGATCATCGCGCCGGCGGTCCGGGCGGCGCGGGAGGAGGGGATCGACGCCAGCGGCCCGTGGCCCGCCGACACGGTGTTCATGCGGGCCCGCGCCGGGGAGTTCGACGCGGTGGTCGCCCAGTACCACGACCAGGGCCTGATCCCCGTCAAGTACCTCGGGCTGGAGGACGGGGTCAACATCACGATCGGCCTGCCGTTCGTCCGCACCAGCGTCGACCACGGCACCGCCTTCGGCATCGCCGGAACGGGCGCGGCCGACCACGCCGCCCTGCTCACCGCCCTGCGCCACGCCGCCGACCTGACCCGCCCCTGACCACCCGACCGGAGGACCCCCGTGGACTTCATCTTCATGCTCACCCGCGACGACCGCACGGTCACCGACTGCCTGGAGGTGGTCGACGCCGTCGCGGACCTCGGTGTCGCGCACATCGGCTTCAAGGACGTCGGCGTCGACCGCGACACGCTCGTCCGCCTGCACGCGCGGCTCCGGGGGCTGGGCGTCACCACCTACCTGGAGGTCGTCAGCACCGGCCGCGACCAGGCCCTGGCCTCGGTGCGGACGGCCGTGGAGCTGGGCGTGGACCGGCTGATGGGCGGCACCTGGATCGAGGAGACGCTCGGCCTGCTGCGCGGCACCCCCATCGGGTACCTGCCGTTCGCGGGCGAGCCCTCCGGCCATCCCACCCGTCTCGCCGGGAGCCCCGAGCGCGTCGCCGCCGACTGCCGCGCGGCCGAGGCCGCCGGGTGCGCGGGGGTGGACCTGCTGGCCTACCGCGCCACCGACGCCGACCCCCTCGACCTCGTCCGCGCCGCCCGCGCCGCCACGACCGGCCACCTGGTCGTCGCCGGATCCATCACCGGCGACGACCAGATCCGCGCCCTCGCCGCGGCCGGGGCCGACGCGTTCACGATCGGCTCGGCCGCGTTCGACGGCTCCCTGCGGCCCCGCGCGGGAACGCTCCGCTCCCAGCTCGCCCCGGTGCTGGCGACCGCCGCCGAGGTCAGCTGAGCCGGGCGAAGAACGTCCGGACGTCCTCCACCAGGCCCTCCGGGTCGGCCATCGCGACCATGTGGCTCGCGCTGGCCCGGTCCGACCACTGCACGATGCGGTTGCCGCGTTCGGCGAGGCGGCGGATCAGCGGCGGGCCGCCGTGCGAGACGCCCGTGGGGACCTCGGCCTGGTCGACCGGCATGCCCGCCGCGCCCTCGTAGTAGGTCCACGAGGACGAGCCGCCGGTGCCGGTCAGCCAGTACAGCGTCGCGTTGGTGAGGAACTGGTCGAGGTCCAGGTACTCCTCCAGCGGCTTGTCGGTGCCGTGTCCCCGGTCGAACTCGCGGAAGCGCTCCACCAGGTAGGCGAGCTGGAAGGCGGGCGAGTCGGCGAACGCGTGGGCGAGGGTCTGCGGGCCGCCCGCCAGGTACGGGCCGTAGCCGCTGCCGAAGTCCATCACCGCGGCCATCGCGCCCAGCTCGGCCTTCTCGGCGTCGGTGAGGCCCTCGAAGTCCGCCGGGTCGCCGGTGGGGAAGCCGAGGCCCGCGGTGATGTGCGCGCCGATCACCCGCTCGGGGAAGAGGGCGGCCAGGCGCGGGGTGACCAGCGCGCCCGCGTCGTTGCCGTGCGCGCCGTACCGGTCGTAGCCCAGGCGTTCCATCAGCTCCGCCCAGGTACGGGCGACGCGGTCGATGCTCCACGGGCGCTCGTCCGGCGGCTCGGGGAACGGCGAGAACGCGAACCCCGGCAGCGACGGCGCGACCACGTGGAACGCCGGGCCCTCGCTCCCGTGCGCGCGGGGGTCGGTGAGCGGGCCGATGATCCGCGTGAACTCGGCGACCGAGTTCGGCCAGCTGTGCGTGAGGACCAGCGGGACCGCGTCCGGCTCGGGGGAACGGACGTGCAGGAAGTGGACCGTCTGGCCGTCGATCCCGGTCGTGTACTGCGGGAGGCGGTTCAGCTCGGCCTCGTGCCGCCGCCAGTCGTAGCCGGTGCGCCAGTACTCGGCCAGCCGGTGGAGGTGGTCGGTGGGGACGCCCCGGTCCCAGTCGCCGCCGGGCAGCCGCCGGGCCCGTCGCGTCCGGGCCAGCCGGTCGCGCAGGTCGTCGAGGTCGGCCTGCGGGATGTCGATGCGGAACGGGGTGATCTCGGAACTCATGCTCTGACCGTACGGACCATGTAGGTCAGTTCCCGTCCTCGACCACGCGGGGACCGGAACGCGCCCACCATGATCATTGAAGGTGGTCGTGGCGGTGCGGCCGGACCAGTCCGGACTCGTAGGCGGCGATCACCAGCTGGGCGCGGTCGCGGGCGTGCAGCTTGGACAGCAGGTTGCCGATGTGCGTCTTGACCGTCGCGGGGCTCACCCGCAGCCGGTCGGCCAGCTCGGCGTTGGACAGCCCGCGCGCGACCAGCGTGAGGACCTCGCGTTCCCGGTCGGTCAGCCCCGCCAGGTCGGGCGCGGGCACGGCGGCCGGGACCTGGCGGGCGAACTCGGCGATCAGGCGGCGGGTGACCGACGGGGCCAGCAGCGCGTCCCCCGCCGCCACCACGCGGACCGCCTCCAGCAGGTCGGCGGGCCGGGTGTCCTTCAGCAGGAAGCCCGACGCCCCGGCGCGCAGCGCCGAGTACACGTAGGCGTCCAGGTCGAACGTCGTCAGGATCAGCACCCGCGTCGGGAGGGACGCGCAGATCCGCCGGGTCGCCTCGATGCCGTCCATCTCCGGCATCCGCACGTCCATCAGCACGAGGTCGGGGCGGCGCTCGGCCGCCAGCGCGACGGCCTCCGCGCCCGTCCCGGCCTCGCCGACCACGGTCAGGCCGGGGGCGGTGTCCACCAGCAGGCCGAAACTGCCGCGCACCAACGCCTGGTCGTCGGCCACCAGCACACGCAGATCGCTCATGAACGCCTTTCGTAGGGGATGCGGGCCGCCACCGCGAAGCCGCCCTCGGGGCGCGGGCCCGCGGTGAACGTCCCGCCGTACATCGTCACCCGCTCGCGCATGCCGATCAGCCCGTGGCCCGGCGGGCCGGACGGCAGGACGCGGACGCCGGGCCCGTCGTCGGCGACGTCGATGCGCAGGACGCCGTCGCCGGACTCCACCACGACCCGGCAGCGGGCCGGGGCCGCGTGCTTCACCACGTTCGTGATCGCCTCCTGGACGATGCGGTGCGCCGACACCGCGACGCCCTCGGGCAGGTCGGGGGCGTCGACGCGCAGGTCGACGCGGACCCCGGCGAGGGCGGCGCGGTCGGCCACCGCCGCCAGGCCGGACAGGCCGGGGGCCGGGGCCAGCTCGGGCTCGGTGGTGCGCAGCACGCCGAGCAGGTGGCGCATCTCGGTGAGGGCCGTACGGCTCGTCTCCTCGATCACCGCGAGGGCCTCGCGCGCCTCCTCGGGGTGCTCGGCGGCCACGTGGTTGGCCACGCCCGCCTTCACCGCGATGACGCTCATGTTGTGGGCGACGACGTCGTGGAGCTCGCGGGCGATGCGCAGCCGCTCGTCGGCGGCGGCGCGTTCGGCCATCTCGCGGGCGGCGCGGCCGGCGTGGGCGCGGCGTTCGCGGACCGCGCGGCCGAACGTCCACGCCACCCCGAGCACCGCCAGCCCGAACAGCACCTCCCCGGTCCGGTCCCCCGTCCTCTCCTTGCCCATGACGCTCAGCACGCACATCACCAGCGCGCTGGTCCCGCCGATGACCGGCGTCGGCAGCAGGCGGCGGCGCGGCTGCGCCAGCGCCACCGGGTAGAGCGCGAACGCCGCCCCCGCGCGGTAGTCGCCGACGTCGCCGAGCAGCGTCAGCGCCAGCACGCACAGGAACACCGGCAGCGGCCGCACCCGGCGCAGCGGCAGCAGCGCCCCGGCGGCGAGCGCGGCGGCCATCGCGAGCGGGCCGCGGTGCAGGGAGGCCAGCGGCGCGACGGACAGCACGTACACGCCGGCCGCCACCGCGTCCAGCGCGATCAGGTGGTTCCGGTCGAGGCGTCCGGTGAGCAGGTCTCGCACGTCCCGACGGTATCCGCGGCGCGCGGCCGGGCGCCTCCGCCCCCGGTCTGACAGACCGCGCTCCGATGCGCGGGCCGGACGCGGCCGCCAGGGTGGGCCGCATGATCGAAGTACGGGAGCTGACCAAGCGGTACGGCGGCACGGCGGCGCTGGACGGACTGTCGTTCGAGGTGCGGCCGGGAACGGTGACCGGGTTCCTCGGGCCGAACGGGTCGGGCAAGTCCACCTGCATGCGGGTGCTGCTGGGACTGGCCGCCGCCGACTCCGGCGCGGCCCTGGTCAACGGCCGCCGGTACCGGGAGCTGGAGCGGCCCCTGCACGAGGTGGGGGCGCTGCTGGACGCCTCGGCCGGGCACGGCGACCGCACCGCCCGCGACCACCTGCGCTGCCTGGCGCGCACCCACGGGATCGGCGACCGGCGCGTCACCGGGCTGCTGGAGCGCGTCGGGCTCGCCGGGGTCGCGCGGCGGCGGATCGGCGGGTTCTCGCTGGGCATGCGTCAGCGGCTCGGGATCGCGGCGGCGCTGCTCGGCGATCCGGGGGTGCTGCTGCTCGACGAGCCGGTGAACGGCCTCGACCCCGACGGCATCCGGTGGATCCGGGAGCTGATGCGGGCGCTGGCCGCCGAGGGTCGGACCGTGCTGGTGTCCAGCCACCTGATGGGCGAGATGGCGCTGACCGCCGACCGGCTGGTCGTCGTCGGGCGGGGGCGGCTGATCGCCGACACGTCGGTGGCGGAGCTGGAGCGGCGCTTCCGGCGCGGCGTCCTGGTCCGCACGCCGCGCGCCGCCGAGCTGGCCGCCGCGCTCGCCGAGGCCGGGGCCACGGTGAGCACCGAGGACGGCGGGATCGCCGTCCACGGATCGACGGCGGAGGAGATCGGGGAGCTGGCGGCGGCGCGCGGGATCCCCCTCTACGAGGTCGCGACGCGCAGCGCGTCGCTGGAGGAGGCGTACATGGAACTGACGGCCGACAGCGTCGCCCACCGCGCCGAGGAGGTCGCGCGATGATCCCCCTGCTGTCCGCGGAGTGGCTGAAGCTGCGCTCGGTGCGGTCGACGTGGCTGAACGCGGTCGCCGTCGCGGTGCTGCTGGCGCTGTGCGGGCTGTGGTCGTTCGCCGTCGCGGAGATCTGGGACGGCCGGTCGCCCGCCGAGCGCGCGACCATGCGGGCCGCGCCGCCGGAGTACCCGATGGCGCTGGCGCTGCCGCTGTGCGCGGGGGTGCTGGGGGTGCTGGCGGTCACCGCCGAGCACGCCACCGGGATGATCCGCGCCAGCGTGGCGGCGGTGCCCCGGCGGGGCCGGCTGCTGGCCGCCAAGGCGGGCGTGGTCGCGGCGGTGTCGCTGGCCGTGGGGCTGGTGGCGTTCACGGCGGCGGCGCTGCTCGGGCGGCTGGTCGTGGGCGGGCGCGGGGTGGTGGAGTTCCATCGTTCGGTGGGCGAGGAGGCGCCGTGGATCGCGTCGCTGTGCCTGCTGGTGGTGGTGTCGGCGCTGGTCGGGCTCGGGCTGGGCGCGGCGCTGCGGTCCACGGCGGGCGGGGTGACGGCGGTGGCCGCGCTGCTGTTCGTGCTGCCGACGCTGGTCGCCACGGTGGCGCCGGACCCGTGGGACGGGCGGATCGACCGGCTGCTGCCGACGTCGCTGTTCGCGCAGGTGGCGGGCCGGACCGGCACGCTGCTGAAGGATCCGCTGCCCCCGGCGGTCGCGGGCGTGCTGCTGGTCGGCTACGCCGCCGCCGCGCTGGCCGCCGGGGTGCTGGTCCTCACCCGCCGGGACGTGTGATCAGACGGTCTTGACGGCGCCGCCGTCGATGAGGTGGTCGGAGCCGGTGACGCTGGCGGCCACGTCCGACAGCAGGAACGCCACCAGCGCGGCCACCTCCTCCGGCTCGGTGATCCGCCCGGTGGTCATGCCCATCATGGCCGGGACCTGCTCCAGGAAGGCCGCGTGCTCCGCCCCGACGGCCGCGGCGAGCTTGCCGCCGAAGCCGTCGGGGGCCTCCCAGATCGCGGTGCGGACCGGGCCGGGCGAGACGGTGTTGACGCGCACGCCCCGCGGCCCGAACTCCTCGGCGAGCGCCTTGCCGAACGCCGTGAGCCCCGCCTTGGCGACGTTGTAGGCGATGGGCCCGGCGCCGGGCAGGCGGGCCCCGATGGAGGAGACGTTGACGATCGCGCCCCCGCCCTCCAGCAGGGAGGGCAGGGCGGCGCGGGTGACGCGGACCGCGCTGAACAGGTTGACGTCGAAGGTGCCCCGCCAGTGCTCCTCGTCGGAGGAGAGGAAGCCGCCGACCTTGACGTCGCCGCCGCCGACGTTGTTGACGAGCAGGTCCAGGCCGCCCAGCGCGGCGACGGCCCGGCGCACCGCGTCGGCCGCGCCGTCCGGGGTGGCGAGGTCGGCGGTGAGGACGGTCGCGCCGGTGTCCCCGATCTCGGGGGTGACGGTGCGGGAGACGGCGGCGACGCGCACGCCCTCGGCGGTCAGGGCGCGGACGGTGGCCAGGCCGATGCCCCGGCTGGCGCCGGTGACGAGGGCGGTCTTGCCGGAGAGACGCAGGTCCATGGGGGTTCCGTTCTTTACCTAGAGGTACAAAAAACGGGGCGTGCGAAGCCCGCCGCGGCGGGCGGGCGGTATCACCCTGGGGGACCTCCCCAGGCCCCGCGACCGATCCGGATCAGAGGGAGTCGAGGACGGTGTCCACCACGCGGTCCAGGCGCTCGGGCCCCTCCGCCGTCCGGGTCGGCAGCCGCGTGCCGACGAGGGTGGTGAGCAGCAGGCTCCCCGGGGCGCGGGCGTCGCGCGCGGGGTCGATCTCGCCGTCGCGCTGCCCCTCCTCCACCAGCGTCCGGAACGCCTCCTCGGTGCGGTCGAACATGCGCCGCACCAGGTCGGTGGCGGCCCGGTCCACCCCGGCGCGCTCGGCGGCGGCGTTGATCGCCATGCAGCCCCGGCGGTCCGGGTCGGCCATGTCCATGTCCACCAGGAGCAGCAGCACGCCGCGCAGGCGTTCGCGGACCGGGACCGGCCGGTCGAGCAGGTCGACCAGCAGGGCGGCCTGACCGTCGCGGTACCGCTCCAGGGCCCGCTCGTACAGGCCGTGCTTGCTGCCGAACGCGAGGTAGAGCGACCCCTTGCCGATGCCGAGCGCGTCGACGAGGTCCTGCGGCGTGGTGGCGTTGTAGCCCTTGCGCCAGAAGACCTGCATCGCCCGCTCGACGGCGACGTTGGGATCGAACCGCCTCGGCCTGCCCATGCCCGGGACCCTGGCCTTTGTTTGACCTGAAGGTCGAACAAAGGCGGGCGCCGGGCGGAATGACGGCGCGCCGCAGGCGTTGTGATCGATATGGGTCTGCGCACGACACGGTTCTCGGTGCTCGACCGTTCCCGCACCCGGGCGGGTGAGGGGCATCCCGCGGCGCTGCGCGCGACGGTGGCGTTCGCGCGGGAGGTCGAGGCGCTGGGGTACCACCGGTTCTGGGTGGCGGAACACCACGGCGTTCCCGGCGTGGCGGGGTCGGCGCCGACGGTGCTGGCCGCCGCCGTCGCCGCCGCGACCTCGCGGATCCGGGTCGGCACCGGCGGCGTCATGCTGCCCAACCACCGGCCGCTGGTCGTCGCCGAGCAGTTCGGCGTCCTGGAGTCGCTGTACCCGGGACGGATCGACATGGGGCTGGGCCGGTCGGTCGGGTTCACCGGCGGCGTCCGCCGGGCGCTCGGGCACGACAGGGACGACGCCGAGGACTTCGCCGCGCAGGTCCGGGAGCTGCTCGGGTACTTCACCGGCGAGCAGCGGGCCCACCCCGGCGTCCACGCCCGGCCCGCCGAGGGGCTGCGGGTCCCGGCGTTCGTGCTGGCGACGGGCGCGGGCGCGGAACTCGCCGCCGAGCTGGGCCTTCCGCTGGTCATCGCCCCGGCGCGCGGCGTCGAGCGCATGGTCGAGGCGATCGGGCGCTACCGCGCGGCGTTCCGGGGCGACCGCCCCTACGTCGTCGTCTCCACCGGCGTCACGATCGCCGAGACCACCGAACGCGCCCGCCGCCTGCTCCTGCCCGAGGCGTGGGCGAGCGCGCACACCAAGACGCACGGCGAGTTCCCGCCGCTGCTGCCGCCCGAGGAGATCGAGGCGCTGCCCCTCACCGACGTGGAGCGCCGGATGATGGAGCGTTCCCTGCACGGCCAGATCCACGGCACCGAGGACGAGGCCGCCGAGGCGCTGGAGGACCTGGTCGAACGCGCCGGGGCCGACGAGATCCTCGTCCACACCAGCACCCACGACCGCGCGGCCCGGCTGGACTCCCACCGCCGCCTGGCCCGCCTGGTCGGCCTCGTCCCGCCGCTGCGCGCCGCCGGCTGAGCGGCGCGCGGCCGGTCAGCCCCGCGGCGGCCGGCCCTCGGACCAGCCGACGGACTCGTACGCCGTGTAGGAGACCAGCCGGCGGCCGTCCCCGTCCGTGTGGTCCATCCAGGTCAGCAGCTGGCCGGTCGCCGGATCGACGATCAGGCGCCGGGTGACCCCGCCCCGCCCGCCGGGCACGTCCACGGCCAGCCCCGGACGGCCGAGGGGGTCGTGGACGTCCTCCGCGTAGCGCAGTCCGGGCAGCGAGGCCAGCAGGCGGTACGCCGCGCCGCGCGTGCGGGGCGGCGCGGGCGTGCGCAGCAGGGCCGACACCTCCAGCAGGACCGTCTCCGCCTCGGAGGAGCCGTCCCCGCGCGGGCGGCGCCCCGCGTTCCCCTGGAGGATGGTGGTCCGGAGCGCCTGGGGGGCGGTCGGGAGCAGTTGCAGTTCCGCCAGGGTCATGGGCTTGCCCGCGCACATGAACGTGCCCCGCTCCCGCCGCCGGACGACGGGTTTCCGCCGGTCGGGCCGCGCCCGGAGGCGCGTGCCGTCGCCGGCCGGCCACTCGGTCGGGGATCCGGCCCGCTGCCACGCGGCCCGGTCGTCGGACGTGACCGGGCCCGCCCCGAAGTCCCGGCTGGAGAGCACCGTGCCGTCCTCGGGGCTCCGCACCGGCGTCCACGACTCGCCGACGCCGCGCCGCTCGATGACGTACCACTCGCCGTCCGCGCCGCGCACCCGGTACTGCCGCCCCGTCCGGAAGCGCTGGTGCCAGAACGCGCCGGACCGCGCCGGTTCCCGTTCGGCGCGCTCGGCCGCCGCGATCAGGAGCCGCCGGGGCGAGGGCGGCTGCGCGGGCCGGGTCCCCTGCATCTCGTTGAGGACCGGCGCCACCACCACCGCGGCCGCCGCGCCGGCCACGGCCATCGCGCCGAGGGCCAGGGAGGAGCGCCGGCCCCGGCGGGCGCGCGGCCGGACGTCGGCGGCCGAACGCGACCGCCGCGCCTCGGTCGTCTCATCCATGGTCGGGCTCCTTGCCGAATGCGCCGCGCGGCTTCCTGAGTGCCCCGTCCCTTCACGAACGAACGGTGCCGCCCGGTTCCCGGACCGTGGCGTCCTCCCTGCGGCCCGCCCGGTCCGGGCGGTGGGCGGCGCCGCGTCGCGTGGCCGAAGGGCGGGCCGGGTCCCGGTATCGGCGTTTCGGTCCGACGCGTACCGCTGGGACCAGTATGGGCGGGAAGGCCGCCGAGATCCGCCCGATCACCACACTCGGTCGGACCCCGGTGACGCACCGACCCACACCAGAACGGATCACCCCGCTCCACCGGCCCCGGAGCCGTGCCGAGTCCGACGGACCCCGAAGCGACCTTCCGCCCACCGGATCGCACCGTTCACCGCGCCGCACCACACACCGCGCACCGGACCGCACCACACCGTTCACCAGGCCGCGCCGTTCATCGAGTCCGGCGTTGGTTTGCGGCCGGGGCCTTCCGGGACGTGTCTCAGGCCGGGGAATTCACGGCCACGCGGACGGTGTCCTCGGCGAACGCGACGGCGTTCCGGCGGCCGAGCAGGGCGTGGCCGGCGGGCTGGTCAACACCTCGTTCCAGATCGGCCCAGTGCTGGCGCTGGCCCTGACCGGCGTGCTCGTCGGACGCTCCGGCCCGCGCGCGGCCGTCCTGGTCCCGCTGTGGGTGGTCCTGGCGGGCGCGGCGGTGACGGCCCTCGGCCTGCGCCGGACGCCGGCCGCCCCGGCCTCCGCCGCAGCGGGAGCGCCCGCGGCCGGGCGGGCGCGCCGACCTCCCCGCGCCCCGGCGGAGCCCCGCGCGGGGTAAAGGGCGGTCGATGCGCGCGTCCCGGGTGGCCATCGGGCGGCGTGGCGGGGGGCGCGGGCGGGCGGCGCGGCCAGCATGGGTGCGATGTTGGTGCGGACCCTCCTCTCCCTGCTGCTGACGACGCCGACCGCACCCGTCCCGCTCGTCCGGACGCCGGTGCCGGGGGTGACGTTCCGGACCTTCACGATCGCGACGCCGCGCGGACCGGCGTCGGGGGCGATGCTGGAGGTCGCGGCCGCGCGGGTCGGGCCGCTGCGCCCGGCCGCGGTCGCCGAGCGCCGGACCGTCTCGGCCATGGTGACCGCCACGGGCGCGCTCGCGGGCGTCAACGGTGACTTCTTCGACACCGGCGCCGGGCGCCGCGAGCCGCCGCCGACCGGCTCGGCGGTCGGCCCCGAGATCGACGCCGGGCGCCCGCGCAAGGCCGCCGTCCCGGTGGGCCAGCGGTTCGGCCCGCCGCTGCCCCACGGCGGGGACGGCACGACCGCGATCGGCGTCGACACCCGGGGGCGCGGGCGGGTGGCCCCGGTGCGGCTGGCCGGCGCGGTGACCGCCGGGCGGCGCCGCATCCCGGTCGTCGGGCTCAACCAGTACGCCCTGCCGGTCGGCGGCGTCGGCGTCTACACCCCCGCGTGGGGGACGGCGTCCCGCGCCCGCGCCGTCTGCGGCACCGACGTCCGCCGCGACGCGCCCTGCTCCCGCGATGTCGCCGAGGTCAGCGTCCGGGGCGGCGTCGTGGCCGGCCGGGGCGGGTCCGGCGGGGTTCCGCGGGACGGGGTCGTGCTGGTCGGGCGCGAACGCGGGGCCGCCGCCCTGCGCGGCCTGCGCCCGGGGCGGCGGGTGAGCGTCCGGTACCGGGCGGCCGGGCCCGTGCGGTTCCGGTTCGCGGTCGGCGGGCTGCCGATCCTCCGCGCGGGCGGTCCCGTTCCGGGGCTCGGCCGCAAGGCCCACCATCCCCGCACGGCCGCCGGGGTGAGCCGGAACGGGCGGCGGATGTTCCTGGTGGTCGTCAACGGCCGGTCCCGGCACGACGCGGGGCTCTCGCTCGCCGGGCTGGCCGCGCTGCTGCGGTACTTCGGGGCCGCCGACGCCGTGAGCCTGGACGGCGGCGGCTCCTCGGTCCTGGTCACGCGCTTCCCCGACGAGGCCGGGGCGACCGTCCGCACCGTCCCCTCCGACGGGCGGGAACGGGCGGTCGCCAACGGCCTCGGCGTCTTCTAGCGCACCGTGCGGAAGAACTCCCGGAGGTCGCCCACCAGCAGGTCGGGGGCGTCGTGCGCGGACCAGTGGCTCCCGCGGTCGAACTCGCTCCAGTGGACGATGTTCGCGTGGTCGCGCTCGGCGAAGCGCCGCAGCGGCCGGAAGTCGTAGGCGAACGACGCCAGCCCGATCGGGAACGACGTCGGCTCGGTCGCCTGCGGCTCGCGGTGGTTCTCGTAGTAGAAGCGCGCCGACGACGCGGACGTGTTCGTCAGCCAGTAGATCGTGGCGTTGGTGAGGATGATCTCCGGGTCCAGCCCGCCCAGGAGCTGCCCGATCCAGGCGAGCTGGCCGGCGGGCGAGTCGGCCAGCGCGTGCGCGAGGGTCTGCGGCTGCGCCTGCTGGGCGCGGTCGTGGATGGCGTGCTCGACGAACCCCTGGAGGAAGCCCAGGTACTCCATCTCCTCCGGCTTCATCCCCTCGAACTCGGCCGGGTCGCCGCTCGGGAACGAGAAGATCTGGTTGACGTGCACGCCGATCACCTCGGCGGGGTGGCGGCGGCCCTGCTCGGGCGCGACGATCGCGCCGGCGTCGTTGCCGTGCACGCCGTACCGCTCGTAGCCGAGCCGCCGCATCAGCTCCGACCAGGCGTCGGCGGTGCGGGCCGCGCCCCAGCCCCGGGTGCGGGTGGGGCCGGAGAACCCGAAGCCGGGCAGCGACGGGATGACGACGTGGAACGCGTCGGCCGGGTCCTCGGGCTCGGTGAGCGGGCCGACCAGGTCCAGGTACTCGACGAACGTGTTCGGCCAGCCGTGGGTGAGGATCAGCGGCGTGGCGTTCTCGTGCGGGGAGCGGACGTGCACGAAGTGGATCGTCTGGCCGTCGATCTCCGTGGTGAACTGCGGGTGGGCGTTGAGGCGCTCCTCGACGGAGCGCCAGTCGAACTCGCGCCAGCGCGCCACCAGGTCGCGCACGAACGAGCCGGGCACCCCGTACTCCCAGCCGGGCTGGACCGGGCCCTTCCGGACGCCGTCGGTGATCTCGGACTCGGGCAGCTCGTCGGCGAAGCGGGTGCGCTCCAGACGGCTCTTCAGGTCGTCGAGGTCCGCCTGGGGGATCTCGATGCGGAACGGCTGGATCTCAGACATGTGCGGCCCTTCGTCGTTCGTTGTGCCTCCAGTTTAGCAGAACGAAGCATTCCGTTCCAGTGTTGACCATGACGGAAAGAGGGCCGGCGGAGTCCGTGGCGCGGCCACAGGTCGCGGGTCCGGCTTTGTCTACCAGTGAGTAGTTTGTCGCCGCTCCCGGCGGTTACGTTCGGGGGATGCGGCGACTCGGGCTTGTGATGCTGGCGGCGGTCCTGGTGCTGGCCGGGTGCAGTGACACCGGGCGGCAGGGCCGGGAGGGCGGCGGGAAGACCGGCGGGAAGCGGCCCGCGACCGTCGCCGGGATCCCGACCTCGACCGGCACGCACAAGCAGAAACTCGACGTGGACACGCCGGGGCACCGCGAGTACCTGATCCACGTCCCGCCGAAGCTGACCAAGGGCGGATGGCGGGGCGGCAGGCCCGCCGAGCGGCTGCCGGTGGTGATCGCGCTGCACGGCGGGCTGTCGAACATGGACGGGATGCGCAAGCTGACCGGGTTCGACGCGCTCGCCGACGGCAAGGGCTTCCTGGCCGTCTACCCGGACGGGTTCATGACCACCTGGAACGCCGGGGACTGCTGCGGCCCGGCCAAGGCCGGCAAGATCAAGGACGTCGACTTCCTGAGCAGGCTCATCGACAAGCTGACCGACGCGGGGCTGGCCGACCCCCGGCGCGTGTACGTGACCGGGTTCTCCAACGGCGCGGGCATGGCCTACCGGGTGGCGTGCGAGGCCGCCGGCAAGGTCGCCGCGATCGGGGTGGTGGAGGGCGCGCTGGTCACGCCGTGCTCGCCGGAGCGGCCCGTGTCCGCGATGATCTTCCATGGGACCGCCGACCGGAACGTGCCCTTCCACGGCGGCGGCGAGCGCGACTTCAACGACAAGCGGCCGTTCCCGCCGGTGTCGCGGGCCGTGGACTTCTGGCGGAAGGAGGCGGGGCTGCCCGAGCCGCGCCGGAACGTGCGGGCCCTGGGCGCGGACGGCGCGGAGTGCTCGGCCACCGGCAAGGGCGCCGCGGGGGCCGAGGTGGTCTTCTGCAGGATCGAGGGTGGCACGCACCGCTGGCCGGACGGGGCGAGCGAGGCGCTGTGGTCGTTCTTCGCGGCCCATCCCGCCCCCCGCCAGTAACATGAATAGCTTTCATATTGCGGGCGTTCTGTGGCAGTGTGGCCCGCATGAACCTCCGGGAGCGATACGACGCCGCCACCGCCGCCCTTGAGGCCCCGTTCGCGGTCGTCGACCTGGCGGCCTTCCGCGCCAACGCCGCCGACCTCGTCCGCCGCGCCGGCGGCAAGCCCGTCCGGGTCGCCAGCAAGTCCGTGCGGTGCCGCGCCCTCCTGGAGGAGGTCCTCGCGACCGACGGGTTCGCCGGGATCATGGCGTTCACGCTGCCCGAGGCGCTGTGGCTGGCCGAGCGGCGCACCGGCGACGACATCCTGGTCGCCTACCCCACCACCGACCGCGCCGCGATCGCGGAACTGGCCGCCGACGAGCACGCCGCGGCCACGGTCACCCTCATGGTCGACTGCGCCGACCACCTCGACCTGATCGAGCGGGCCGCCGCCGGCGGCCACCCGGTCCGCGTGTGCGTCGACATCGACGCCTCCTACCGGCTGCTCGGCGGCAAGGTCAGCCTCGGCCCGCGCCGCTCCCCCCTGCACACCCCCGAGCAGGTGCGGGCGTTCGCCCAGCAGGTGCTGAAGCGGTCCTCCCTCCGGCTGGTCGGGCTGATGGCCTACGAGGGCCAGATCGCGGGCGTCGGCGACCAGCCGCCCGGCAAGCCGCTCATGGGCAGGGCGATCAGGGCGATGCAGCAGCGCTCCCGCCTGGAGCTGGCCCGCCGCCGCGCCGCCATCGTGGCGGCCGTGCGCGAGCTGACCGACCTGGAGTTCGTCAACGGCGGCGGCACCGGATCGGTCGAGACGACCGTCGCCGAACGCGCCGTCACCGAGGTCGCCGCCGGATCCGGCCTCTACCAGCCGCACCTGTTCGACCACTACTCCACCTTCACCGGCCGCCCCGCCGCCCTGTTCGCCCTGCCGGTCGTGCGCCGCCCCGGCCCCGGCGTCGTCACCTGCCTCGGCGGCGGCTACCTGGCCTCCGGCCCCGCCGACGAGATCCGCCTCCCCCGGCCCTACCTGCCGACCGGCCTGTCCTACAGCGGCACCGAGGGCGCGGGCGAGGTCCAGACCCCGCTGCTGGGCCGCGCCGCCGACACGCTGCGGATCGGCGACCGCGTCTGGTTCCGCCACACCAAGGCGGGCGAGCTGTGCGAGCGCTTCGCCGCCCTCCACCTGATCGACGGCGATCGGGTCGTCCGCACCGTCCCCACCTACCGCGGTGAGGGCCGGACCTTCCTGTAACGCTCCAGCGGCCGCACCGGATACGTTGGCTCGTATGAGCGACGCTCCCGTCATCAGCGTTCGGGGCGAGGCCCTGCTGGAGGTCGAGCCGGAGATCGCCCGGCTGTCGGTGCAGGTGCAGTCCCAGGAACGCGACCGGCGCACCGCGCTGGACCGGCTCGTCGAGCGCAACCAGCAGGCCCTCGACCTGGTCAAGTCCTACGGCGAGGCCGTGGAGAAGCTGGAGACCGGCGGCCTGTCGATCACGCCGCTGGTCAGGTACCGGCGGCGCGAGGGCGACATCCGCGCCTACCAGGGCACCGTGTGGATCAGGATCGTGGTGCGGGACTTCACCGTGCTCGGCGAGCTGGTCACCCGCCTCGGCGACCTGGAACGCACCGCCGTGCACGGCCCCTCGTGGGAACTGCGCCGCGACAGCCCCGTGCACGCCGAGGCCGCCCGGCAGGCCGCGCAGGAGGCCGTCGCGCGGGCCCGCAGCTACGCCGACGCCCTCGGCTGCCGCATCACCGGGCTGGTCCACCTCGCCGACGAGAACCTCGGCCGGGGACCCGAGCCGTTCGACGCCGCGCCCGTCGCCTACGCCGCGTCGGCGGGCGTCATGATGGCCGCCGAGGAGGAGCCGCCGCCGCTGGACCTGGAGCCGGAGACCCAGACCGTGCGGGCCGCCGTCGAGGCCCGGTTCACCGCCACCGCCCCGGACCTCGGCCGGCCATGACGGTGCCCGACCCCTGCGCCGAACGCGGCCCCGTCTCCCACGACCACGGCCACGACCTGGACGTCTTCCTGACCGGCCAGGTCTTCATGGACATGATCTTCACCGGGCTGCCGGGGCTGCCGCCGCCCGGCACCGAGCTGGTCACCGACGGCCTCGGCTCCGCGCCCGGCGGCGTCGCCAACATCGCCGTGGCCATGAGCCGCCTCGGGTTGCGCACCGGGCTGTCGGCGACGTTCGGCGACGACCTGTTCGGGGCCTACCTGTGGCGCACGCTCGCCGAGCAGGAGGCCGTCGACCTCACCTGGTCCCGGCGGGTGCCCGGCTGGTCGTCGCCGGTCACCGTGTCGCTCGCCTACGCCGCCGACCGCAGCATGGTCACCTACACGCGCCCGCCGCGCGGCGACCACCCCGTGCTCGCCCCGCCGCGCGCCGCCACCTGCTTCGTCGACATCGACCGCCCCGTCCCCGCCTGGGCCCTGACGCTGCGGGACGGGGGCGCGCTGGTCTTCGCCGACCTCGGCTGGGACCCCACCGAGACCTGGTCCAGCGAGGTGCTGGACCGCCTGGCGCACGTGGACGTCTTCCTGCCCAACGCCGTCGAGGCCATGGCCTACACGCGCACCGCCTCCCCGGACGAGGCCCTGGACGCGCTGGCCGAACGCGTCCCCGTGGTCGTCGTCAAGCAGGGCGCGCGCGGGGCCATCGCCGTGGACTCCACCACCGGGGAACGCGCCTCCGCCGCCGCCCTGCCCGTCGAGGCGCTCGACCCGACCGGGGCCGGGGACGTGTTCGCCGCCGGGTTCGTGTTCGGCACCCTGGCCCGCTGGCCCCTCCACCAGCGGCTCCGCTTCGCCAACCTCGTCGCCGGGCTGTCGGTGCGGCACTACAGCGGGTCGCTCGGCGCGCCCTGCTGGTCGGAGATCGCCGCGTTCGGCGAGTCCACCGAGGTCCCGCCCGACGTGCTGGCCGAGTACGCGTTCGTCGTGCCGTTCATCCCCGAGACCGAACTGGCGCGCGGCACCGAGTCGGTCGCCCGCGCCGAGCCCACCCTGCGCTGAGGAGCTCCCTTGAAGATCGCGATCATCGGAGCGGGCAGCGGGTACATGCCCGGCGTCATCCGGGGTGTCCTGCACCGCGCCGCCGACCTCGCCGGAACCGAACTGGCCTGCCACGACATCGACGCCGCGCACCTGGAGGTCATGACCCGGCTGGCCACGCGCATGTTCGCCGCGCGCGGAGCCGACGTCCCGGTCAGCGTCCACCACGACCTCAAGTCGGCGGTGAGCGGCGCGGACTTCGTGTTCACCACCTTCCGGCCCGGCGGCCTGGAGGCCCGGCACCTCGACGAGTCGATCCCGCTCGCGCACGGCGTCGTCGGGCAGGAGACCGCGGGCCCCGGCGGGTTCCTGATGGCGCTGCGGTCGGTCCCCGTCCTGCTGGAGGTCGCCGAACACGCCGGGGACGCCTGGATCGTCAACTACACCAACCCCACCAACATCGTCACCGACGCCGTCACCCGCCACACCGGCGCCCGCGTCATCGGACTGTGCGACCAGAACATCGGCGACACCGAGATGTGGGCCGAGCTGCTGGACCTGCCGTTCGACCGCCTGGAGGCCGACTGGACCGGCCTCAACCACGCCACCTGGTGCGAACGCCTCCGCCTCGACGGCCGCGAGCTCGACCTCCCCCGCCTCCTGGACGACCTGGAGATCCCCGGCGGCGGCGCCACCCCCTGGCGCGACCCCGCCCGCATGGCCGAGCTCGCCAAGGCCCTCGGCTTCCTGCCCAACTCCTACGCCAAGTACTACTTCTTCCACGACGAGGTCGTCGCCGAGCTCCGCGCCAAGGGCACCACCCGCGCCCAGGACATCCAGGCCATGCTGCCCGCCTACTACGACCAGGTCACCGCCGAGTCGTTCAGGGACGACCCCGACCCCAGCCGGGAACGCGGCGGCGGCGAGCACGGCGAGTTCGCCGTCGACGTCATCTGCGCCGTCGCCCGCGACGAGGGCCGCCGCATGATCGTCAACACCCGCAACAACGGCGCGATCGCCTCCCTGGACCCCGACGCGATCGTCGAGGTCCCCGCGATCGTCGGCCGCTCCGGCCCCGTCCCGCTCACCATGGGCGAGCTCCCCCGCCCCGTGCGCGGCCTCACCCGCGCCATCCACGAGTACGAGCGCCTCGCCGCCGACGCCGCGGTCACCGGCTCCCGCCGCACCGCCCTCCAGGCGCTGATGGCGCACCCGTTCGTCCGCTCCAAGCACACCGCCGAGAAGATCCTGGACGAGGGCCTGGCCGCCCACCGCGCCCACCTGCCCCAGTTCGGCTGAGCGAGTCGGCTGAACGAGGAGGCAACGCCGGCCGTACCAACCGACGTGACGGCACCCTGCTCCTACCGCCTCGACCTCGGCGTCTACGCCCTCGGCGCGCTCCCCGGGCCCGAGGCCGCGGTGCTGCGCGCCCATCTGGCCGGCTGCCCCGACTGCCGCGCCGAGCTGGACGGGTTCCGGCGCGTCACCGCCCTGGTCCGGACAGCACGAAGCGCCGGTCCCCGTCCGAGGACCGGCGCTCCGACCAGGCTCATCGGCGCCTGCGCCGCAAGAGGACCAGCGCCGTGAGCGCCACCACCGCCACGGCGCCCGCCACCACCACGCGCTGGTCGAGCTGACCGGGGCCGCCGTCCCCGTCCGGCACCGTCACCATCGACCGGACCGTCCGCACGACCTGGTCGGCCTCCTCTTTCAGCCGTTCCTTGCCGCGGTCGACCACGTTGCGGGGGTTGACCCGGTCGGCGAGTTCGTCGATCGTGCGCGCCAGCTCCTGGCGAGTGCGCTCGATCTCCCGCTCCAGCGCCTCCGGATCACGGGACCTGTCAGCCATTCGAACTTCCTTGTCGCTCAGCGCCGCATGATCCGCACCAGTGTGGCAGGTCTCGGCGGCGAACGCCCGCGCCACCCCAGCCGGTACGGTGGACACCGACCACCGGAACGAAAGGCGGAACTGGTGTCCGAGCGACTGGAGCCCGGCGACATCGCCCCGGAATTCGAGCTTCCCGACGCCGACGGCAACCCCGTCTCCCTGGCGTCCCTGCGCGGCAAACGGGTGATCCTCTACTTCTACCCGGCGGCGATGACGCCCGGCTGCACCAAGGAGTCGGTCGACTTCCAGAGCAGCCTGCCCGACCTGGAACCGCACGGCGTCACGGTGGTCGGCATCTCCCCCGACAAGCCCGGGAAGCTGGCCAGGTTCCGCGACAAGGAGGGCCTGACCTTCCCGCTGCTGTCCGACCCCGACGCCAAGGTCCTCCAGGCGTACGGCGCCTACGGCGAGAAGAAGCTGTACGGCAAGGTCGTGGTGGGCGTCATCCGCTCGACGTTCATCATCGACGCCGAGGGCAGGGTCGAGAAGGCGTACTACAACGTGAAGGCCACCGGCCACGTCGAGCGCCTCCGCCGCGACCTGTCCCTGTGACCTGACGGACCGCTGGCCGGAACCGGCCCGCCCCGGCCACGGGGCGGGCCGTTTCGCGTCATGCGGCCGGGACCTTCAGCGGAAGGAGCGGCGGTAGGCGGCCGGGGTGGTGCGCAGGGCGGTGTGGAAGCGGCGCCGGAGGTTGACCGCCGAGGAGAGGCCGACGCGGGTGGCGATGGTCTCCACGGGCAGGTCGGTCTCCTCCAGCAGGGCGCGGGTGGCGGCCAGGCGGCGTTCCAGCAGCCAGCGGGCGGGCGGGACGCCGAGCTGCTCGGTGAACTGGCGGGTCAGGGTGCGGCGCGAGACGCCCGAGCGGGCGGCCATGTCCTCCACGGTGATCGGGTCGGCCAGGCGCGACAGGAGCCATTCGAGCAGGGGCGCCAGGGAGTCCGGCATGGGGCCGGCGGTGGGGAGCGGAGGGTACTGGCGCTGGCAGCCCTCGCGGTGCGGACCGGCGGCGAGCTGGCGGCCGATGCGCATGGCGTGGGCCGCGCCGTGCTCCTGGAGGACCTGGTGGAGGCAGAGGTCGAGGGTGGCGGCCGAGGCCCCGGCGGTGGCGACGTCGCCGTGGTCGACGTAGATGACGGTGTCGTCGGGGATGACGCGGGGGTGGCGGGCGGCGAGCTCGCCGGAGAGCTCCCAGTGGACGGAGGCGCGGCGGCCGTCCAGCAGGCCCAGGGCGGCGGGGATGAAGATCCCGGCGCAGACGGCGACGACGCGGGCGCCCCGGGCGTGGGCCCTGGACACCGCGCGGAGCACGGCGGGCGAGGGGGCGAGGGTCCAGCCCGCGACGAGCACGGTGTCGGCGTCGTCGAGGGCTTCCAGGCCGCTGTCCACCCGGACGGGGGCGCCGAGGGTGGTGGGCAGGGAGCCGGGGCGTTCGGCGCACAGGCTGAAGCTGTAGTGCTGGGGGATGTCGGGGCCGTGGTAGCCGAAGACGGCCGAGGCGGAGGTGACCGGGTAGAACTCCTGGTTCTCGGCGACCAGGGCGACCACGCGATGCGGTCCGGAGGGCGCGGGGGGCACCGGCGGGCAGTCCACGAGCATGGCCCAAATGTACTTAATGATGTCTTTTGGGACACCGGCGCTCTGATCTGGAAAAACCCAGAATCGGAGCCCATGTGGACGAGGAGCTTCACCCTCTACTTCGGGGCCCGCACGATCTCGCTGCTCGGCGACGCGATGATGCCCGTCGCCTCGGCGCTGGCGATCGGCGGAGTCCACGGGATCGCGGGCGTCGGCTACGTGCTGGCGCTCTGGACCGCGTCGGCCGTGCTGGTCATGGTGTTCGGCGGGGTCGTCGCCGACCGGATCGGCGCCCGGCGCCTGATGATCGGCGCGGACGCGGTCCGGGTCGTCACCCAGGGGGTCGTGGCCGTCGCGTTCCTGGACGGCGCTCCGCCGTACGCCCTGCTGCTGGCGATGGCGTGCCTGTCGGGGGTGGCCGCCGGGGTGTTCGAACCGTGCGTCAACGGCATGGTCCCCCTGGTCGCCGGGGATCCGCAGCGGGCCAACGCGACGCTGAAGATCGCCGAGGCGGTCACCCAGCTCACCGGCCCCGCCCTGGCCGGGGTCCTCATCGTCGCCGCCGGACCGGTCGTCGTCTACTCGGTGGACGCCGCGACGTTCCTGGTCAGCGGGGTGTGCCTGCTGCTGCTCCGGGTCGCCGCCCCCAGGCCGGAGCCCTCCGACACGCTGAGCGACCTGCGCCGGGGCTGGCAGGAGTTCAGGGCCCGGAGCTGGATGTGGTCGGTCATCCTGGTCTGGGTGTTCTGGGGCGTCCTCGTGATCGGGCCGTCCGTGCCGCTGTCCTCGCAGGTCATCGGGGCCGACTACGGCTGGGTGATGGCGGCGCTCGGCCTCGGCACCGTGCTGGGCGGGCTGGTGGCGATCAGGGTCCGGCCGCGCAGGCCGCTGGCGGCCGGGGCGATGGCGCTGAGCGGGTACGCGGCGGTGCCGCTGACGGTCGCGCTCGACCTGCCGCTGCCACCGCTGATGGCCGGGCACCTGCTCGGGGGCTGCGCGCTGGCGTTCTGGTCGGTGATGTGGTCGACCAGCGTGCAGACGCAGATCCCGCCGGACGTGGTGAACCGGGTCAACGCCTACCAGGTGGCCGGTTCGGTCGCGGGCATGGCGGTCGGGCAGGCGCTCGCCGGCCCGGCCACCACGCTGGTCGAACCGCGCGCCTTCCTGCTGGGCTCGGCCCTGGTGACGGCCGGCGTGGCGGCGGCCCTGCTGCTGATCGGACCGGTCCGACGCCTGAACCGCGAACCGGCCCCGGACACCCCCGGAACGGAACTCCCCCTGACCGGGCCGGTGGGTGTGGTGCGGACGGGGGGACTCGAACCCCCACGGTGTTTCCACCAATAGGACCTAAACCTATCGCGTATGCCCGATTTCGCCACGTCCGCGCATCTCGTCCAGGTTCTCTGGATATCGGAGACCGAGATCAGCTTAGCGCCCCTGTCCGGGTCGGCGGGATCGACTTTCCCCCGTGGCGAGGGGGTTGTGGGCCGTGTCGCCACTATGTGAAAACCGGCCTCCCCCGGGGGCTCTACAGGGCGGGGGCGGCGGCTTACGCTGGATGGGTCCGCTCGAAGAGGGGGGCGGAGCGCAGGGCACCGGTAACTGACGCAGGTGGGGCCACGGTGAACGACGCGTTCACTCATCGCGTGCTGTCGTACAGGGGAATGGACGAGTTCCTGGGTGCGGCCGTGCCGTTTCTGTCCGGTGGCGTGGCCGAGGGGGACCATGTGGTCGCCGTGGCCAAGCTCGCGAACCGGACGCTGCTCCAGGAGGCGCTCGGGGACGCGGCCGAGAAGGTCGAGTTCGTGGACGCCGTGGAGTGGTACGACCATCCCGCGCGGCGGCTGGCCGACTGCCTGACCGACGCCGAGCGGGCGCAGCGGGAGGGCCGGCGGCTGCGGGTCCTGGGCGATCCCGGCGAGTGGGCCCGGCGGGACCCCGCCGAGGTGGTGGAGTGGCAGCGGATCGAGGCGCTGTCGAACGTGGCGTTGCGGGGCACCGGCGCGTTCGTGCTGTGCCCGTACGCGCGGTCGCTGCCCAGCGGGGTCGTCGCGGCGGGACGCAGGACGCATCCGGAGACCGTGACCGGGGCGGCGAACCCGTCGTATGTCGATCCGTGGGAGTTCAGCCGGCGGTGCGACAGCGGGCCGTTGCCGGAGCCTCCGGAGGACGCCGAGGTCATGCCGGTCGAGACGCCCGACCTGTACTGGCTGCGGATGTACGTCGGCTACCACGCGAAGGCGTGGGGGATGCCCGAGGACGACGTGCAGCGCCTGCTGGTGGCGGTCACCGAGGTCATGACCAACGCCGTGCGGCACGGCAAGCCGCCGTACGAGCTGCGGATGTGGGTGGACGGCGGTGACGTGGTCACCGAGGTCGCCGACGGCGGGAGGTGGGCGGACGGGGCGTCGTTCGGGCTGCTGCCGCCGCGTCCGGCGGGGCGTTTCGGGTTGTGGGCGGTCCGGTTGCTGTGCTCGGCGCTACAGATCCGTACGGGTGACGACGGTTCGATCGTGCGGCTGCGGCTCCGGCTGCCGGCGGTGCCCGCCGTTCCGGTGAACACAGGGTGAGGGACTCCATGCGTTGGGCTTCCAATTCATCGCGCGCGGCGTACTCTGGTCGGACCCGCACCCACGTTGATGGGCACGACATGGAACCCACCTGGTTCGACAAGCGGCCGGTCGGCGAGGTCCGCCCCGGAGACCACGCCTGGCTGGCCTATGGCACTCCCGAGGAGCGCGACCGTGTGATCGGGGCGTTCGTGGCGGACGCGTTGCGCACCGAGGAGAAGGTCGTCTACGTCACCGACGCGCCGCCGGAGCGGCTGCCCGGTCTGACCGGTCCCCGCACCAGGCTGGACCTGTGCACCTACACCGCGTCGGGCCAGTTGCGCGTGATCCCGCGGTCGCGGGCGTGCCTGGACGACGGTGGCCGGTTCGATCCCCAGCGGATGCTGGAGACGCTGAACACCGAGGTCGAACGGGCCTTCGACGAGGGGTTCCGCGCGGTGCGGCTGACCACCGACCACAGCTGGCTGATGCGCGAGCCCGGACGGAGCGACCTGCACCGGGTGCTGGGATGTGAGCACCAGGTGGGCGACGCGGTCTCGCCGAGCACCATGGCGATGGCGATCTGCCAGGTGGACCGCAGGCTGTGCCCGCCCGACCAGCTGGCGGCCCTGCGCGACACGCACGAGGTCCTGGTGGAAGTGAACCCCGAGTTCGACGACGGCATCCTGCGCATCACCCGCACCTTCGAGCCGCACGGCCTGCGGATCGAGGGCGAGCTGGACGCGGCGCGGCACTCGGTGTTCGCCCAGCAGCTGTCGCTGGTGGCCCACGGGCGGCGCCGCGTCCACCTGGACTTCTCCCGGCTGGGGTTCATCGACCTGGGCACGCTGAACCTGCTGGCCGAGCACGCCACCGGACTGGACGAGCGGGACGCGCTGGTGCTGGACAACCTCCCGCCGGATGTGGAGAACGTGATCGAGATGGTGGGCTGGCACCGCCTGCCCGGACTGGCGCGCGGCCGCAGCGGCGCGGCGGACGGCCCCATCCCCGGACCGGAGGGCGTGGCCTGATGGCGTTGAGACGACACGGCCTGGAGCACAGGGCGTTCCTGTACAGCGGTGTCGAGAACTTCCTGAGCACCACGGTGCCGTTCCTGGTCAAGGGGTTGGAGGCCGACGACGCCGTGGTCGCGGTGGTGCGCAGGCCGAACCTCGACGCGTTGCGCGACGTGCTGGGCCCGGACGGCGACGTCGGCTTCTACGACTCCGCCGAGTTCTACGACCATCCGGTGCGGACGTTGAAGCGTTATCTGGAGCTGGTCGACGGCATGCGGCCCCGGCGGGTGGTGGCGCTGGCCGAGCCGGTGTGGCACTGGACCGACCAGCGGCAGACGCTGGAGTGGGCGCGCTACGAGTCGTTGATCAACAAGGTGTTCGCGGATTCGGGGGCGCGGGCGCTGTGCCCCTATGACCGCGACGGGCTGTCGTCGGCGGTGCTCGACTTCGCGCGCCACACCCATCCGGTGCTGTTCGACGGGCGGATCGACCACGAGAACGACCGGTACATGGACCCGCAGGTGTTCGGCGCGGGCTGCGACGTGGGGCGCCGGTTCGAGGGGCGTCCGGACACGGCGGAGTACATGGCGGTCCACGACGAGGATCTGCATCCGCTGCGGGTGTTCGTGGGCAAGCACGCCGAGGCGCACGGGCTGGACCGGCAGCAGGCGCAGAACCTGGTGACCGCCGCGAACGAGGTCGCCGCCAACGCGTTGCAGCACGGTGTCCCCCCGATGGGGGTGTGGGTGTGGCGGGACGGCGACGAGCTGGTCTGCGAGGTGGGCGACAACGGGTTCTGGCAGCCGAGTCCGCTGATCGGGTTCATCCCGCCCGAGTCGGCGCGGGAGCGCGGGTTCGGGTTGTGGACGGTCCGGTTGCTGGTGGACCTGATGGAGCTGCGGGCCGGTTGGGACGGAACGTTCGTGCGCCTGCACGTGTCCCGCTGATCCCGTGATGACGGGGGCCGGGCACGCCGTGGGCCGTCCGGGCGGATGAGGCCGTGATGGACGACCTGCTGGAGTCGCTGTGGTCGGTGGAGCGGCCGGTGAGCGAGCTGCGCCCCGGCGACCACGCGTGGCTGTGCTACGAGACGCCCGAGGAGCAGTCCTTCGTCACGGGTCCGTTCGTGGACGAGGGGCTGGCGCGCGGGCATCGGGTGATCTGCCTGGCCGAACGGGCCGGCGGGCCCGTTCCGGGGCTGGGGTGGCCGCCGGCCGGGGGCGCGGTGCCGAGGGTGGTCGCGCTGGCGGACCTGCCGGGTCCGGTGGGACCGGCGGTGGTGCTGGAGGCCCTCGCCAAGGAGATCACGCTGGCGGAGGAGCAGGGCTGCCCGGTGGTGCGGGTGACGGCCGACATGACGTGGGCGTTGCGCGCGCCGGGCGGGCTGGAGGAGCTGCTGGCGTGTGAGCGGCGGATGGAGGGCGAGGTCGGGCCGAGCACGATGGTGATGGCGGTCTGCCAGTTCGACCGGCGGCGGTGCGGGGCCGAGGAGCTGTCGCGGCTGTTCACCACGCACAGCGTGCGGGTGGTGCCGGATCCGGTGTTCGACGATCCGGTGCTGCGGATCGCGCGGACGTTCCGGCCGCGGGGGCTGGCGCTGGCGGGCGAGCTGGACGCGTCGCGGCACACGCGGCTGGACGAGGCGCTGTGCCGGGTGATGGAGGCCGGCCACGGCGACGTCCACCTGAACATGTCGGGCCTGCGGTTCATCGATCTGGGCGCGCTGAACCTGCTGGCCGAACGCGCGGCCGAGCGCCCGGCGGCGGTGTCGTCGCTGGTGCTGGACCGGATCCCGGCGCAGTTGTTCTCGGTGGTGGAGCGGGTGGGCTGGCACATGCTGCCGGGCCTGCGGCTGGGCCACCCGTCCTGACGTCGGGCCCGGTCAGTCGAGGGCGGCGACGAAGCGTTCGGCCTCGGCGCGGGTCATGCCGGTCTCGGCGCGCACGAGCGCGACGGCGGAGGCGTGGTCCTCGACCGCCTTGAACGCCCGGACCCGTTCCGACAGGGGCATGTCCGGCGCCCGGTGCTCCGGCGACGCCTCCCCGGCCAGGACGTGCGGCGCGGACTCCTTCTGCTGCTGGAGGAGGGCGTCCACGTAGCGCTTGGCGTCCTTGAGGGGCAGGCCCGTGTCCTCGCGGACCGCCTTGACGGCGTGGATCATCTTGCCCTCCAGGGCGAAGACGAGGGCCCGCCGGCGGGTGTGCGGCGGGACGCGGGGCCCCAGGTCGGCGAGCCAGGCGGGCCACTCGCGGCGTGCCCGGTCGGCGTCCCTGCGCGCCAGCAGGGAGTACAGCGCCATCAGCCCGCCGAGCACCGCGACGACGGCGCAGGCCGCGAGGATCGCCTCCATCCCCGGGGGCCTACCGCTCCGGGGAGGAGTGGGCGGCCAGCGCCTGGGGGATCAGCTCGGCCAGGGCGCGGAACGCCCGCCCGCGGTGGCTGATGGCGTCCTTCTCCTCGGCGGTCAGCTCCGCGCTGGTGCGGGTCCCGCCGTCGGGCAGGAAGATCGGGTCGTAGCCGAAGCCGCCGGAGCCGCGCGGGGCCTCGATGATGCGGCCGTACATGCGGCCCTCCACCACGTGCTCGGGGCCGCCGGGCACCACCAGCGCGGCGGCGCAGACGAAGTGGGCGCCGCGGTGCTCGGCGGGGACGTCGGCGAGCTGGTCGAGGACGAGCTCCAGGTTGGCGCGGTCCTTGTCGCCGGAGGCGTCGCCGAAGCGGCCGGACCAGCGGGCCGACAGCACGCCGGGCATGGCGTTGAGGGCGTCCACGCACAGGCCCGAGTCGTCGGCGACGGCGGGCAGGCCGGTGTGGGCGGCGATGGCGCGGGCCTTCAGCAGGGCGTTGCCCTCGAACGTCAGCTCGGTCTCGGGGACGTCGGGGGCGCCCGGGTAGGCGTCCAGCCCGACGACCTCGATGGCGTCGAGGATCCGGCGCAGCTCGATGATCTTGCCGTTGTTGCGGGTCGCCAGGACGATCGTGCTCACCGCGCCAGGGCCTCCTTCTGGAGGCGGGTCAGCTCGGCGCAGCCCGCGGCGGCCAGGTCCAGCAGCGCGTCCAGCTCGGCGCGGTCGAACGGGGCGCCCTCGGCGGTGCCCTGCACCTCCACGAAGCGGCCGTCGCCGGTGCAGACCACGTTCATGTCGGTCTCGGCGACCGAGTCCTCCAGGTAGGCGAGGTCGAGGCGGGGCTCGCCCTCGACGACGCCGACGCTGACGGCGGCGATCGAGGTGGTGAGCGGGTCCCGCTTGACCAGCTTGCGGTCGCGCATCCAGGACACGGCGTCGGCGAGCGCGACGTAGGCGCCGGTGATCGCGGCGGTGCGGGTGCCGCCGTCGGCCTGGAGCACGTCGCAGTCGAGCTGGACGGTGTTCTCCCCGAGCGCCTTGAGGTCCACGCAGGCCCGCAGGGAGCGGCCGATCAGCCGGGAGATCTCGTGGGTGCGCCCGCCGATGCGGCCCTTGACGGCCTCGCGGTCGTTGCGGGTGTTGGTGGCGCGCGGCAGCATCGCGTACTCGGCGGTGATCCAGCCCAGGCCGCTGTCCCGGCGCCAGCGCGGCACCGAGTCGGTCACGGACGCGGCGCACAGCACCCGCGTGCCGCCGAACTCGATCAGCACCGAGCCCTCGGCGTGGTCGAGCCAGCCCCGTTGGATGCGGACGGGCCGGAGCTGGTCGGGTGCGCGATCGTCAGGACGTGCCATGCCCCAAGCCTAGTGCCCCCGGCGGGCGGGCGCCGTCCACCGTCCGGTGGACCGGGAGGTCACAGGTCGTAGACCGCGCCGACATGGGCCCGGTCGATGGGGCCGTCGTAGCCGCTGCCCTTGGCCTCGGTCAGGGAGCGGTCGGCGTCGTTCCACGGCACCAGGTGGGTCAGCACCAGCCGGCCGACGTCGGCGCGGGCGGCGTGCTCGCCGGCCTCGCGGGCGGTCAGGTGCAGGTCGGGCGGGTTGCCCGGTCCCTCCAGGAACGACGCCTCGCACAGGAACAGGTCCGCGCCTCGGGCGACCTTCACCAGCTCGTCGGCGGGCCCGGTGTCGCCGGAGTAGGCCAGCACCCTGCCGTCGTGCTCGACGCGGAACGCGAACGCCTCCACCGGATGCGGCATCAGCGACGTGGTGATCCGGAACGGTCCCAGCTCGAACGTCCGCTCCAGCTCCCGGAAGTCGAACGTGTTCGTCATGCCCGGCTCGGGGTCCAGGTCGTAGGCGCGCGCCATCCGCGCGGCCGTGCCCGTCGGCCCGTACACCGGCAGCCTCGGCAGCGGCCCGGTCGGGCAGTAGGTCCGCGCGACCCAGTACCCGCACAGGTCCAGGCAGTGGTCGGCGTGCAGGTGCGAGACGCACACCGCGTCGATCTCGTACAGCGACGCGTGCTGCTGCAACGTGCCGAGCGCGCCGTTGCCCAGATCGATGACCAGGGAGTAGCCCTCGGCCTGGACCAGGTAGCTGGACGCGGGGCTGTCCGGCCCCGGATAGCTGCCGGAGCAGCCGATCACTGTGACCCGCACGCTCACTCCTCCTCTTCCGTCCCCCGAGGGCTCAGACGGTCAGCGCCGTGCCGCTCGACGGCGCGCCCGTGGTCTCCACCGCACCGATCTCCGGTCCCAGGAACCGGCGGCCGAGCGCGGCGAACACCTCGGGGTCCCCGGTCACGCGGAAGCGGCGCTCGGGCGGCGTGGCGTCCCCGGCCCGGGCCAGTCCCCGGTCGTGCAGCACTCGGTACACATCCTTGGCGGTCTCGTCGGCGCTTGAGACCAGTGTGACCCCGTCTCCGACGACATACGAGATGACGCCGGTCAGCAATGGGTAGTGCGTGCAGCCGAGGATGAGCGTGTCGCATCCGGCGGCCACGACGGGCTCCAGGTAACCGCGGGCGACCTCCATCACCTCGTCCCCACCGGTCACCCCCGCCTCCACGAACGGCACGAACCGCGGGCAGGCCACGCTGACCAGCTCGATGTGGGGGGCGGCGGCGAACGCGTCCTCGTAGGCGCGGCTGGTCACGGTGGCCTGGGTGGCGATGAGGCCGACCCTCCCGTTGGCGGTGGCGCGGGCGGCCCGCCGCGTCGCCGGGTTGATCACCTCGACGACGGGGACGTCATAGCGTTCGCGGGCGTCGCGCAGCATCGCCGAGCTGGCGCTGTTGCAGGCGATCACCAGCATCTTCACACCCTGGTCCACCAGCTCGTCCAGCATCTCCAGCGCGAACGCCCGCACCTCCGCGATCGGCCGCGGCCCGTAGGGCTGGCGCGCCGAGTCCCCCAGGTACACCACGGACTCGTGCGGGAGCTGGTCGATGATCGCGCGGGCCACGGTCAGTCCGCCGAAGCCGCTGTCGAAGATGCCGATGGGCGCGTCCGGAGACGTCGGGGTGGGAAGTGGCATGGTCCCCAAGGCTAGGCGAGATCGACTGTCGACAAGACGTCATGCGCCCAACATCACACGCTCACACGCGTGAAACCCGCCACCGTCACGGGATTCCCGGCGCGTCAGGCGCCGCCCCGGCCGAGCCGGGCGATCTGCCGGGACTGGGCGACCAGGCGGCCGGCGGAGTCCCACACCTCGACCTCCTCGTCGAACCAGCCGTCGGCGACCATGCGGCCCGAGCCGTGCAGGGCCAGCCAGCCGGGGGCCGGGAGGGCGCGCAGGTGCCAGGTGAGCTCGACGGTCGGGGACCAGCCGCGCGCCCCGGCGTTGAGGGCGACCGGCGGCATCGCGTCCACGGCCAGCGCCAGGGCGAACGGGTCGGGCGCGTAGCCGTCGCGCAGCCGGAACCAGCCGCGCAGCTCGGGGCGTCCGCTGGGCGCGCCGTCCAGCCAGCCCATCGTGGCCTTGTCGAAGCGCAGGTCGATGTGCTGGGCGAAGCCGTTCTGGCTCTGGCCGCCGGCGAAGTCCAGGCACTCCTCGACGGGCGGGAGCTCCGGGGCGGGCGGCGCGCCGAGGTAGGCCGGGGCGGCGTCCGGGTCCAGCGTCCCCAGGGTGATCAGCGCGTCCACCACCGGCCGGTCCCCCTGCACCAGGGACACCAGCGCGGTGGCGGCGGTCCGGCCGGCCTTGCGGACGTCCACGTGGATCTCGGCGCGGCCGGGCTGGGCGACGCGCAGGAAGTGCGTGGCGGTGGAGATCGGGTGGGCGTGCGGGCAGGCGTCCACGGCGGCGCGGGCGAGCACGGCCATCAGGTACCCGCCGTTGATCGCCTCGGCGAACCCGAAGTCGGGGTCCAAATCGATCTCGTAGCGGCCCTCGCCCACCCGCGCGACGGCGGTCGCGTCCCCGAACCCGGCCATGCGGCACTCCCCACCCTTACTAGAATCCCGTTCGAGAACGAACTGTACCCGGATGCGCGAACCGCGCGCCGCGCCGGGTTCGGCGCGACGCGCGGTCTGGGCGCGGGAGAACGGGGATCAGGCCCAGAGCTGGCCTTCCAGCCGCTCCTCGGCCTCTTCCAGGGTGCCGTCGTAGGCGCCGGTGGACAGGTACTTCCAGCCCCCGTCGGCGACCACGAACGCGATGTCGGCGCGCTCCCCCGCCTTCACCGCCTTGGCCGCCATGCCCAGCGCGGCGTGCAGCGCCCCGCCGGTGGAGACGCCCGCGAAGATCCCCTCCCGTTCGAGGAGCTCGCGGGTGCGGCGCAGCGCGTCGTGCGAGCCGACCGAGAACCGGGTCGTCAGCACCGAGTCGTCGTACAGCTCCGGAACGAAGCCCTCGTCGATGTTGCGCAGGCCGTAGACCAGCTCGCCGTACCGGGGCTCGGCGGCCACGATCTTGATGTCGGGCCGCTGCTCCCGCAGGTAGCGGCCGACCCCCATCAACGTGCCCGTCGTGCCGAGGCCCGCGACGAAATGGGTGATCGTCGGCAGGTCCGCCAGCAGCTCGGGGCCGGTCGTCTCGTAGTGGGCGCGGGCGTTGGCCTCGTTGCCGTACTGGTAGAGCATCACCCAGTCGGGGTTCTCGGCCGCCAGCCGCTTGGCCACCCGCACCGCCTCGTTGGAGCCGCCCGCCGCCGGCGAGGAGATGATCTCCGCTCCCCACATCCGCAGGAGCTGGCGGCGTTCGGCCGAGGTGTTCTCCGGCATCACGCAGACCATCCGGTAGCCGCGCAGCTTGGCCGCCATGGCCATGGAGATGCCGGTGTTGCCCGAGGTGGGCTCCAGGATGGTGCTGCCGGACGACAGCAGCCCGTCCTTCTCCGCCTGCTCGATCATGTACAGGGCGGGGCGGTCCTTCACGGACCCGGTCGGGTTGCGGTCCTCCAGCTTGGCCCACAGCCGCACCTCGGGGCTCGGCGACAGCCGGGGCAGGCCGACCAGGGGCGTGCGCCCCAGCGAGTCCA
Organism: Actinomadura kijaniata; assembly: GCF_014138665.1. Taxonomy (NCBI): domain Bacteria; kingdom Bacillati; phylum Actinomycetota; class Actinomycetes; order Streptosporangiales; family Thermomonosporaceae; genus Actinomadura; species Actinomadura kijaniata. The sequence continues at coordinate 498,241 of NZ_JACJIA010000003.1, forward strand.
GCAGATTGTCGAAACGCATGGCACGGACGTCCGACGCTCAGCCGCCGGCGACGGCCGGGAGGATGGTGACGTTGTCACCATCGGAGACCTGCGTCTCCAGGCCGCCGAGGAAGCGCACGTCCTCGTCGTTGAGGTACACGTTGACGAACTTGCGCAGGCCCTTGTCGTCGACCAGGCGGCCGCGCAGACCCGGGTGGCGCACGTCCAGGTCGGCGAACAGCTCGTCCAGGGTCGAGCCCTTGCCCTCGACCGACTTGGCGCCGTCGGTGAGGTTGCGCAGGATGGTGGGGATGCTGACCTTGATGGCCATGGCGGTTTTCTCCTAGAAGCTGGGGTCGTACGGCTCCCCGCCCACGCGGCACGGCAGGCGGGGCGTGGGGATCTCTCGGGCAGGGGGAAGTCGCGCGTCAGCGACAGTCGTAGACGACCTCGGCGCGCGTGTGCCCGAACAGGAAGCTCTGTACGGGAGAAAGCCGAACGGGGCGAGCACCGCGCACGGCGCGCGTCCAGCCCTCGTTCCTCGACATGACCATCAGTTTACCGACCCGGTCGTCAGTGGGAATCGACCACGGTGACCTCTTCCTCGGTCACCTCGCCGTCCACGATCCGGAACGAGCGGAACTCCGCCTTCTCCGGGTCCCGCGTGGACACCAGCACGTAGTGCGCGTTCGGCTCGGAGGCGTAGGAGATGTCGGTGCGCGAGGGGTAGGCCTCGGTGGCGGTGTGCGAGTGGTAGATCACCACCGGCTCCTCGTCGCGGTCGTCCATCTCCCGCCACACCTTCAGCTGCTCCAGCGAGTCGAAGCGGTAGAAGGTCGGGGAGCGCTCGGCGTTGGTCATCGCCACGTACCGGACGGGACGGTCCGAGCCGATCGGGCCGGCGATGATCCCGCAGGCCTCGTCGGGGTGGTCGGCGCGCGCATGCGCGACGATCTTGTCGACCAGGGCACGTTCGATCGTCAGCATGCCCGCAGGCTACCCGGCGCGCCCGGAACCCCCTCCGGGGGCTCACCCCGACTCAGCGCCAGCTTCTGGGGGGCGACCCCCAGACCCCCGCACCCGACCCGAACACCCTCCTCCGTCGGACGTTCGAATCGGGTCAGCGGAGCTTCAACCGCGTCCGGATGCGTGTCCCGGCGTCCACGCCGCGGAACCCGATGCCGCCGCCCGAGCCCTTTCCGGTGCGGATCTCCACGATGTGGCACAGCCGCCGCACCGCCCACATCGCCGCCTCGACCTGCTGGTGGGCGCGTGGCGGCAGGTGGCCCAGGAACCGGTCGGCCAGGTGCCCGGACGGGTCGGTGACGTCGCAGACCAGGTCGCCCTCCTCCGACCACACCCACACCGCGCCGTGCCCGCCGCCCTCCCGGATGATCAGGGTGGCGACCTCGTTGACGGCCAGCACGAACGGCAGGACGCGTTCGGGCGCCAGGTCCAGCCGCCGGGCCTCGGCCTCCAGGAACGTCCGCAGCCCCGGCAGCTCCCCGCTGGCGAACGCCCGGCGCGCGGCCGTCAGCGGCGGCGGGTCGAGCGGGACGGCGTTGCACTCGGCGTAGAAGTCGGCGGGGTCGGTGAAGCGGGGGCTGGCGCGCAGGCCGCCCTCGTCGAGGAGTTCGGGATGGGTGCGCAGCGCGCCCTCGACGATCCCGGCGGGCAGCGCGGCGTCGTAGAGGCACAGGAACGCCGAGGGGGTGCCCGCCATGATCTCGTTGAGCAGCGCCTCGTGCCGCAGCCACTCGCGGACCTCCAGCTCGCCGCGGCCCTCCCAGACCGGCTCGGCCAGCACCCGCAGCCGCCCGTGCGGCCACCAGTGCTCGCGGGCCCGCTCGTGGTAGGCCGACATGGTCTGCACCGGGCCGGTGAACCACGCGGCGGAGTCGTGGAACTCGATCGGCGCGGCGGACTCCGCGCCGAGCTGGCCGCGCACCAGGTCCGCGACGGCGGGCGAGGCGATCACCACGGTGGCGTCGCCGACCATCAGCCCGGCCCGCAGCCACCCGACGGCGACCTTGGTCAGCTCCTCCCCGGTCCGGTACACCAGCGCCTGGTGCGTCAGGACGTCGCGGCCCCGGCTCGCGCGGGCGGCCGGCGCCGCCCCGCCGCCCGTCTCGGGGTCGGTCATCGCCGCACCCCCTCCCGGTAGATGTCGGGCATCGAGTCCCAGCCGGAGATCCGCAGCATCAGGTTCAGGTAGTCGGGCACGCCGCGCAGGATGACCTGCCGGTGCACGCCGCCGGACCGGCCCGCGCCGATCAGGGTGCGCAGCCCCTCCATGTCGCAGAACTCCAGGCCGGACAGGTCCAGGCAGAAGTGCGAGGCGCGGGCGGCCATGCGTTCCAGCGCGTCGCCGACGGCCTGGACGGTGGACTCGTCGACCGCGCCGTCCAGCGCCAGGCCCGGCGGGGTGAACAGCGGTGTGATCCGCAGCACCCCGTCGTCGTACAGGTCGTCCACCCGCACCCGCCCGCCGTGGCAGAGCTCCAGCTCCTCCAGCTGCGTCCGGCTGAACCAGCGGCTGTCGTACTGGCACAGCGCCATCGCCTTGATGCCGGGCGACTGGAACGCCGCCTGGCAGCGCTGCTCGAAGTCGGCGAACCGGTCGGTGCCGGGCCAGCCGCGCAGGCTGAACGACGTCTCCCCGCTGATCCGCACCCCCGCGTAGCCCTGCACCAGCGCCACCTCGATCTCGGTGGCCAGCAGCGCCACGGTCTCGTCGGGGTCGAACCGGCCGGTCGCCATGAACGCGTCGACGATCGGCCGGATCGCCAGCCGCCCCTCGGCGACGGCGGCGTCCAGGTCCAGCCGTTCGGTGCCGGGCACCCACGCGCCCGCGATCCCGTCGCCGAGCCGCCGCAGCACGGCGCCGGCGTCGTCCTCGTCCGCCAGGTAGATGATCTTGTGGTGGAGGGCCAGGCCGTCCCGGATGTAGGCGCCGAGGATGGCGTAGCGCTCGGGGTCGTTGTCGAACGTCAGGCACAGGTGGTCGCCGAACGTCACCTCGCTGACCGGTTTGGCCCCGCCCCGCGAGGTCGCGGACCCGTGGGGGCGGCCGTCGGCGGCGGGGGTCACCGCGCCCCCTCCTCGATCTCCACCCCCGGCGTCCGGTGCAGGTCGGCCGCGCGCAGCCGCGCCAGGACCGCGCCGGACACGCCGCGCAGCAGCACCTGGCGCCGGATGCCGCCCTGGACCCCCTTGCCGACCACCAGCCGCAGGCCCTCCTCGTCGGCCTCGTCCAGGGCGGACAGGTCCACGCAGACGAGCCCGGCGGTGCGGGGCAGCGAGTCCAGGGCGCGCTCCAGGGCGGTGTGGCCGTCGGGGGTGAGCGTCCCGGCCAGGCCCAGGCCGGGCGGGCCGAACAGCGGCACGACGCGGAACGCCCCGTCGTCGTGCAGCGGGTCGGGGCGGACCCGGTCCACGTGGTGGGCCTCCAGGCGGTCCAGGCGTTCGGCGTCGAACCAGCGGCGGTCGTACTGGCAGATCGCCATCGCGTTGACCCGCGAGGTGCGGAACACCTCGTCGATCTTGCGTTCGAACTCGGCGAAGCGTTCGGTGCCGGGCCAGCCGCGCAGGCTGAACGTCTCCTCGCCGGTGACCCGCACGCCCTTGTAGCCCTGCACCAGCGCCATCTCGATCTCGGTGGCGAACAGCCCGATGATCTCGTCGGGGTCGAACCGACCGGTGGCCAGGTAGGCCTCCTCGGCGGTGCGCACCACGAACCGCCCGTCCTCCAGCGCCCGCACCAGGTCGGGGCCCAGTCCGGGCGCGGGGTCGAACCCCGCGTACCCGCCGGTCCCGGCCTCCCGGGCGCCCAGCCAGCCCAGCACGGTCTCCGGCGGGTCCTGGTCCGACAGGTAGATGATCTTGTGGTCGGCGGCCAGCCCGTCGCGGACGTAGGCGCGCAGCACGGCGAGGCGTTCGTCGTCGTTGTCGTAGGAGAGGCACAGGTGGTCGCCGAACTCCATCCGGCCGACCGGCCTGCCCTCGGCGGAAGCGGACATCGTGCCTCCCAGCGGCGCGCACGGCTACGCTTCCGCCAACGTACCAACGCGCTCCGCGACAGCGAGGGAACATCCCGCAATCGTCTGGCCTAACGCGGCCACCGGCTACCAGATGGCCCGGACCATGCTCTCCTGGAGCATCGTCAGCCAGTCGTAGGCGGCGAACATCGCCATCCGCGGGTCGCGCGGGTCGAGCCGGGCCGCCTCGTCGTACCACTCCTCGCTGATGTCCAGGCGGGTGCCGAGGGCGAGGCGGACGTCGTTGAGCGCCCGCAGCCACGCCTGCGCCTGCGGCACGTCCAGCACGGCCTCCACGCCGTCGGCGGTCGCGCCCTCCAGCGCGCCCAGCACGATGTCGGCGGCCTCCCGCTTGCCCTCGCGCAGGCCCATCTCGGTGTAGCGGCGGAACTCCCCCGACGCCTCCCCGTCGTCGCGGTAGGCGTCGGGGAACAGCCGCGCCAGCACCGGGTCGTCGGGCGTGCGGGCCTCGACGGTGATCCCGAGCGAGGCCAGCTCGTCCCCGCCGTCCGGCGGGGCGCCCAGCAGCTCCTGGAGCTGCTCCATCAGCGCCCGGACGAGCGCGGCCTCCTCGGGTCCCAGCCGGACCCGGACGCCCTTGTCCACCTTCTCGACGGTGCTCATCCGCTCGCTCCGCTCGCGGGCTCGACGACGCCCGGACGCGCCGTCCCCCCTCGTCGCTCCGGTCGCAAGCCCCCGCTTCGCTCGCTCCGCGTGTACGCAGTGCCCATACGGTTCAGTCGTCTCGCTTCACGGTCGCCCACAGCCCGTAGGAGTGGAGGATCTCCACGTCGCGCTCCATCTCCTCACGGGTGCCGTTGGCGACCACCGCGCGGCCCTTGTGGTGCACGTCCAGCATGAGCTTCTCGGCCTTGCCCTTCGAGTATCCGAACACCGTCTGGAAGACGTAGGTCACGTAGGACATCAGATTGACCGGGTCGTTCCAGACGATCGCCAGCCACGGCCGGTCCGCGCTCTGGTCCTCCGCGATGTCCGGCCGCTCGAGTTCGACCGGTGCAGGTGCGGTCGCCATCGCGTGCCCTCCCCCTTTCGCGCCGGGTCGTTCCTCCCAACTGCCTCCGATGCTATTCGCCCGCTGCGTCCCCGAGTGTCACCGCATCGCCCGGGCATGTGGCGGCCTGCGCGTTCGGCATGGGCGGGAAGGTCGTAGGGTGCCCTTTGTGGACCTTGGGAACGACACCACCGCGCTGCTCACCGACCGCTACGAGCTGACCATGCTCCAGGCCGCGCTGCGCAGCGGCACGGCCGGGCGGCGCGCGGTGTTCGAGGTGTTCGCGCGGCGGCTGCCCAACGGGCGCCGCTACGGCGTGGTCGCCGGGACGGGGCGGCTGCTGGACGCGGTCGAGGCGTTCGGCTTCGACGCCGGCACGCTGGAGTTCCTCACCGGCAACGGCATCGTCGACGAGCCCACGGCGGAATGGCTGGAGAAGTATCGCTTCTCCGGGAACGTCTGGGGTTATCCGGAAGGCGAGTGCTACTTCCCGGACTCCCCGATCCTGACGGTCGAGGGGACGTTCGCCGAGGCCGTGCTGCTGGAGACGCTGGTCCTGTCGATCCTCAACCACGACTGCGCGATCGCCTCGGCCGCGTCCCGGATGGCGCGCGCCGCCGGGGACCGGCCGCTGATCGAGATGGGGTCGCGGCGCACCCACGAGCAGGCCGCCGTCGCCGCCGCCCGCGCCGCCTACGTCGCGGGGTTCACCACGACGTCGAACCTGGAGGCGGGCCGCCGCTACGGCGTCCCCACGGCCGGGACGAGCGCGCACGCGTTCACGCTGCTGCACGACAGCGAGCGCCACGCGTTCCGGGCCCAGCTCGACTCCCTCGGCGAGAGCACCACGCTGCTCGTCGACACCTACGACGTGGAACGCGCCGTCCGCACCGCCGTGGAGCTGGCGGGCCCGGAGCTCGGCGCGGTCCGCATCGACAGCGGCGACCTGGCCGTGGTCGCCAGGCGGGTGCGCGACCAGCTGGACGAGCTCGGCGCGACGGGCACCCGGATCGTGGTCACCGGCGACCTGGACGAGTACGGCATCGCGGCGCTGGCCGCCACCCCCGTGGACGGCTACGGCGTGGGGACGTCCCTGGTCACCGGCTCGGGCGCGCCCACCGCGTCGCTGGTGTACAAGCTGGTCGCCCGCGCCGACGGGCCCGAGCCCGACGCCCCGATGCGCCCGGTCGCCAAGCGGTCCACCGGCAAGCCCAGCCGGGGCGGCCGCAAGTCGGCGGTCCGCCGGTTCGACGGCCACGGCACCGCCTGCGCCGAGGTGGTCACCACCGGCGAGCCGCAGCCCGGCGTCCGCGACCGGGTCCTCCAGATCCCGCTGGTCCGCGACGGCGAGGTCGTCGGCCGCGAGCCGCTGGCCGCCGCCCGCGAGCGGCACCGCGCCGTGGTCGACGAGCTGCCCCCGACCGCCCTCCAGCTGTCGCAGGGGGAACCGGCCCTGCCCACCGAGTTCGTCAACGGCGGTCCGCGCCGTTGACGCGAGTAGCGTCCCGGATGTCCGGGGAGATAACGGGGAACCGAGGCTAGGAGCGATCATGGGCAAGGCTCTGATCATCGTTGACGTGCAGAACGACTTCTGCGAGGGCGGCTCGCTCGCCGTCACGGGTGGGGCCGCGGTGGCCGGTGCCATCTCCGAGCACGTGGTCGCGCACCGCTCCGCCTACGACCACATCGTGGCCACCCGCGACTTCCACTTGGACCCCGGCGACCACTTCGCCGCCGAGCCCGACTACGTGGACTCCTGGCCGCCGCACTGCGTGATCGGCACCCCCGGCGCCGACTTCCACCCCGACCTGCGGCTGGCCGAGATCGAGACGGTCTTCAGCAAGGGCCGCGACACCGCCGCCTACAGCGGTTTCGAGGGCGTGAACGACGATGACGTCCCGCTGGGCGACTGGCTGCGGAACCACCACGTGGACGCGGTGGACATCGTCGGCATCGCCACCGACCACTGCGTGCGCGCCACCGCCGTGGACGCGGCCCGCGCGGGGTTGCGCACGACCGTCCTGCTGGACCTGACGGCGGGCGTGGCGCGGGAGACCACCGACGGCGCACTGAAGGAGCTGGCGGAGGAGGGCGTCACGCTGACCGGCAGCCCGGTGGTGCGTTCCTGACATGACCACCGGAGAACCGCCGCTGGTCGTCATCGTCATGGGCGTGTCGGGCAGCGGCAAGACCACCGTGGGACGGCTGCTCGCCGACCATCTCGGCTGGGAGTACGCCGAGGCCGACGGCTTCCACCCCGAGGCCAACATCGCGAAGATGCGCGAGGGCACGCCCCTGACCGACGAGGACCGCCGCCCCTGGCTGGGGTCCATCGCGGCCTGGATCGACGCGCGGCTGGCCTCCGGCGAGCCCGGCGTGGTGACCTGCTCGGCCCTCAAGCGCTCCTACCGCGCCCTGCTCGCCGACGGCCGCCCCCGCGTCCGCCTGGTGTACCTGGCGGGCGACCGCGACCTGATCGCGGACCGCATGGCGGCGCGCGGGGACCACTTCTTCAAGCCCTCGATGCTGGACAGCCAGTTCCGCGACCTGGAGCCGCCCGCCCCCGACGAGAACGCCCTCCACGTCCCCGTCACCCTGGACCCCGAGGAGATCGTCCAGCGGGTGCGGGCGGCCCTCGACCTCTAGACCGTGTTCCCAAGCCCCGGCCCACGGCGGGCGCGGCTTCGCTTCGCGATCCGACGTGCGGGCCCTCGCCTCCGGCGTCGGGCCCGCACGTCAGGCAGCGCGCTCGCGTGCGTGGCCGAGACCCGCTTCGCGACAGGTCCTAGGCCCTCGCGGGGCGGCGGGTGAGGGCGCGGTCGAGCAGCACGACCAGGGCGGTGGCCGCCGCCAGCCCGGCGCCGATCCAGGCGACCGCCGTGACGGCGGCCCCGGCGTCGAAGGCGATCCCGGCGAGCGCGGGCACCAGGCTGATCCCGAGCTGGAACGCCGAGACGGTCGTGGCCCCGGCCAGCGTCGGCGCCTGCGCCGCGATGCCGAACACCCGCGCGTAGATGGCCGGGTTCAGCACGAACCCGGCGACGCCGAGCAGCAGCACCAGCGGCACCACGGCCCAGGCGTGCCGGGCCAGGAGTCCCAGCAGCACCGAGCAGGCCCCGATCCCGACCGCCCCGGCCGCCAGCGCGTGGAAGGGCCACCGGTCGGAGATCCGGCCGCCGACCGACAGCCCGGCGAACGCGCCGACGCCGAACAGCGCCAGCACCGCCGGGACCCACACGCCGGGCACGCCGGTGACGTCCGTCAGGAACGCCGCCAGGTAGTTGAACGAGACCATGTAGGCGGCGGTGCTCAGCAGGGTGACGCCGTACACGACCCACAGCTGCGGCCGCCCCATGACGCGCAGCTCGCGCCGCACGCTCGGCTCCGGGCCGCCCCCGGTCTCGGGCAGCGCGAACCGGGTCGCGGCCGCCCCGGCGACGGTGAGGACCACCACGCCCCAGAAGCCGCCCTTCCAGCCCGTGAAGTAGCTGAGCAGCGCCCCCGCCGGTCCCCCGGCGACCATCGCGAGGCTGAGCCCGCTGACGACCACCCCCGAGGCCCGCCCGGCGCGGTCGGGCGCGACCAGCCCGACCGCGGTGACCGCCGCGACCGCCCAGAACCCCGCGTAGGCCAGCCCGCACAGGAACCGGCTGGCCAGCAGCACCGGGTAGCTGTCGGTGACCAGCCCGGCCGCCACGCACCCGGCGAACAGCAGCTGCGTCGCCACCAGCGTGGTGCGGCGCGGCAGCCGCAGCGTCAGCACGGCCGCCGGGGGCCCGCCGACCACGACCCCGACCGCGAACGCCGAGATCAGCGCCCCGGCCGACGCCAGCGAGATCCGCAGGTCACCGGCGACCGCGGGCAGCACGCCCGCCAGCAGGAACTCCGCGCTGCCCATCGCGAACAGGCTGAACGACAGCAGATAGACCCCGAACGGCAGCCGCCCGCGCGGGCTCGGAACCCGCGCCTCGTCCCCGGCCACCGTGTCGTGTTGCGTCTTCATGACCACCTCCGCGCAGGAGGGTCACATCCGGGGCGCGGCGGGGGGAACTTTCGTTGCCGGAACCGGGAACGCCGTGCTCAGGAGCGACGGCGGGCCGCCCACTCGCGGATCTTGTCGATCCGCCGCCGGACCTCCTCCGCCGACGCCTGCGCCAGCTGCGGGCCGCCGCAGGTGCGGCGCAGCTCGTTGTGGATCACGCCGTGCGGCTGGCCGGTCCGGTGGCTCCACGCGCCGACCAGGCCGTTCAGCTCCTTGCGCAGCGTGTGCAGGTCCTCGGCGGCGGTGCGGTCCTCGCGGGGGTCGCCGGTCTTGCGCCTGCGCTCGTTGGCGATCTGCTGGGCCTGGCGCTTGCGCAGCAGCTGCGACACCTGCTCGGGCTCCAGCAGGCCCGGGATGCCGAGGAACTCCTCCTCCTCGACCGAGCCGGGCGCGGCCTGCATGCCGAACTCGCCGCCGTCGTACAGGACCCGGTCGAACGTCGCCGACGCCTCGACGGTCTCGAACGCGAACTCGTCGCCGCCCACCTCGTCGGGGGTGTCGCGCTCCCGGTTGGCCTCGGCGAGCAGCTCGTCGTCCAGGCCGTCCTCGCGGACCGGGCGGTCCAGGACGTGGTCGCGCTCGGTCTCCATCTCGGCGGCGTGGCCGAGCAGCGTCGGAACGGTCGGCAGGAACACCGACGCGGTCTCGCCGCGCCTGCGGGCACGCACGAAACGCCCGATCGCCTGGGCGAAGAACAGCGGCGTGCTGGTCGAGGTCGCGTACACGCCCACGCACAGCCGGGGGATGTCGACGCCCTCGGACACCATGCGGACCGCGACCATCCAGCGGTCCTCGGTCTGGCTGAACTGCTTGATCTTCTTGGACGCGGTCGGGTCGTCCGACAGCACGATCGTCGCGCCCTGACCGGTGATCGCGCGCAGCATCTTGGCGTAGGCGCGCGCCGTCTCGTGGTCGGTGGCGATCACCAGGCCGCCCGCGTCGGGGATGGCGCGCCGCAGCTCGGTGAGGCGCTTGTCGGCGGCGCCCAGCACCTGCCGCATCCAGTCGCCCTTGGGGTCCAGCGCCGCGCGCCACGCCTGCGACATCTGGTCCTGGGTCAGCGGCTCGCCCAGCGTCGCGGTGATCTCGTCCCCGGCGCGGGTCCGCCACCGCATCTCCCCGGCGTACGCCAGGAAGATGACCGGCCGGACGACGCCGTCGGCCAGCGCCGGGCCGTACCCGTAGGTGTAGTCGGCCGCGCTGCGGCGGATCCCGTCCGGACCCTCCTCGTACCGCACGAACGGGATCGGGTTGATGTCGGTGCGGAACGGGGTGCCCGACAGGCACAGCCGGCGCGTCGCGGGCTCGAACGCCTCCCGCACCGCGTCGCCCCACGACAGGCCGTCGCCCGCGTGGTGGACCTCGTCGAAGACCACCAGCGTCTTGCGGGACTCGGTGCGGTTGCGGTGCAGCGCGGGCCGGGCCGCCACGGTCGCGTAGGTGACGGCGATCCCGTGGAACTCCTTGCCGACCTTGCCCTGGGAGTTCTGGAACTCGGGGTCGATCTTGATGCCGACGCGGGACGCCGACTCGGCCCACTGCCGTTTGAGGTGCTCGGTCGGGCACACCACCGTCACCTGCTGCACGATGTGCCGGTCCAGCAGCTCGCGGGCCAGGCGCAGCGCGAAGGTCGTCTTACCGGCGCCGGGCGTCGCGACGGTGAGGAAGTCCCGGGGCCCCGGTGCGGTCCCGTCCTCGCCGAAGTACGCCTCCAGCGCCTGCTGCTGCCAGGCGCGCAGGGACGACGCGGTCCCCCAGGCGGCCTTCTGCGGGAAGGCGGGGGGCATGTCCGGTGCGGCGAAAGTGCTCACGGTCATCGAAGGCTACCGAGCCCCACCGACAGTTCGCGCCCCACGGGTCCCCGTCGCGTCCTTCCTCACATTCCTCCCGGACGCCCGGTACGCCGCCCACGCACCGCGGATCCGCCGCGCCTGGTCGGGGGTGAACTCGTGCATGCAGTCGTCCCATCCGTAGTCCATGAAGTTGTGCACCGGGTCGGACCCCGGCTGCGAGCAGGTGTCGCGCGGCGGGCAGCCCTCCGCCGGAACGGCCTCGTAGGGGGTGTCGGCGATCCCGTCGCCGGGCTGCTCGCACCCGTTCTCGAACGTGTGGAACAGCCCCAGCCAGTGCCCGATCTCGTGGACCGCCGTGAAGCCGTGGTTGTAGTTGCGGTGGGGGCCGCCCGGCAGGGTGCGGTAGTCGACCACCACCCCGTCGTTCGCCGGCCGTCTCGCGTACCACTGCGGGAACGTGGAGAACCCCAGCATGTCGGTCCCCACGGCGGCGCTGTAGAGGTTGAGCGTACCGGGCCCGCCCGCGTGCAGGGCCCGCTTCATCGCCGACTCGTTCCGCAGCGGCCGGTGGAACCAGGCGGGCCGGTCGGTCACCCCGTAGCCCGTCAGATGGAACCGCACGCCGGTGTCCACCCCGCCCCTCTCCCCGCCGTAGGTGCCGTTCAGCGTGGCGATCTGCCGCTCGACGACCTCCCTCGGCACCCTGCCCTCGCCCCCGTCGGTGATGACGTGGAAGCGCACCGGGATCCGGATCGGCCCGCCGCGCCGCCGCGTGGCCTCCCAGGCCCGCTCGTCGTCGGTGCCGAGCCGCTCCCGCATCCTGGCCCGCAGGTCCGCCAGCATCGCCGTGACCTCCCGCCGGTCCAGGTCGGCGTGGTCCCGCCGGGGCCCGCCGCCCCGCGTCCGGGCGTTCGCGGCGGCGCCGTCCCGCGCGCAGTCGTCCCCGGCCGCGACCGGCCGCGCCGTCCCGCCTCCCGAACGGTCACCGGCCGCCACGAACATGACGCAGAAAGTGACGGCCAGCGCGCAGCCTGCGGTGATCTTGGCTCGTTCCATGATTCCCCCGAGTCAGAAACGTCGCGATCCTGTGCCGCTCGCCCCCGACCGGCACAGGATCACGTCATGTCCGGCGCCCGCGCCCGCGGGTCGCCGCCGTCCGCCCCGCAGGGCGGTCACCCGTCTGGGTCCGCCTACTTGTCCGAGTCACCGCCGCCCGACTGCATGGATTCGTAGATCTCCTTGCACTCCGGGCAGACCGGGTACTTCTTGGGATCCCGGTTCGGCACCCAGATCTTGCCGCAGAGCGCGACCACCGGCGTTCCGGTCACGGCGCTCTCGGTGATCTTGGCCTTCTTGACGTAGTGGGCGAACCGCTCGTGGTCGCCGTCGCCGTGCGACAGGTCAGGCCGTACGTCGCTCTCGGGAAGGATCTTCGTGCTCACGCGTTCCACCTTAGTTCAGCGTCGGGTCGTCGGGGAAAGTCGAGACGAACGCCAGGTCGCCGCCCTGCCGCCGCAGGACCGAGCGCCACAGGCCGTCGGGGTCGCCCGCGAACACGTCGCCCGCCTCGGCCCGCACCAGGTACCAGGCCCCGTCCGCGACCTCCTCGTGGAGCTGGCCGGCCGACCAGCCCGCGTATCCGGCGAACACCCGGAGCTGGATGACCTCGGGGGCCAGCAGGGCGGGCGGCGCGTCCAGGTCCACCAGGCCGACGCGGGCGACCGAGGGGTCGCCGTCCAGCGCCCGCCAGCCCAGCGGCTCGTCCTCGCCGGGCAGCCGCGCCAGCGCCAGCGCGCTGTCCAGCGCCACCGGGCCGCCCTGGAAGACGACCGACGGGCCGGTCACCAGATCGGCCCACGGCGGCAGCACCCGGTCCACCGGGATCTCGGTCGGCCGATTGAGGACAACCCCCAGTGTCCCGCCCTCGGCGTCGTGCTCGACGACCAGAACGACACTGCGCCTGAAGTTGGGATCGTCCAGTTGAGGGGTCGCCACGAGCAGGAGCCCCACCCTGATGCCGTCTTCCATGGTGACCATCATGCGTTGCGCGGACCCCCGGCGGCACACCGGTCCGTCGGCTTAGCCTGTCATGCATCCCCGACATGAGGGGTACCGGCACAAGAGGGACCTAGGTTAAAAACGATCTAGGATCATCGGCCATCCGCTTGGTGCGCGCCCCCGGCGCGCCGGGCGGCGGGGAGGACGCGATGCAGTTGCCCAGGGTCGTCATCGCAGCCGTGTTCTTCGTCATCGGGGCGCTGATCGCCATCCCCGCCCTGATGAGGACGACCGGAGAGTCGCGGGCGTCCGGCGCTCCCGGCGCCACCACGACCAGCCCGACCGGATCCCCCACCGGAACGTCCCCCACCCCCACCTCCACCCGCACCTCCCCCTCGCCGACCCCGACCCGCACCACCACGACACCGCCGCGCACCACGCCTCCCCCGGCCACGACGGCGCCGCCCGCCTCCCCGCCGGCGCAGACGGTCGAGGCGACGATCGGCCGGGTGCGGTGCCCGGCGCGGACGGTCGAGGTGACGATCCGCAACAACGGCTCGCAGACCGAGAACGTCGGCATCGAGCGCAACGACGACTCCCCGGCCATCGCCCGGACGGTCGCCCCCGGCGCGTCCCGCGTCGTCACGCTGCGGCTGCGGGAGAACCGTTCCACCCGCGTCCAGGTGACGTGGAAGAACGAGCCGGTGCTGACCGAGACCCGGCGGGCCGACTGCGTCAAGGGCTCCCCGACGCCGTCGCCGACCCGGACGCGGCTGCCGCGCACCGGCCCCGACGACGCGGTGATGTGGGCGCGCGCGGCCACCGGCGGCGCGGCCATGATCACCGGTCTGATCATCTTCTGGTACGGCGGGATCTGGCCGCGGCGGCGCGACCGGCTGTTCGCCGGAAGGAAGGGCGACTGACGGCGGGTCAAGAAACCCGTGCGGTACCGTTCCCGCCCTTTGGGTGTCCGCTGTCCGGATCGGGTGAGTAATCCGACGAGGTGATCGTTCCGCCCGACATGGGCGTTCTGGAAGCGGGGGACGACGTGCTGCTGTGGGCTGCTCTGGCGACCTCGACCGCGCTCGCGCCGGCCGCGCAGCCGGCCGGGTTGACGGCCACGATCGGCGAGGCGCGCTGCCCGGCGCGCCAGGCCCCGGTCGTGGTCCGCAACCCCACCGACCGGCCGATCGACTACGAGCTGCTCCAGGACGGCCGGGTCGTCCGCCTCGAACGGGTCCCCGCCGGGGGCGTCATCGACGGCCTGGCCCAGCTCACCGAGGACGAGCCGGTCGAGCTGACCGTCCGTTCCGAGGGCCGGACCCTGGCCCGCGCGACCCGCACCGCCGACTGCGCCAGGACCACCCCGACCGGCACCACCCCGACCGGCACCGTCCCGGTCGGCACCGCTCCGGCCAAGGGCGGCCCGACCAGCGCGAAGCCGACCGCGGGCGGACCACCCAAGGGCGAGCCGACCGCGGACGAAGAAGCGGACGGTGACGGAGCCGTCAAAGGCAAGGACGGGATCGCCAAGGGCAAGGGCGGCAAGAAGGTCCCGGCGCGTTCCGGCCCGCGCAAGGAGGCTTCCGAGGAGCGGGAACGCCTCCCCGAGACCGGCGTGGTGGGCAACGCGCGCGTCATGACGGCCGTGGGCGGGCTGGCGGGCGGCCTGGTGGTGCTGTTCTGGGGCTGGCTGTGGCCGACCAGCGGCCGAGGCGACTGGTCCGCCCCCGTCAGACGCACCGGCGGCTGAGCCCACGAGAAGGGCCCGGCCCGAACCGCGACCACCAGCCGTGCGGAGCGCGTGGAAGGCGCCCTGGCGCCTGGAGCGTGCGCAGCACCCCGGCGTTGGCCGCCCGGAACGGAGTGAGGACGGCCAACGCCGGAGCCGGGGGGTGTGGGGGGTCGCCCCCCACACGGCTACGCCTCGGTGCGGGGGCGGCCGCCGGCGGCCTCGCGGACCGCGCCCGCGACGCTCTTGGCGACCTCGGGGTGGAAGACGCTCGGCACGATGTAGTTCGGGCCCAGCTCGTCGTCGGTGACGACCTCGGCGAGGGCGGTGGCGGCGGCCAGCAGCATGTCCTGGGTGACGCCGTTGGCCTGGGCGTCGAGCAGGCCGCGGAACACGCCGGGGAACGCCAGCACGTTGTTGATCTGGTTGGGGTAGTCGCTGCGGCCGGTGGCGACGACGGCGGCGTGCTCGCGGGCCTCGTCCGGGGAGACCTCCGGCTCGGGGTTGGCCAGGGCGAACACGATCGCGTCGTCGTTCATGGCGGCGATGTCGTCGCCGGTCAGGATGCCGGGGGCGGACACGCCGATGAACACGTCGGCGCCCTTGACCGCGCCGCGCAGGTCGCCGGAGTAGCCGTCGGCGTTGGTGTGCTCGGCGATCCAGCGCAGCGAGTCGTCCAGGTCGTCGCGGCCGAGGTGGACCGCGCCCCGGTAGTCGCAGACGACGATGTTGCGGGCCCCGGCGTGCATGAGCAGCTTCAGGATGGCGGTGCCCGCCGCGCCCGCGCCCGCCATGGCGATGCGGACCTCGCCGATGCGCTTGCCGACGACGCGCAGCGCGTTGGTCAGCGCGGCCAGCACGCAGATCGCGGTGCCGTGCTGGTCGTCGTGGAAGACGGGGATGTCCAGCAGCTCGCGCAGCCGGGCCTCGACCTCGAAGCAGCGGGGCGCGGAGATGTCCTCCAGGTTGATGCCGCCGAACGCGGGCGCGATGATCTGCACGGTCCGGACGATCTCGTCGGTGTCCTGGGTGTCCAGGCAGATCGGCCAGGCGTCGATCCCGGCGAACCGCTTGAACAGCGCGGCCTTGCCCTCCATGACCGGCAGGGCGGCCTCGGGGCCGATGTTGCCGAGGCCGAGCACCGCCGAGCCGTCGGTGACGACCGCGACGCTGTTGCGCTTGACGGTCAGGCGGCGGACGTCCTCGCGGTTGCGGGCGATGGCGAGCGACACCCGGGCGACGCCGGGGGTGTAGGCCATCGACAGCTCGTCACGGGTGCGCAGCGGCACCTTCGACTGCATCTCGATCTTGCCGCCGAGGTGCATCAGGAACGTGCGGTCCGAGACCTTGTGGATCTTGACGTCGTCCAGGGTCTCCAGGGCGGCGGCGATCGCCTCGGCGTGCTCGGTGTCCCGGGTGGCGATGGTGACGTCGACCCGCAGCACGTCGTGGGCGGCGGTGTTGACGTCGAGCGCGGTGACGATGCCCCCGGCGTTCTCGACCACGTGCGTGATCTGGCTGACGGCCTTGCCCCCGGCGGGGACCTCCAGCCGGACGGTGATGGAGTACGACACGCTGGGCACGCTGGCCACGACTTGCTCCCTTGAGGTTCCGGGTACGTCCTTGTCCCGCCCGCAATCGTCCCATGCGGGACCCGCCGCCGGGGGCCGCCGCCCGGCAAAGAGATCATCGTCGCCGTGGCGGTCTCGGGGGCCGCGGACGGCGGCGCGTCACACCGGCCGGACCGGGCGGCCCGGACGCGGAACGGCGGATCAACCCGGATGAAGGGTGCTTCGGTCGGGTCGCGCGGGCGCGGTCGTCGTCTCCGAGCATACGCTCACCGGTCCGCTGCGGTATCCGGTTCACCAGACAGAATTGTCGCGTTCCATCTTGTCGTGTCCCACAGGTCCGCCCCGGGCCGCCGCCCTCCGGAACGCGGCGCGCTCCGGAGGACGCGGGCACGGGGACGGCCCTTCGGAACGCGTCAGAACAGCGCCGACTGGAGGGCGCGGCGGGCCTTGCCGACGCGCGGGTCGCCCGGCTGCAGCACGTCGAACAGGCCGAGCAGGTGCTTGCGGGCGGCGTCGCGGTCGTCCCCGGCGGTGCGGCGGACGGTGTCGACCAGCCGCTGGAACGCCTCGTCGATCCGGCCGGAGACCATCTCGACGTCGGCGGCCTGGGTCTGGAGCGTCACGTCGCCGGGGTTCCGCTCGGCGTCGGCCATCACCTGCTGGGCGTTCACGGTCCGCACCCGCAGGCTGAGGTCCACCAGCGCGATGCCGCCGCGGGCGTGCTCGTCCTGCGGGTTGACGTCCAGGATCTTCTGGAACGCGGTGCGCGCGCCGTCCAGGTCGCCGTTCTGCAGGGCGGTCTCGGCCTCCAGGTACATCGGGTCGGCGGCGGGCTGCTCGGCCGCGTCCGCGGCGGGGGCGGGGGCGCCCGCGTCCTCGGGCAGCAGGCCCTCGGCGCGCAGCGCGTCGAACAGCTGGTCGATGGCCTGCCGGACCTGCGGTTCGGGGGCGGCGCCGTTGAGGAAGGGCAGCAGCTGCCCGGCGACGACCGCCGCGACGAACGGGATGCCGCGGATGCCGAGCTGCTGCATGTACGCGCCGAGCTGCGGGTTGGCGTCCACGTCGACCTTGGCGAGGATCCACCGGCCCTGCGCCTCGTTGGCGAGCTTCTCCAGGATCGGCCCGAGCTGCTTGCACGGCCCGCACCACTCGGCCCAGAAGTCGACCAGCACCGGAACGGTCCGCGAGCGTTCCACGACGTCGGCGTTGAAGCTCTGGTCGGTGACGTCGATGACGAACGGGCCGGCCCCGGCGGGCGCGGCCGGTGCGCCGGGCGTCTGCGCCTGGGCGGCCTGCGCCCGGCGCTCCTGCTGCTTCTTCATGGCCACCTGGCGGGCTCCCAGGTCGATGGCCCCGTGCAACGAAAAGTCCCGAGAAGGCATGGGTCCATCCTGCCTCATGGTCCCCGTCGCCGGGGCCCGCGTCCGCTGGGAGCGGAGCCCGTCTTCCGCGACGCGCGGGACGCGGGGCGCACCGGGGGACGGGCCGGGCGGAACGGACCATCCCCGCGAATTATCTCCTTTTCCAGGATGGCAAAGAATCGCGGCCCCGGCGGGCAACGTCAAAAGCGGGCTGACAGTCGAGACCAAGCCTGGTTATAGTCGCGATGTCGATGCCCGGCTCGACGGTAAAACGATTGCGGCGCGGTCCCGGTGGCGGGGGGAAAGCCACGGGACCGGCCGCGTGCCGTTTGCGAGCACGGGCGAACAACGGGGGGTAAGAAGTGATCGCGGGTTATTCCGCGATCGTGGCCCGAGGGATGGGGGTCCGCCGCGGGGGGCGGTGGCTCCTGCGCCCGGCCGCCTTCGGCATCGCCGAAGGCGTGGCCGGCCTGGCCGGTCAACAAGGCGCCGGTAAATCCACTCTGCTTGCCACGTTCGCGACCTTGCGCCGACCACATGTCGGCGCGCTTGAGATTCTCGGTGAGGACACCGGGAATTCCACCGGGCTGCGCGCGGTGCGTGCCCGGATCGGCTATCTTCCCGGCCGCTTCTCATGGGCGGACGGCATGAAAGTGGACGAGTTCGTCCGCTATGCCGCCTATTACAAAAGGGTACGGGAACCGCAGGTGCGGGCCGTCCTGAAACGGTTCGAGCTGTCCGAGGCCGCCGGGGCCGAGATGGGACTGCTGCCGCCGGACGTGCGGCTGCGCGCCGGACTGGCGGCGACCTGCGTCCACGAACCGGACCTGGTGCTGCTGGACGACCCGTTCGCCGGGCTGGAGGCCGCCGCGGCGGCCGAGCTGGTGCCGGTGGTGCGGACGCTGGCCCCGTCGGTGGTGGTCGCGGCCGAGGCCGCCGGGCCGCTGGCGGGGTGGTGCGACCGGCTGTTCACGCTGGCGCGGGGACGGCTGACGGAGCTGCCGGACGCCGCGTGCGCGGACCCCGCCCCGATGGGACCGCTCCACACCGAACCCGCCCCCGCCGGGCGGATCCGCGCGGCGCGTCCCCTCGTCATCCCCGTGCCGGACCGGCGGCGGGTGGCGCGGCGGCTGCGGCTGGCCCTGCTGACGGCGGGGAGCGGCGCAGGTGTCTGACCCGGCGCGGCCACCGGTGACCGGCCCCGCTCCCGGCCCCGCTCCCGGCTCCGGCCGGGTGTCGGAGCTGGGGCGGGTGCTGCGGCTCGACGCGCGCCGCACGGCGCTGCTGGTCGCGGTGCCGTTGCTGGCCGGGCTCGGGGCGGTCACCGCGTGGCTGTCGCTGGTGCCCGGCGTCGGCTACTGGGACAACTCGGTGGTCGCGCTGGGCGACGCGGTACGGCTGCTGGGCCCGGTCGCGGCGGCGCTGGCGGCGTGGGCGGCGCTGCGGGAACGACGGCTGGACCACGTCCGGGACCTGTCGCCCCGCTCCCCCGCGACCGGGGCGCTGCACGACCTGGTGCTGCTGTCGGGCGCGGCGCTGGTCGCCCACGCCGGGGTCACGGCCGTGATCGTGGCCGAGACGCTGTCGCGGCACGAGGCGGGGCGTCCGCACCCGCTGGGCCCGACGGCGGGGGCGGCGGCGCTGGTGCTGCACGTGGTGGCCGGGTACCTGGCCGGACGGGTCGCGCCGCGCGCCGCGACGCCGGTGGCCGTGGGGCTGGCGGCGGTCGCGTGGTCGTCCCTGCGGGCGCCGGGCGGCTCGTGGGTGGGGCTGCTACCGCCGGCGGTGTTCGGCCGGGTCGGGCTGTTCACCCAGTTGCGGACCGGGGTGCTGGCCGACCAGGTGGTGTGGGCGGCGGGCCTGACGGCCGTGCTGGTGCTGGGATACGTGGCGTGGGTGACGCGGCGGGCGCTGCCGCTGCCCCCGCTGGCGGTGGCGGTGGGGCTGGTCGTGGTGGCGACCTTCCGGCTGGAGAGCGCGGACGGGCGCGCGGTGGCGGCCGTTCCGGTGGAGCGCGTGTGCCGGGAGTGGCCGCTGACGGTGTGCGTGCATCCGGCGCTGCGGGCGGCGCTGCCCTCGCTGACGACGGCGGTGACGCCGCTGGCGACCCGGCTGACGGGGACGCCGGGCGAGTTCGCCCGGGTGGAGCAGCGCCCGCCGACCGAGCCCGCGCGGGTGGCGGGCGGCGTCGCCGTGGTGCATCTGGGCGACGAGCTGACACCGGGGTACGAGGCGCGGGCCGTGCGGCAGATCCGGGACGGTCTCGTCGTCGCGCGGACGTGCCCGGCGCCGGCGGCGGGGTACCGGGCGCTGGTGGACGCGTGGCTGGTGGGAGAGGCACCGCCCGCGCTGCCCGACGCGCGCGCGGTGCGGCGCTTCGGCGCGTGGAACGAGGACCGGCGGCGCGCGTGGCTGCGCGCCCACTTCGCCGCCTACCGGACCTGCTCGCTGCGCGCGGCCGACTTCCGGCCGGGACGCTCCCGCGTCCGGGTCCCCCGGACGAAGAAGGCCGCGCCCGTGAGGACGCGGCCCGACGACCGTTGACGGAGGGGTCCCGGTGTCCGGGCTCCGGTGTCAGGTCCGCTCGGATCCGTTCAGATCTGCACGGCCGCGCCGGTTCCCCCCAGACCCGACGCGGCCGTGCAGAAACCCATCACTTGCCGAGGCCCACCGGCTCGGCGGGGGTGGTCCACTTGCGCTCCACGAAGAACGGCGCCACCGGCAGCACCGACGCGACCAGCGCCAGGACCGTGCGCTTGCCGTCCCAGCGCAGCGGCGCGCGGACCACGAGGACCAGGGCGACGTAGGCGATCCACAGGATGCCGTGGATGGGGCCGACGATCGACACGGCCGCCGGGATCTCCGCCAGGTACTTCAGCGGCATGGCGACGAGAAGCAGCACGAGGAAGGAGACCGCCTCGATGATCGAGACGAGTCGGAAAGCGCGCACGATGTCCACGGGTGGCCAACGTACCGTGTCCCGGCGAGTGTTTCGTCCACGTCTATGGTGTCGGTCACACGGGTGAGGTGAGGAGGCGGCCTCGCGGGGAATGCCTCCCCCATGGCACGCCCCGAGAAGAACACCGCCCCCGCCAAGGACGCCCCCCGCGAGGACGCCCCCGCCGACCGCCCCGCGCGCCGCCGCCGCGGCGGATGGGGTCCGGCGCTGGTGCTGGTCGTGGTCGGGGTGGTGGCGGTCCTGCTGTTCCAGCAGGCCCTGCGGATGGCGCCGGACTGGCTGAACCCGTTCGCGACCGAGGACAAGGACCGCAGCAGCCCGGCGGTGCTCCAGTCCATCCGGGACCTGTCGCGGTTCGAGGCCGCCAGCGGCAACTACCAGGTGATCGTCGACCTGGAGAAGGACGCGGCCTGGCTGCCCGCGTCGGTGAAGGGCCAGCGGACCCTGTTCGTCGGCAACGGCTCGGTCGACGCCTACGTGGACTTCTCCAGGCTGGGCTCGGGCGCGATCACGATGAACGCCGACCGCACCGAGGTCACCGTGAAGCTCCCCCGCGCCGAGCTGGAGAGGGCCAACCTGGACCCGAAGAAGAGCTACGTCTTCTCGACCCAGCGCGGCCTGCTGGACCGGGTGGGCGACTTCTTCAGCAGCAACCCCGCCGACCAGCAGCAGCTCAACGTCCTGGCCGCGCAGAAGATCCAGGACGCCGCCACCGCGAGCGGGCTGCGCGAGCGCGCCGACCAGAACACCAGGCTCATGCTGGAGAACATGCTCAAGGCGCTGGGCTTCAAGAAGGTCACGATCCAGCAGGCCGGGGGCCAGTAGCCGGTCAGCCGAAGACGGCCCCCGGGTCGCCGGTGTACCAGATGTTGGCGATGCGGACGTGGCGCATGAGCCAGCGGTCGCCGTCGCGGACCAGCTCCACGTCGTAGAGGTTCTTCAGCAGGGCGTGGGCGGAGTGGTCGGCCGTCAGCAGGTGCTGGGCCTCCACCAGGGCGGTGAGGCGGGCGGTGTCGCCGTCGACCGCCACGCGCGGGTTGGCGACCTGGTGGGTGGTGTCCACGCGGCCGGTGAACGACCCCAGGATCGTGGTGACGATCGCGTCGCGGCCGGTCATGACGGGCGGCTCGGCCCCCCACCGCGCGGCGGCGGGCCGGAAGTCCAGCGTGGCGTCGGCGGTGAAGGCGGACCCGAACAGCTCGGCGTCCTTGAGGTCCTGGCCGAGCGCGAAGCGGTACAGCGCGTCGATGGCCTCGACGCGGTCGCGCGGGTCGGTTCCGGTGGTCAGGGCGGTGGTCTCGGTGACGTACATGACGTCCAGCCTCGCCGGGGGGAGGGCGGCGACCAAGGCGTTCCCGTGCGACGATCGTGAAGCCACGGTTAACGGTCGGGGGGCGGTCATGCTGGAGCGGCACGAGGTGGAGACGTTCCTGACGCTCTTCGAGGAGCTGCACTTCGGGCGCACCGCCGAACGGCTCCACGTCTCCACCGCGCGGGTCAGCCAGACGGTCCGGAAGCTGGAGCGGCGCGTCGGCGCGCCGCTGTTCGACCGCACGAGCCGCCGGGTGGAGCCGACGGCCGCGGGGCGGCGGCTGTACGAGCGGGTGCGGCCCGCCTGGGACGAGATCGGCGCCGCGTTCCAGGAGGCGGTCGCGGCCGGGCGGGGGCTCACCGGGACGCTGCGGGCGGCGTTCGTCGGCGCGGCGGCGGCGCAGTTGCTGGTCGGGGTGACCGGGCTGTTCCGGGAACGGGTGCCCGGCTGCGAGGTGCGCGTCCGGGAGGCGCAGTGGGGCGAGGTGGCGCCGTGGCTGCGCGAGGACCGGGTGGACGTGGCGCTGACGACGTTCCCGGTGGACGCGCCGGACCTGACCATGGGGCCGGTGCTGGTGCGGGAGGCGCGGGTGCTGGCGGTCGCGGCGGGGCACCCGTTCGCGCGCCGCGCGACGGTGTCGGTCGAGGACCTGGCGCGGGTGACGGTGCTGCCGCTGCTCGACACGCCCGCGACGACCCCCTCGGGCCGCCCCGTCGTCCTCGGGCCGCCCGCCGCCACGCTCAACGAGCTGCTGGCGCTCGTCGGCGCGGACCAGGGGGTGCTTCCGGTCGGGGCGCAGACGAGGCGCTACTACGCGCGGCCGGACGTGGTGTACGTGCCGTTCGAGGACGCTCCCCGGCTGGAGTGGGGACTGGTGTGGCGGACGGAGACGGCGCGCGTACGAGCCTTCAGCGAGGCCGCACGCGATCTGCTGCGCGACTCCTGACACAGCCGGAGTGCCTCGGGACCCCGCGTCCGGCGGAGGACGCGGGGCCCGTCGTCACGGGTGTCAGGCGGACGGCACACGCAGGATCAGCGCGTCGCCCTGGCCGCCGCCGCCGCACAGGCCGGCGGCGCCCACGCCGCCGCCGCGCCGCTTCAGCTCGTAGGCCAGGTGCAGCACGATGCGGGCGCCGGACATGCCGACCGGGTGGCCGAGGGCGATCGCGCCGCCGTTGACGTTGACCTTCTCCATGCCGACGCCCAGGTCGCGCATCGACTGGATGCCGACCGACGCGAACGCCTCGTTGATCTCGATGACGTCCAGGTCGTCGACCGCCAGGCCCTCCTTGGACAGGGCGTGCCTGATCGCGTTGGACGGCTGGGACTGGAGCGAGTTGTCGGGACCGGCGACGTTGCCGTGCGCGCCGATCTCGGCGAGCCAGGTCAGGCCCAGCTCCTCGGCCTTGGCCCTCGACATCACGACCACGGCGGCGGCGCCGTCGGAGATCTGCGAGGAGGAGCCCGCGGTGATGGTGCCCTCCTTGCTGAACGCCGGGCGCAGCCGGCCCAGCGTCTCCATGGTGGTGTCGGCGCGCACGCCCTCGTCCTTGGCGAACACGACCGGCTCGCCGCGCCGCTGCGGGATCTCGACGGGCGCGATCTCCTCGTCGAACACGCCGTTCTTGATCGCCTCGGCGGCGCGCTGGTGCGACCGCGCCGCGAACTCGTCCTGCTCCTCGCGCGAGATGCCGAGCTTGGCGTTGTGCCGCTCGGTGGACTCGCCCATCGAGACGCCGTCGAACGCGTCGGTCAGCGCGTCGTAGGCCATGTGGTCCAGGACCTCGACCGAGCCGTACTTGTAGCCGCCGCGCGACTTGGGCAGCAGGTGCGGGGCCTGGGTCATCGACTCCATGCCTCCCGCGACGACGATGTCGAACTCGCCGGCGCGGATGAGCTGGTCGGCCAGCGCGATGGCGTCCAGGCCCGACAGGCAGACCTTGTTGACGTTGACCGAGGGGACGTTCATCGGGATCCCGGCCTTGACCGCGGCCTGCCGGGCGGGGATCTGCCCGGCCCCGGCCTGGAGCACCTGGCCGAGGATGACGTACTGGACCTGGTCGCCGGTGATGCCCGCGCGGCTCAGCGCCGCCCTGATGGCGTGCGCGCCGAGGTCGGCGGCGGAGAAGTCCTTCAGCGACCCCATCAGACGGCCGATGGGGGTGCGCGCTCCGGCGACGATCACGGACGTGGTGGACATTCGGGGGCCTCCATGCGGGTTGTACGGCGACGTTTGCCACGATACTCAGCGGAACCCGCCCCGCACCGAGGAGGACGCCCCGTGCTGACCCGCATCGACCACATCGGGATCGCCTGTCACGACCTGGAGGCGACCGTCGAGTTCTACCGGGAGACCTACGGGTTCACCGACGTGCACTACGAGGTGAACGAGGAGCAGGGCGTCCGGGAGGCCATGCTGAAGATCAACGACACCGGGGACGGGGCGGCCTCCTACATTCAGCTCATCACGCCGATCCGCGAGGACTCGACCGTCGCCAAGTGGCTGGCGAAGAACGGCGAGGGCGTCCACCACATCGCGTTCGGGACCGACGGGGACGTGCAGGAGGAGGCCGACGGGATCGGGGCCAAGGGCGTGCGGGTGCTGTACGAGGAGCCGCGGCGGGGGTCGATGGGGTCACGGATCACCTTCCTCCACCCCAAGGACTGCCACGGCGTGCTGACCGAGTTGGTGCAGAAGGGCTAGCGCCGGGGCAAGAGCGGCGTACCGCCGTCCCATGGTTTGCCATGCCATGGGACGATCGTGACGTGATCGATATCACAGTGGGCCGGGGACGGGGCGGGCGCGCCGTTCTGTAACCGTTCCGCCACTTCTGGTGCATTTGCAGGCCAGAGCCCCTGTCACCACACGCGTTCCCACCGGTAATGACAAACCCGACAATCCACGCAGCGCGCCAAGATGAGCCCCCAACACGGCAGCTCGCGGAGTACGCTGCTTTCGCCGGATGAGGTCTGGGGCCCGAGGCCCGTTCAGCCAGGCGATCAACCGGTCCCCGGTACAAACGCGCTCCCCGCCCCGTGGCGGGGATGGTCCCCACCCGTAGCCCCGTCACATCAGGATTGAGCCACATGCAGTCCGACATCGACGCCCAGCTCAGCAACTTCTTTGAAGACACGCCCCCGCGCGAGTTCGACGTGGTGCTTCGCGGCTACGACCGGCACCAGGTCGACGAGCACATCAAGCAACTCGACACCGAGGTCCGCCAGACCCGCGAGCAGACGCAGGCCCTCCAGCGCGAGCTGTCGGACGCCCACCGCCAGCTCCAGGAGCAGGAGCGCCCGACCTACTCCGGGCTCGGCGCCCGCATCGAGCAGCTGCTGCGGCTCGCCGAGGAGCAGGCCACCGAGCTGGTCCAGGCCGCCCGCAGCGAGGCCAACGAGATCAAGGCCGCGGCCAAGGTCGACGCCGCCGAACTGCGCGCCACCGCGGAGAACGAGGCCGCCGAGCTGCGCGCCACCGCCCAGCGCGAGTGCGACGACATGCGCAACGCCGCCGAGCGCGAGGCCGAGGAGGTGCGCACCGCCGCCCGCCGCGAGGCCGACGAGCTGACCTCCACGACCGAGCGCGAGGTCGCCAAGCTGCGCGCCACCGCCGACCACGAGGTCGCCGAGAAGCGCGCCGCCGCCGAGCGCGAGATCGCCAAGCTGCGCACCACCACCGAGCGCGAGGTCGCCCAGCTGCGCGCCTCCACCAAGCGCGAGCGCGACGAGATCCTCACCACCGCCAAGCGGCAGGCCGACGAGATGCGCGCCCAGGCGCAGCGCATCCTGGAGGAGTCCGAGGCGCAGCGCGCCCAGGCCGAGGCCGAGTTCGAGATCCAGCTGGCCGCCCGCCGCGAGGAGGCCGACCGGCAGGACGCCGAGCGGCACTCCGCCGCGCAGGCCGCCACCCAGAAGCTGGTCGCCGAGGCCGAGCAGCGCGCCGCCTCCGCCGAGCAGCGCGCCGCCAAGGCCACCCAGCAGGCCGAGCAGACCCGGCGCGAGGCCGACCAGCACGCCAAGCAGCTCATGGCCAACGCCCGCAAGAACTCCGACCAGGTCATCGCCGAGGCCAAGGCGCAGGCCGAGCAGCTGCTGGCCGAGACCAAGGCCGAGGCCGAGCGGATCCGCACCCAGGCGCAGCGCCAGGTGGACGAGCTGACCCGCCAGCGCGACAGCATCACCAGCCACCTCAACCAGCTGCGCCAGCTCATCGGCGGCGTCGGCCCGGCGCTGGGCGGCGCCCCCGAGGAGCCCGCTCCGGCCCCGGCCGAGAAGGCGATCCCGGCCGCCGAGGCCAAGCCCGCGGCGGCCCCGCAGGGCGGCCAGCAGGCCCAGGCCAAGCAGCAGGGCGCCAAGCCCACCGCCGCCAAGGGCGGCGCGAAGAAGGACGAGGACGACGAGGACTGGTGGCAGGAGTGACGGCCGCCTGACCCGAGCCGTTCACCGGCCGGCGCCGTATCCGCGAACGACAAAGAGCCTGAAGGCGGGAAACTGCCTTTAGGCTCTTTGGCGTCTCATCCATCAGGTCCCCTCCCCCGGCCACCGGATGACGCGACGAGGTAAGGAGAACGGCGTGCCCGACGACAAGCCCTCACAGGACCGTTCGGCGTCCCCAGGCGAGGGCACGTCCGAAGCGGTCCCCGAGGAAGAGGCCTCCACGGCGGACGCCGCCGAGCCGCGCCGCACCGGAGCGGGCGGATCGGTGCCGCCGGGGCACGTGCCGCCGCCGCCGGACTCCCCCGGCGACACCGCCGTGGACACCAGGGAGAGCACCGGGGAGGACCGCGTCGAGAGCCCTTCGGCGGAGGGGGAACGGCCGCTGCCGATCACCCGGGCGGAGGCGCGGCGCACCGTCGATCCCGACGCCGCGCCCGACCCCGCGCACGACATCGAGCAGCGCAAGATCGAGGCGGGGGTGGAGGACCGGTTCCCGTTCGGGCGGCCGGGGCTCCCGCTGGGCAAGGCGCACCCGTTCGTGTTCGGCTTCACCGCCGCGCTCGGCGTGATCACCGCGTGGATGCTGGTCCGTGCGGTGACCAGCGTCCGGTCGGTGATCGTGATGATCGTCGTGGCGATGTTCCTGGCGGTCGGGCTGAACCCGGCGGTGGAGCGCCTGAAGCGCGTGGGCCTGTCGCGCGGCTGGGCGGTCGGGGTGGTGTTCCTCGGCGTGCTGCTGTTCTTCGCCGGGTTCGTGGCCTCGCTGATCCCGCCGCTCACCGAGCAGATCACCGACCTGGCCAAGAGCGTCCCGCACTACATCGAGCAGTTGCAGACCAACCGGCGGATCGCCGAGTGGGACCGCCGCTACCGCCTGCTGGAGCAGGCCCAGGCGAAGATCAGCGACGCGAAGTTCCAGGAGAGCCTGGCCAAGCACGCCCTCGACGTCGGCAAGCAGGCGCTGTCGGGCACCTTCCAGTTGCTGACGGTGCTGATCCTGACGCTGTACTTCCTCAGCTCGCTGCCGCAGATCAAGACGTTCTTCTACCAGCTCGCGCCGCGCTCCCGGCGGGCCCGGGTGGCGCTGCTGGGCGACGAGATCCTGGAGCGCATCGGCGGGTACGTGGCCGGGCAGTCGACGATCGCGTTCATCGCGGGCGTGACGTCCTACATCTTCCTGCGCATCCTCGACGTGCCCTACGCGCTGGCGCTGGCGCTGATCGTCGCGGTGACGGACCTGATCCCGCTGGTCGGCGCGACGATCGGCGCGGTGGTCGTGTGCACGGTGGCGTTCCTGACCGGCACCACCGAGGGCATCATCGCGGTGATCTTCTATGTCGCCTACCAGCAGATCGAGAACTACCTGCTGTACCCGCGCGTGATGAAGCGGACGGTGGACGTGGCCCCGGCGGTGACGATCGTGGCGGCGTTGATCGGCGGAACGCTGCTCGGCGTCGTCGGCGCGCTGCTGGCGATCCCGACGGCCGCCGCGATCGCGCTGCTGATCCGCGAGGTGGTGCTGCCCCGCCAGGAGACGCTGTAGGGGTCACTCCCCGGTGCGGGCGAGGGCGGTGGTGAACTCGGCGACGGCCTGGTTGAACAGGTCGGGCTGCTCGACGGCGCACAGGTGCCCGGCGCGCGGGATGACCTGCAGCTCGGCGTTGGGGAGGGCGTCCACCATGACGCGCGCCTCCTCCTCGGTGGCCAGGACGTCCTCCGCGCCGACCATGACGAGGGCGGGCACCTTCAGGCCGCGCAGCGTCTCGAACGCGTCGCCGCGCGCGGCCATCGCCCGCTGCGCCCAGGCGGCGGCCCGCGGCGGGGTGGCCTGGACCAGGCCGCGCACCCGCCCGTAGATCAGGGCGCGCTGCCGGAACGTGGTGGGGCCCACCAGGTGGGGCAGGACCTCCTCGACCAGCACCCGCACGCTGTCCTCGCCCTCCAGCGTCTCGGCCTGCCGCAGCCGGGTCGCGCGGACCTCGTCGGTGTCGGCCCCGGCGCGGGTGTCGGCCAGCACCAGCCCCCGGACCAGGTCGGGGTGGCGGCGGCACAGCGCCATCGCGACGTACCCGCCCATCGACAGGCCGCCGACGACGGCCCGCTGCACGCCCAGCCGCCGGAACACGCGCGCGACGTCGTCGGCCATCGCGTCGATCGACGGCTCGTCGTCGCCGAGCAGCGATCCGCCGAATCCGCGCAGGTCGGGGGTGACGACCCGGAACCGGCCGGCCAGCCCCTCCCGCTGGGCGAGCCACATCGCCGACGACAGCGGGAACGCGTGCAGAAGGACGAGTGGCGTGCCGGTACCGACGTCCCTGGCGTACAACTGCACGGTCATGGTGGCGCGGCCTCCCCGTTGACGTCCCCGACATCCGCCCGGTACCCGGCGGTCAGCCAATCGTCACCCCGGATCGGCGCCGAAGGCCCCGAGTGGCCGTGATCGGTCGCCCGCGTTTAGGGGGGCCGTCCCGCCGGGCTTTCGGGGCCGCGGCGGGCGGGGGCCGTCAGCCGTAGCGGGGGGCGTCGCGGGTGCGCTGGACGCGCGGGCCGCGGCGGGTGCGCGCCTGCCAGCAGGGGCGGTGCCAGTGGCGGCGGTCGTCGGCGTCGCCGAAGCCGTCGGCGGGCCAGGCCACCAGGTGCGCGACGCCCGGCGGGATCAGCTGGTCGCAGCCGGGGCAGCGGTAGTGCTTGGTGGCGTTGGCGCCGGGGACCTGGCGGACGTTCCACTCGCCGTCCGGGCCCTCCTCGGTCTGCTGTTCGCGGAACGAGCCGCCCGGCGGGCGTTGGGGAGTGACACGGCGGTTCTTCCGGGGGCTCATGGGATCCAGGATAGGAGGGCCCCGCGCGTGGCCGCGCGGGGCCCCGAACCTGGTTCGGCGCCGGTCCTAGCGCAGGGTCCGGCCGGCCGTGGCGTGCTCCTCCAGCAGCGGGGTCGGGGAGAACGCGGGCTCGCGGGACCCGTCGTACAGGGCGCGCAGCACCGTGACGGCGCGGTCCAGGCCGAGGCGGTCCAGATCGGCGATGGGGCCGGTCGGGTAGCCGCAGCCCAGCCGCATGGCGGCGTCGATCGCGTCGGCGTCGGCGTAGCCCGCGCCGAGCATGGCGGCGGCGTCGTTGAGGTAGGGGAAGCGCAGCGCGTCCACGATGTACCCGGCGCGGTCGCGGCAGCGGACGGCGGTCAGGCCGAGGGCGGTGACCAGCGCGACGGCCTTGTCGGCGACGCCCTCGCCGGTGACGACCGTGGTGGCGACCTCGGCCAGCTCGCCGCCGGCCTCGGGCAGGTGCAGGCCCACGACGTCGGCGGGGCGGCCGGAGGCGACGGCCTGCCCGACGACGCGGCGGGAGGTGTCCAGGGTGGCCAGGACCGCGCCGGGCTTGGCGACGGCGGCGGCCTCGGCCAGCGCCTTCTCGTCCAGCGCGACGACCAGGTCGCAGGTGGCCGGGTCGCCGGTCGCGGCGTCGGCGAGGCGGGCCGGGCGCGGGCCGTCGCCGGTGACGCACAGCACCGGCTGGACGGCTCCGGACGCGCCGGCGGGGGCCTCGGGCTCGGAGCCGTCGTAGGCGTAGAAGCCGCGGCCGGTCTTGCGGCCCAGCAGCCCGGCGGCGACCAGTTCGCGCAGCAGCGGGGAGGGGGCGTGGCGGCGGTCGCGGGTCTCGGCGTGGATCGCCTCCAGCACCTCCAGGCAGGTGTCCAGGCCGATCAGGTCCATCAGGGTGAACGGGCCCATCGGCAGCCCGCCGCCGGTCCGCATCGCGGTGTCGATGTCGTCGCGGGTGGCGTGGCCGGACTCCAGCATGGTCACGGCCTGGCCGAGGTAGCCGAACAGCAGGCGGTTGGCGACGAACCCGGCGCGGTCGCCGATCGTCACCGGGGTCTTGCCGAGGGCGGCGGCCAGGTCGGCGACGCGGGTGACGGCCTCGGGCTCGGTGAGGACCGTGCGGATCACCTCGACCAGCTTCATCACCGGCGCCGGGTTGAAGAAGTGCACTCCGACGATCTTGGTGGGGCGGTTGGTGGAGACCGCGATCTCGGTGACCGACAGGGAGGAGGTGTTGGTGGCCAGCACCGCGTCGGGGCGGCACACCCGGTCGAGCTGGGCGAAGACCCCGCGCTTGAGGTCCAGCCGCTCCGGGACCGCCTCGATGACCAGGTCGCAGTCGGCCAGGTCCGCGAAGTCGGTGGACAGCGCGATCCGGTCGAGGATCGCCCGCTGCCCCTCCTCGGTGAGCCTGCCGCGCTTGACGGCGCGCCCGGTGGACCTCTCCAGGTGCCCCCGCCCCCGCTCCAGCGCCTCGGAGTTGACCTCGATGCCGACGACGGCCAGCTCACCCCGGGCCAGCACCTCGGCGATGCCCGCGCCCATGGTGCCCAGTCCGACCACACCGACCTTGCTGAACGAAACGCCACTCATGCCCGGCAGTCTCCCATCCGCGCGATCCGGGTACGACCGGGGAGTGCGATTTGGGGTTTTCCTGCTCGCGGCGCGTTTCCCCGGCGAGGACGACGCGGCCGCGTTGGAACGGACGGTGCGCGCGGCGCTCCTGGCCGAGCGGGTCGGGTTCGACGACGTGTGGGTGGCCGAGCACCACTTCATGACCTACGGGGTGGTGCCGTCGGCGGCGACGTTCGCGGGCCACCTGCTGGGGCTGACGCGGCGCGTGCACGTGGGGACGGCCGTCAGCGTCCTGTCCAACCAGCATCCGGTGGCGCTGGCCGAGCAGGCGGCGATGCTGTCGCTGGTGTCGGGCGGCCGGTTCCGGCTGGGGGTGGGGCGCGGCGGGCCGTGGCGGGACCTGGAGGTGTTCGGGACGGGGCTGGAGCGGTACGAGCGCGGGTTCGCCGAGTCGCTGGACCTGCTGCTGGCGTGGCTGCGTTCGGAGCGGGTCGGGTGGGACGGGGAGCACTTCGCGTTCCGGGAGGTGCCGGTCGTCCCGCGCGCGGCGGCGCCCCCGCCGGTCCTGGTGGCCTGCACCTCGGAGGCGACCGAGGCGCTGGCGGCCGAGCGCGGCCTGCCGATGCTGCTCGGCATGCACGTCGGCGACGCCGAGAAGGCCGCCGCCGTCGAACGCCACGGCGTTCCCGCCCCGCACGTGTCGGCGCACCTGGCGCAGGTCGCCGACACGCGGGAGGAGGCGGTGGCGACCGTGCTGCGGGAGATGCCGCGCTGGCTGGGGCCGGGGCTGGACGGGTACGTCGCCGTCGACGACCGGCCGCGCGCCCGCCGCGACCCGGTGGAGTACGCGCGGCGCCTGTGCGGCATGCACCCGGTGGGCTCCCCCGACGACTGCGCCGCGCGCCTGGTCGCGACGGTCGAGCGCACCGGCGTCCGCCGGCTGGCCCTGCTGGTGGAGGCGGCCGGGTCGGCGGAGGCCACGTTCGCGAACGTGGCCCGGCTGGGCGAGGAGGTCCTCCCCAAGGTCCGTGCCGAACTTCCCCGACCCTGAGTGTGGAAAGCTACACTTCCCAATGTGACCAGATCGAATTCCTACTGGGGCAAGCTCGGCGAGCGGGAGCGCGAGGCCCTCCGCAAGTACGCGGTCCGCGACATCCTCCCGGCGGGCGACAAGATCATTCGGCAGCGCAGCCGGTCCCACTCGGCGCTGATCCTGCTGCGCGGCTGGGCGGCGGTGATCTCCGAGCCGGAGCTGGAGCCCGACGCGCCCCCCAGCGAGTCGGGCAACCTGCTCGGCTTCCGCGGCGACGGCGACATCATCGGCGAGCTGGCGGCGATCTCCGGCGGCCCCCGGTCGGCGACGGTCCGCGCGCTGGACGAGGTGGAGGTGCTGGAGATCGACGCCGCCGACTTCAAGCGCTACCTGCTGGAGAACCCCGGCGCCCAGTGGGCGCTGCTGGAGGTGCTGGTGGAGCGGCTCCAGGAGGGCTCGGACTTCGTCCGCCTCAAGCAGCACAAGATCTCCGTGCAGGTCCCCGAGATCCTGGTGATGCTGGCCGACCGGGTCGGCCGGGAGGGCAGCGAGGGCGTCTGGTTCCCCTACCCGCGCCGCCAGGAGGAGCTGGCCAACCTGCTGGGGGTCTCCCGCGAGTCGGTCTCGGCGACCTGGACCCGGCTGCGCAACGAGGGGCTGGTCGCCAGCAAGCGGAACCGCCTCCTCCTGCTGGACGTCGAGGGGCTGCGCGCCCTGCTCCCCACCTCCTGAGAGAATGTCCCCACGCTTTTATGTGGAAGCCTTCACACATGGAGTATGGATCATCTATCTTCTAGGTATAGAGAAGTTCAACTCCTGGGGTGCGAGCGATGACACTAGAGGTCGTGGGAGCAATCTTCCTGCTGATCGCCCTGGTCGGCGGCGGTCTGCAGATCGGGGACCGGCTGACCGTTCCGCAGCTGTCCCGGGTCCGGCTGGTCGCCCTGGCCCTGACCGGGATCGCGCTGATCGGTCTCGGCGTCACCCTGAGCCTGGTCGCCGACCGGGAGAACCAGGCCGACCGGCCGCCGCCGGCGGCGCCGCACGACCCGGAGGCCAGGTCATGACGCACATCCCCGCGGGCTGGGAGCGCCTGGAGGCGACCTTCCTGGTGATCGACATCAACGGCTGGAGCCACATCGTCCGGGCCCTCGGCCCGGACCCCGCGGCCGCCGCCGCCCTGGTCGACACCTTCTGGGAGAAGGCCGAGGCGCAGGTGAGGCTCCGCGACGGCGACATCTACTCCTGGCAGGGCGACGCGCTGCTGGCGGCCTACCGGGGCGACCCGGCCGGGCGCGCCGGGAGGGCGCTGGAGACCGCGCAGGCCGTGCACGCCGTCGTCCACGACGAGATCCAGCCCGCGTGCGCCGCCCGCCTGCGCCTCACCATGCACGCGGCCCGCGCCCGGGGCGAGCACGTGTGGGCCAGCTCCGCCCTCCAGTTCTCGGTGTCCAGCGCCATCACCGACGGCACCGCCGTGGCCGTGCCGAGGTCGGACGGGCGGCGGCGCACCGAGGAGCTGACCGGCCACTGCGTCAACCTGGCGTTCGCCCTGGTGGAGGAGGTCACGCCGGAGCGCACCGGCATCGAGGCCCAGGTGCACGCCACGCTGCGCCGGCACGGCTCGCGGCACCTGGAGCGCTTCGGCCCGATGGACGAGAAGGTCCTGCAACTCGCCTACGGCGAGAGCGTCCCCTACTACGAGGGACGGCCCCCCATGGCGGCGCCGCCGGAGGAGCGGACGTCCGTCACCGAACGGCCAGGGCCGTCTTCCGCCCCGGACAGGGAACCCTCGCGCCGCGACCGGGCGCTGTCGCTGAAGGTGGCGCCCACGTCACAGGTCGGCGCGTAGGGCCATCGCCGTACGCGGCGCCGACCGCGCCGCGGCCCCGGTCCCGAACGCGTTCGGGACCGGGGCCGCTTCCTGTTCGATCAGCAGTCCCTCAGCTCCGGGGACTGGTTGAGGATCTGTTCGCGGGCGGTGACGAACGTCCGGTACGCCGCCGAGTCCCCGGTCGGGAAGACCGCCACCCGGTGACAGTTCTGGAACGCCAGCTTCATGCCGAAGTGCCGTTCCAGCGCGCCCCGCATGGCGTCGCTGGCCAGCACCCGCAGCAGCTCGCCGCGCGCCCGCTCGTCCGGCGGCGGGACCTGGTTGTCGGCGAACTCGCCGCCGTCCACCTGCAGCTTCGCCACCAGACCGCTGATCATTTCCCAGGCGTACGGCAGCGACGTGCGTACGCATTCGACGAAGGCCGCGTCGCCGACCTCGCCCTTGCGGGCCTGTTCGAGGAGTTCGGGGGATACGTCAAGGGACATCGCGGGGCTCCTTCCGCCGGCGGTGATGTCGCCCAATGCCCGTGACGCTAATCTTGACGGCGATCGAATTCCAGACTTGACCGACGCGGTCGAACCGGTCATGCGCTCCCCGAGCCGGGCTCCGCGCCGGACTCCGCGCCGGCCTTACGCCGGGCGGTAGCGGCGGACCGGACGGCGGTAGGAGGTCTGCTCCTCCAGCTCGGTCCGGCGCCTCCGGGCCCGGCGCGCGCCCCGCGCCTCCTCGCGCAGTTCCCGCGCGCGCTCCCGCATCACCGCGTACATGATGTCGTTGTGGAACATGGCCCCTCC
Organism: Actinomadura kijaniata; assembly: GCF_014138665.1. Lineage (NCBI taxonomy): Bacteria > Bacillati > Actinomycetota > Actinomycetes > Streptosporangiales > Thermomonosporaceae > Actinomadura > Actinomadura kijaniata. The sequence continues at coordinate 532,529 of NZ_JACJIA010000003.1, forward strand.
CTGATCCGTCGGCCCGTTCCGGCCCGACACCCTCAAGGTTGGTCCTAAGGCGCCCCGCCCCACATGGGGACGACGTCCTATCCGGGCGCCCGTTCCACCGCCTAAGCCCGTAAGCCGCCTGGTAAGGCGGTGTACGGCCAGGGCGCGCCCCCGCCCCGGCCGTGCGCCGCCCGGGGACGCCGGAGCGCGAGCGTCAGAGCGGCTTGCCCATCAGCACGTCGTCCGCGTACCGCCCGTCGAGGAAGAACTCTCCGGGAAGCACGCCTTCGACGTTGAACCCCAGCGACTCGTAGAGCCGCCGCGCCGGGTCGTTGCCGCCCAGCACCCGCAGCGTGATGCGCCGCGCCCCCTGCTCGCGGGCCCGGTCGCACGCGGCCTCCATCAGCGCCCGGCCGATCCCCCGCCCGCGCTCGCCGGGGTCGACGGCCAGCCCGTGGATCGACCGCACGTGCGCGCCGGACGGGAACGGGTAGGGCGCGGCGAGCTTGGCGTAGCCGACGACCTTCCCGTCGCGCTCGGCGACGAGGATCGACTCCGGCGGGGTCTTCCCGCCGAAGAAGGGCTCCCCCGGTTCGGGGCGGGGCGCGACCGCGCTCACCGTCGACCAGGTCCGCGCGTCGAGCTCGGCCAACGCCGTGTCGTCGGCCGGCGTCGCCCATCGAATTTGAAGATCGCTCACAAAACTCATTCTGTCGGTCTCAGCCGGGAGGGGCGCAAGCGCTTTCGACCCTCACTATGCTGGCCGACCGTGCGTCTCGTTATCGCCCGCTGCAGCGTCGACTACGCCGGCAAGCTCACCGCCCACCTCCCGCTGGCCCTCCGCCTCATCCTGATCAAGGCGGACGGAAGCGTGAGCATCCATGCCGACGACCGCGCCTACAAGCCGTTGAACTGGATGAACCCGCCCTGCACCCTGCGGGAGGAGCCGCTGGAGGAGAACGGCGCCATCGCGCGCTGGACGGTCACCCACGGCAAGTCGGGCGAGCGGCTCATCCTCACCATCCACGAGATCCAGCACGACTCGCGGCACGAGCTGGGCGTGGACCCCGGACTGATCAAGGACGGGGTGGAGGCGCACCTGCAGGAGCTGCTGGCCGAGCACATCACCACGCTCGGCGAGGGGTGGACGCTGATCCGCCGCGAGTACCCCACCGCGATCGGCCCGGTGGACATCCTGTGCCGGGACCACCGGCAGGGCACCGTCGCCGTGGAGATCAAGCGGCGCGGGGAGATCGACGGGGTCGAGCAGCTCACCCGGTACCTGGAGCTGCTCAACCGGGACCCGCGCCTGGCGCCGGTGCGCGGGGTGTTCGCCGCGCAGGAGATCAAGCCGCAGGCGCGGGTGCTGGCCACCGACCGGGGCATCGACTGCGTGACGCTGGACTACGACGCGCTGCGCGGCATCGAGCACGAGGGCACGCTGTTCTAGGGGTCCTGTTCCAAGCCGTGCGGCGCGGGCATCATGTCGGGCATGAGCGCTCACGCTGGAGGCACCTTCGACATCGAGGCCTGGGAAGCCGACAAGCCCTTCGACGAACGCGAGGGGACGAAGCTGACGCGCGTGCTGGTGCGCAAGACGTTCCACGGCGACCTGGTCGGCACCAGCAGCGCCGAACTGCTCACGGTGGAGACGGCCGCCGGGCCCGCCGCCTACGTGGGGCTGGAGACCGTGGAGGGCATCCTGCACGGGCGGGAGGGGACGTTCGTGCTCCAGCACAGCGCGGGCAGCGAGGACGGCACCGAGGCGACGCAGTGGCTGCGGTGGATCATCGTGCCGAACTCCGGCACCGGCGAGCTGACGGGCATCCGGGGCAACGGGACGATCAGCGTCGCGCCGGACGGCGGCCACTCCTGGGCGCTGGACTACACGCTGGGCTGACCGTTCCGGCACTGAGTACCCTTTCCCGCATGCCCTCCACCACCGCCGACGCCACCCGGGAACGGATCATTGACGCGGCGCAGGAGTGCTTCGGGCGCTTCGGCGTGGCCAAGACGACCATGGAGGACGTGGCGGCGGCGGCCGGGCTGTCGCGGGCCACGGTGTACCGGGCCGTCAGCGGCGGCCGGGAGGAGCTGATCCTCGCGGTCGTGCTGCGCGACCTGCGCCGGTTCCTGGACCTGCTGACCGAGCGGCTGCGCGCGCTGCCGTCGGTGCCCGACGCGATCGTCGAGGGGTGCGTGGACGCGGTGACGTTCGTGCGGTCCGACCCGACGGTCGCGCGGTTCCTGGTGCCCGAGGCCGCCGGGCACATGCAGGCGGCCGTCGCCGGGGCCGCCGAGCACGTCCTCGACCTGTGCTGCGAACACGTGCGGCCCTACTTCGCGCTGGCGCAGGGGCGGGGGCTGCTGCGCGGCGACATCGAGGTGGAGGGGACGGTGGAGTTCCTGTTCCGGATCATCACGTCGCTGATCGTGATGGACCGGGACCGGGACGCCGACGGGCTGCGGACGTTCCTGCGCACCTATGTGGTGCCCGTGATCGTCTCGGGTTGATCACACCCTGGTCACCGCGCCCGGTGATCGCCGTCCCCTGACGCCGGGCATACGCCGGCCACGGTAGCGTTTCGACCAGGGCGGCCGGGGACGGCGCCGCACGATGCAGTCGCGGGGAAGGTAAGGCATGGGCTCGGTACACCACACGCGGGGCCGGTCGCAGGGGATCTCGCCGAGTCCGGTGTTCCTGGCGCTGCTGGCGGGCACCGTGCTGTGCGGGCTGATCGCCTGGCGGTACGGGACGATCACCGACCGGCCCGCGCGGATCGCGGTGTTCGGGTTCGTGGTGCTCGGCTGGATCGTGACCCTGGCGGTGCACGAGTTCGGGCACGCCTACCTGGCCTACCGGTCCGGCGACCGCGACGTGGCCACCCGCGGCTACCTGACGCTGAACCCGCTGAAGTACGCCGACCCGATCCTCAGCTTCGGCATCCCGGTGCTGTTCATCCTGCTCGGCGGGATCGGCTTCCCCGGCGGCGCGGTGTGGGTCGACCGGTCGGCCATCCACGGGCGGCTGCGGCACAGCCTGGTGTCGGCGGCGGGCCCGCTGGCCAACGTGCTGTTCGCGGTGATGCTCGCGGTGATCTTCAAGAACTTCGCCGACCGAGGGCACGGGGTGTTCTGGGCGGCGCTGGCGTTCCTGGCGTTCCTCCAGGTCACCGCGGCGATCCTGAACCTGCTGCCGATCCCGGGGCTGGACGGGTTCGGGATCATCGAGCCGTTCCTGCCGCGCTCGTTCGTGGAGCGGGCCAACCAGTACGGCGGTTACATCTTCCTCGGACTGCTGGCGTGCCTGTGGCTGATCCCGGCGGTGAACCAGGCGTTCTTCGACGTCGCCTACGGGGTGTCCGACCTGATCGGGCTGGGCGAGTTCCCGTTCCGGATGGCGATCGACATGGAGGGGCTGCCGATCCGCACCGGGCACGCCCTGTTCCAGTTCTGGCAGGACTGACCGGGAGCGGGGCGGGCCGGGCTCAGCCCGCCAGGTGGCGGACGATGCGGCGCAGCTGTTCGGTGTAGCGCTCGCGGAACTCCGGTGACCGCGGGTCCATGCCGAACGTGCGCACCACCGCGTTCGGCATCAGGGTCGGCAGGCTGACCATCCCCATCAGCGCCAGCAGGACGGCGGCCGGGTCCAGGTCGGCGGCGATCTGCCCGGCGGCCTGGCGGCGTTCCATGTCCGACAGGTCCTCGCGGGGCATGTCGGCGGGGTCCGGGCAGGGCTCGGTGAGGCCGCACCAGGCGTTCAGGCGGCTGCCGCGCGGGTCGTCCAGCGAGTTGTGCAGGTAGCGCACGACCAGCTCCTCCAGCGGGACGTCGGGGTCGTTGAACTCGGCCTCCTCCTCCTGCCAGCGCCGCACGATCGCCTCGAACAGGCCCTCCTTGCCGCCGAAGTGGTAGCTGATCAGCTGCTTGTTCACCCCGGCGCGGTCGGCGATGTCCTGCACGCGCGCGCCCGCCAGGCCCTTGGCGGAGAACTCCTCCAGGGCGGCCTCCAGCAGCAGGCGGCGGGTGCGCTCGGCGTCGAGCCTGCGCTCGTCGGGGCGGGGCGCGCGGCGGGTCCTGTCGGTCACGGGGGCAGTGTAGCCCAGATTTCATCCATCCGGATGGTTGACAAGTTCATCCGGATGGATGAAAGCTGGGGCGCGTCCTGACCGAAGGAGAAGAAGCATGTTCGTCATCACCGGGGCGACCGGGAACGTCGGCCGCCACGTCGTCGCCGAGTTGCTGGACGCGGGCCACAAGGTGCGGGCGCTGTCCCGCGATCCGGCCACCGCCTCGCTGCCGGACGGCGCCGAGGTCGCCCGCACCGCCGACCTGCCGCTGGAGGGCGCGACCGGCGTCCTGCTCAACCCCGCCGCCTTCTGGAACGGCGTGGACGAGCTGCTCGACCGCGCGCGGCGGGCCGGGGTCCGCCGGATCGTGGTGCTGTCGTCGTCGGCCGTGCTCGCCGGGGAGGGCAACCCGATCGGCGACCACCACCTGGCGCTGGAGCGCCAGGTCGAGGCGACCGGGCTGGAGTGGACGCACCTGCGGCCCGGCGCGTTCGCCGCCAACGCCCTGGGCTGGGCCGACCAGATCCGCGGGAACGGCGTCGTGCGCGGCCCCCACGCCCGCGCCCACACCGTCCCGATCGACGAGCGCGACATCGCCGCCGTCGCCGCCCGCGCCCTGACCGGCGACGACCTGGCGGGCACGCGGCCGGAGCTGTCGGGTCCGGAGTCGCTGACCTTCGCCGACCAGGCCCGGATCATCGGCGAGGCGATCGGCCGCCCGGTGACCTACGAGGAGCTGTCCCCGGAGGCGGCGCGCGCGGCGATGGCGTACGCGCCCGAGCCGGTCGTGGACGCGCTGCTGGCGTTCTGGGCGGAGGCCGTGGACCGGCCGCAGCCGGTGTCGTCCGAGGTCGAGCGGATCACCGGGCGGCCCGCCCGGACGTTCGCCGAGTGGGCCGCCGAACACGTCCGCGACTTCGCCTGAGCCTCACCCTCCGAGAGCCGCGGGTGCCGTCACCCGCGGCTCTCGATCTCGTTGCGGGCCCACTCGTACCAGTCACGGCGCGCCCGCAGCGACTGCTTGCCCCACTCCATCACCAGGCGGCCGTAGAACGACAGGTTGTCGTCGTCCCACGGGACGGCCTCCTCCAGCCCGGCGAGCTCGGCGACCATCTCCTCCACCCGCTCGCGCTGGCGGTCCAGGAAGGACAGGGCCCGCTCCCGGTCGACCTGGCCGAGCAGGAACACCCGCAGCAGCGCGTCGTCGCGGCGCGGGACCTTGGGCTCCACCTCGGCGATCCAGTGCTCCAGCTCCTTGCGGCCGGTCTCGGTGATCCCGTACTCCTTGCGGCCGCGCGCCCCCTTGGCCACCACCTCGATCAGGCCCTCGGCGGTGAGCTTGCCGAGCTCGCCGTACAGCTGGCTCTGGGTGGCGGGCCACACGCTGTTGAGCGAGATCTCGAACAACTTGAGCAGGTCGTAGCCGCTGGCCCCGTCCAGCTCGGCGATCAGGCCGAGGACCGCGTGTCGAAGGCTCATAGTCCTGATCTTACACGTCGGGATTGACATGTCATCTTTGGAATGTCAGATTTGAACATGTCATAACTGACATGTCTGATGAGGGCGATCGCGATGGCGAACCACCACGGCCTGACCTTCCCTGGACCGCGCTCGCGGTACCGCCCGCCACCCCGGGTCCGCCCGTAAGCGCCACCTGACCGCGCACGGCGCCCCCGCGCCGGCGCGCTGATCCTTCCCTCCGGGAACCCGCAAGGAGGAACACCCCATGTCCGAGCAGCCCGTCCCCGCCTGGATGGCCGGCCACCTGGCCCCCGTCCCCGACGAGATCAGCGCCGTCGACCTGCGCGTCACCGGCGCCCTGCCCGCCGAGCTGACCGGCCGCTACCTCCGCAACGGCCCCAACCCGCGCCCCGGCGAGACCAGCCCGCACTGGTTCACCGGCCACGGCATGCTCCACGGGCTGCGGCTGCGCGGCGGCCGTGCCGAGTGGTACCGCAACCGGTGGGTCCGCACCCGCGTGTTCACCGAGGACGCGCCGTTCATCCGCGAGGACCTCACGTTCGACCGCGCGGCCGTCCCCGCCAACACGCACGTCGTCCCGCACGCCGGGAAGATCCTGGCGCTGGTGGAGATCGGCTTCCCGTACGAGGTCACGCCCGAGCTCGACACGGTCGGGCCGTGCGACTTCGGCGGGCGGCTGACCGGCGCGATGACCGCGCACCCCAAGGAGGACCCGGTCACCGGGGAGCTGCTGTTCTTCGGCTACGGCTTCGCCCCGCCGTACCTGACCTACCACCGGCTGTCGTCCACCGGCGAGCTCGTGGAGAGCCGCGAGATCGAGGTGCCGGGGCCGACGATGATGCACGACTTCGCCATCACCGCCCGCCACGTGGTCTGGATGGACCTGCCGGTGGTGTTCGACGGCGACCTCGTCATGAACGGCGCGGGCATCCCCTACCGCTGGGACGACGGGTACGGGGCGCGCCTCGGCGTGATGCCGCGCTCGGGCGGCCCGGTCCGCTGGTTCGAGGTGGACCCCTGCTACGTGTTCCACGTGGGCAACGCCTACGAGGACGAGGAGGGCCGGATCGTGCTGGACGGGGCGCGGTACGACGCCGACTCGTTCCAGGGCATCTGGGGCGACATCGGACGCACCACCGAACACGACACCGCCCACGCCGCGTCCGTCCACTGGAAGTCGGTGATGCACCGCTGGACGCTGGACCCGGCGACGGGCAAGGCGGTCGAGGAGCAGCTCGACGACCGGAACGTGGAGTTCCCGACGCACGACGACACGCGGACCGGGCACGGGCACCGCTACCTGTACACGGTCGCCGACGAGGCGATCGTCAAGTACGACCTGCGGACCGGGGCGAGCCGGGCGCTGGAGCTGGGCGACGGCGACGCGCCGGGCGAGGCGGTGTTCGTCCCGGCGGCGGACCGGGGCGCCGAGGACGAGGGATGGCTGCTGTCGATCGTGTCCGACCGGTCCGGCGGCGGCTCGGAACTGCTGGTGCTGAACGCCGCCGACCTGTCCCACCAGGCGACGGTGCATCTGCCCCGGCGCGTTCCGGCCGGGTTCCACGGGTCGTGGATCCCCGACGGCGAGGTCTCCCCGTAGGGTGCTTTACTAAGCGGTAGCACGTGAAAGCACCCACTTACCTCAGTCGGCCGAACCCCGGAGGTCCTGATGACCGTGGCCACGGAGCGCAGCACCACCTTCGACTCGTTGAACCCCGCCACCGGCGAGGTGGTCGCCGAACACCCGATCTCCGACGCCGAGGACGTCGCCGCGGTGCTCGGCCGGGCCCGCGAGGCCGCCGGATGGTGGCGCGAGCTCGGCTGGAAGGAGCGGCGCGTCCGGCTGCTCAACGCCAAGGGCGCGCTGACCCGCAACCTCAGCCGCATGGCCGAGCTCATCCACCAGGAGACCGGCAAGCCGGTCCAGGACGCCCAGCTCGAAACGATCATGGCGATCACGCACCTGGACTGGGCGGCCCGCAACGCCCAGAAGGTGCTCGGCCCGCGCAACGTCTTCCCCGGCATGATGGCCGTCAACAACAAGTGCGTGCTGGAGTACCAGCCGCTCGGCGTGGTCGGCGTGATCGGCCCCTGGAACTACCCGATCTTCACCCCGATGGGCTCGATCGCCTACGCGCTGGCCGCCGGGAACACCGTGGTCTTCAAGCCCTCGGAGTTCACCCCCGGCGTCGGCGTGCTGCTGGCCGAGATCTTCGCCGGGGTGGTGCCCGAGCAGCCGGTGCTCCAGGTCGTCACCGGCCTCGGCGAGACCGGCGCGGCGCTGGCGTCCTCGCCGCTGGTCGACAAGATCGCGTTCACCGGGTCGGGCCCCACCGCCAAGAAGGTCATGGCGGCCTGCGCCCAGAACCTGACGCCGATCGTCGCCGAGTGCGGCGGCAAGGACGCCTGCATCATCGACGCCGACGCCGACCTGGACCGCGCCGCCGACGCCGCGCTGTGGGGCGCGATGTCCAATGCGGGCCAGACCTGCATCGGCGTCGAGCGCGTCTACGTCGTGGACGAGGTCTACGACGCGTTCCTGTCCCGGCTCACCGAGAAGGCCAGGGACCTGCGCCCCGGCTTCGACCGCGAGGCCGCCTACGGCCCGATCACGATGCCGGGCCAGCTCGACATCATCGAACGGCACATCAAGGACGCCCTGGACAAGGGCGGCAAGGCCGTCGTCGGCGGCCCCGAGTCGGTCCGCAAGCCCTACGTCGAGCCGGTCGTCCTCACCGACGTCCCCGACGACTCGGCCGCCGTGTGCGAGGAGACGTTCGGCCCCACGATCACCGTCCACCGCGTCGCGTCCCTGGACGAGGCGGTGGAGAAGGCCAACGCGAGCAGCTACGGCCTGGCCGGCACGATCTTCTCGGGCAGCCGGACCCGCGCCATGGAGGCGGCGCGCCGCCTCCGGTCCGGCATGACGTCGATCAACGCGTTCGCGACGTTCGCGGTGGTGGCGGCCCTGCCGTTCGGCGGTGTCGGCGAGTCCGGCTTCGGCCGCATCCACGGCCCCGACGGCCTGCGCGAGTTCGCCCGCCCGAAGGCCATCACCCGCCAGCGCTTCGCGCTGCCGATGAACCTGACCTCCTTCCAGCGCACCGAGAAGGACATGGCGACGGTCCTCAACATGATCAACTTCCTGCACGGCAAGCGCTACAAGCGCTGACCACCGCCACCGAACGGCCCGGCCCCGCACGGGGCCGGGCCGGGACCTTCGGCGCTGACCGGATCGTTCCGGGTCGGGTCCTGTTCGTGCCTGTCGCGGGCTCCCTCCCGGGCGCGACGATCGGGTCATGCAACGAGCGCTTCTCGTCATCGACATCCAGGAGTCCTTCCGGCAGATGCCCAGGTGGCAGGCCGTTTCCAACCCCGCTATCGTCGAACGGGCCGGGCGTCTGGTCGGCGCCGCGCGGGAACGGGGGGACCTGGTCGTGTGGATCCTGCACACCGAGCCCGGCACCGGCAACCCGTTCGACCCGGTGACCGGACACGTCCGGCTGATGGACGGGCTGGACCCGGAGGAGGGGGAGCCCGTGCTGACCAAGACCTCCCGCAACTCCTTCACCACCACCGGCCTCCAGCGGATCCTGACCGAACGCGGCATCCGCGAGCTGGTCGTCTGCGGGATCCAGACCGAGCAGTGCTGCGAGACCACCGCGCGGGTCGCCGGCGACCTCGGGTACGACGTCACGTTCGTCACCGACGCCACGGCCACGTTCCCGATCCCGCACCGGGACGCGCCCGCCGGCCGGGACTACGCCGAGGTGCTGGCCGACCCGCGCACGCTGGGCGTCCGGGAGATCGTCGAACGCACCGAGTACGCGCTGGCCGGGCGCTTCGCCACGATCGCGTCGGTGGACGACCTCGCGGGGAGGCCGGTCGGGGCATGACGCGCGTCGCCTTCCTGCTCGTGCCGTACCTGCACCTGCTCGACCTGGCCGGGCCCGCGCAGGTCTTCTCCACCGCCGCCGACGAGGGGTTCCCCTACCGGCTGGGCTACGTGGCCGAGCGGGAGGGCGTCCCGACCGCGCAGGGCGTCCCGCTCCGGGCCGACACCGAGTGGCCGGAGCTGGGGCCCGACGACCTGCTGCTGGTGCCCGGGTGGCGGTGGCACACCGACGTCCCCGGGCACACCGCGGGCCACCCGAAGATCAGCGCGGCCGTCGCCCGGCGCGTGGCCGACCACCACGCGGCGGGCGGGACGGTCGCGTCGGTGTGCGCCGGGGCGTTCGCGCTCGGGCGGGCGGGCCTGCTGGACGGGCGGCGCTGCACCACCCACCACCACCTCCAGGACGACCTGGCGCGGCGGCACCCGCGCGCGACCGTCGTGCGGGACGTGCTGTACGTGGAGGACGACCGGGTCGTCACCTCCGCCGGGATCGCCAGCGGCATCGACCTGGCCCTGCATCTGGTCGCCACCCGGCACGGGCCCGGCGCGGCGGCCCGCGTCGCGCGCACGATGGTCGTCTACGCCCGCCGCAACGGCGACGAGCCCCAGGCCAGCGCCCTGCTGCGGCACCGCGCCCATCTCAGCGACGCCGTCCACCGCGCCCAGGACCTCATCGACGCCCACTACACCCGGCCGCTGCCGCTGGCGGAGCTGGCCGGCGCGGCGGGCGTCGGCGAGCGCACCCTGACGCGCCGCTTCGTCGCGGCGACGGGCCGCACTCCCCTGCGCTACCAGCGGGAACTCCGGCTGGAACGCGCCGAGCACCTCATCTCGCGGGGGGCGACCGTCGAGTCCGCCGCCCGCGCGGTGGGGTTCCAGGACGCCCGGATGCTGAGACGCCTACGGTCCGCGCCTAAGGGCCTTAGAGCGTCCTAAGGCCGCACCGGCCGGTGAGATAAGGCGTCGTCCCCATGTGGGCCCGGGGGTCTTAGGGCGAATCTAGAACATGTCGGAACGGGCAGGCCGGTCCGACGGGACGAGGAGAAGAGCCAGAATGATCCGCCCGGAGTTCGGCAGCCAGATCATCGCCAAGGACCGCGTCAAGGCGCTGCGCGCGGAGGCCAAGGCCGCCGCCAAGGCCGCGAAGGCGCGCAAGCGGTGACACGCAGGGAACGGCGAACACCATACGGGTGTCCGCCACACGGCACTCACCGAGAGAGCCCCCGCCATCCCCGGCGGGGGCTCTCTCGCGTTCTCAGAGGTTCGCGGGGGCGAGCGGCGAGCGGCCCCGGATGAGGTCGGCGGCGCGCTCGGCGACGGCGATCGTGGGGGCGTTCGTGTTGCCGCGCGGGACCGACGGCATCACCGACGCGTCCACCACCCGCAGGCCCTCGACGCCGCGCACGCGCAGCTCGGCGTCGCAGACGGCGTCCTCGCCGCCCATCGCGCACGTGCTGGTCGGGTGGAACAGCGTGGCGACCTCGCGCCGCACGTGGTCGGTCAGCGCCGCGTCGTCGTCGGCCTGCTCGCCCGGCGCGAACTCCCCGGCCGTCAGCGTCCCCAGCGGCCCCGTCGCGGCGATCTCGCGGGCCTGCCGGATCCCGGCCAGCAGGATGTCCAGGTCCGCCTTCGCGGTCAGGTAGGCCGGGTCGATCAGCGGCTTGGCGTAGGGGCTGGCCGACCGCAGCGTGAGCGCGCCCCGGCTCTCGACCGCCACCGCCGTCACCATCACCGACAGCAGCCGCTGCGACGGCTCGACCAGGCCCTGCCGGAGGAACGGCGTCGGCAGCACGTGGTACTGGAGGTCCGGCGCGGGCAGCCCCTCGACGGTCCGCACGAAGCCGCCCGCCTCGGCGACGTTGGAGGCGTACGGGCCGCGCGCCAGGGCCTGGTAGAGCGCGAAGTTGCGGGGCGTCGCCAGCTCCCACAGGTTCCGGTCGCGGGGGGTGGCGAACATGACGTTCACGAACGGGTGGTCCTGGAGCCCCTGCCCGACCGGGGCGTCCACCAGGACGTCGATGCCGTGCTCGCGCAGGTGGTCGGCCGGGCCGACGCCCGACAGCATCAGCAGCTGCGGGCTGTTGACCGCGCCGCCGGACAGGATGACCTCGCCCTCGGCGCGCGCCTCGGTCCGCTCGCCGCGCGCCTCGTAGCGCACGCCGACGGCCCGGCCGTTCTCGATGACCACGCCGGTGGCGAGGGCGTCGGTGACGACGGTGAGGTTGTCGCGCGCCAGGGCCGGGCGCAGGTACCCGGCGGCGGTGGACCAGCGCTTCCCGCGCTTGTGGGTGACCTGGTAGAAACCGACGCCGTCCTGCCGGTCGCCGTTGAAGTCGCCGTTGGCGGCCAGCCCGTACGCCTTGGCCGACCCCACCCACGCGCGCGTCAGCGGGTGCTTGTAGCGAAGGTCCTCCACCCGCAGCGGCCCGCCGACCCCGTGGAACGCCGACTCCCCGCGCTGCTGGTCCTCCGCGCGCCGGAAGTAGGGCAGCAGGTCGGCGTAGCCCCATCCCTCGCAGCCGAACGAGTCGCGCCAGGTGTCGTAGTCGTACCGCGCCCCGCGAATGTAGATCATCGCGTTGGTGGAGGAGGACCCGCCGAGCGTGCGCCCGCGCGGCCAGTACACGCGGCGCCCCTCGGCGTGCTCCTGCGGGACGGTCTCGTAGTCCCAGTCGTAGGGCCCCTTGATCAGCGAGGCCACGGCGGCCGGGATGTGGATCTCCGGGGCGGTGTCGGGCGGACCGGCCTCCAGCAGCAGGACCCGCGTTCCGGGATCCTCGCTGAGCCGGGCGGCGAGCACGCAGCCCGCGCTTCCCGCACCGACGATGATGTGGTCGTACACAGCAGGGTTCCGCACAGCCGCCTCCGGGGGCACATGACGGGCGAAGTACCCGAAACCTTACCGAACAGTTTTCCAATAACCAGTGGTGGCTAGAGTGACCGACATGGCGAAGAACAGGGAGACCCCCGTCGTGCTGTCACGGATCTATACCCGGACCGGGGACGACGGCACCACCGCGCTCGGCGACATGTCACGCGCCGCCAAGACCGACCCCCGGCTGGCCGCCTACGCCGACGTGGACGAGGCCAACGCCGCCATCGGCGTCGCCCTCGCCATGGGTGGCCTGCCCGAGAACGTCGCCGCGACCCTCGTCCGCGTCCAGAACGACCTGTTCGACGTCGGCGCGGACCTGTCCATCCCCCTCGCCCCCGCCCCCGAGTACCCGCCGCTGCGCGTCACGTCCGACTACGTCGAGTGGCTGGAGACGGCCTGCGACGAGTACAACGCCGACCTGGCCCCGCTGCGCTCGTTCATCCTGCCCGGCGGCACCCCCGGCGCGGCGCTGCTGCACGTCGCCCGTACCGTGACCCGCCGCGCCGAACGCGGCGCATGGGCGGCGATCGAGGCGCACGGCGCCTCCCCCACCGAGGGGGAGGACCTGGTGGAAGGCGGCGTCAACCCGCTGACCGCCCGCTACCTCAACCGCCTGTCGGACCTGCTGTTCATCCTGTGCCGGGTGGCCAACGCCGACCAGGGCGACGTCCTGTGGAAGCCGGGCGGAGACCGCTAGCCCGAGCACAGGACTCCCACACCACGAACAGCGAAGGGGTGGGGCTACCCCCACCCCCGAAACACCAGACCACCACCTGGCGTCGTTCCCGCAGGCCCGAGAAGCTGAAGGACGACGGACCGAGTGGCGGGGTGGGAGACGACGTGAGGACCCTGACGGGCACGAGGGTGCTGGCCGCCGCGACGGTGGCGCTCACCACGATGGCACTGACCGGATGCGGCAACGTCGACTTCGGCACCGAGACCGGGCAGCGCACCTATGACGTGACCGAGAAGGTCGACGCCATCAAGGTGGACGGCGGTGGCGCGGTGGCGGTCACCGGTTGGGACTCCCCCACCGTCCAGGTCCATGAGAGGACCCGCTGGTCCAACGACAGCAACAAGCCCGACGCCCGGCACGCGGTGAACGGCGGGACGCTGAGCCTCACCACCAGGTGCGCCCGCACCGTGATCGGTTACAACGCCTGCGGCGTGTCCTACGAGATCCGGGTGCCCCGGTCGGCGGCGGTGAGCGTTCACACCGACGACGGGACGGTGCGCGTGTCCGGGTTGAAGGGCGCGCTCACGCTGCGCACCGACACCGGGAGGATCATCGCCACGGGTCTGGACACGCCGTCGCTGAACGCCGTCGCCGAGGACGGCGACATCCGGATCGACGGGCGGGCGCGCACCGCCGAGCTGCGCACCGACACCGGCGGCATCCTGGCCAAGGGCCTGCGCTCCGACCATGTCAACGCGCGCACCGGCGACGGCGCGGTCCACCTGGCGTTCGCCGCCGTGCCGGCCGTGGTGCGGGCCCGCACCGACACCGGGGCGGTGCATCTGAAGCTGCCCGCCGACGTCGGCTACGCGTTCTCCACCTCGACCGACACCGGTTCCCGGCACATCGACCGGGCGTTCAGGCGCGACAACGGGTCCGCCCACCGCGTCACCGTCACCACCGGCGACGGCTCGATCAGCATCAACCCCGCCTGACCAGCCCAAGGCCGCACCCGGAACGGCACGGGGCCGCGCCCGGAAAACCGGACGCGGCCCCGTTTCCTCCCGGGGTGGTGGGTCAGCGAACGACCTTGCCGCCCTTCCAGATGGGGGCGTGGGTCTGGGCGCGCGGCGCGCGCGCCCTGCGGGCCTCGCCGTTGACCGGCAGCGTGCTCCTGGCGAACCGCTGCGTCGCGTGCGCGGCGCCGTCGCTCAGCTGGTCCAGGGCGGTCCAGCTGACGTTCTTCATGCCGTCGCAGGCGGCGTGGTAGCACGGGTCGTAGGGCTGGCCCGCGGTGCCGCCGTAGATCTTGGCCTGCTCGGGGGTCTTGATGCCCTCGGCTCCGGAGAACAGGCCGCCCGCCGGGATGCCGCTCTCGATGAACGGCCCGTAGTCGGAGCGCCCGTCGAACGCCGTCGGCTCGGTCTTCAGGCCCCGCTTGGCGAAGTAGTCCACGAAGGTCTTCTCGATCGCGCCGGAGCCCGCGGGCGGGACGGTCGGGTTGCCCAGCGAGTTGTCGCCGTCGTAGACGAACCGCACGAAGTTGGTGGAGCCGAGCATGTCGAAGTTCAGGTTGAGCGCGATCTTCGACTTCTCGGCGGCCGGCAGGGTGTTCACGTAGTGGGTCGAGCCGAGCAGCCCGGCCTCCTCGGCGCCCCACCAGGCGAAGCGGACCTTGTTCTTCAGGCCCTTCTTGCCGAGCTTGTGGGCCTGCTTGGCGATCGCGAGGATGGCCGCCGAGCCGGAGCCGTTGTCGTTGATCCCGGCGCCGTCGTGCACGCTGTCGAGGTGCGCGCCGACGACCACGACGTTGTCGGAGCGGCCCCACTTGGTGTCGGCGAGGACGTTGTAGGTGGGCCGGGAGACGTTGCGGGTGTCGGACTTCAGCCGCACCTTCAGCGTTCCGGCCTTGGCGGAGGCCGCCAGCTCGTTGCCGATCTTGTAGGTGGTGCCCAGGACCGGGAACGGCGCGGGCTCGCTGAGACCGAAGACCGCGGGCGGGTCGTTGGGGACGTCGGCCCCGGTGCGCTGGTAGATGATGACGCCGGAGGCGCCCGCGGCGGCGGCGTTCTTGGCCTTGTCGCCGAAGACGCAGGTGCCGCGGCGGATCAGCGCGATGTTGCCCTTGGGGAAGTTCGCGAAGTCCGACATCTCGCAGCCGGAGTTTCCGCCGGGTCCCTGGTCGCCGTCCAGGTCCACGGGGGTGACCTTGGCGGTGACGTCGCCGCTGCCCGAGTACTCGTAGGTGCCGTACTCGGTGCCCGCCTTGTAGCTCACCTTGTTGGGCTCGACCTGCTCGAACGCGCCGGGGCCGAGCTGGTCGAACACCCAGAACGGGAAGCTCTGCACCTTGGGGTCGTAACCGGCCTTCTTGAGCTGGCTGACGACGTACTTCACCGAGATGTCGTAGCCCGGACGCCCCGACTGGCGGTTCCCGCCGTTGTAGTCGGAGATCTTCTGGAGGGCCTGCAGGTGCTTGCGGATGTCCTTGACCGTGACGAGCTTGGCGAGGTCGGGGGCGCCGGCCGCGTTCGCCGTCGGGACCGTGACGGCGGAGACGGCGAGGAGGGCCGCCGCGCCGATCGCGATTCTGCGCAATGTCGCTCCTGTCGCTTGTGGCGGGGGGAGAGGGGTGCCTGGATCGTGGCATTTGCCCCCTTACACAACAAGAGTCGATCTTGTGAAGGTTGTGTCACGAGCGCATCACGGGCCACTCACGGCCCACGACTCGCAGCTCACGACCTCACGGCACAGGGCCCCGTCCGGAAGCGGACGGGGCCCTGCGTCACAGAGCGGGAACCGGCCGGGCCGGTCAGCTCAGGCTGTGGCCGTGCGCGGGCGCCGGGGTCAGGCGCACCGACCGCTTCGCCACGCGGCGGCCGGCCTCGCCGTTGACCTCCAGCGTGCTCCTGGCGAACCGCTGGGCCGCGAACGCGACACCGTCGAGCGTGGTGTCGAACAGCTTGCGGTCCACGTTCTTCAGCGTGTCGCAGGCCTGGTGGTAGCAGGGGTCGTAGACCTTGCCCGCCTCACCGCCGAACAGCTTGACCTCTTCGGGGGTCTTGACGCCGTCGGCACCGCTGTCGATGCCGCCCGCCGGGATGCCGTTCTCGATGAACGGCCCGTAGTCGGAGCGGCCGTTGAACTCGGACGGGACGGTCGGCAGCTTCCGCTTGGCGTAGTAGCCGTTGATGATCTTCTCGATGGCGCCGGAGCCCGCGGGCGGGTTGGTGCCCGCGCCGAGGGAGTCGTCGCCGTCGTAGACCGCGCGGACGCCGTTGACCGAGCCCAGCATGTCGTAGTTCAGGTTGAGGGCGATCTTGGCCTTGTCGGCGGCCGACAGGTTGTTGACGTAGTACGTCGAGCCGACCAGCGAGATCTCCTCGGCGCCCCACCAGGCGAAGCGGACCTTGTTGCGGATCTGCTTCTTGCCCAGCTTGTGGATCTTCTGGGCGACCGCCAGGATCGCGGCCGAGCCGGTGCCGTTGTCGTTGATGCCCGGACCCTCGGGAACGCCGTCCAGGTGCGCCCCGACGACCACCACGTTGTCGGACCGGCCCCACCTGGTCTCGGCGATCACGTTGTGGGTCTTGCGCTTCTCGTTGCGGGTCTCGGACTTGACGCGCAGCCGCAGCGTGCCCGCCTGGGCGGACGGGACGAGCTGGCGGCCGATCTGGTGGGTCACCGACAGGGTGGGCAGCCCGGGAGGCGCTCCCATGGTCGCGCCGGTGATCGGGCCCGGGGCGTCGGGGCGGTTGTACATGACGACCGCCGAGGCCCCGGCCGCCTTGGCGTTCTCGGCCTTGACGATCAGGTTGCAGGTGCCGCGCTGGATCAGCGCGATGTTGCCCTTGGGGAAGCCGGAGAAGTCCTCAGCCTCGCAGCCGGAGGAGCCCCCCTGTCCCTCGGCGGGGACGTCCACGGCCGTCACGGCGGCGGTGACGTCGCCGGCGCCGGAGTAGTCCATGGTGTTGTACTCGGTGTCGACCTTGTAGGCGACCTTGTTCGGGGCGGTCTGCTCCAGCGCCCCGTTGCCGAGCTGCTTGTAGTAGTCGAAGGGGAACTCCTGCAGCTTCGGCTGGTAGCCCGCCTTCTTGAGCTGGCTGACGACGTACTTCACCGAGACGTCGTAGCCGGGCTCCCCGGCGGCGCGGTTGCCGCCGTTGTACTTGGCGATCCGGGAGAACGCCTTCAGGTGCCTGTCGGCGTCCTTGAGGGTCACCAGCTTGGCCAGGTCCGGCGCGGCGGCCGCGTGGGCCGTGGGCGCCGCGACCGTGGACACCGCGACGACGGCCGCGGCGGCGAGAGCGAACCTACGCAATATGCGCTCCTCTGAGGGGGGAGTTCAACTGGGCGAAAAGCCGGATTTAAGCTCAGAGGCGGCAAGAGTAGATATTGCTTCGGTTTTGTCTCGGTTAGGCCACAAATTTTGGCAAAAAGAGAGGCCGCGCCCGGAAGGGCGCGGCCTGCGTCGCGGGCGACCGGCGGATCAGCGGGCCCGGCGGTCCCCCACCCACGCGAACGAGCCGGGTCCGGTCCCGAGCGAACGCGCCCGCCCGCGGACCTCGCCGTTGACCGGCAACGTGCTCCCGGCGAACCGCTGGACCGCGAACGCGACCCCGTCGACGTGGGTGTCCAGCAGCTTCCAGTGGACGTTCCCGATGGTGTCGCAGCCCTGGTGGTAGCACGGGTCATACGGCTCCCCCGCCCGGCCGCCGAACAGCTTCGCCTCCTCGGGGGTCTTCTTCATCTCGGCGCCGGAGAACAGCCCGCCCGCCGGGATGCCGGCCTCGATGAACGGCCCGTAGTCGGACCGGCCGCTGAACTCGGTCTCCACCAGGGGCAGCCTTCGCCTGGCGTAGTAGTCCCGGAAGGTCTTCTCGATCGCGCCCGAGCCCGGCGGCGGCTTGGCGCCGTTGGACCCGGTCGACCCGTCGCCGTCGTAGACGCCGCGGACGCCGTTGACCGAGCCGAGCATGTCGAAGTTCAGGTTCAGCGCGATCTTCGACCGCTGGGCGGCCGGCAGGCTCTTCACGTAGGCCCTGGATCCCCGCAGGCCCTCCTCCTCGGCGCCCCAGAACGCGAAGCGGACCCGGTTGCGGATCTGCTTGCTCCCCAGCTTGTGGATCTTCTGGGCGACCGCCAGGACCGCCGCCACGCCGGTGCCGTTGTCGTTGACGCCCGCGCCACCGGGGACGCTGTCCAGGTGCGCCCCGACCACCACGACCCTGTCGGGCCGCCCCCACCGGGTGTCGGCGATGATGTTGCTGCTGCGGTGCCTGACGTACCTGGAGTCGGTCCTGATCCGCAGTCGCGGCGTCTCCTCGCGCGCCGCGTCGAGCAGGTCCGCGCCGACCTCGCGGGTGACGAACACGGCCGGCAGCGTGCGCGGGGCCTCCAGCGACGGCCGGACCAGGCCGCCCTGGCCGGGGCGGTTGTAGATGACCACGGCGGACGCGCCCGCGGCCCTGGCGTGGTCGGCCTTCACCACGAAGTTGCAGGTGCCGCGCTGCACGAGCGCGATGTTCCCCCTGGGGAAGCCCGCGAAGTCCTCCGCCTGGCAGCCCGCGTCGCCGACCCCGCCGTCGGCGGGCACGTCCACGGGGGTGACCCCGGCGGTCACGTCACCGGATCCGGAGTGCTCGATCACCGCGTAGTCGGTGCCGTGCTGGTAGGCCGCCTCCCCGGGCGAGACCCGGGTGAGCACCGGCGGCATCCTGGGTTCCCAGCGCCTGAACGTGAACGGCCGCACCGCCGGCGTGAACCCCGCCTTCCTGAGCCGGCCGACCACGTACCTCACCGAGGCGTCGTAACCGGACCGTTCCATGGCCCGGTCGCCGCCGTTGTCCTCGGCGATGGCCTGGAGGCTCTCCAGATGCCGGCGGACGTCCTTGGCCGTGACCGACCGGGCCAGGTCGGGGCCCGCCGCGGCGGGCGGGACCGTCACCAGGGTCACCGGCGGCAGGGCCACCGGCAGCGCGACCACGGCCCCGAGGGCGAACTTGCGCAACACGCGCTCCTGTCAGATCGGCGCGACGCACGGCGAAGGGCCGCGTCCGTTCCCGGACGCGGCCCTCGTCATCGCGGAGACGACGGCGGTCAGTAGACCGCGCGGTCTCCCTTGTACTGCATCGCCGGGCCGCGCAGGCTCCGGGCGCGTCGTGTCTCGCCATTGACGGGCAAAGTGCTCTTGGCGAACGCCTGGGTCGCGAACGCGACCCCGTCGGCGTGCGTGTCCAGCAGCTTCCAGTCGATGTTCTTGATGGTGTCGCAGGCCTGGTGGTAGCACGGGTCGTACGGCTGGCCCGCGGTGCCGCCGAACAGCTTCGCCTGCTCCGGCGTCTTGATCACTTCGGCGCCGGAGAACAGGCCGCCCGCCGGGATGCCGACCTCGATGAACGGCCCGTAGTCGGAGCGGCCGCTGAACTCGGTCTCGATCGTGGGCAGCTTGCGCTTGGCGTAGTAGTCGGCGAACGTCTTCTCGATCGCGCCCGAGCCCACCGGCGGCACCGTCGGGTTCTGCCCGCTGGAGTCGTCGCCGTCGTAGATGCCGCGGATGCCGTTGATCGAGCCGAGCATGTCGAAGTTCAGGTTCAGCGCGATCTTGGCCCGCTCCTCGGCGGACAGGCCCGCCACGTAGGCCGTGGAGCCCCGCAGGCCCTCCTCCTCGGCGCCCCACCAGGCGAAGCGGACCTTGTTGCGGATCTGCTTCTTGCCCAGCTTGTGGATCTTCTGCGCGGCGGCGAGGATCGCGGCCGAGCCGGTGCCGTTGTCGTTGATGCCCGGACCCTCGTGGACGCCGTCCAGGTGCGCGCCGACGACCACCACGTTGTCGGAGCGGCCCCACCTGGTCTCGGCGATCACGTTGGTGCTCTTCTTGGTGACCTCGGCCAGGTCCACCTTCAGCCGCAGCTTCAGACCGCCCGCCTGGGCCAGCTTCGCCAGCTCGCCGCCCAGCTCACGGGTCGCGAACGCCACCGGGACGTCGCGCTTGCCGTTCAGCAGCGGGTTGAGCAGGCCCGGCTCGTCGGGGCGGTTGTAGAACAGCACGGCCGAGGCGCCGGCGGCCTTGGCGTTGTTGAACTTCTGCTCGAACGAGCAGGTGCCGCGCTGGATCAGCGCGATGTTGCCCTGCGGGAAACCGGCGAAGTCGGCCGCCTCGCAGCCGGCGTCGCCGACCTGGCCCGGCGCGGGCACGTCCACGGCGGTCACGGAGGTGTTGACGTCGCCGTTGCCCGTCTCACCGGACAGCGTGAAGTCGGTGCCGAGCTTGTAGGTGGCCTGGCCCGGCGCGGTCCGCGCCAGGACGGTGGGGGTCCTCTCCTCCACGGAGGTGTAGGAGAACGGCTGCACCGTGGGCGTGAAACCGGCCTTCTTGAGCTGACTGACCACGTACTTCACCGAGATCTCGTAACCCGGCGTCTCGACGGCCCGGCTGCCGCCGTTGTAGTCGGAGATGGTCTGCAGGCTCTGCAGGTGCTTGCGGACGTCCTTGAGCGTGACCAGCGAGGCCAGATCGGGCGCGGCCTCGGCCGGCGGGACCGTCACCAGGGTGGCGGCCAGCACGGCGGCGGCTCCGATGGCGAGCTTGCGCAACGTGCACTCCTGTCGATCGGGGGGAGAACAGAGTGATGGAGCGGAAGCGGGGTGATGCAGCACGAAGTTGCACAGGATGCGCCGATCAAAGCGTTGATGACCGATTCGCTACAAGGTCCGCGACCTCGCTGAGACCTTTTCGTGACCGGTTCGGTAGGGGGAACCGGAACCCTCAGTCCAGGCCCTCGGTGGGGACGTCCACCGGGAAACCGGGCGGCGCGGCCTCCAGCCACGACAGGAAGCCCGTCAGCGCCGCCGAGCCCATCGCCAGCTCCATGGCGGCGTCGCCGTCGCGGACCTCGATGATGCTGACCCCGGGCAGCAGCCCCTCGGCCTCGGCGGGATCCGGCTCACGCCGCCCCGCCACGACAAGACCCCGGCGGTGGATCACCTGCCGGGGTCTGCCACGGAAACCGAACACGCGGTGCCACTGGAGCACGTCGCCCTTGTAGCGGCCGATGCCCAGCCGCCACGGGCCGGGCGCCTCGCCGGACCCGCCGGGCGACGGGAGCGTCCGCAGGCTGCACTCGACCGCGCCGCCGCCGCGTACCAGCAGCCAGCGGCGCAGCGACATCAGGGCGAACAGGAACGCGACCAGCAGCACGACACCGGCCAGCACCACGCCGGCGTCCAGAGCCAGTTGCCCGGTCACGTCCCCCCGCCGTTCTCGCCTGCGCGCGGCGCCCCGGGTGAGGCGCACCGCGCGCGTTCCACGAAGAGCGCGACGGCGGGCCGTGCGGCCCGCCGGTCACGGTCGAAGCTTCGGTCCGGCCCGAGCGGTCCCGCCGGGTGGGCGGGACGCACCGGACCGGGGAGGCGTCGCCCCTCGCGGGGCGCTGTCCCCTCTGGGGTCACGCCTCCGCGCCGGCCGCGCGCAGGCGCGCCCGCGCCCGCCGCTCGCCGACGGTGTCGTTGTCGGACTGCGCCCGCGACAGCGCCTGGCGGGCGTGCTCGCGGTCCACCTCGGTGCCCAGCTCGGCCTGCTCGGCCAGCACCGACACCTCGTTGTCGGCCACGGAGAAGAAGCCGCTGCCGACCGCCGCGGTGATCCACTCGCCGCCGTCGGCGGGCTCGATCTTCACCTCGCTGCCGTCCAGCAGCACGCCCAGCACCGGGGCGTGGCCCGGCATGATGCCGAGCTGGCCCTCGATGGTCTGCGCGACCACCATCCTGGCCTCGCCGGACCAGACCTCGCGCTCGGGCGAGACCAGGCCGACCTTCAGGGTTGCCACGTTCGTTCCTCCGGATTCTGGAGCGGACCGGAGGGACCGGACCGGCGCCCGTCGGCGGCGGGCCGGTCCCTCCGGAGCGGACTACTTCTCCAGCTCCTTGGCCTTGCGCTCGACATCCTCGATGCCGCCGCACATGAAGAAGGCCTGCTCGGGGATGTGGTCGTACTTGCCCTCGGTGAGCGCCTTGAACGAGGCGACCGTCTCGTCCTTCGGCACCGTGACACCGGGCTGGCCGGTGAACTGCTCGGCCACGTACATCGGGTGCGACAGGAAGCGCTCGATGCGACGGGCCCGGTTGACGGTGACCTTGTCCTCTTCGGACAGCTCGTCGATACCGAGGATCGCGATGATGTCCTGGAGCTCCTTGTACTTCTGGAGGATCCGGCGGACTTCCTGCGCGACCTCGTAGTGCTCCCGGCCCAGCACCTGCGGGTCCATGATCCGGGAGGACGAGTCCAGCGGGTCCACCGCCGGGAAGATGCCCTTCTCGGAGATGGCACGCGAGAGCACGGTCCGCGCGTCGAGGTGCGCGAACGTGGTGTGCGGCGCCGGGTCGGTGATGTCGTCCGCGGGGACGTAGATCGCCTGCATGGAGGTGATCGAGTGACCGCGGGTCGAGGTGATGCGCTCCTGGAGCACACCCATCTCGTCGGCCAGGGTGGGCTGGTAACCCACCGCGGACGGCATGCGGCCCAGCAGGGTCGACACCTCGGAACCGGCCTGGGTGAAGCGGAAGATGTTGTCGATGAACAACATCACGTCCTGCTTCTGGACGTCCCGGAAGTACTCGGCCATGGTCAGGCCCGACAGGGCGACGCGCAGACGCGTGCCCGGCGGCTCGTCCATCTGGCCGAACACCAGGGCGGTGTCCTTCAGAACGTCGGCCTCGTCCATCTCGACCCAGAGGTCGTTGCCCTCACGGGTGCGCTCGCCCACACCGGCGAACACCGAGGTGCCACCGAAGTTGCGGGCGACGCGACGGATCATCTCCTGGATGAGGACCGTCTTGCCCACACCGGCGCCACCGAACAGACCGATCTTCCCGCCCTTGACGTAGGGCGACAGCAGGTCGATGACCTTGATGCCGGTCTCCAGCATCTCGGTCCGCGACTCCAGCTGGTCGAACGCCGGGGGCTTGCGGTGGATGGCCCAGCGCTCGTTGATCTCCAGGGACGCGGTGGGGACGTCCAGGGTCTCCCCCAGCGCGTTCCACACGTGGCCCTTGGTGATGTCGCCGACCGGCACCGAGATCCCGGCGCCGGTGTTGACGACGGCCGCGCCGCGCGTCATGCCGTCGGTCGGCTGCATCGAGATGGCGCGGACCAGGTTGTCACCCAGGTGCTGGGCGACCTCCAGGGTCAGCGTCTTGGTCTCCGCGCCGAGGGTGACGTCCACCTTCAGCGCGTTGTAGATCTCCGGAATGGCGTCGGCGGGGAACTCCACGTCGACGACCGGGCCGATGACCCGGGCGACGCGCCCGGTGGCCGTCGCCGTCTCCTCTACCTGAGTAGTCATTCTCACTCCCCGCCAGAATCGGCGAGCGCGTCAGCGCCACCGACGATCTCGCTGATTTCCTGGGTGATCGCCGCCTGCCGCACCTGGTTCATCTGGCGCGTGTAGACACCGATCAGTTCGTTGGCATTGTCGGTCGCCGACTTCATCGCGCGACGCCGGGCGGCGTGCTCGGAAGCGGCCGACTGGAGCAGCATGTGGAAGATGCGGCTCTCGATGTAGTTGGGCAGCAGCAGGTCCAGCGCCGCGCCCGCCGACGGCTCGAACTCGTAGGCGGGCAGGACGTCGGCCCTGGCCTCCGCCTCGTCGCGCTCGACGACCTCCAGCGGCAGCAGCCGGCGCACCTGGACCTGCTGGGTCAGCATCGAGACGAACTCGGTGTAGACCACGTGGATCTCCCCGACGCCGCCGTTCTCGTCGGTCTTCAGGAAGTCCTCGGCCAGGCGGCGCCCGATCTGCTCCGCCTTGGGGAACGTCGGGCGGTCGCTGAAACCGTTCCACGTCTCGACCATCTCCCGGTCCCGGAACCGGTACCAGGTGATGCCCTTGTTGCCGACCACGTAGGGGACGGGCTCGCGCCCCTGCTCGCGCAGGCGCGCCATCAGAGCCTCGGCCTCACGGATGACGTTGGCGTTGTAGCCGCCCGCGAAGCCGCGGTCACTGGTGATCACCAGGACCGCGCTCCGCCTGTCCTCCGGCTGCTCGTTCAGCAGCGGGTGGTCGATCCCGACGTGGTGGCTCACCAGCGCGGACAGGGCCTGCACGATCTGCTCGGCGTACGGCTTGGACGCCTCCATCGCCTGCTGGGCCTTGACGATGCGCGAAGTCGCGATCATCTCCTGGGCACGCGTGATCTTGGCGGTCGACTGGACCGACCTGATCTGCTGCCGCAGTTGCCGAAGCTGGGCCATCTAGGTCAGTCCTTCTTGACGCGGGTGATCGTCTCCTGCTGGACGTCCTCGTCGGCGATGGGCTCGACCGACTCGTCCTCGCCCAGCAGCTTGCCCTCGCTGGTCTCGAAGCCCTTCTTGAACCCCGTGATGGCGTCCTTGAGGGTGGTCAGACCGTCGTCGCTGAGCTGACCGGTCTCGCGGATGCCCGGCAGCAGCCCCGAGTGCTGGCGCTTCAGGTAGTCCAGGAACTCGCGCTCGAAGCGGGCGATGTCACCGACCGGGACGTCGTCCAGCTCGCCGGAGGTGCCGGCCCACACCGAGACGACCTCCTCCTCGACCGGGAACGGCGAGCCCTGCGGCTGCTTGAGCAGCTCGACCAGGCGGGCGCCGCGCTCCAGCTGGGCGCGGGAGGCCGCGTCCAGGTCGGAGGCGAAGGCCGCGAAGGCCTCCAGGTCACGGAACTGCGACAGGGACAGACGCAGGGTGCCGGCGACCTTGCGCATCGCCTTGATCTGCGCCGAACCGCCGACTCGGGACACCGAGATACCGACGTTGATGGCCGGCCGGACGCCCTGGTTGAACAGGTCCGTCTCCAGGAAGCACTGGCCGTCGGTGATCGAGATGACGTTGGTCGGGATGAACGCCGAGACGTCGTTGCCCTTGGTCTCGATGATCGGCAGACCGGTCATCGAGCCGCCGCCCATGTCGTCCGACAGCTTCGCGCAGCGCTCCAGCAGACGCGAGTGCAGGTAGAAGACGTCACCGGGGTACGCCTCACGGCCCGGCGGGCGGCGCAGCAGCAGCGACACCGCGCGGTAGGCCTCGGCCTGCTTGGACAGGTCGTCGAAGACGATCAGGACGTGCTTGCCCTGGTACATCCAGTGCTGGCCGATCGCCGACCCGGTGTAGGGGGCGATGTACTTGAAGCCCGCGGGCTCGGACGCCGGGGCCGCCACGATCGTGGTGTACTCCAGCGCGCCGGCCTCCTCCAGCTGGCGGCGCACGTTCGCGATCGTGGAGCCCTTCTGGCCGATCGCGACGTAGATGCAGCGCACCTGCTTGGTGGGGTCGCCGGTCTCCCAGGCTTCCTTCTGGTTCAGGATGGTGTCGATGCAGACCGTGGTCTTGCCGGTCTGCCGGTCACCGATGATGAGCTGCCGCTGGCCACGGCCGATCGGCGTCATCGAGTCGATGGCCTTGATGCCGGTCTGCAGCGGCTCCTTGACCGACTGCCGCTGCACGACGGTCGGGGCCTGCAGTTCCAGCGCACGACGCTCGGTCGCCTCGATGGCGCCCTTGCCGTCCAGCGGGTTGCCCAGCGCGTCGACGACGCGGCCGAGGAAGCCGTCCCCGACCGGGACCGAGAGGACCTCACCGGTCCGGCGGACCTTCTGGCCCTCCTCGATCTTGCTGAAGTCACCCAGGACAACGGCGCCGATCTCACGCACGTCCAGGTTCAGAGCCAGGCCACGGGTGCCGTCCTCGAACTCCAGGAGTTCGTTGGCCATCGCGGAGGGCAGGCCCTCGACGTGGGCGATACCGTCGCCGGAATCGACAACGGTGCCGACCTCATCGCGCGCGGCGGCCTCAGGCTCGTACGACTGGACGAAGCGCTCCAGCGCGTTCCGGATCTCGTCCGGACGGATCGTCAGCTCCGCCATGATTCCTCTCTTGCTCCCTTTGGGGTCAGCTCGTCGGCTTGGTCAGCTCGCGAGCCGCCGGCGGACGTCGTCCAGCCGTCCGGCGATCGTGCCGTCGATGATCTCGTCCCCGATCTGGATCGACAGGCCGCCGATCGTGCCGGGGTCGAGCTCGATGTTCAGGTGTACTTCGTGCCCGTAGGCCGCGGCGAGCACCGCGGCCAGCCGGGTGCGCTGCTGCTCGCTCAGTTCCACCGGGGTGCGTACGAGCGCGACCAGGCGCTGGCGGCGCTGCGCCACCAGACGGCCGTACTCGGCGAGCCCACCTTCCAGGCTACGTCCTCGCGGACGGAGCGCCAGCTCGGTGATCAGCGTGAGCGCCGACGGGGTGACCTTGCCCTCCAGCAGCTCGGTCACCAGCCCCAGCTTGCGCTCGTCCGGCAGGCCCGGGCCCGACAGCGCGCCGCGCAGCTGCGGCTCGCCCTCGACGACCCGGGAGAACCGGAACAGCTCGTCCTCCAGGTCGTCCAGCCGACCCTGCCCCTCGGCGCGCGCGGACTCGGCGGTGACCGCGAGGACCTCCACCGCGTCCGCCAGCTCCGACGGCTTGGACCAGCGCAGTCGCACGACGTCGGCGACCAGCTCGAGAGCGGCCGGCGAGACCTTGCCCTCGAGCAGGACCTGGACGAGCCGCGCCTTGTCGGCGCCGTCCCGGGACGGGTCGGAGACCGCCCGTCGCAGGCCGTGCTCGCGGTCGATCAGGTGCAGCACCGCGAACAGGTCGCCGCCCAGCGTGTCCAGGTCGGCCTGCGGAAGGACCGCCTCCAGCCGTTCCCTGGCCTCGGCCAGCGACGCCCTGCTCACCGCTCCCGTGATGGTCATGATGTGATCTGCTCCTGCGTACGAGCGCGCTCCTCGAGTTCCTCGAGGAACCGGTCGACGACGCGGCTCTGCCGGGCGCTGTCCTCCAGGGACTCGCCGACCACGCGGCCGGCCAGCTCGACCGACAGCGCGCCGATCTCGGCGCGCAGCGACTGCAGCGCCTGCTGCCGCTCGGCCTCGATCTGCGTCTGCGCGGCCTCGGTGATGCGCCGGGCCTCGGCCTGGGCCTGCTCCTTCATCTCAGCGATGATCGCAGCGCCCTGCTCGCGGGCCTCCTCGCGCAGGCGGGAGGCCTCGTGCCGGGCCTCCTTGAGCTGCTCGTTGTACTTGGCGAGCAGCGCCTGCGCCTCGGCCTGGGCGTCCTCGGCCTTCTTGAGACCGCCCTCGATGGCCTCGGTGCGCTCCTCCAGCGTCTTGCGGATCGCCGGAACGAGCTTCCAACCGACCAGGGCCAGCACGATCAGGAACGCGATCGTGCCGACGACCAGCTCGGCCGGCTCCGGGGCCAGCGGGCTGTAGTGCTGCTGTCCCTCCTGGGCCGCGACGGACGCGGCCAGCAGGTTCGTCATGAGGGTTCCGCCTTCCTCTTATGTAGTGGGAAGGAGTCGGTTACTGGTGCACGAAGGGCACGACGAAACCGATGAGCGCCAGCGCCTCGGTGAGAGCGAAGCCCAGCAGCATGTTCTGGCGGATGACGTTGGTCAGCTCCGGCTGGCGGGCGATGGCCTGAACGCCCTGACCGAAGATGATGCCCACGCCAATACCGGGGCCGATGGCAGCCAGACCGTACGCGATGGAGCCGAGGTTGCCTTCGACAGCGGCGAGAGTGGCGGACATTCGCACTTTTCCTTTTCACTCGACCGGTGGGGCGTTCTTCCCACCGGAGGGTTGCTAGCGGGTGTGGTTGGTCTATCAGTGGTCAGCGTGCAGCGAGCTGTTGATGTAGCTCGCGGCCAGCAGGGTGAAGATGAAGGCCTGCAGGCTCTGCACGAAGATCTCAAAGGCGGTCATGACGATGGTCATGACGAAGCCGACGACGCCGACACCCGCACCCAGCGGGGTGAGCTTCTCGGCCAGGAACCACCAGGCGACGGTCGCGAAGAACGCGATCAGCAGGTGGCCCGCGAACATGTTCGCGAACAGTCGGACGGCGTGCGTGAACGGTCGCAGAATAATCGTCGACAGGAACTCGATCGGCGCGAGGATGACGTACAGCGCCTTGGGCAGGCCGGGCGGGAACATGACGTTCTTGAAGTAGCCGACCAGGCCCTGGTGCTTGATGCCGAGGAAGAGCATCATTCCGTAGACGGCCAGCGCCAGCACGATCGGGATGGCGATGTGCGAGGTCGCCGGGAGCTGCAGCACCGGGATGACGCCCGCGTAGTTCATGAACAGGACGAAGAAGAACGTCGAGAACAGGAACGGCATCCACCTGTCGCCGTCCTTGCCCAGCATCGGCCGCGCGACCTGGTCGCGGACCAGCAGGTAGGCGACCTCACCGACGTTCTGGATGCCCCGGGGTACCAGCTTGGGGTTGCCGAACGCGCGCCAGGCGAACAGGATGACGGCCAGCGCGGCCAGGATGACGATGAGGGTCGGCTTGGTCAGCCACGCCAGCCCCGCCTGACCTTCGAAGATCGGCTTCCAGTCGAAGATATGGAGACCTGGGGCCTCGAACTCATCTCCGCTCCCAGAGGCGAGGAGTCGCGCGCTCACGCGGCAGTCCCTTCGTCAGTGACTCTGCAGGTCAGTCGGTGGTACATCGAATGCGTGCCCGAGGGCCGCAGGGGCATTCCGAAGTCGGTGCCGGTCCGTGCCGCCCGTCGCGTCAGGAGCGACCGTAGCGGTGGTAGACCAGGTAGAGCGCTAGAGCAAGGCCCACCAGAACTCCGATGGGGAGCAGCGCCGAGGTGCCCAGCCAGCGATCCAGCAGCCAGCCTAGGCCGCCGTAGACCGCCATCCCGCTGAGGATGTAGCTGGGGATGGACCAGGCGGCGTTGGCGAAGCCTCGGTGGTCCGACTCGTCGGACCCCGGATCGTCGGGCCGGTGCCCCTCCTCGCTCATCGCAGGACGGACCATAGCAGGCCACCCCCCTGATGGTCATATTGGAGTAGTCCATTGCGGACCTCCGTGACCGGACCGTCATCACGGACTCCGGTCGGCGGTGGTCTTGACGTCCTCGGCCGGGTCGACGTAGAGCGTCTTGACCTTCAGCGAGGCACGGATCTCGGCGCCGATCCAGACGAGGGTCAGCGCGATCACGGTGTAGGCGAACACCTTGGGGTTCCAGGCCGTGGCGTCCTTGAACGCGGCGATCAGCGCGAACATCACCAGCAGTTTGGTGAGGTAGCTGAACACGGCGGCGGCGAACATCATCTGCGGCGAGATCTTGGAGGCGTAGCTCACCGCGACGACGCTGATGGTGAAGAAGGCGAGCACGGTGATCGTGCCGAGCGCGGCACCCAGCATCCCCTTGGACCCCGCGAGCACCAGTCCGACCACGAGGGCCACGATGCCGGCGAGACCGGAGGGGAGCGCGGCGCCGCGGAGGATCCGGGCGTCAGTCGAATGCATGTGGGCTCCGGCTGGTCACGTTCAGTGTTCGTCCCTTGCTAGTGAAAGGTATCACAAGCGTCCAGAACGCCCGCAATTACCCTTGATGTAACGGGAACGGGGCCCGCGTCCCTATCCACGCCGTCACCGTCACCGCCCGGCATGGTTCGCATCACGGACTGTAGCCCAGGTCAACGAACGGGTTCCGGAGAACGGGCCGTGACGCGCGCGCGTTACGGCCCGGGGACACGGCGAAGAGGTTACCCGCCGGTCGGGGGTCCTCAGACCGGTTCGTGGGAACGCGGCACCGGGGGAACGGGCTGGGGGGCCACGTCCGGCGCGGCGCGGCGGGCCGCCATGCGCGGGAGCGCGACCATCAGCACGATCCCGACGACCCCGACCGTCAGGGTGCCCCCGGCCACCAGCGTCGTGGAGGGCACCGCCGCCATGCCGACCAGCCCGGCGGCCAGCAGCGACACCCAGAAGTACATGATCAGCACGGCGCGGCGGTGCGAGTGGCCGAGTTCCAGCAGCCGGTGGTGCAGGTGCAGCTTGTCCGGCGCGAACGGCGACATCCCCTGGTTGGTGCGCCGCCACACCGCCAGCAGCATGTCCAGGAACGGCACCGCCGCGACGGCCGGGACCAGCAGCAGCGGCACCCAGAAGGGG
Source organism: Actinomadura kijaniata (assembly GCF_014138665.1). Classification (NCBI taxonomy): domain Bacteria; kingdom Bacillati; phylum Actinomycetota; class Actinomycetes; order Streptosporangiales; family Thermomonosporaceae; genus Actinomadura; species Actinomadura kijaniata. The sequence goes on from NZ_JACJIA010000003.1 coordinate 562,484, forward strand.
AACAGCCCGTACTCGCCGAGCAGCGTCGGGTCGAAGTTGCCGGTGAGCAGGATCGTGGAGGAGCTCAGCAGCAGCCCGATCAGCATCGAGCCGGTGTCGCCCATGAAGATGCGGGCGGGGTTGAAGTTGTGCGGCAGGAAGCCCGCGCACATGCCGACCAGGATCGCGGCGGTCAGCGTCGCGCCGTCCAGCGTGGTCAGGCCGTTGGACTTCGACAGCAGGTAGGCGTAGGAGAACAGCGCCAGCGCGGCGATCCCGACGACCCCGGCGGCCAGGCCGTCCAGGCCGTCGATGAAGTTCACCGCGTTGATCGTGGCGACCACCACCAGCACCGTCAGCGGGACGCCGTAGGAGGGCGGCAGCGACAGCGGCTCGCCGTTGGGCATCGGGATCACGTAGAGCTGCACGCCCTGCATGATCAGGATGCCCGCCGCGGCGACCTGCCCGGCGAACTTGGTGAGGGCGTCCACGCCCCAGCGGTCGTCGGCGATGCCGACCAGCACGATCAGGCCGCCCGACAGCAGCAGCGCCTTGCCGACGTTGACGTCGGCGGAGGCCAGCACCTTGCGCATCTCCGGCAGCCCCGTGGCGACCACCAGCGCCGCGACCATGCCGCCGAACATCGCCAGCCCGCCCAGCCGGGGCGTCGGGATGACGTGCACGTCGCGGTCGCGCGGCGCGGCCTGCGCGCCGAACCACACGGCGAACCGCCGCACGGCCGGGGTCAGCAGGTAGGCCACGAGGGCGGCGACCAGAATGGTGAGCAGGTACTCCCGCACTCCCGCTGCCTCCCCCTCGTCGACGACCTCAATCCGATAGACGTCCGGGGACCGCGTCGCGGTTCACTCCGGCCGTGTCGGGCCAACTCTATTCCTACCGCCCGTTGACCGTTGCGTTATCCGATGCGCCACTCCGGTGGACATGGGTCACGGCGGCCCCCAGAACGCCCAACGCGATCCCTGTCACGGACATGTCCCCCACCCCGTACTCCCAGGGCCCGTCGGCCACGACCTCGGTTCCGGCGTCGGCGACCACCAGGGCGATCCCCGATGTGAGCAGCAACGCCCCGGGCCGCCGCCCGAGTTCCCGGATCCGCTCGCGCCGCCGCGCGACCAGGGCGGTCCCGCCCAGCGCGAGCGCCAGCGCGGCCGGCCCGAGCCAGGTGCCCCGCCAGTGCGGGCGGGCGTAGCGCGGCGGCGGGACGGCGACCGCGCCGCGCGGCAGCCGCACCCGCACGACCATCCCCTCGCGGGGCCGCAGCCCGGTCTGGGTGAAGTCCACGGCGAACGGGCCGTCGCGGTGCCGCAGGCAGCGGGTCACCGCGGGCGGCCGCCCGGCGTGGCAGCCGGCCTTGCGCAGCGGGACCGGGGCCTCCACCCGCACGGCGGCCTCGCCGATCGGCACCTCCCAGGTGTCGCCGACCGCGTCCCACACCAGCTCGTCGCGGTCGGGGTGACGGGTGAACGCCCCGGCCACCTCGTACTCGATCACGTAGGCCTGGCGCCCGCGCACCTTGCGGCCCTCGTCGCCGACCCTGATGCGCACGGAGTTCGGCATGCGCAGGGTGGCGACGCGGGCGGGCGCGCCGGTGGAGGAGCCGCTGCGGACGTTCCGCACCTCGTACAGCCGCCGCCCCTTGCGGTAGGGGACGCGCCGGATGATGCCGCGCCCGCCGTCGGCGGTGAAGTCGTAGGTGATGGTCTCGCGGACCCGCAGGACCGCGTCGGACCCGATCGCGAGCCGCACGTCGAACGTAGGCACGCTGTCGCGGAACAGGACCCGCCCGTCCCCCGCGCCCACCGTACCCGTCGTGCCCGCCGTGTCCGGCCCGGCCGCGTCGGCGCGGGCGGGCAGCCCGAAGACGACGGTCGCCAGTAGGACTCCCGCCGCCGCGAGCATCCCTCCGCCGTACCTCTGGGGCATCGCCGATCACCGCCGGTAATCCCGGCGTAACAAGCCGATTGCTCTACGTAATTTCCGGTCGCTCTCCGCATAGGCTACGTGGCGTGTCCACCGCCTCGCAGTCCACTTCCGCACCCCGGTGCCTGTGCGCCCTGGCGTGCGGCGCATGCCTGGCCGTGTCCGCGGTGACCTGCGTCACGTCCTGTGCCCGCGGGCCGGTGCTGTCGGAGTCGGCCGTCCGGCTGCGCACCGACGTCGCGCTGGTGCTCGGCCACAGCGCCCGCCGGTTCGGCGTGCAGCCCCGCGCCCTGGCCGACCACTCCGTCCCGTGCGGCGACGGCCTCGCCCGCCGCACCCTGCGCGCCGAGGTGCGGCTGCCGTCCGGAGCGCCGCCCCGCGCGCTGATCGACCAGGCCACGGCGCTGTCGCTGGACGCCTCGGCGCAGCGCGGCTACCGGCTGACGGGCCCGCCGAGCGGGCCGCGCCGCGACCGCTCGTTCACGCTGACCCGCGCCGTCCCGCAGGTGACGCTGACGGTGCGGCTGCGCGGCGGCCGCCACCCGACGATGACCCTGGACGGCACCACCGCGTGCCTTCCGGACGACACCTGAGGGACGAACCTGACATAGTTCCATGCCCGTGAGGGGCGTCGACGGAACCAGCTGGCCGCGCGTGGCCGATCTCGCCGTTCCCGCCGCGGCGGCGACGATCCTGCTGTGGCTGACGAGGGGCATGGCCGCCGAGCCCGGCGCGGAGCCGACCTCCTTCCAGTGGACGGCGACGGTCGTCACGGTCGCCGTGACGTGCGCCGCGCTGGTGCTCCGCCGGTGGGCGCCCGTCCCGGTGTTCGGCGTGGTGCTGGTCACCGCGGCCGCGGGCGCGCTGCTGATCGACCATCCCGACACCGTCGTCTACGGGCTCGTCGAGGTGGTCGCGTTGTACTCGGTGGCCGCGCACCTCGACCGCCGGACCGCGACGCTGGGCGGATGCGCGGCGTTCGCGGTCGCGTTGATGCTCGGCGTTCCGGTGCGGGACGGTCCGCAGAGCCTGCTGGCCGAGCTGGTGCTGGACGCCGCGCTGTACATGGCGGTCGTCGCGTGCGGGCAGTTGCGGCGGCAGCGCAAGGAGCGCCGCCGGGAACTGGCCGCGCGGCTGGCCGCCGCCGACGCCGAACGCCGCGCCGCCGCCCTGGCCGAACGCCACCGCCTGGCCCGCGACCTGCACGACGTCGCCGGGCACCACCTCAGCGCGGTCGTGGTGCACAGCGGCGCCGTCGCGGGCGTCGGGGACCCGGAGCTGGCGCGGCAGGCGCTGGGCGCGGCGGCCGAGAAGGGCCGCGAGGTGCTCAAGTCGCTCAGCCGCCTGGTCGACGTGGTGGGCGCGCAGTCGGTGGACGGCGACCTGCGGACGGTGCTGCCTCCGCTGTGCCGGGGCCTGTCGGAGTTCGGGGTGCCGGTCGCGCTGGAGGTGGAGGGCCGGGCCCGGCGGGTGCCGCCGGAGGTGGGGTTCGCGGCCTACCGGATCGTCCAGGAGGCCCTCACCAACGCCGTGCGCTACGCGGCCGGGGCGCCGGTCCGGGTGACCGTCCGCTACGTGCCGGGCTCGCTGGAGCTCACCGTTGCCAACGACGCGCCCTCCGGCGGGGGGACCGCCCCGGGGCTCGGCTCCGGCCGGGGCGTGGCCGGGATGGCCGAGCGCGCGACCGAACTCGGCGGCACGCTCCGGGCGGGCCCGGACGCGGCGGGCGGCTGGACGGTCGCCGCCGCGCTGCCGACCGGCGGCGGCCCGCGCCGGGGACCGGGCTGGGACGAGGCCCTGGACGCGGCCGCGATCGCGATGTGCGCGGTGCTGCCGCTGGTGGCGTTCACCCCGCCCGACCCCCTCGTGCGGGACTTCCCCGGCTGGGCCGTGCCGCTGGTCGCGGCGGCGCTGGCCGCCCGGACCGCCCCCCTGTGGTGGCGGCGGCGCGCGCCCCGCCTCGCGGTGGCCGCCCTCGCCGTGACGACGCTGGTGTGCGGGACGGCGGCCGCGCTGTGGCGGCCGGAACTGCTGCCGGTGCTGATGTTCGGCTGCGGCGCGGAGATGGTCGCGGTGTACTCGGCCGCCTGCTACGGCGGCCGGACCGCGCCGACCTGGCCCGCCGCCCTGTTCGCCGCCGCGCCGTGGGGGGTCGTGCTCGGGCTGGTGATGGTGGAGCCCGCCGACGCCCGCGCGGGCCTCGCCCCCGCCCTCCTGTTCGGGCTGCTGGCCGGGGGGACGGCGGTGACGGTGGCGCTGCTGCCGTTCTGGGTGTGGGGCCGGCTGGTCGCCGCCCGCAGCCGCCACTGGGAGACCGAGGCGCTGGCGACCATGGCGGCCCACACCGGCCAGGCCGTGCTCGCCGAACGCGACCGCGTCGCGCGGGGCCTGCGCGGCGGCGTCCTGGACCACACCGGGCGGCTGGTCCGGGTCGCTGAGGCGGGCCTGGCCGGGGACGCCGACGACCGGCGGGCGGCGCTGACGGCGGCCGCCGACGAGGCGCGCGCGGCGCTGACCGGGATGCGCGCCCTGCTGGCCGCCATGGAGGAGCCCGGGTCCGCCGGGCGGCCTTAGGGTCGGTACGGGGAACCGTGACCGAACGGAACGAGGGGATGCCCGAACGGGACGCGCCGCGCGCCGGCTGGCCGAGCACGGCCGACTTCGCCGTGCCCGCGCTGCTGGCCGCCGTCCAGCTCGCCGGGACCCGGGCGGTCCCCGCGCTGGACGAGGGCGGCGGCGGGCCGCTGGCGCAGTGGCAGTGGAGGGTCGCCACCGTCTGCGTGCTGCTGTCGTGCGTCGCGCTGATCTGGCGGCGGGTGGCCCCGGCGCGGGTGCTGGCGGCGACCGTGCTGGTCGGCGGCGCCGGGGTGCTGCTGATCGGCCGCGCCGACACGCTGGTCGGCGGCGTCGCCGACGGGGTCGCGCTGTACTCGCTGGCGGTCCACCGGGGGCGGCGGGCCGCGGTGCTCGGCGCGCTGGCCGCGTGGGCGGCGGCGTTCCTGATGCACCTGCCCAACCGCGAGGGCGCCGGCGACGTCGTCATGAACGAGGTGTTCAACGGGCTGTTCTACATCGCCGTCGCCGCGCTCGGGCAGGTGCGGAGGCAGCACAAGGCGCGCCGCCGGGAACTGGCCGCCCAGCTGGCCGCCGCCGACGCCGAGCGCCGCGCCGCCGCGGCCGCCGAACGCGACCGCCTGGCCCGCGACCTGCACGACGTCGCCGGGCACCACCTCAGCGCGGTCGTGGTGCACAGCGGCGCCGCCGCCCGCGTCGGCGACCCGGACCTGTCCCGGCAGGCGCTGTCGGCCGCCGCCGACACCGGCCGCGACGTGCTGGACGCGCTGACCCGGCTGGTGGACGTGGTCGGCCCGGAGAGCGACGGCGGGGGCCTGGAGGAGCTGCTGCCGCCGCTGTGCCAGGGGCTGACGCGGCTCGGCGTGCCGGTGTCGCTGGCGTTCGAGGGCCGCGCCCGGCGGGTGCGCCCGCAGGTGGTGACCGCCGCCTACCGGATCGTCCAGGAGGCCCTCACCAACGCCCTGCGGTACGCACCGGGCGCGGCCGTGAACGTCGAGGTGAACTGCTCCTCCGGCGCGGTGCGGGTGTCGGTGGTCAACGCCCCGCCCGCCGACGAGCCGCCCGTCACGACCCTCGGCGGAGGCCGGGGCATCGAGGGTATGCGCGAGCGCGCGGAGGCGTTCCACGGCACGCTCAGCGCCGGGCCGACCCCCGCGGGCGGCTGGGCCGTCGAGGCGGTGCTGCCCACCGCCCCGGCGGGCGGGCGGCGCGGGCTCGGCTGGCCGGAGGTGGTCGACGGGATCGTGCTGGCGTTCTGCGCGGCGCTGCCGTCGCTGCTGGCGTTCGCGCCGCCCGACGCGGTGCTGCGCGGCTGGCCGCTCGCCGGGGGCGCGGCCGTGGTGGCGGGGCTGACGCTGCGCGCGGCCCCGCTGTGGTGGCGGCGCGGCCACCCCTACCGGACGCTGCTGACCCTGACGGCGGTGGACTGCGCGGCGGCGGGGCTGCTCGCGCCGTACTCGCTCGACCTGGTCGTGCTGCTGATGATCGGTCTCCCGGCGGCGATGTTCGCGGTGTACGCCGTCGGCCGCTACGCGTCCGGCCGCCCGACCTGGCCCGCGCCGTTCGTCGCGGCCCTGGCCTGGGGGGCGCAGTTCGGGGTGCTGCTGGCGTTCAGCGACGAGACCGCGCCCCGGGAACGCGTTCCGGTGCTGGTGTTCGGGATCCTCATCGGGTACGGGTTCGGGCTGCTGGTGCTGCTGCCGTTCTGGGCGTGGGGCCGCACCGTCGCCCGCCGGGGCCGCCGCTGGGAGGCCACCGCCCTGGCGACGATGGCGGCCCGCACCGGCGAGGCCGTCCTCGCCGAACGGCACCGCGTCGCCCTGGGCCTGCGCGGCACGGTCCTGGACCACACCAGCCGCCTGGTCCGCGCCGCCGAGGCGGGCCTGGCCGGCTCCACCGAGGACGCCGCCGCGGCACTGTCAGCGGTGGCCGACGAGGCGAGAGCCGCCCTGATGGACATGCGCGCCCTGCTGGACGCGATGCAGGAGGACACCGCGCCCCCCTATGACAAACCCCACACCCCCGCCCCACCCCTATCTTGATCATTTGTTCCGGTGCACGCTGGGGGAACAGACGACGCGTTTCGGTCGAACACGGGATTGACCTTCCGGCCGTCCCACCGCGGCCCGGGACCGACGCCCCCTCCCGGCAGGGTGAGGCCAACCCCCTTCGACGCACGCCGATCCTTTCCGGTTCGGGCGGAACGATGCGAATTTTGTCGCACTCCCAGCGGCATAAAAACCGCATAAGCCCCGGCGATCTTCCTGCTACGGTGTTCCGCGTTCTCCCAGAACCGATCCCCCTTTGGAGGGAAATATGCGTCGTCTCGCCACCGTGGCGATCACGACCGGCGCCCTGATCACGGGCCTGGCCGCTACCACTACCCCCGCCATGGCGGAGAGCAAGGCCACCCTGGTCGCGGGCTCCCAGGTCCAGGAAGGCACCGTCGTCGGCGGTGTCTCGGCGAAGGCCGCCAAGAAGTTCAGCCTGTACAAGTCGGGCCACAAGGGCACCCAGGCCTGGGGCTCGTACTGGTGGTCCAAGAGGAACAACCGGACCTACCGCAACGTGGAGATCTACATCAAGGACGTGCGGAAGGGCAAGCGGTCCTGCGTGGACTTCCGCTTCCACCCGACCGCCGGCCAGAAGAAGGGCGGCGCGGGCGTCCGCTGGGCCCTGATGTACCACCCGGGCGGCACCACGAAGGCCGCCAAGGGCCGCGTCTACTCGCCGAACCGCGGCCGCATCTACATGCGCGAGTGCGAGGGCTACCCCCGCAGGGACGGCAGCTTCAAGATCACCTCTGTCGGCGGCTGGCGCTGGTTCAGCTAAGAGCCGCAATTGAAGAGCGCCCCACCACCTCGGTGGGGCGCTCTTTGTGCGCTCCGGGAAGCGCGGGTTCCGCGTCCCCGAACCACCAGACCGCATCGGCGGCCCCGGCGAGGGGAAGAACCGACCGCCGTTCGGATCCACGAATCCGATCCACGCCGATAGGCGGCGCCCGAAAAATCCGCTTTCAGTTCTGAAACGTCCAACGGCCCCGCGCGGCACGAACTCCAGGACGGCCCGCGCCCGGATGCGTCGTGGGCCCCAGCAGGGCTTCCATGAGAGGTCAGGGGCGACGAGGTCCGCGTTCGAGGTCGTCCTCAGGCCGCCCGCCACCGCGTTCCAACGCCCAGGCGCGCGAACCCGGTCGGGGTGCCGCGCGCGGCACCCCGATGCGTCGCCATGTGCGGCGGCACCGCCCGCCTCAGGGGGTTCCGCGGCGCGGACGCCCTATTTCGCGTCGTCCTTCTTGTCGAGGGAGACCGGGGGCTCCTCGGGGAGGTCCGGGAGGGGCTGGTCGGTCCTCTCGTCCTCGTCGTCCTCGTCGGTCAGCAGCACGCCGACCACCGCGCGGATCTTGTCCGCCGGGATCGCGCCCTCGCGCAGCAGCCGCGGCACCGCGCCCGTCAGGTCCACGATCGTGGACGGCTCGGCGCGGCCGGACGGGCCGCCGTCCAGGTACACCGAGACCGAGTCGCCGAGCATCTTCTCGGCCTCCTCGGCGGTGCGGGCGGCGGGCTGCCCGGTCAGGTTCGCCGACGAGACCGCCAGCGGGCCGGTCTCCTTCAGCAGCTCCACGGCCAGGTCGTGCATCGGCATCCGGACGCCCACGGTGCCCCTGGTCTCGCCCAGGTCCCACAGCAGGTTCCGGTTGGCGCGGCAGATGATCGTCAGCGCGCCCGGCCAGAACTCGTCCATCAGGTCCTGGCCGTAGGTGCCGAGGTCCTCCACCAGCGCGGTCGCGGCGCGCACCGAGCCCACCAGCACGGGCGGCGGCATGTCGCGGCCCCGGCCCTTGGCGTCCAGCAGGGACTGCACGGCGGGCGGGGTGAACGCGTCGGCCCCCACCCCGTAGACGGTGTCGGTCGGCAGCACGACCAGCTCGCCGCGCCGCACCGCCGAGACCGCCTCGGCGATTCCGCGGGTGCGCTCCATCGGGTCGGAGCAGTCGTAGCGTCGGCTCACGAGGGACATCCTTCCAGGAATGTCGGCGCGGGTCAGTCGGTTCCGAGGCGTGCCGTGACGAAGCGGTCCCGGTTGGTCAGGTCGCGGCGGTTGCGCACGTCGCGCCAGCCGTTCTCCTCGGCGAAGATCCAGTAGACGGCGTTGCCCTGCAGGTCGGAGTGCTCGACCGCGACGTAGCCGCCGGGCCGCAGCAGCCGCCGGGCCGTCTGCTCCACCACGCGGATGGCGTTCAGGCCGTCGTCGCCGCCGCCCCACAGCGCCGCGTCCGGGTCGTGGTCGCGCACGTCGCGCGGCACGTACTCCCACTCGCTCATCGGGATGTACGGCGGGTTGCTGATCACCATGTCGACGGTGCCGTTGAGCTCCGGCAGCGCCGTGCCGAAGTCGTCCAGGTGCAGCCGGACCCGGCCGCGTTCGTCCAGCTCCTCGACGTTGCGGGTGGCGTGCACGAACGCCGTCGGGTCCTTCTCCACCGCGTGCACGCGGGCCCGGGGCATCTCCTGCGCGATCGACAGCGGGATCGCCGCCGACCCGGTGCCCAGGTCCACCACCAGGGGATCCTGGACGTCCATGTCGCGCAGCTTCTCCAGCGTCCAGCCGACCATCACCTCGGTCTCGGGGCGCGGCACGAACACCCCCGGCCCGACCTTCAGCTCCAGGTAGCGGAAGAACGCGCGGCCGGTGATGTGCTGGAGCGGCTCGCCCGCCTCCCGGCGCGCCACGTACTCCCAGAACCGGGCGTCGAACGCGCTGTCGGGCACGGTGTGCAGCTCGCCGCGGGGGACGCTGTGGACGGCGGCGGCCAGTTCCTCGGCGTCGGTGCGCGGCGAGGCCACGCCGGCGTCGGCCAGCCGTGCGGTCGCCCTGGCGATCTCGTCGAGGAGCAGGTTCATGATCCTTGGGCTTCGGCCAGGCGGCGTTCCATGTCGGCGTCGACCAGGGACTGGGTCACGTTGTGCAGGTCGCCGTCCAGGACCTGGTCGAGGTTGTAGGCCTTGTAGCCGACGCGGTGGTCGGAGATGCGGTTCTCGGGGTAGTTGTAGGTGCGCACCCGCTCGGAGCGGTCGACGGTGCGGACCTGGCTCTTGCGTTCGGCCGCGGCCGCCGCGTCGGCCTCCTCCTGCGCGATGGCCAGCAGCCGGGAGCGGAGGATGCGCAGCGCCTGCTCCTTGTTCTGGAGCTGGCTCTTCTCGTTCTGGCAGGACACCACCACGCCGGTCGGCAGGTGGGTGATCCGGACGGCCGAGTCGGTGGTGTTCACGCTCTGCCCGCCGGGCCCGGACGAGCGGTACACGTCGATCCGCAGGTCGTTGGGGTCGATCTGGACGTCGACGTCCTCGGCCTCGGGCGTGACCAGCACGCCGACGGCGGAGGTGTGGATGCGGCCCTGCGACTCGGTGGCCGGGACGCGCTGCACGCGGTGCACGCCGCCCTCGTACTTGAGGCGGTGCCAGGCCCCCTCCTCGCCGCCCTTGGACTTCACCGCGACGGTGACGTCCTTGTAGCCGCCCAGGTCGGAGGGGTGAGAGTCGATGATCTCGGTCTTCCAGCCCTGGCGCTCGGCGTACCGCAGGTACATCCGCAGCAGGTCGCCGGCGAACAGCGCCGACTCCTCGCCGCCCTCGCCCGCCTTGACCTCGAGGATCACGTCCTTGTCGTCGTTGGGGTCGCGGGGCACCAGCAGGCGCCGCAGCCGCTCCTCCAGCTCCTCCTGGCGCTTCTCCAGGTCGGTGGCCTCGGCGGCGAACGCAGGGTCCTCACCGGACAGCTCGCGCGCCGTCGCCAGGTCGCCTCTCGTGCCGGTCAGCTCCCGGTAGGTCTCGACGATGGGGCGAAGTTCGGAGTAGCGCTTGCCGAGCCTGCGCGCCAGCCCCTGGTCGGCGTGCACGGAGGGGTCGGCGAGCCGCCCCTCGATGTCGGCGTATTCGCTGATGAGCTCGTCGAGATTCACGATGAACGTCCTGGCCTTCTCCGGCCGTGTGCGGCCTCCGGTTCCGACTTCGAACGGCCCGGGGACGCCTGCCGCGTGGGCTGGTGTCCCCGGGCCGTCCCTGCCTGTGCTGTCCGCGGGCTACTTGGCCTTCTTGCCGAAGCGCTGCTCGAAGCGCGCCACCCGGCCGCCGGTGTCCAGGATCTTCTGCTTGCCCGTGTAGAACGGGTGGCAGTTGGAGCACACGTCAGCGTGGATCACGCCGTTCTCGGCGGTGCTGCGGGTCTCGAAGGTGTTCCCGCACGTGCACGTCACGGTGGTGACGACGTAGTTCGGGTGGATGTCGGGCTTCATGAGAGTCTCCTCGCTAGGGGCGGTCGCCGGGCGCTCCCCACGCACGGTCCTGTCCTGTGACAGGCCGTGTGCGTGTCGGGGATCGTGAACCGGTACCACAGCGGTTGCACACCAAGTGTGCCAGATACCCGAACGTGCCGAGGTCACCGGGCATTCCCGAGCACGGCCGGCGTTCAGCCCCCGGCGCGCCCCAGGTACGCCAGAACGGCCATCACGCGCCGGTGGCCGCCCTGGGCGGGCTGGAGGCCGAGCTTGGCGAAGATGTTGGAGATGTGCTTCTCCACGGCCCCCTCGGTGACCACCAGCTCCCCGGCGATGGCCCCGTTGGAGCGGCCCTGCGCCATCAGCGCGAGCACCTCCTGCTCGCGCGGGGTGAGGTCCTGGAGGGGGTCGCCCGAGCGCCGCCGCCCCAGCAGCTGGCCGATCACCTCGGGGTCGATCACCGTTCCCCCCGCCGCGATCCGGCGGACCGCGTCGATGAACTCGGCGATGTCGGAGACGCGCTCCTTGAGCAGGTAGCCGACGCCCTCGGCGCCGCCGCCGATCAGGTCGGTGGCGTAGCGCTCCTCCACGTACTGCGACAGCACCAGGATCGGGGTGCCGGGAACGGCCTCCCGCACCTTCAGCGCGGCCCGCAGCCCCTCGTCGGTGAACGACGGCGGCATGCGGACGTCCACGATCGCCAGGTCCGGCCGGTGCTCCCGCACCAGTCCCAGCAGCCCGGGCCCGTCGCCGACGGTGCCGACCGTCTCGATGCCCGCGTCCTCCAGCAGCCGGACGATTCCCTCGCGCAACAGCACCGAGTCCTCGGCGATCACTACCCGCATGCCCCCCATTATCCGGGGTTCGCGGTCGTCCGGCCGGACTTTGGTGATCACCACGAGCAGGGCAGGTCGGCCCGGATGATCGTGGGACCGCCGGGCGGGCTGTCCACGATCAGCATGCCGTCGATGGTGGCGGCGCGGTCGGCCAGCCCCGCCAGCCCGCCGCCGGGCTCGGCCTTCGCGCCGCCGACCCCGTTGTCGATCACCTCGACGACCACCCAGCCGTCCTCGCGGGCCACCCGGACCGAGGCGCGGGTGGCGCGGGCGTACTTGGCGATGTTGGCCAGGGACTCGGCGACGATGAAGTAGGCGATCGACTCCACGGCGGCCGGGGGGCGTTCGGGCAGGTCGACGTTCACCTCCACCGGCACCGGCGCGCGTCCGGCCAGCCCCGACAGCGCCGGGTCCAGGCCCCGGTCGGTGAGGATGGCCGGGTAGATGCCGCGCGCCAGGTCGCGCAGCTCGGTGATGGCCTCCTTGGTGCCCGCGTGCGCCTGCTCGATCAGCGCGCGGGCGCCCTCGGGGTCGCTCTCCAGCTTGGCGCGGGCGCGGCCGATGTCCATCGCCACGGCCAGCAGCCGCTGCTGGGCGCCGTCGTGCAGGTCGCGCTCGATGCGGCGGCGTTCGGCCTCGACGGCGTCGACGCCCCGGGCGCGGCTGGCCTGGAGGCGTTCGGCGCGGGCCCGCAGCTCCCGGTTCTCGCTCTGGGAGACGTTGGGGCCGAGCAGCATCCGCGCGAACCAGGCGTGCCCGATCGCGACCGTGCGGGTGACGTACATCGCCGCCACCGCGATGACCAGCCCGAACGCGGCGATCGGCAGCGCCTCGACCGGGCTTCCGGCCCAGTAGGACACCGCGCCGAACCCGACCTCGACGCCCCGCTCGTCGAACAGCACGACCACCGGGAGGGAGACCAGAGCCATCGCCGGGAGCCACAGCACCAGCATGACCGTGGCCTCGGCGAACGCGACCGGGAACAGCAGGACCAGGTAGAGCAGGTCCTTCCAGCTGGCCGGGTCGGTGGCCATGGTCCGCAGCTTGGTCAGCGGGTTGAGCCCCCGGGGCAGCGGCCGGTACGGGCTGGGGATCGCCACGCCGAACGCGAGCCGCACCAGCGCCCGGTCCAGGACCGCCGCGAACCGCCACGTCACCATCAGCGCCACCAGCATCGGGATGCCGATCCAGATGACCGACAGCCCCAGCGCGAGCGGGAGCCCGATGGCCAGGACGAGGAACCAGCCGAACGCCAGTGCCACGTGTGTCTGCAGGTAGACCGCCGACGCCCAGGTCAGCGGCGACCGGGCCATCGCCGCGGGCCGCCACGACCCCTCGGTGACCGTCCGCCCGGGTACCCGCCAGGCCGCCCGCACGGCGGCCCCGCTCACTTCGCTCACTTTCGCCCTCCCCCGGCCGGTCTCTCCACGGTACGGCCCGGAACGTCTCCAGCCTGCCCGCCCGGCGGCGGCCGGGCCATCCGGCGTCCCAGCGAGTACGGGGTGGGGCTAGCCCCACCCCGCCATCCCCACGAGGATCAGCGACCTTCCTGGCCCGATGACAGGGCCCCGGCGGCGGGGGCGGGGCGGGGGCTCCGGTCCAGGAGTCGGCGAGGGCGCACAGGTCGTCCAGGGCCCGCTCGACGCGGACCCGCTCGCCGGTCGCCAGCAGGTCGCTCTGCAGGCCCGCGTAGGCCGCGTTCAGGAACGTGGCCTTGCGCAGGGCGTCGTCGGGGTCCAGGCCGCGCGCCGTGAGGGCGGCGGCGACGAACTCCGCGCGGTCGGCCAGGAAGCGCGGGGTGTGCAGGCGGCCCGCGGCGGCCAGGCCCTCGATCTCGCGGATGAGGCGGGTGGCGGGCAGGTGCTCGGGGGCCAGGTGGCGCCGCCAGGAGTCGCGGACGATGCCGCCGACACCGCGCGGTATCGCTGCCGGCCGTGCCGGCGCTGACCGCCTCCCTGTCCCCCGCCGAACGCCGGGGCCACGACCTCGCGACGGTCATGGCGGGCCTGACCGGCGCGGTCGTGGTCGGCGTCCCGCTGGGCACGTGGATCGGCGCGGCGTTCGGCTGGCGCGCGACGTTCCTGCTGGTCGGAGCGCTCGGCCTGGGCTGCCTGGCGCTCACGCGCGCGGCCCTGCCGCAGGTCCCGCCCGCTCCCCCGCGCGCCTGTCCGCCCGCCTGCGACCCCTGCGGCTGCCCGCCGTGCTCGGCGTCCTGCTCGCCGCCGTGCTCGCCGTGCTGGGCAACCTCACGATCCAGACGTATCTGGCGGTGTTCCCGCGCGAGTCGGCCGCGGTGAACGCCGCGACGCTGGGCGCGGGCCGGGCGTTCGCGGCGGCGTCGGCGGCGTTCGCGGTGGCGATGGCCGGGCTGGCGGCGTGCTGGTGGCTGCGCCCGGTGCCGCCGGCGGCGGTCGTCCCGGCACTGCTGCTGTGGTCGGCGGCCGCGTGGGCGGTGCCGCCGCCGGTCCAGACCCGCGTGCTGGCGCTGGCCGGTCCGGACGACGGCCCGCAGGTGATGGCCCTGACCAGCAGCGCCGTCTACGTCGGCGCGTCGCTGGGCGGCGCGGCGGGCGGCCGGCTGCTGGCGTCCGGCGGCCCGGGGACGCTGCCCCCGGCGGCCGGGGCCTGCGCGCTGGCGGCGCTGGCGGCGTTCGCCGCTTTCGGGCACGCGACACCCTCCGCGCGTGCCGGAAAGAGCAGGGCGGATGGCTTCGAACATGATGACGGCCGTCGCGTCCGCCGGGAGAACCTCGCATGAGAACGAGCCGCTCCGCCGCGGCGTGGCGCACGCCCTACGGCGCCGGCGAGCACGCCGTCAGCGACCTCGGCGACACCGGGTGCGCGCCGTTCGAGGGCCGCCGCGACCGGACGGGCCCCGGCGCACGCCCCCTGAAACGGCGGACGCCCCCGCCCGGGAAACCCGGGCGGGGGCGTTCGTCAGGTTCGCGCTCAGCGGTCGTCGGAGACCGTGGTCTTCTGGACCTGGAGCAGGAACTCGGCGTTGGACTTGGTCTCCTTCATCTTCTCGATGAGGAGCTCCAGCGCCTGCTGGGTGTCGAGGGCGTGCAGGACGCGGCGCAGCTGCCAGACGACCCGCAGCTCCTCCGGCGCCATGAGGATCTCCTCCTTGCGGGTGGAGGACTGGTCGACGTCCACCGCGGGGAAGATCCGCTTGTCGGCGAGCTGACGGTTGAGCTTCAGCTCCATGTTGCCGGTGCCCTTGAACTCCTCGAAGATGACCTCGTCCATACGGGATCCGGTCTCCACCAGCGCGGTGGCGAGGATGGTCAGCGAGCCGCCGTTCTCGATGTTGCGGGCCGCGCCGAAGAACCGCTTGGGCGGGTACAGCGCGGTGGAGTCCACACCACCGGACAGGATGCGGCCCGACGCCGGCGCCGCCAGGTTGTAGGCGCGGCCCAGACGCGTGATCGAGTCCAGCAGGACGACCACGTCGTGCCCCAGCTCCACCAGGCGCTTGGCGCGCTCGATGGCCAGCTCGGCGACCGTGGTGTGGTCCTCGGCGGGACGGTCGAAGGTCGAGTGGATGACCTCGCCCTTCACCGTCCGCTGCATGTCGGTGACCTCTTCGGGACGCTCGTCGACCAGAACGACCATGAGGTGGCACTCGGGGTTGTTCTTGGTGATCGCGTTGGCGATGGCCTGCAGCACCATCGTCTTACCGGCCTTGGGCGGCGAGACGATCAGACCGCGCTGGCCCTTGCCGATCGGCGACACCAGGTCGATGATCCGGGTGGTCAGCACGCCCGGGTCGGTCTCCAGGCGCAGCCGCTCCTGCGGGTACAGCGGCGTGAGCTTGGAGAACTCGACGCGCTGCTTGGCCTGCTCGGGCTCCATGCCGTTGACCGTGTCCAGGCGGACCAGCGCGTTGAACTTCTCGCGCCGCTCGCCCTCGCGGGCCTGGCGGACCGCGCCGGTGATGACGTCGCCCTTGCGCAGGCCGTTCTTGCGGACCTGGGCCAGCGAGACGTACACGTCGTTCGGGCCGGGCAGGTAGCCGGTGGTCCGGACGAACGCGTAGTTGTCGAGGATGTCCAGGATGCCCGCGACCGGGATGAGGACGTCGTCCTCGCTGATCACCGGCTCCTCGTAACGCTCGCCGCGCCCGCCGCGGCCGCGGTTGCGCTCGCGGAACCGGCGACCCCGGCGGCCGCGGCCGCTGCCGTCGCCGTCGTCGTCGCCCTGACCGCCGCCCTGACCGCCGCCCTGCTGCTGGCCGCCGCCGCGCTGGCGGTTGCCCTGCTCGTCGCGGTTGCCGCGCTCACCGCGCTCGCTGCGGTCACCCCGCTCGCTGCGGTCACCCCGCTCGCCGCGCTCGCTGCGGTCACCGCGCTCACCGCGGTCGCCACGGTCACCGCGCTCGCCGCGGTCACCACGGTCACCGCGCTCGCCACGGTCACCACGGTCACCGCGCTCGCCACGGTCACGGCGGTTGCGCTGACGGCCGCCCTCGCGGCCGCTCTCACGACCGCCCTGGTTCTCGCCGTCCTCGGTCTTCTTCTCGGTCTTCTCCGCCTTGTCGGCGGCGGGCTTGTCGGCCTTGTCGGCCTTCTCCACCCGGACGTCGCCCTCGGCCCGGTCGGCCTTCTCCGGCTTCTCGGCCTTCTCGGGCTTGGCGGCGGTCTCGACGGGAGCCTCGACGGTGTCACGCTTGGCGGCGGTGCGCGTACGGCGCTGCCGAGCCGGAGCCTGCTCGGTCTTCGCCTGCTCAGCGGCTCCCTGCTCGCCCGCGGCCGAACCCTGCCCCTGGCCGCCCTGCTTCTCCTGGATGGCGGCGATGAGCTGGCTCTTGCGCATCCCCGTCACGCCGGTGATGCCGAGGCTGGACGCGAGCGCCTTGAGCTCGGGCAGCACCATGGCCGACAGGCCGGTACCGGTCCGGCGGCGCCGGGGGGTGGCACGCTCGGCGGTCTCGCCGGCGGAGGCCGTGCTGGAGGCGTCCGTAAGGAGTTCGCTGGATTCGCTCACTAAGGGTCCTTCCCAGGGAGCGGGCTTTGGCCGACGGTCGGCCAGGCAACCCGATGATGCGGCCCGGCGGGGGCGCCGAGTCGGGGTCCGCGGACCGAGAAAGGTCCGGGATCTGTGATTTCTGGGCACAGCCAGATGGTGGTCGGGACGGCTCGCTCGCTGGCCGGTCCGTTACCGCCACGTCCGAAGTCACACTGGATAGCCTGGCGACGGAGAGTCACGGCGACGGGAAGCCTCGTACGCGGGACCGACACGACCGGAGGGCCGGACAGGTGACGCGTGGCTGACGAGCACACGGCCCCGAACGGGGCATCTGGTGCGGCATTCAGCCTAACATCACCAGGGCACACTGCTATTCCCCAGAGGTCGATGTCTTCGCATTTTACCTACGTGGATCATCGCACCGGCCGGAGTGCCGCCCGAACGCCCGGTCCCGCACGGAAGCGGGATCGGAGGCCGGGTCCGTCAGTCGGGAACGCGAGCGCCGCGAGGGGCGACGTCCAGCGGGTGTATGTGCCACCCATTACCCACTTTCGCGGTCGTCGAATCAATCCGGTCCCCGGCCGTGAGGGCCAGGACCGTCGGCCCCGCGCCGGAGATCACCGCCGGGACGCCCTCGGCCCGCAGCGCGGCCACCAGTTCGGCCGACTCCGGCATGGCCGGGGCGCGGTACCCCTGGTGCAGGCGGTCCTCGGTGGCGTCCAGCAGGACGTCGTCCCCGAGGCCGCCGGTCAGCGCGGCGACCAGCAGGGCGGCGCGGCCCGCGTTGGCGGCGGCGTCGGCGTGCGGAACGGTCGCCGGCAGCAGCCCGCGCGCCTGCTCGGTCGCCACCCGCCGGTCCGGGACGAACGCCACGACCCGCCCGACCCGCGACTCCAGCCGGACGAGCCGGGGCCCGTCCGGCGTCGTCCAGGCGACGGTCAGCCCGCCCGCCAGGCACGGCGCGACGTTGTCGGGGTGGCCCTCGATCTCGGTGGCCAGGCGCAGCGCCGCGTCGTCGTCCAGCACCCGGCCGTGCGGGTGCAGGTGCCGCGCGGCGATCACGCCCGCCACGATCGCGGCCGAGGAGGAGCCCAGGCCGCGGCTGTGCGGGATGCGGTTGCGGCAGCGCAGCCGCAGCCCGGCGGGCTGGCCGAGGTCGCTCCCGGCCAGCCCGTCGATCTCCTCGAACGCGCGCCGCAGCACCCGGACGATCAGGTGCCGCTCGCCGCGGTCGGCGACCTCGGCCCCCTCGCCCTCGACCTCGATCTCCAGGCCACCGGCGGTGACCTGGACCTCGACATCGTCGTGCAGCGACAGCGCCAGCCCCAGGGAGTCGAACCCCGGGCCGAGGTTGGCGCTGGTCGCGGGCGCGTGCACCAGGACGGGCTCACCGGCCCAGCTCATGGAACCCCCAGGTAGGGAGACGGGGACCGCCCGGCGCGCGGACGGTCCCGTTCGTGCGGTGGCTAGGCCAGGCCGAGCGCGGAGGCGGCGGCGTGCGCGTCCACCTTGACGGTGGTCGGCGCGGGCGCCCCGGCGATGGCCCAGTCGGGGTCCTTGAGACCGTTTCCGGTCACGGTGCAGACGATCTTCGAGCCGCGCTCGATCTTCCCTTCCTCGGCGGCCTTCAGCAGGCCCGCGACGCTGGCGGCGGAGGCGGGCTCGACGAACACGCCCTCCTCGGCGGCCAGCAGCCGGTAGGCGGCCAGGATCTGCCGGTCGGTGACCGAGTCGATCGCGCCGCCCGACTCGTCGCGCGCGGCGATCGCCAGGTCCCAGGAGGCGGGGTTGCCGATGCGGATCGCCGTGGCGATCGTCTGCGGCTTCAGCACCGGCTCGCCCTTGACGAACGGCGCCGCGCCGCTGGCCTGGAAGCCCAGCATGCGCGGGGTCCGCGAGGCCACCCCGTCGGCGGCGTACTCCCGGTAGCCCATCCAGTACGCCGAGATGTTGCCGGCGTTGCCGACCGGCAGGCAGTGGATGTCGGGGGCGTCGCCGAGCGCGTCGACGATCTCGAACGCGGCCGTCTTCTGCCCCTGCAACCGGTACTTGTTGACCGAGTTGACGAGCGCGACCGGGTAGTCGACCGACAGCTTGCGGGCCAGCTCCAGGCAGTCGTCGAAGTTGCCGTCGACCTGCAGCAGCCGCGCGCCGTGCACCAGGGCCTGCGCCAGCTTGCCCATCGCGATCTTGCCCTGCGGGACCAGCACCGCGCAGGTCATCCCGGCCCGCACCGCGTACGCCGCCGCCGAGGCGGAGGTGTTGCCGGTGGAGGCGCAGATGACGGCCTTGGCGCCGTCCTCGGCCGCCTTGCTGATCGCCATGGTCATGCCCCGGTCCTTGAACGAACCGGTCGGGTTGGCGCCCTCGACCTTGAGACGGACCTCACAGCCGGTCAGCTGTGACAGCCGGTGCGCGGGGACCAGCGGGGTGCCGCCCTCCAGCAGCGTGACCACCGGCGTTCGCTCCGACACGGGCAGGCGGTCGCGGTACTCCTCGATGAGGCCGCGCCAGGCGCGGGCGGTCCCGTTCACGTCGATCTCCTCAGCTGACCTGCGGCTTTGCGCCGGATTCTAGACCCGGTAAGGGGTTATTCGTCGCCTTCGACGCGCATGACGCTCGCCACCTGGCGGACCATGGGGAAGGCGCGCAGCCCCTCCACGGTCGCCGACAGCGCGGCGTCGGGCGCCCGGTGCGTGACCACGACGAGCTGGGCGTCCTCGCCCATGCCCTCCTGCCGGACGGCCTTGATCGACACGCCGTGCCGGGCGAACTCCTCGGCGACCCCGGCCAGCACGCCCGGCTGGTCGGCGACGTCGAGCTGGATGTAGTAGCGGGTGGTGGTCTCGCCCATCGGCAGCACCGGCAGCTCGGCGTAGGTGACCTCGACGGGGCCGGTCGTGCCGGCGACCACGTTGCGGGCCACCGCCACCAGGTCGCCGAGGACGGCCGAGGCGGTCGGGGCGCCGCCGGCGCCCGCGCCGTAGAACATCAGCGAACCGGCGGACTCGGCCTCCACGAAGACGGCGTTGTACGCCTCGCGCACGCTGGCCAGCGGGTGCGACCGGGGGATCATCGCCGGGTAGACGCGCACCGAGACGCCGCGCCCGTTGCGGCCGTTCTCCTCGGGCACCCGCTCGCAGATGGCCAGCAGCTTCACGACGCTGTCCATCTCCTTGGCGCCCGCGACGTCGGCGGAGGTGACCTCGGTGATGCCCTCGCGGTGCACGTCGGCGGCGGTCACCGGCGTGTGGAACGCCAGCTGCGCCAGGATCGCCGCCTTGGCCGCCGCGTCGAAGCCCTCGACGTCCGCCGTGGGGTCGGCCTCGGCGTACCCGAGGGCCTGGGCCTCCTCCAGCGCCTCGTTGAACCCGGCGCCCTGGGTGTCCATCTGGTCGAGGATGTAGTTCGTCGTGCCGTTGACGATCCCCAGCACCCGGTGGACGTGGTCGCCGACGAGCGACTCCCGCAACGGCCGCAGCAGCGGGATCGCGCCCGCCACCGAGGCCTCGTAGTACAGGTCGACGCTGTACTCGCGGGCGGCCGCGAACAGCGTCGCGCCGTCCTCGGCCAGCAGCGCCTTGTTCGCGGTGATCACCGACTTGCCGGTCTTCATCGCCGCCAGGATCAGCGACCGGGCGGGCTCGATCCCGCCGATCACCTCGATGACGATGTCGACGTCGTCGCGGGTGACGAGGGCCTCGGCGTCGGTCGTCAGCAGCGCCCGGTCCACGCCCTCGCGGACCCGGTCGGGCCGCCGCACGGCGATCCCGACCAGCTCCAGGGGCGTGCCGACGCGCGCGGCCAGGTCGGCGGCCTGCTCGTTGAGCAGCCGCACCACCTCGGTGCCGACGACGCCACAGCCCAGTAGCGCCACCCGCAACGGTTTCACGCTTCGACCTCCGCATCGAGACGCAGCAGGTCGTCGTCGCTCTCGCGGCGGACGATGACCCGCGCCTTGCCGTTCCGGACCGCCACCACGGCGGGCCGGGGAATGTGGTTGTAGTTACTGGCCATCGATCGACAGTACGCACCGGTGGCCGCGACCGCCACCAGGTCCCCCGCCGCCAGATCCTCGGGCAGCCACAGGTCGCGTACGACGATGTCGCCGCTCTCGCAGTGCTTGCCGACGAGCCTGCTGAGCATCGGGGGCGCGTCGGAGGTCCGGCTGGCCAGGACGCAGGTGTACTCGGCGCCGTACAGGGCGGTGCGCAGGTTGTCGCTCATGCCCCCGTCGACGGAGACGTAGGTGCGCAGTCCCTCGACGTCCTTGACGGTGCCGACCTCGTACAGGGTAACCCCGCCCGGACCGACGATGGCCCGTCCGGGCTCCACGGTCAGCCGGGGCATGGCCAGCTCGTAGGCCCGGCACTCCCGCCCGACGATGTCCCGCAGCCGGTCGGCCATCTCCTTGGGGTCGATGGGCTCGTCGCCGTCGGTGTAGGCGATCCCGTAGCCCCCGCCGAGGTCCAGCTCGGGCAGCTCGATCCCGTGCTCGTCGCGGATCGCGACCAGCAGCCCGGCCAGCCGGTGGGCCGCGACCTCGAACCCGTCGGCGTCGAAGATCTGCGACCCGATGTGCGAGTGCAGCCCGACCAGCTCCAGCGCGTCGAGCGCCAGCACCCGGCGCACCGCCTCCAGGGCGGCGCCCGAGTTCCGCGAGAACCCGAACTTCTGGTCGTCGTGGGCGGTCGCGATGAACTCGTGCGTGTGGGCCTCGACACCGGTGGTGACCCGGATCATGACCTTGGGCCGGACCCCGCGTTCCCGCGCGAGGTACCCCAGCCGCGCGATCTCCTCGAACGAGTCGAGCACGATGCGCCCGACCCCGGCGTCCAGGGCCCGCTCCAGCTCCCACACGGCCTTGTTGTTGCCGTGCAGGGTGATCCGCTCCGCGGGGAAGCCCGCGGCCAGGGCGATGGAGAGCTCGCCCCCGCTGCACACGTCGAG
Source organism: Actinomadura kijaniata (assembly GCF_014138665.1). Taxonomy (NCBI): domain Bacteria; kingdom Bacillati; phylum Actinomycetota; class Actinomycetes; order Streptosporangiales; family Thermomonosporaceae; genus Actinomadura; species Actinomadura kijaniata. Next base: position 584,009 of record NZ_JACJIA010000003.1, read on the forward strand.
CCCGAGCCCCTCCTCCTTGATCCACCGCGCGACCGCGGTGCACAGGAACGCCTTGCCCGCGTAGTGGACGTCCCCGTCATGGAACGCCTGCGCGTACTCCCGCGCCCGCGCCCGCACGTCGTCCTCGTCGTAGACGTACAGCGGCGTCCCGAACTCCTGCGCCAGGTCCCGGACGTCGACGCCGCCGATCCGGACGGCGCCGTCCCGCCGCCGGGAGCCGCGCGGCCACACCTGCGGCTCCAGCTCGTTCAGGTCGGCCGGAGGCGGCACCGGGTGGTCTTCGGGAAGGACGTCGGCGTGGCGCGGCCCCGCCGGGTGAACTCTGCTCATATCCGCTCTCTGGGTGTCTCACCGATCATGTTCATGCCGTTGGCCAAGGCGATGCGCGCGGCCTCCGCGAGGGTGACGCGGGCCCCGTGCACCGCCCCGGGTTTCTCATCGCCCCGGGGCAACGCCGGACATCGTTCATGAACGTCGTGATAGGCACCCGCGAGCCGTTCCAGGCACTTCACCAGCGCGCCGGGGTCGCGTTCCCGTTCGGCCTGCCGGGCCCGCCCGGGCAACTCCCCCAAGGCTCCCAGCAACGCCAGCTCCTCGTCCCGGACGAGCCCCACCGGTTCCCCCGGCCCGATCCCGAGCCCATCCGCCCATCTCCGCACCGCCGCGGCCCGCGCATAGGCGTACCGCACCGCGAACCCGGGGTTCTCCCAGGTCCGGGGCCACTCGTCCCATCCCCCGCCCGGCACGCGGGCGACCCCGTAGGAGTCCCCCGCGGCGATGACCTCCGCCGCCAGACTCCCCGGTTCCACGAAGACGACGACCATCCCCCGGGCGACCTCGGCCCGCAGCACCCCCGGCCACCGCGCCACCCGCCGGGCGAGATCCTCCGGATCCAGCCCCAGCCTCAACGCCACCGGACTGGCATAGACCCCCGGGCCCCGCCCCACGACATCGACCCCGTCCGGCGGCACGACACCACCCGCCACGGCGTCACGCACCGCGGCCACGAGGGCGTCACCGACATCGGCTGGGGTCACTCTGGTGAGACTATCTGACCACTATCTGGACACGGCAGCGAGTTTGCGCACAGTCTGGATCAGCACGTTGGGGTCGAACGGCTTGGTGACATAGGCGTCCACCCCGATCTCGTGCCCCCGCCGGATGTCGTGCTCCTGCGCCCGCGCCGTGATCATCACGACCCGGATGTGCGAGGTGGCCGGGTCCTCCCGCAACCGGCCGGCGGTCACCCACCCGTCCAGCCGGGGCATCATCACGTCCAAAGTGATCACATCGGGCCGGACCTCGCCGACCCGTTCAAGACAGTCCTGACCGTCCACCGCGGTCTCGACCTCGAACCCCTCCAACTGCAGGTTCACGGCGATCAGCTGCCGGATCACCTCATCGTCGTCGACGACCAGCACGCGTCCCAGTGGCTCGGTCACCCTCCCGAAGCTAGCCGACTCCCTCCCCCGACGCACGGCGAACGCCCACGTACGCACTACGCGTCGAACCCTGGTAGCCTTCTTCCCGTCGCACCGCAGAGACGAGCGACAGGGCCCCCTTAGCTCAGGGGATAGAGCAACGGCCTCCGGAGCCGTGTGCGCAGGTTCGAATCCTGCAGGGGGCACCTTACGACGACCGGCCCGATCTCCCGCTTGACCTGGGAGAACGGGCCGTTTGCATTCACCGAATGGTGTGGCATCAGGTGCCATCGATATACACCGTCGTGTGCGTGCCATACGCGTGCGGCCCGTGCGCTGTAGACCTTGTTGATCACCTCAACGCCGCTACCCGCTCACTCGGTCACCTGGCGGGGTGGGACACGGACGTTCAGCCAGAAGGTGATCGCGGCGTGACACAGGTCGCACGGAGGCCAGGCCAGGACCGACGCGGCCGTCTCGGGCGGTAGCGACAGTTTGCGCGCCCGGCGCCAGGTGCGCCCGCACCCGGACGGGAGCAGCAGCCCGCCGAAGAACGCCTCTTTCCCCCATTCGCCGTCTTCGATGGGCTATCCAGTCCAGCCCGTCGATGGAGTGGTCTTGGGGTGGCCACGTTGAACGGTGCGCTGGAGGATGTTGCAGAGAACACACCTGCGTCGTGTGCAGCAGCTGGACGATGCCGGTTTCCCGCCGAGCTTCTGCGCGCACGCGGGCAGCGCGGTTGTGATGTTCTTGGATTCGGCGAGGCCACCGACAGGCACTTTGCCCTTCTGCGCCCAGGCGAGAGCAGTGGCGATCCGGCTTGGCCGCTTCGCCTCCCGGTGGCTCTTGCTGGACGCCCAGCGTCGCATGGTGGAAAGACGCGGCTTTGCCGATATCTTGTTCCAGCGGTCGTCCACATATCCACAGGCGAACTTGTCCTAAGGCACGTTCGCAGCGGCGCGAAACAACGCAGGCGTTGGCGACGGCGGTGGACGTGCGGGGGTGCGGTCAGAGGCCTCGGTGCCGCTGAGAGCGTGGAACCGCTACCGGCTCCTGCATGCCAGACTTGCCGCATGACCGACCGTTGGCCCGAGATCGACGATCACATCGTCAACCATCGCATCCTTCCGGCCTTGATGATTTTGCGTGAGACGTTCGGCTACAACATTCCGCAGGCGATCGAGGCGTTCGACGCTCGGTGCCAATATCTTCGCGAGGTCCGGCCGGGTGACTTCACCGTGGGCCCCGAGGAGTACGGCAGGAACTTCTACAGCTGATGACCGAGATCCGGAACATGCGGGGAACAGGGCAGCGCGCTTGTGCACAGGTCGGCGGTTGCGTGGCCGGTGAGCTGGATAGCCCCTCCAGAGTCGTGTGCACGTATTTGAATCCTTCAGAGTGAACGTTCTCCTTGAGGATTTTTGAGCGAGGACGCGCGGATCACGCTTTGACAATTTCCTTGGAGATACTTCAGTTTAATTGTTCTGACTTTTGAGTACCGTGGGCATTGGTAGGACCTTGCGGTGGGTAAGGCAGCTTGCGGACGTGACGGGAGCCAGCTCCTCCGGTGTCGCTTTTGGGTTCTGGGCGACGCTTTCTTATGGGGCGGGCTTCGTCGGGGTTCTTGGTCAGCTTCAGGGGGTCTGAGGGGCATGCGCCTCAGGGCGGCGGTGGTCTCGTTGGTCGCGGGGGCGGCGCTGGCTTCGGGGACCGGGTCGGTGGCTGTGGCTTCGCCGGTTGTCGTGGTGGTGACGCCTGCCCGGGAGACGCCGGTGGAGATTTCTGCTGCCGAGCTTGAGGATTTGAGGGTTGTTGCCCGGAGTGACGGGATCGGGGTTGGGGAGGCGGTTCGGCGGTGGGGGTGGCAGAACTCCTTTCTGGAGGTGACCGGCAGGCTTCAGGGGCGGTATCCGGGCGAGTACTCGGGGGCTGAGATCACTGGGGAGGGCAGTGGGGCGTGGATCGGGTTCAAGGGGACCGTTCCTCCCGAGGCGGTCGTTCTGGCTCGTACGCTGCCGGTGCCGGTTCGGCTCATCGGGAACAAGGGGTTCTCCGAGAAGGAGCTGAACGATGCCACCGTCGACAACTTCTTCCGTATTGCCGGGCATCCTGGCGTCGAGACCGCTGAGGGTGGTTACGAGATCGCCAGCGGGGCGATCGATATTTCCGTGGCGGCGCGGGCCCCTCTGAGTGCTGACGAACGCAGGCGGCTGCTCAGGGGGCGGGCCAAGGCTCCGATCACCGTCAATGTCACGTTTGTCGACAGGGTGGACGCCTCCCCCAAAACGCACATGCGCGGTGGTGGCTTTCTCAACGGGGACGGCATCTGCACCGCGGCGTTCACCGTTCGCAAGGGCAGGGCGCGGGGTGTCGCCACCGCTCATCACTGCTCGCGGGGGAACTCCAGGTTCCGGTTCTACAATCATCATCACCGAGGGAGATTCACGACCATCAAACGTCGCGGCTCGCACGGAGGCCGTTACGGTGACATGGCGTGGTACTCCTCGGGGAGGTACAAGGCCGTTCCCTGGTTCTACTACGCGCCGAACAAGAAGCGCGGGGTCAAGCTGTACAGGCGGCCCAGGGTGGGGCAGAAAATCTGCAACTACGGTCGTTTCACCCACGCGAAATGCACCAAGGTCTACAAGAACGGGCAGTGCGTCAAGTACGCGGGGCTGCCCAGGTACTGCGGCCTGACCGCCGTTCGCGGGGAGGTGACGCGAAGGGGTGACAGCGGCGGACCCTGGTACTGGGGGAACGGCGCCTACGGCATCCTGTCCGGCGCCAAGCGCATCGACCGCCGGACGCGCGACCTCTTCACTCCTGTGGCGGGGATGTACGAGGCGATGGGCGTCTCGGTGTACCTGTCATAGCTCGATCAACCGCCGGGAGCCCGAGATGACGACCCGTTCGGTGACCGTCGCGGTCGCGCTGGCGCTGGGGGCCGCGGCATGCGGCGGCAAGGGGATCGACCGCACCGGGGACGATCCGATCGTTCTGGTCCATCACGGCTATGACGGCGAGCCGCGGATCATGTACGTCGGGCGGCTCGTGTACGACCCCGCCAGTCGCTGCCTGCACTTCGCGTTCGAGTCGGGGAGCCGCCGGGCGCCCGTGTGGCCCAAGGGCACCGAGCCCGTCCGCGGGGGCGGCAAGCGCGGTGTCAACGTCCCCGGGTTCGGTGACCTGCTCGAAGGGGAGAGGTTCAGCACCGGGGGCGGCGGTGACGTCGGCAGGGCGCCGAAGGGGCTTCCCGCCTCCTGCGTGCCCAAGGGCGGGATCATCGTCTTCAACGAGGAGATCGAGCGCCAGAAGTGACCGCCCTTGCCTCGGTAAGGTCGCTTGATGGATTACTCCGTGTTTTGCCAGGGGCTTCTGGAGCCCCGGCGGGAACGGCTCGGGGACGTTCGGGACGCGCTGGCGGGCGGGGACGGGCCGGGGGCCGTGTGGCGGGCGCTCGTCGGGGACGAGCCGTGGCGGCGCTTCCTGCACTTCGTCGCCTGTCCCCGGTGTCGCGGCGGGGGCACCGTCGGCGGATACGACTCGGACATGGAGTGGGAAGAGGACGCCTGGACCTGCGGGGAGTGCCGGGCCACCGGGGTGCGGCCCGGCGCCCTCGTGGACGGGGTCCCCGACGAACGGCATGTCGTGGCCCTGGCCTCCGCGCCCGGGGCCGTGCGGCGGGCCGAGGAGCTGGCCTGGCGGTTCGCGGCGGAGCTGGAGCCCTGGGGGGTGCCCTCCCCGGAACGGCTGGTCTGGCGGGTCGGCGGGCGCGTCTACGAGGCGGGGGTGCCCCACGACCTGGCCTTCGCCTTGCGGGAGTTGTTCACGCGGCACTGGGCGGAGGAGCTGGCCGGGTTCCGCGACGGGATCGGGGTCGCTCTGCCCTGGGGCACCAAGGACTCCTGCTACTCCGAAGCGCACCGGCAGGCCGAGATGCACGCCGGGTGGGAGGCGGCCGCGCGGCTCGGGCTGCGGGTGCCGGACGAGATCACGGTGTTCGGGCGGCCGGTGGGGTTCGCGGCCGGGGGCGCGTCGTTCGGTGACCTCGCCAACCCGTACGCCTCCCTGCTGGAGATCTGGCGGGTCGGGTTCGCGCTGGACGATGTGGCGGAGGGGGTTGTCTCGCTCTACGCCCGCCCGCCACGCTGACGGCGGTAGGAACACAAGAGGTCGTGTGGGGAGAGCGCATGCGGTTGGTGGTGTCGCAGACCGCCCGGAGCGGGTTCCGGAACCTGTTGGACGCGCTCGAAACACCGTTGCCCGCCGGGGTCCCCCGCCGTATCGCCGTCGAGCCCGGGCAGTACCGGGCCCCGTCGTACCGCTACTGGAACACCCTGGAGATCGTCGCGGTGCGGGGGCCGGGGTCGGTCGTGCTGGACTGCGCGGACGACTACCTGCTCCAGGTCGAGGGGCAGGTCACGCTGCGGGGTCTCGTGCTGCGCAACTGGAACGACAACGGCACCGTCGTCAACGTCACCGGGGGCACGCTCGCGGCCGAGGACTGCGAGTTCGTCGCCGCGTCCGGCAAGGCGATCAGCGCGTGGAACGGGGCCGAGCTGTTCGTGCGGCGGGGCACCGTGCGGGACGGCGCGATCGTGCTGTCCGACGCGGCCGGGGTCATCGAGAACACGCTGGTGACCGACGCCAGGCTGTGCGGGGTCGCCCTGCACAGCGGGAGCCGGGTGACGTTGCGCGACGTGCTCGTGCGCAACGCCGGGGAGCACGGCTTCTGGGTGAACACCGGATCGGCCCCGCTGCTGGACCAGTGCGTGGTCGAGGACGCCGCGGCCGGGGGCGTCGTCATCCAGAACCGCTCCGCCGTCACCGTCCGGGGCGGGGCCGTCCGCCGGTCCGGGCAGGGCGGGCTGGTCGTGCGGGAGAACTCCACCGCGACCGCCGAGGGCATGGTGATCGAGGGCGCCGGGGGCTTCGGGGTCCTGGTCACCGACTCGGCGCGGCTGACGGCGCGGGGGCTGGCCGTGCGGGACGCCGGGCTGGCGGGCGTCCTGGTGGACGGCGGGGGGACGGCCGAGTTCGAGGCCTGCGACGTGTCCGGGGCCGCCCAGCAGGGGGTGGCGGTGGGCGAGGCGAGCGGCTGCGTGTTCACCGGGGGCTCGCTGACGGGGTGCGACCTCGGGGCGGGCGTCACCGGGGACGGCGCGTCGCTGACGTTGGCCGGGACGCGCGTCAGCGGCAACACCGCCGCCGGGGCCGCGGCCGACCCGGGCACCCGGATGACGCTGCGGGACTGCACGATCACCGGCAACGAGGGGGCCGGGATCATGGCGAGCCCGGAGGCCCGGCTGGAGGTGGCGGGGGCGACGGTCTCGTCCGACAACGGCGCGCCCGACGACCTGGAGGCGCGGGTCCACGTCGACTCGGAGGGCGGTCCCGTCGGGCAGGCCCCGCCGAAGGCGTCCCCCGCGCCGGGCGGGACCGCCGCGTCCGGCGCCGGGGAGGGGCCCCCGGACGTGGACGCCCTGCTGGCCGAGCTCGACGCGATGATCGGGCTGCGGGAGGTCAAGCAGGAGATCCACAAGCTGGTGAAGTTCCTGCGGATCGCCGAGCAGCGGCGGAGGGCGGGGCTGCCCGAGGGGCCGGTGATCGGGCGGCACGTGGTGTTCTCCGGGTCGCCCGGCACCGGGAAGACGACCGTCGCGCGGCTGTACGGGAGGCTGCTCGCGGCGCTCGGGGCCGTTCCCGGTGACCGGTTCGTCGAGGCGTCGCGGTCCGACCTGGTGGGGAAGGTCCTCGGGGAGACGACGCAGAAGACCGCGGCGGTGTTCGAGAGCGCGCGCGGCGGGGTGCTGTTCGTCGACGAGGCGTACGCGCTGGCGCGGCGGTTCGGGACCGGGAGCGACTTCGGGCAGGAGGCCATCGACACGCTCGTGAAGCTGATGGAGGACCACCGCGACGAGGCGGCGGTGGTGTTCGCCGGGTACTCCGCGGAGATGCGCGAGTTCCTGTCCGCCAACCCGGGGCTGGAGTCGCGGGTCTCCCGGACGATCGAGTTCGAGGACTACAGCCCGGCCGAGCTCACCGAGATCGTGCGGCGGATGGCGGGCGGCTACGGGTTCCGGCTCGCCGACGAGACCGGGCGGGTGCTGCTGGAGCACTTCCGGCGGGCGCGGCGCGACGAGCACTTCGGCAACGGGCGCGAGGCGCGGCGGATCTTCGAGGCGGCGCTCGGGCAGCAGGCGCTGCGGCTGGCCGACGCCGCGGAGCCGCCGTCGGCCGACGATCTGGTGCTGCTGCTGCCCGAGGACCTGGAGGGGGTCGTCGAGCGGGGGCTCGGCGTGCGGGCCGGGGAGGCGCGCGACGGCGGGCAGGCCGAGGCGGTGCGGGCCCGGCTGGACGCGATGATCGGCCTGGAGCCGGTCAAGCAGCGCGTCCGGGACGTGCTGGACCTGATCGAGACGACGCTGCGCCGGGAACGGGCCGGGCTGCCCGCCGAGCCGGTCTCCGGCCACCTGGTCTTCGCGGGCCCGCCCGGCACCGGCAAGACGACGGTCGCGCGCCTGTACGGGGAGCTGCTGGCGGCCCTGGGGTTCCTGGCGCGCGGGCAGGTCGTGGAGGTGTCGCGGGCGGACCTGGTCGGGGAGTACGTCGGGCACACCGCCGCCCGCACGCGGGCGGCGTTCGAGAGGGCGCGGGGCGGGGTGCTGTTCGTCGACGAGGCGTACGCGCTGGCGCGGCCGGCCGGAACGGGGCACGACTTCGGGCAGGAGGCCATCGACACGCTCGTGAAGCTGATGGAGGACCACCGCGACGAGGTCGTGGTGATCGTCGCGGGGTACACCGCGGAGATGGCGGGCTTCCTGGCCGCCAACCCGGGGCTGGCCTCGCGGTTCTCCATGACGGTCGACTTCCCGCCCTACGGGCGCGAGGAGCTGGTGTCCATCCTGGTGAAGCAGGCCGACGACGCCGGGTTCACCGTGACCGACGACGCGCTGGACGCCGTGCGCGGCCACCTCGCCGCGCACGCCGACGCGTTCGACACCGGCAACGGCCGCGAGGTCCGCAAGCTGTTCGAGGCGATGCGGACCGCGCACGCCCGGCGGATCGCACGGACGGAACGCGCCGGGGAGCGGGTCCCCACGGCCGAACTGGGACTGCTCCGCCGCGAGGACGTTCCCTGATCCGGGCCGGGACCGCCCGGACGACGTGCGCGGAGCGGGCGGGGTAGGGGAAAGCCCACCTCGGGGGGTGGTGTGGGTCTCCTTACCGGGAGGCTCGGCGTTGTTTCACTCGGGGGCATGGACAACCGACTGGCGATGGCCAGGACGCGGATCGGTGACGTGGACGCCCTGCGGGGATTCGCGTTGCTGGGGATCTTCCTCGTCAACATCACTTTCATGGCGTCGGGATATCCGGGGAACCTGGTGGACGATCCCGATTTCGCGTCCCCTCTCGACGACGCCGTGCGGATGACGTCGTCGGTGTTCGTGGACATGAAGTTCTATCTGCTGTTCTCGTTCCTGTTCGGGTACAGCTTCACGTTGCAGATGGACGCGGCGGCGCGGGCGGGGGCGCGGTTCGGGCCGCGGATGCTGCGGCGGGTCGGCGGGCTGTTCGCGCTGGGGGCGCTGCACATCGTGTTCCTGTACGGCGGGGACGTGCTGACGACCTACGCGGTCGTCTGCCTGGTGCTGCTCCTGATGCGGAACGTCCGGGACCGCACGGCGCTGTGGACGGCGGCCGGGCTCTACGCCGCCGTGCTGCTCAGCCTCGTGGCGGGCGCGCTGCTGGTGGACCGGTCGGCGTTCCTGCCCGCCAGGGCCGAGGCGCTGGCCAACGCCGAGCAGACCACGCGGGCCCTGCTCGGCGGGTGGGGCGACATCATCGGCGAGCACCTGGCGGGGCTGCCGCTGCTGGTCGTGCAGGCGGTGTCGCTCCAGGGCCCGGCGGCGCTGGCGGCGTTCCTGGTCGGGATGGTCGTGGGGCGGCGCGGGCTGCTGGTGGGCGTGCGCGGCGACGAGCCGGTGCTGCGGCGGATCCAGGCCGTCGGGTTCCCGGTCGGGATCGCCGGGGGCGTGCTGTACGCGGTCGGCGGCGGGAACGCCGACACCTTCGCCGTCGCCGCGAGCTTCGCCACCGCGCCGCTGCTGACCGCCGCGTACGTGGCGACGCTGCTGCGGGTCGTGCACGCCCCGTGGGGCGGGGCCGTGCGGGACGCGCTGGCCCCGGCGGGGCGGATGGCGCTGACGAACTACCTCGGGCAGGCGCTGGCCGGGCTGCTGGTCTTCACCGGGATCGGGCTGGGGCTGGCCGGGGCGCTGTCGCCGCTGGAGACGCTCGGTGTCGCGGTGGTGGTGTTCGCGCTCCAGCTGGCGGCGAGCGCGTGGTGGCTGCGGGGGCACCGGTACGGGCCCGCCGAGTGGCTGCTGCGGTGGGTGACCAACGCGCGGCGGCCCGCCTGGCGGGCCTGACGGCCCCGCCAGGCGGGGTGGGCCCGGCGTGCGCGGGGGCACGCCGGGCCGTCGTCATGGCCGGGGGCCGTGCCGGGTCAGCCCGCCGCGACGATCCGCCGCGCGACGCCGTCGGGGACCTCCGCGTAGGAGTCGAGCAGCATCGTGTACGCCGCGCGGCCTGAGCTCAGGCCGCGCAGGTCCCCGACGTAGCCGAACATCTCCGCGAGCGGCACCAGCGCCTCCACGACGCGTGCGCCCCGGCGCTCGCCCATGGCGCGGACCTGGCCGCGCCGGGCGCCGATGTCGCCGATGACCTCGCCTGTGTACTCGTCGGGGGTGGTGACCTCGACGGCCATCACCGGTTCGAGCAGCACGGGCCCGGCGCGCCGGACCGCCTCCCGGAACGCCCGCGACCCGGCGGTCTTGAACGCCGGCTCCGAGGAGTCCACGTCGTGGAAGTCGCCGTCCAGCAGCGTCACGCGGACGCCGGTCATCTCGAAGCCCGCCAGGACGCCGCTCCGCATGGCCTCCTGGCAGCCCGCGTCGACGGCCGGGACGTACTCGCGCGGGACGCGCCCGCCGGTCACCCGGTTGACGAACTCGTAGGTCGCGTCCCCCTCGGTGATCGGCTCGACGGTGATCTGGACCCTGGCGTACTGGCCGTGGCCGCCGGACTGCTTCTTCCACGTGAAGTCCACCTTCTCGACGGTCCGGCGGATCGTCTCGCGGTAGGCGACGCGCGGCCGGCCGACGTTGGCCTCGACGTCGAACTCCTCCCTCAGCCGGTCGATCTGGATCTCCAGGTGCAGCTCGCCCATGCCGCCGACGATGGTCTGGCCGCTGCGCGGGTCGGCGCGGACCTGGAACGAGGGGTCCTCCTCGGCCAGCCGCCCGAGCGCGTGCGTCAGCCTCTCCCGGTCGGCCCGGGTCCGCGGCTCGACCGCGATCTCCAGCACCGGGGCGGGGAAGTCCATCGCGTCCAGCACCACCGGGTGCGCCGGGTCGCAGAGCGTCTCGCCGGTCGTGGTCTGTTTCAGGCCCATGACCGCGACGATGTCGCCCGCGCCCGCCGCGCCGATCTCCTCGCGGCGGTTGGCGCGCATCCGGTAGATCTTGCCGATGCGCTCCTTCCGTCCGCGCAGGGGGTTCAGCACGGTCGCACCGGTCTCCAGGCGGCCCGAGTACAGGCGCACGAACGTCAGGCGGCCCAGGTGCCGGTCGCTCATGACCTTGAACGCCAGCGCGGCCAGTGGCGCGCCGTCGTCCGCGGGCCGGCCCTCGACGGGCGGCACGTCCAGCGGCGACGGCAGGTACCGCACGATCGCGTCCAGCAGGGGCTGCACGCCCTTGTTGCGGAACGCGGTCCCGCACAGCACCGGCGTCGCCGCCGAGGAGAGCGTGAGACGGCGGATCGCGGCGTGGGTCTCCGCCTCGGTGGGCTCGTCGCCGCCGAGGTAGGTCTCCATGAACTCCTCGTCGTGCTCGGCCACCGCGCCCAGCAGGCGGGAACGCGCGCGCTCGGCCTCGGCCGCCAGCCCGGCGGGGACCGCGACGGTCTCGGGGGCCTCGCCGAGCCCGGCGTCGGCGGGCCAGAGGAGGGCCTCCATCGCGACCAGGTCGATCACGCCCCGGAAGCCGCCCTCGGCCCCGACGGGGAGCTGGACGACCAGCGGGAGCGCGCCGAGGCGTTCGGCGATCATCTCCACGGTGCGGGACAGGTCGGCGCCGGTGCGGTCGAGCTTGTTGACGAAGCACAGGCGCGGGACGCCGTACCGGTCGGCCTGCCGCCACACCGTCTCGGACTGCGGCTCGACCCCGGCGACGCCGTCGAACACCGCGACCGCGCCGTCGAGGACGCGCAGGCAGCGTTCGACCTCGATGGTGAAGTCGACGTGGCCGGGCGTGTCGATGAGGTTGATCGTGTGCTCGACGCCGTCCAGGGCCCAGCGGCAGGAGACGGCGGCGGAGGTGATGGTGATGCCGCGGTCGCGTTCCTGCTTCATCCAGTCGGTGACGGCCGCGCCGTCATGGACCTCGCCGATGCGGTGGGAGACGCCGGTGTAGAACAGGACGCGTTCGGTGGTCGTCGTCTTTCCCGCGTCGATATGGGCCATGATCCCGATGTTCCGGACGGTGGAGAGGTGAGGGATTGTGGTGCGCATCGGGCATAGCCCTCCTTACTTGTATCGCGCGTGAAAACGAACGCGTGCGACGCTATACGCCCGATCACCGATAAAGCGAAGGTTTTTCCGCGCCTTTTCCGGGAGGGGTCAGGCGGTGTTCTCGGGGGCCTCGGCGTAGGAATCGAGAACCATCGTGTAAGTGGCGCGGCCCGCGGTCATCGCGTGCAGGTCGGTCGCGTAGCCGAGCATCTCCGCGAGGGGGACCAGCGCCTCGACGGTGGTCCCGCCGGGGCGGCGGGCGGCCTCGGCCAGGCCGCGGCGGGCGCCGAGGTCGGCGACGACCGCGTCCGCGTGCTCGCCGGGGACGGCGACCCGGACGAGCATGACCGGTTCGAGCAGGACGGGGCCGGCCTGCCGGACCGCTCTGCGGAGGGCGCCGGCCCCGGCGATCCGGTAGGCGCGTGCGGAGGAGTCGATCTCGTGGAAGGCGCCGCCGAGGAGGATCACGCGGATGCCGGTCATCGCCCCGGCGGCGAGGACGCCGCGCCGCATCGCCTCCCGGCAGCCCTCGTCCACGGCCGGGACGTACTCGCGCGGGATGCGGTCGGCCCTGGACTCGTCGACGAACTCGTAGGGCGTCCCGGCCGGCTCGACGGTGATCCGGACCTTGGCGAAATGGCTGGGGCAGCCCGCCTGCCGCGCGTGGACGTACTCGACGCCCTCGGCGGGACGGCGGATCGTCTCGCGGTGGACGACGCGCGGGCGGCCGGCCTCGACCTCGGCCTCCGCGCCGATCCGGTCGGCCAGGGCCGTCAGGGCCCGCTCGTCGGCGCCGCCGATGACCGCCCGGCCGGTCTCCTCGTCGACGCGCGCCGGGAGCGACGGGTCCTCCCCGGTGAGCCGCCGGACGGCCGCGGCCAGGCGTCGCCGCCCGTTCCGGCTCCGGGGCTCGATCGCGATCTGGAGAAGGGGGTCGTCCATGCCCGCCAGTGTCCCCGACGGGGTCAGGCGAGATGGCGGCGGAACCAGTCGACGGCCTCCTCGGTGACCCGCTCCAGCGTGCCCGGCTCCTCGAACAGGTGGCCCGCGCCGGGGACCACGGTGAGGGCGTGGTCGTGGAGGCGGTGCGCGGCCAGCTCGTTGAGCTGGAGGACCTGGGGGTCGTGCGCGCCGACCAGCAGCAGGACGGGGGCGCGGACGCGGTCCAGGGCCGGGCCCGCCAGGTCGGGGCGGCCGCCCCGGGAGACGACGGCGGCGACGCGTGCCTCGCGGTGGGCGGCGGCCACCAGGGCCGCCGCCGCCCCGGTGCTCGCGCCGAACAGGCCGAGCCGCAGGGACGCGGTCGCGGCCCGCTCCCCCAGCCAGTCGATCGCCCGGGTCAGGCGGGAGGCCAGCAGGTCGATGTCGAACCGGAACGCGCCGGTCTCGGCGTCGGAGCGCTCCTCGGCCTCGGTGAGCAGGTCCATCAGCAGCGTGGCGAGCCCGGCCCCGACCAGGCCGTCGGCGACCGCGCGGTTGCGGGGGCTGTGCCGGGAGCTTCCGCTGCCGTGCGCGAACAGCACCACGCCGCGCGCCTCGTCGGGCAGGGTGAGGTCCCCGTTCAGGACGGCGCCCGGGAGGTCGATGGCGACACCGGTGGTGGTCATGGCGTCCCTTCCTCGGGTCCCGTCGCCGATGTGACGGGCGTACCCGGACGGGACGGACGTCATGCCGCCGCCGCGTCCGCCTCCGGCCAGACACCGGGCACGGACGCCCATGATCCTTAAAATGCGACTGTTCCCGCCGTCCGAGGGCCGGAGGTGCCCACCGGTGCACGCGCTGTCCCCCACGGACCCACGGCAGGTCGGGCGGTACCGGCTGGAGGCGAGGCTCGGCGGCGGCGGGATGGGCGAGGTGTTCCTCGGGCGCTCCCCCGGCGGGCGGGCGGTGGCCGTGAAGGTCATCCGGCCGGAGCTGGCGCGGGACCCCGAGTTCCGGCGGCGGTTCGCGGCCGAGGTCGAGGCGGCGCGGCGGGTCGGCGGCTTCCACACCGCGCAGATCGTGGCCGCCGACCCCCACGCGGACCCGCCGTGGCTGGTCACGGCCTACATCTCGGGGCCGTCGCTGGCCGAGGTGCTGGCCGGGCACGGGGCGCTGCCGGAACGTTCGCTGGTCGCGCTCGGCGCGGGCCTGGCCGAGGCTCTGGAGGCCGTGCACGCGGCCGGCATCGTGCACCGCGACCTGAAGCCGTCGAACATCCTGCTGCTCGACGACGGCCCCCGGGTCATCGACTTCGGCATCGCGCGGGCGCTGGACGCCACCGCGCTGACCCGGCCCGGGGCGGCGCCGGGGACGCCGGGGTTCATGGCCCCCGAGCAGATCGCGCGCGGCGAGGTGGAGACGGCGGCCGACGTGTTCGCGCTGGGCATGGTGCTGTGCCACGCGGCGGGGGTGCGGCCGTTCGGGGAGGGCGCCACGCACGCGCTGCTGTACCGGGTCGTGCACGAGGAGCCCCGGCTGGACGGGGTGCCGGAGGCGTTGCGGGACGTGCTGCGGGCGTGCCTGGCCAAGCGGCCCGAGGACCGCCCCACCCCCGGCGACCTGCTGGACCGCTTCGCGGGGGCCGATCCGGGCGACGGCTGGCTGCCCGACGGCCCCATCCGGGAGATGGTCACGCTCCGCGACACTCCCCCGCCCCCGTCCCAATCCCAGCCCCAGGCCACGCCCGCTCCCGAGTGGGCGCGTTTCACCGGCATCAAGGCGAAGCTGGCGGCCGGCATCCTGTTCGACCTCCTCTGCCTGCCCGTCGCCCTGTTCATCCTGGTGGGGGCCGTCGCGTCGATGGGCGACGAGGGAAGCTCCGTCCTCACCCTGGGGATCATCCTGCTGCTGGGGGCGGGCTCGCTGTGGCTGGGACGCGACGCGTACCTGCGGCTGCGCGCGCTGAGCCGCCCCTACGAGCTGTTCATCGGCACGAACGGCATCCGCCTGCGCTACGGCGGCCAGGACACCGGCTACGGATGGTGGGAGATCCGCCGCGTCGCGCTGCGCAGGTCGGGCGGGCACCTGGCGCTGGCGGTCCTGCCGGCCCCGGAGGTCCCCCGCCCCCGCTACCGCAACCCGGTGTTCCGCCCCTACCTGGAACGCGCGGGCGTGGACGACGAGCCGTGGATCGTGCTCTCCCGCCTGGCGGACCTGCACACCGGCCGGGAACCCCTGGAACAGGCCCTCTCCCGCTACGCCGGCCGGCGCTGGAGCCCCGAACGCTGAGGGCCGGACGCGCCGCCCGGGAATGTCGGTGGGGCGTTCTAGGCTGCCGGTGCGTCCGCGGGCGGAACGGCCCGGTGCGCCGGCGACGGATGCCCTCAGGGAGGGATGGGGCGGGTCGCGCCTTCGGGCGGGACGGCCCACCCTCCGCCGGACACCAGCCCGTGGCCCGATCCCTTCTCGGGCCGTTCCGCTCGCGGGCGCGCCGGAGGAGGGAGGCGGAGATCGAGGGGCTGTTCGTGTCCACGGTGACCCGGATCGGGTACCGGGACGCCTTCTTCCTGTGGCCCGAGCACGCGCGGAACGCGTTCGCGGCGTCGGTCCGGGACGCGGCGCGGCGCGACCCGGAGTGGACGGCCGCGTTCCTGGAGTGGCTGCGCACCGCGACGCCGATGCGGTATCCGGCGCTGGTGGGGGCGGCGGCGTTCGTCGCGGAGCGGCGCGACGCCGGGCTGCACGGGATGTCGCGGCGGGTCGTCGGATCGGTGCTGCGGCGGGCCGACGACCCGGGATACCTGCTGGCGCACTGGGTCTCGACCTACGGGCGGGCGGTGCCGAAGCCGGTCAAGCGGGGCGTCGCCGACGCCGTCGTCCGGCTCTACGACGAGGCCGCGGCGCGGTCCTGCGACACGGCGGGCCACCGTCTCGCGCTGCCGTCGTTCGCGCATCACGACCTGATGAACAACGGCGGGGTCCGCGTGCCGCGGCCGTTCCGGTTCGGGCAGGTGATCCGGCTGGTCCACCCGGTCGCCCGCGACGAGCGCCAGAACGCCGTCTTCCGGCGCGCCCTCGACGGCCGCCGCCCGGCGCCGGGGCGCGCCGGGCGGCCCTCCGGGGACGGCTGGGAGCGGATCGCTCCCCTGCTGCCGCTGGAGGAGGTGCTGCACGGCCTGCGGCGCATGGACGCGGCCGGGCTCCCGTTCGAGGCCGCCATGGAGATCGCCGAACGGCTCGGCGACGCGGACGCGGTGCGCGCCGCCGGGCTCGGGCCGGTGCGGATCGCGGCGGCCTGGCGCGCGGTCGCGGACCGGCGCTGGGCCCCGGCGCTGGAGAGGGCGGCCGGGTTCCTGCTGGAGGCGATGCCGCGGATACCGGGACGGACGCTCATCGCCCTCGATCACGATCATCCCGGGTCGGCCGTGTTCGGGCTCGCGCTCGCGCGGCTGTGCGCGTCGGCCGACGTCGTGACGCTGGAGGGCGGGGCGTTCCCGCTGGTGCCCGGCGAGTCCCCGCTGCACGCGCTGCACCGGTGGCGGGCGTCGGACCTGCCGTCGCCGGGCCGGAGCGACTGGGCGGCGGTGCGGAAGGCGTTCGCCGGGCACGACCGGGTGGTGGTCGTCGACGACTGGATCGGGAGCCTGCCGGAGTTCGGCGTCCCGTCGTACGCCTGGCAGACCAGGCACGGCGGGGTGCCGGAGGTCCCGGGCTGGCTGACGTTCCAGGGGGCCGGCGACGAGGCGCTGCCGGTCATCCCGATGATCGAGGCGGCGCGGGGCGGCGTGTGGCCCTGGGCCTGCTCCCAGGGGGCCTCAGCCACGCACGCGAGCGCGTGACCTGACCGGCGGGCCCGGAGCCGAAGGCGAGGGCCCGCCGGTCAGATCGCGAAGCGATGCCGCGCTCGCCGAGACCTGGTGAGAAGCGAGCCCCCAGGGCGAGCGCCGTAGGCCAGGGCTTTTGAAACACAGCCCTGGTCCGGCACGTCACAATGGGGGCATGGCCAAACGTCGTGACGTCCCCTGCCCCTGCGGGCTGCCCGCCTCCTACCGGGAGTGCTGCGGGCGGTTCCACCGCGGGGAGGCCAAGGCGGCGACGGCCGAGCAGCTCATGCGGTCGCGGTTCAGCGCGTTCGCGCGGCACGACGCCGCCTACCTGATCGAGAGCTGGCACCCGGCGACCCGGCCGCCCCGGATCGACTTCGACCCGGCGCTGCGCTGGGAGCGCCTGGAGATCGTCCGCAGCGTGGACGGCACGCCGTTCAACGACGAGGGCACGGTCGAGTTCCGCGCGCACTACGTCCAGGGCCGCGAGACCGGCGAGATGCACGAGGTCAGCCGGTTCGCGCGGCACGAGGGGGCGTGGGTGTACGTGGACGGCCGGGTGCGCTGACCGAGATCGCCCGTTGACAGCGCGGGACGGCGCGCGGCACGGTCCCCGCGATGGAGATCGCCAGCCTGACCCCCGCCGAACGCCGCGTGTGGTGGGCCTTCCCCGGGGTGAGACGGTCGACTTCCGGCAGGGCCCGGACGACGGCCCCGAGCACGGCGGCTCCTGGGGGCCCGAGCGCACCGTCCGCGCCGAGGTCCTGCGCACGCTGCTGCTCGGCGGGGCCGCCGCCGACGGCCACGTCGCGGCGCTGCGCGTGGAGGGCGCGCGGATCACCGGGACGCTGGACCTGCGCTACGGCGAGGTGGCCTGGGCGGTGCGGCTGGCGCACTGCCGGTTCGAGGAGAGTCCGCAGCTGTACGGCGCGCGGACCCGGCACCTCACCCTCAGCGGCTCGGTCCTGCCCGGCCTGCCCGCCGCGACGGCGCAGGTGGACGGGATGCTGCGGCTCACGGACTGCCGGTTCGGCGCCGCCCTGTCGCTGGGCGGGGCGCGGGTCTCCGGCGCGGTCTTCCTGGACGGCGCGCGTGTCACCGGCCCGCCCGGCGAGACGGCGCTGCGCCTGGACCGCATGACGGTCGAGGGCGATGTGTGGGCGCGGGGCCTGGTCGTGGAGGGCGGCATGGGGATGGCCGGGACCACGGTCAACGGGCAGATCACCCTCGACGACGCCGACCTGCGCGGCGACGGCGACGCGCTGGACGCCGAGTCCCTCACCGTCGGGTCCGCCCTGTACGCGAACCGGCTGCGCTGCGCCGGGCGCCTCAACCTGCGCGGCGCGACGGTCCCCGGTCAGCTCGTGCTCGCCGAGGCGCGCCTGTCCCACCCCGGCGGCCTGGCGCTCCGGGCCAGCAGCGCCACCGTCGGCGAGCTGTGGCTGCGGGACGCCGCGCCGATCCGGGGGCGGTCAACCTGCGGCGCTCGCAGCTCGGCCTGCTGCACATCCTTCCGGACGTGTGGCCCGACTCGGTCTCCCTGGAGGGGATGACGTTCGGGACGCTGCTTCCGCGCCTGCCCGCCAAGCCGCGCGTGGCGGTGCTGGAACGCGACGAGGCCGGTTACGTCCCGCACTCCTACGAGCAGCTCGCCGCCGCCTACCTGGCGGTCGGCGACGACAAGGCCGCGCGGAACGTGCAGCTCGCCAAGCAGCGGCGGCGCGGCACGCTGCGGCTGTACGGGAAGGTCTGGGGATATCTCCAGGACTACGCGGTCGGGTACGGGTTCCGGCCGATGCGGGCGGCGGGCTGGCTGGTCGCGTTGACGCTGGCCGGCTCCCTCGCCTACCAGGCCCGTCCCCCGCAGCCGCTCAAGCCGGGCGAGGCTCCCCCGTTCAACCCGCCGTTCCACACCCTGGACCTGCTGCCGCCGATCATCGATTTCGGGCAGGAGAAGGCGTTCCGGCCGACCGGGGCGTACCAGTGGCTCGCCTACACGCTGATCCTGGCGGGCTGGGTGCTGGCGACCACGATCGTCGCGGGCGTCACGCGCGCCGTCAGCCGGTCCCAGCCGCGGGTCACAGCCAGTCGCGGCGTTTGAAGACGGCGTGCAGGACGGCGCAGACCAGCGCCATCAGCGCCACCGCGAACGGGTAGCCGAACGCCCAGTGCAGCTCGGGCATGTGGTCGAAGTTCATCCCGTAGATCGTGCCGATCAGCGTCGGGGCGAACAGGATGGCGGCCCAGGCGGAGATCTTCTTGACCTCCTCGCTCTGCGCGTAGCTGGCCTCGGTGAGGTGCTTCATCTCCTCGTTCTGGGCCTGGTTCACGAGGGTCGCGTTGACGCTGAGGATGTCGGTGAGGTTCTGGCGCAGGTCCCCGACGCGTTCCACGACGGTGGTGGCGTGGTCGTGGACGTCGCGCAGGTAGCTGCGCAGCTCCTCGTCGATGCCGTACTTGTCGAAGCCCGCCGACAACCCCGAGAGGATCGCCGGGAACGGGCGCGTCGCGCGCTGGAACTCCACGGTCTCGCGGGACAGCTCGTAGATGCGGCGCGACACCGCCGGGTCGCCGCCGAACACCTGGGTCTCGATCTCGTCGATGTCGTTCTGCAGGCCCGCCACGACCGGCGCGTAGCCGTCCACGACCGCGTCCATGATCGCGTAGAGGACGGCCTCGGGCCCGCGGCGCAGCAGGTCGGGGGCCTTCTCGACGCGGGCGCGGACCTCGGCCAGGTCGGGCGACTCGCTGTGCCGCAGCGTCACCACGAAGTCCCGGCCGACGAACACGTGGACCTCGCCGAAGTCCACCTCCTCCCGGTCGTCGGCGTACCGGGCGGCGCGCAGCACGACGAACAGCGTCTCGCCGTAGCGTTCCAGCTTGGGGCGCTGGTGGGCGACGATCGCGTCCTCGACCGCCAGCTCGTGCAGGCCGAACTCCCCGGCCAGCGACACCAGCTGCGCCTCCGAGGGGCGGTACAGGCCGATCCACGCCATGCCGTCCGGGGTCTCGCGCAGCAGCCGGTAGGTGTCGGCCAGGTCGGTGGCGGTGTGCACGCGTTCGCCGTCCACGTAGATCCCGGCGTCCACCAGGCTGTCACCCCGCCCGGGGACGACCAGGTCGTCGCCGCGCGGGTCCAGGGAACGCTCCGGGGCCTCCGGCACCGGCCGTTCCCGCTTCCGGCGCGGCGCGCGCACACGACGTCCTCCCATCCGACACCCCCAAGCCAGGATGGGGCTCCCCGGGGCAAGGCCGCGGCAACCTCACGAGAACGTATGGAAAACCCTCGTCCCCCCGGAAGTACTGTGAGGGCATGTCCGAGTCTGCGGAGCGCCGGGCGCTCGCCCTCTTCCACCGGGTGGCCGCGACCGTTCCGGCGTACGGGGCGTTCCTCGCCGAGCACGGCGTCGATCCGGGGACGGTCAAGCGGTTCGACGACTTCACCCGGCTGCCGCTGACCGACAAGGACAACTACGTCCGCCGCTACCCGCTCCCGGAGCGGTGCCGCGGCGGCGTCGTCGGCGACATGATCGCGGTGTCGTCGGGGTCGACCGGCGAGCCGACGTTCTGGCCGCGGTCGGCCGACGACGAACGCGTGGTCGCCGACCGGTTCGAGCAGGTGTTCCGCGACGCGTTCCGGGTCCATGAACGCCGCACGCTCGCCGTCGTCTGCTTCGCGCTGGGCACCTGGGTCGGCGGCCTGTACACGCTGTCCTGCCTGCGCCGCCTGGCCGAGCGCGGCCTGCCGGTCACCGTCGTCGCGCCCGGCGGTGACAAGGGCGAGATCCTGCGGGTGGTCCCCCGGCTCGCGCCGCTGTTCGACCAGGTGGTGCTGCTGGGGTACCCGCCGTTCCTCAAGGACGTGATCGACACCGGGCGGGCCGAGGGCGTCCCCTGGCCCGCCTACCGGATCAGGCTGGTGACGGCGGGCGAGGTGTTCAGCGAGGAGTGGCGCACGCTGGTGGCCGAGCGCGCGGGCATGGACGACCCGGTCCGCGACACCGCCTCCCTGTACGGGACGGCCGACGCGGGCGTGCTCGGCAACGAGACCCCGCTGTCGATCGAGATCCGCCGCTTCCTGGCCGGGCGTCCCGCCGCCGCCCGCGAGCTGTTCGGCGAGTCCCGGCTGCCGACGCTGGTCCAGTACGACCCGGCCGTGCGGTTCTTCGAGGAGCGGGACGGCACGCTGCTGTTCACCGGGGACAACGGCGTCCCGCTGATCAGGTACCACATCGCCGACGAGGGCGGCGTCGTCGGGCACGACGCGATGCTGGCGTTCCTGGAGCGGCACGCGTTCCGCCCGAGCGTGACCGGGCCGGACCTGCCGTTCGTGTACGTGTTCGGGCGCAGCCACTTCACGGTGTCGTTCTACGGCGCGAACGTCCATCCGGAGAACATCACGGTCGGCCTGGAGCAGCCGGGCGTCGCCGGGCACGTCACGGGCAGGTTCGTGATGGAGTCGGTCGAGGACGGCGACCGCGATCGCACGCTCACCGTCACGGTCGAGCTGTCCCCCGGCCTCACCGACGCGCCCGGACTGGAGGAGCGGATCGCCGAGTCGATCAGCGTGCACCTGTGCCGGCTGAACAGCGAGTTCGCCCACTACGTGCCGGAGGAGCGGCGGCGTCCGCGCGTCCGGCTACGCCCCGCGGGCGACCCGGAGTACTTCCCGCCGGGCGTGAAGCACCGTTACACGCGGCCCTGAAGGTCGGCGGTCCGCTCGTAGATGCGCGGGCAGAACGCGTCGCGCCCGTAGAAGGCGATCGTCCCCGACGCCGCGTCCACGAACCGCACCAGCAGCGAACGCTCCTCGCCGTCGGGTGCGCAGCCCCGCGCCGACGACTCGCGCGTGCCCGCCATCCCGCTTCCGGCCACCGCCGCCACCACGAGGACGCCGATGAGCACCCAGCGCATCGCCCAGCCTTCCTTCCGGATCCTGACCCGATGACTCTCCGTCGCACACCTTAGTGCGGAGAGACATCCCCGCAACGTGCGATCGGCGCACCAAGGAACGGCAAAGTCAGCGTCAGGACGGAAGGATCGCCGCACGGGGCCGGCTCCGGGCCGGCCCCGCCGGACGGCGCGCGGTCACTTCGTGGCCGTCTCCATGTCCTCCTCGCGGGCGCCCGAGGACTTCGCGTTGCCGCTCCGGGCGCGGCCCTTGCCGACGTTCTCCTGCTTGGCCCCGGCCTTCTCCTCCTCGGCGAGGGCGTCCTCGTGGGACTTGACGACCTCGCTGTCGCGGATCTCGCCGCGCCAGCCCTCGATCTCGTCGGCCTTCAGCAGCGACTGCGTCATGACGTGGCGGCGGAAGTGCTTGAGCTCCAGCCGGACGCGGCGGCCCTGGGCGCGCCACAGGTTGCCGGTCCGCTCGAACAGGCCCTGCGGGTGGTACTCCAGGTTGACCAGGACGCGCGTCAGGTTCGGGGCGAGCTCGTGGAAGCTGACCGTGCCGTCCACGTGGCCCTTGGACCCCTTGGAGCGCCACACGATGTGCCGGTCGGGGACCTGCTCGACGATCGTGGACTCCCAGGTCCGCGCCGACCAGAAGATCTTCGCCTTCCAGTGCAGCTTCTCGTCGGCCACCTGGTCGACGCTCTGCACCTTCTTCATGAACGACGGGAACTCCTGGAACTGCGTGAACTGGTCGTAGGCCAGCCTGCGCGGCGCGCCGACGTCGACGTACTCGACGATGTTGGTCAGCTTGACCTTCTTGCCGCCGCCGCCCTTGCCGCCGCGCTTGAAGACCTTCCCGAGCGCGTTCTTGACGCCTCCGAACAGGCCCTTCTTCTCCTCGCCCTCATCCGGGGAGCTGTTGTCCTTGCGCTCCTTCTTCGCGTCGGGCTTGTCGCCGGACCCGGCCTTGGCGGAGGTGTCCTTGGACTCGGTCTTCGCGGGGGCGTCGTTCTCCTCGGTCTCCTCGCGGCGGCTCATGCCCTTGACGGCCTGGTTGGCGGCCACGGCCGCGCCGACGCCGAGCAGCAGGCCGCCCGCGGTTCCGGCGGCGCGGGTGCCGCCGGGCAGGCGCTTGGGCGTCGGGACGCTGTCCAGGACGCGGGCCAGCCCCTTCTTGCGGCCGCCGATGGGCAGCCGCTTGGCGAGCTTGCCGACCGGCAGCCGGCCGGTGATGGTTCCTGACTTCATCAGGTGGTCTCCTCCGTGTGGAAGGTTCGGCGTCCCGGCCGGTCATCCGGCCGGGACGCTGGATGTCCTCTCTCGGGCAGGGGCCTCGTCGGGGGCGCGCACGACCTCGCTGTCGCGGATCTCGCCGCGCCAGCCCTCGATCTCGTCGGCCTTCAGCAGCGACCGCGTCATGACGTGGCGGCGGAAGTGCTTGAGTTCGAGGCGGACGCGGCGGCCCTGGGCGCGCCACAGGTTGCCGGTGCGCTCGAACAGCCCCTTGGGGTGGTACTCCAGGTTGAGCAGGACGCGGGTGAGGTCGGGGGTCAGCTCGTGGAAGCTGACGGTGCCGTTCACGTGGCCCTTGGGGCCCTTGGAGCGCCAGGTGATGTGCCGGTCAGGGACCTGCTCGACGATCGTGGACTCCCAGGTCCGCGCCGACCAGAAGATCTTCGCCTTCCAGTGCAGCCTCTCGTCGGCCACCTGGTCGACGCTCTGCACCTTCTTCATGAACGACGGGAACTCCTGGAACCGCGTGAACTGGTCGTAGACCAGCCTGCGCGGCGCGCCGACGTCGACGTACTCGACGATGTTGGTGGGTTTGGCTTTCCCGCCGCCGAAAATGCGTTTCAGCGTCTCCTTGAGCATGGTCCAGCCGAAACTCAGCAGTGCCCGGACCGGTGATTTTCCTTCACCGAGCGATTTCGCCCCGGCCAACGCCGCCTTGACCAGCGGCCCGCCCTGTTCGGCCTTGGTCTCCAGGCTCCGTACCGCGTCGTCGAGTTTCCCCTGGTAGCGGTCGGCGAGGGCGGTCAGCAGCCGCCGGCCCGGGCGGAACCGGCGCAGCGCCGTCCGGCCCGCACGGGCGGCGGCGTAGCCCGCGGCGGTGGCGCCCGCGCCAACGGCGGCCGCGGTCCGGAAGTTCATGCGCGTCACCTCGTCGTTCCGCTTCGCCGCCCGGTCGTGGGCGGGTTGGCGCCGGACTACCCGGTCAAAAACGGACGAAACCCCGGGATACGGGCGGGTGGCGGGCACATTGACGGAGGGTGACCTGATCACCACGATAATCACCTCCGACCATCTCCCCCGACCAGACCAGCCCAGGACAGGAACCGGACCAGGTGGAGAACGCAGAAATGGCGGATAACGGTTAAGACTCTTACGTAAACGGCCTCTTGTACCGGTCCGGACCACCTCTTATCTTCGGGGCCACGCGCGTATCTGCTCAAAGACCATTCGCAACGCGCACATTTCTTCATGCGCGTCCGGGACGAAGGCGGGACAGATGAAACGGCACCTTCTCGGCACGCTCGCCGTGGGCCTCGCGGTGGCCCTGGGCGCGGGCGGATGCGGCAAGGGCTCCTCGTCCGGCGGCGGCGACTCCGACGGCAAGACCATCAAGCTCGTCGCGGCGGTCTACAGCCAGCCGACCACCGAGAACTACTGGAAAGACCTGATCAAGGACTTCGAGGCCAAGAACGCCGGCTACAAGGTCCAGCTGGAGATGGTCGACTGGACCCAGATGGACGCCAAGGTCAAGACCTACGTCCAGACCAGGCAGGTCCCCGACGTCCTCAACTACAACGCCTTCTCCGACTTCGCCCGTGACGGCCTGGTCTACAAGGCGTCCGAGGTGGTCTCGCCGCAGGTGCTCGGCGACTTCAGCCCCGCGTTCGTCGACGGCGCCAAGTACAACGGCGAGCAGTACGGCCTGCCGTTCATCGCCAGCGCGCGCCAGCTGTTCTACAACAAGGACGTGTTCAAGAAGGCCGGGGTCGCCGCGCCGCCCAGGAGCTGGGCCGAGCTGAAGGCCGCCGCCGAGAAGATCAAGAAGGCGGGCGCGATCGGGTACGGGCTGCCGCTCGGGCCCGAGGAGGCGCAGGCGGAGTTCCACTCCTGGTCGATGAACAACGGCGGCGGCTGGACCGACGCCTCCGGCAAGTGGACCGTCAACCAGCAGGCCAACGTCGACACCCTCACGTTCCTGCGCGACCTGACCAAGGCCGGCCTCACCCAGCCCAACCCCGAGAGCACCGACCGCAAGACGGTGTTCAACCAGTTCGCCCAGGGCAAGGTCGGCATGGCGATCAACGGGCCGTTCGCGCGGGCCGCGTTCATCAACAAGGTGCCGGAGAAGGTGGACTTCGGCGTCGCGCCGCTGCCCAGCAGGTCCGGGACCGAGCACAACACGCTCGCGGTGCAGGACTTCCTGGCGGCGTTCAAGAAGGGCGACGGCAAGAACAAGGAGGCCGTCACCCGCTTCCTGAACTTCTTCTACCAGGCCGACAACGCCACCAAGTTCCTCAAGGCCGAGGAGTTCCTGCCGGTCACCAAGTCGGCGGCGACGGCGCTGGGGGCGGACCCGTACTTCAAGCCGTTCGTGGACTCGCTGGCCAACGCCCGGTTCGCGCCCACCGGCAACCCCGCCTGGTCGGCGGTCGCCGGCGCGGTGAAGCAGGAGCTGGGCACCGGCGTGGCCGACCAGGACCCCAAGAAGGTGCTGGACAAGATCCAGCAGACGGCCGAGAAGAGCGGCTGAGTTGCCGGACATGAAGGTGCGGGACGCGGCGCCGGACCGGGCCGCGCCCCGCGCCCGGCACGGCCGCCGCGCCCCGGCCCGGCGGACGGCGCGCGCGCTGACGCCGCTGCTGTGGCTGGGCCCGTCCCTGCTGCTGATCACCACGGTGGTGCTGTGGCCGGTGGTGGAGATGTTCCGCACCTCCCTGCTGAGGATCAGCTCGTCCGGGGTCACGCTCGGCTCGCGCGGGCTCGGCAACTACCGGGACCTGTTCACCGACGAGGACCTGCTGCCGGTCCTGGCGCGCACGCTGGTGTGGGTCGGCGGCGTCGTGCTGGTCACGCTGGTGCTGTCGCTGGCGCTCGGGCAGCTCCTCAACGCCCGCTTCCCCGGCCGCCGGGTGGTGCGCTGGGCGGTGATCGTCCCCTGGGCGGCGTCGGTGCTGATGACCGCGCTGATCTGGAAGTGGCTGCTGGACAACTACTCCGGCCCGGTCAACCGGCTGCTGCTGGACGCCGGGCTGATCGACCAGCCGGTGAACTGGCTGGCCCATCCCACGACCGCGCTGGCGTGGATGATGTGGGTGGCGATCTTCGTGTCGCTGCCGTTCACGTCGTTCGTGGTGCTGGCGGGACTCCAGACGATCCCGGCGGAGGTGTACGAGGCGGCCCGGGTGGACGGCGCGGGCCCGCTGCGCACCTACTTCACGATCACGCTGCCGCTGCTGCGGCCCGCGGTCCTCATCGCCGCGATCATCAATGTGATCAACGTCTTCAACTCGTTCCCCATCATCTGGGCGATGACCGGCGGCGGGCCGGGACACGCCACCGACACCACGACCACGTTCATGTACAAGATCGCGTTCTATGACCAGGACGTCGGGACGTCCGCCGCGATGGCCGTGGTGAACTTCGCGCTGATCCTGGTGATGGTGCTGCTCTACCTGCGCGCCGCGCGCTGGCGGGAGGAGGTCCGGTGACGCGTACGCGTACGCGCACGGTCGTGCTGGCCGGGGTGGGCTGGCTGGTGGCGCTGGTGTTCCTGCTGCCGTACCTGCAGATGCTGTTCACCGCGCTCAAGCCCGAGCACGAGCTGACCCGTTCGCCGGGCACCTACCTGCCCGACCGGTGGGAGTGGTCGAACTTCGTCGACGTGTGGTCGGCGGCCCCGGTGGCGCAGTACCTCCAGGTGTCGCTGGTGGTGTCGGCGGCCGCGACGCTGGTGACGCTGGCGTGCGCGCTGCCCGCGGCGTACTACACCGCGCGCAACCGCTTCCGGGGCCGGGGCGCGTTCCTGCTGCTGGTGCTGGTCACGCAGATGTTCGCGCCGACCGCGCTGGTCGTCGGGATCTTCCGCGAGATGGTCGCGCTGGACCTGACCGACACGCTGCTGGCGCTGATCCTGGTGAACGCGGCGTTCAACCTGCCGTTCTGCGTGTGGATCCTGCACGGCTACTTCTCGTCGATCCCGCGCGAGCTGGAGGAGGCGGCGTTCCTGGACGGCGCGGGCCGGATGGGGGCGCTGACCCGGGTGACGCTCCCGGTCTCCCTGCCGGGGGTGGTGACGGCGGTGGTCTACACGTTCATCGCGGCGTGGAACGAGTACATCGTCGCGCTGACGGTGACCTCCTCCCCCGACCGCCGCCCGCTGACGGTGGCGATCCCGTCGTTCGTGACCCAGTACCAGGCGAACTGGCACTTCCTCTTCGCGACCTCCCTGATCGCGATCGTCCCGGTGGTGATCCTGTTCGTCTTCATCGAGCGGTACCTGATCGGCGGGCTGACGGCGGGGTCGGTGAAGTAGCCGGGGGTCCCGGGTTACCGACCGGCGCGCGGGTTATGACGGGGAGAGATCCAGATGATCTCGCGGACCCGGTCCGCCGCGCGAAGGGATGCCCCATGCTGATCGACCTGACGGGACGAACGGCGCTGGTCACCGGCTCCACCCAGGGGATCGGCGCGGCGATCGCGGCGGGGCTGGCCCGGTCGGGGGCCCGCGTCGGCGTCAACGGCCGCGACACCGGACGGGTCGAGAGGGCCGTCGGCCACCTGACCCGCGAGGTCCCGGGGGCCGACCTGGTGCCGGTGGTCGCCGACGTCGCCGCCGAGGACGGCGCCGAGCGGGCGGCGGAGGCGCTGCCCCAGGTGGACATCCTGGTCAACAACCTCGGCGTCTTCGGGGCCAGGGACCCACTGGAGATCACCGACGCGGAGTGGCGGCGCTACTTCGAGGTGAACGTGCTGGCCGCCGTCCGGCTGACGCGGCGGTACCTGCCCGGCATGACCGAGCGCCGGTGGGGCCGCGTCCAGTACATCGCCAGCGACTCGGCCGTGGCGATCCCGGCGGAGATGATCCACTACGGGATGTCCAAGACCGCGCTGCTGGCGGTCGGCCGCGGCTTCGCCAAGCAGGCCGCCGGGACCGGCGTCACGGTCAACTCCGTCATCGCCGGGCCGACGCGCACCGGCGGCGTGGAGGACTTCGTGTACGAGCTGGTGGACCGCGACCTGCCCTGGGAGGAGGCCCAGCGGGCCTTCATGCGGGAGCACCGGCCGCAGTCGCTGCTGCAACGGCTGATCGAGCCCGAGGAGATCGCCAACATGGTCGTCTACCTCAGCTCCGACCAGGCGTCGGCCACCACCGGGGGCGCGCTGCGCGTCGACGGCGGGTACGTCGACTCCATCCTGCCCTGACCGGCGTCCGGAAGGGCCGGGAGAGCCCTCCGGACGCCGGGGCCGTCAGGCGAGGGCCTCGGCGAGACGGGCCAGGACGCCGGTCCAGCCGTTCGGGCCGCCCATGATGCGGCGGCTCATCGCCTGGTAGGGGTTGTCGGGGTCGAAGCCGTCGTGTTCGAGGAACAGGCGGGTGCCGGTGCCCTCGGGTTCCAGCCGCCAGGTGACGGTGGAGTCCAGGCCGTTGTCCTCGCCGGGGTCGTGCCAGCTGAACCGGAGCATCCTCTCCACCTCGAACCCCAGGACCTCGCAGTGGCTGACGCCCGCGAACCGGACGTTGGGCCGCGGCTCGGTGGCCAGGGTGAAGCGGTGCCCGACCTCCAGCCGGAAGTCGCACGGCAGGAACCACCGGGCGAGCAGCTCCGGATCGGTCAGCGCCCGCCAGACCCGCGCGGGCGGGTACGGCAGGAACGTGTCGACCCGGACGGTGCGGGGGTCGCCGACGTCGGGAAGGCTCACGAGTCGTCCTCCTCGTCCAGTACGGTGCGCAGGTCGGCCAGCTTGCGGCGCCAGAAGCGCTCGTAGGGGTGCAGCCAGTCGGCCAGGCCCATGAGGGGGCCGGGCTCCAGGCGGTAGCGGCGTTCGCGGCCGTGCCGGGTCTCGGCGACCAGCCCCGTCTCGCGCAGCACCCGCAGGTGCTCGGAGACGCTGGGCCGGGCCATGGCGAAGTGGGCGGCCAGGTCGTTGACCGTGCGCTCGCCGTCCAGCAGCAGCCGCAGCAGGTCGCGGCGCACCGGGCTGGCCAGCGCGGCGAACACGTCGTCGACGGTCGCGGTCACGCCCGGCCCGCGGCTTCGAGGACGAACGCGTTGCCGTCGGGGTCGGTGAAGGTGACCTGCCGCCCCCAGGGGGTGTCGACCGGACCCTCGGCCCGGACGCCCCTGTCGCGCAGGCGGCGCAGGTCGCCGTCCAGGTCGCTGCTGCGCAGCATCAGGCCGCCGACCGTGCCGGGCTCCATGTCCAGCCAGGTCACCAGGACCATGCTGGTGTCGGCGCCGGGCGGGGCGACCTCCAGCCAGCGGGCGCCCTCGGCGAACGGCACCGGCGCGTCGCCGACCACCTCGAAGCCGAGGGCGCCGGTGTAGAACTCCTTGGCCCGGTCCTGGTCGGAGACGGGCAGGGACAGACGCTGAACTCGCGTGATCGTCATGCGGCCCATAATAGGTAGGATTTTTCCTACATATCAAGGGCCGTGGCGCTCCCGCCGTCTACGGCCGCTTCCGGGCGGGCACGGCCGTGCCCGCCGGGGCCGGGCCGTCGTGCAGGACCTCCCGTTCCCGCCGGTGCCGGGGCTGGGTGTGCAGGCGCCAGTAGTGCTCGGCGATGAGGTCGGGGTCGAACGCGGTGCCGGGCGCGACGGGGCCGTCCACGGTGACCGAGGCCACGTGCACGCCCGAGGAGCCGTACTCCTGGTCCAGGAGCTCTACCAGCGTCCGCACGCCCGCCTTGCCCAGCGACAGGCTCACGTACCGGCGCCTGGCCTCGGGCATCCCGCCGGTGACCAGGAACGAGCCGGAGCCGCGTTCCGCCATCGCGGGGAGCAGGTGGGCGGCCGCCGTCAGCGCGCCCAGCACGTTGACCGCCCAGGCGTCCAGATGCGCGCGCACCGGCAGCTCGCCGAGCGCGTCCGGCCGGACGAGCGCGGCGTTGTACACCACCGCGTCCGGCGGGCCGAGCCGGTCGACCGCCACGTCGAGCGCGGCCCGCAGCGCCGTCTCGTCCGCGCTGTCGGCCGTCACCGGCACGGCCCGCACGCCCAGCCCGGCCGCCTCCGCGGCGACCGCCTCCACCGTCGCGGGCGTACGGGCCACCACCGCCACCGGCAGCCCCTCCCGCGCGAACCGCAGGGCGACCGACCGGCCGATCCCCGGCCCCGCCCCGATGACCACCACACCCGACATCGCCGCTCCCTCGACACGGAAGTTCGTTGACGCGTCGGACGTTAGGACGTCACATCATGTGAAGGTCAACCGAGCAGGAGGAGCGCGTGAGGATCGGCGAGCTGGCCGACCGGACGGGAGTCAGCCGTCGGCTGCTGCGTTACTACGAGGAGCAGGGCCTGCTGCGGCCGACCCGGCTGCCCAACGGCTACCGCCACTACAGCGAGACGGACGCCGACAAGGTCCGGCACATCCGCGCGCTGCTCGCCGCGGGCCTGCCCACCGCGGTCATCGCCCGGCTGCTGCACTGCGTCCACGACGACGGCGACCGCCTGGCCCCCGCCGCCTGCCCGGGCATGATCGCCCACCTGCGGCGCGAACGCGCCCGCGTCGCCGCGAGCATCGCGCGGCTCCAGACGTCCCAACGCACGCTCGACGCCTGGCTCACCTCCCTCAACGGCTGAGGCGGCACGGCACCGGGGCCTATCTCGCCGCCCCCTCCGCGCGCCCGGCGCGCTCGGACGCGCGGGACGGTGACGGCCGCATCCGGCAGCGGGTCCAACGCGTCGGCCAACGCGTCGGCCAACGCCGTCGACGACGGCATGTCACGCTCGGCGCAGGCCGGAGGCCGAACGCGGCACGCGGTCGTTGGCGGCCGCGTCCACCAGCGGGTTCAGCGCTGTCAGCGAGCGCGTGTCGCGGTCGCTCGGGCCGGAGGCGGCCGGTCGCTCCGTCCGGCGGGAGGGGCGGGCGAACGCCGGGCGTTCGGCCGGCCCTGCGCGTTCAGGCGCGCGGGACGGTGACGGCCGTGTCCAGCAGCGGGCCCAGCTCCTCGACGAGCGCCGTCAGCGGACGTGTGTCGTGTCCGGCGCGGGCGATCAGGAGGGCGCCCTCCACGGCACTGATCATCACGGTGGCCAGGCCGGGGGCGCGGTCGGATGGCACCCCCATGCCCGTCAGCGCCTCGGCCAGCGGGCGGGTCCAGCAGGCGAACGCCTCGGCCGCGGCGGTCCGGGTGGACGCGCTGGCGCGGGCCCGGTCCACCGTCGCCGCCGCCACCGGGCAGCCCGCGTCGAAGCCCGACGCCGTGAACTCGTCGATCCACTGACCGGCCATCGCCGCCAGCAGCCCGCTCGGCGACGGCCGGTCCATCCCCGCCACGAACCGCGCCACGCGGTCGGCGGCGTACCGGCCCGCCCACGCCACCGCCTCGTTGACGAGTTGTTCCTTGCCGCCGGGGAAGTAGTGCTGGAGCGATCCGCGCGGAGCCCCCGCGTGCGCGGCGACCTCGCGCAGGCCCGTGGCCTCGACGCCGTCCCGGCGGATGAGCTGGGCCGCGCTGAACACCATCCGCTCCCGGGGGCCTCGCCGCGGTTCGACCATCGCGCACCCCTCCCATTTCGTTGCCATCACAACCATCATGACAGCGGTCATAACCGGTCCTATCATGGCAGCGGTCACGGTGGTCGGAGCGCTCCGCGCTCGGGGAGGACGGTGCCTGGTGCTCACCGGTTTCATCGGGCTCGGGGTCATGGGCGGGCCCATGGCGCTCAACCTGGCGCGGGCCGGGATCCCCCTGCTGGTCTGGAACCGCACCCCCTCCCGCGCCGCACCGCTGCGCGAGGCCGGGGCCGTCGTCGCCGCCGAACCCGCCGAGGTGTTCGCCGGCGCCCGCACCGTGTTCCTGATGCTGGCCGACGACACCGCCATCGACCAGGTCCTCGGCCGCGGCGCCCCCGGCTTCGCCGAGCGCGTCGCCGACCGCACCATCGTTCACATGGGGACCACCTCCCCGGAGTACTCCGGTCGGCTGCGCGACGACATCCGGGAGGCGGGCGGCCGTTACGTCGAGGCGCCGGTCTCGGGGTCGCGCGTGCCCGCCGAGGCCGGGCGGCTGGTCGGGATGCTGGCCGGTGACCCCGACGACGTCGCCGCGGTGCGGCCGTCACTGGCGCCCATGTGCCACGAGACCTTCGACTGCGGCCCCGTGCCCAACGCGCTGCTGACCAAGCTCGCGGTGAACCTGTTCCTGATCACCATGGTCACCGGCCTCGCCGAGGCGTTCCACTTCGCCGACCGGCACGGTCTGGACCGGCGCCGTTTCCTGGACATCCTGGACGCCGGGCCCATGGCCAGCGACGTCTCGCGCATGAAGGCGGCCAAGCTGCTGGACGGCGACCTCTCCGTCCAGGCCGCCGTCCGGGACGTGCTGAACAACAACCGCCTCATCGCCGAGGCCGCCCGCGCGTCCGGCCTGGCCTCACCCCTGCTGGACGTCTGCCACGCCCTGTTCGGCGAGACGGTCGCGCTCGGGCACGGGCGGTCCGACATGGTCGCGGTCCTGCGCGCCATCGAGGCCCGCACCGATGACCGTGACCGGCGACCCGGTCGACGCTGATCGGAGCACAGCACCCGGTCCCCCGGTCCGGCGGTGTGGGGATCCGCGGCGGTCTCGGCCGGGCCGCCGAGCCCCGGCACCGTGCTCCGCGCCCCATGGGCCCGACCGGCCGCCTGGGACGAGCTTCCCTGACGGGATTCCGCGCTGGCGGCATCCGCGGATGCCCCGAGCGTTGCCACCGCCATGGCCGGAGCGCCTCGACCACCCGGACCCGGCGGGCGGGCAGGTCTCCGGTGGCCGCTCGAAGTCGAGGTCAGTGGCTCTCGGTGAGCCATTCCTCGAACGTGGGGCCGGCGAGGGTGGCGTGCGCGCCGGGCAGCAGCGCGCCGTCGGCGTACATCCCGGCGTCGGGGTCGTCGGGGTCGACGACCTCCCGGATCTCCACCTGAAGGCCGCGCCGGGCGGCGACCAGCCGGGCGGCGCCGGCCATGGTCTCCTCGCGGGGACCGGCGACCTCCGGGAACGGCGCCGTCGCCGGAGCGGTCGGCGCGGGGCCGGTGGCCATGGCGGCCAGTTCGGCGGCGACGGCACGCGCCGCGACCAGCTGGGTGCGCATCCTGGGCAGGTAGGCCACCTCGCCCTGGGTGCCCCACCGCAGGTACGGCTCGACGAACTCGTCGAACTGCGCGGCGCGCAGGATCCGCACCGGCAGCGGCCCCGCGAGCGCCGCCCGCTCGTGCGCCAGCTTGGCCGCGTTGTACCCGGCCTTCGCGCCGTCGATCCCGATGATCGAAACGACCAGCATCCACCGCACGCCGGCCGCCTGCCCGGCCTCGTGCAGGTTGCGGGCGGCCGAGGTGAAGAACTTCGTCGCCTCGTCCTGGTCGGGCGACGGCGTGCTGGCCACGTCGATGATGACGTCCACGCCGCGCAGCGCCTCCGCCAGCCCCTCACCGGTCACCACGTCCACGCCGGTCGAACGCGACACCGACACGACCCGGTGCCCCTCGGCCCGCAGCAGCTCGACCACGTGCCGGCCGACCCGACCGGTCGCACCGACCACCGCGAACTTCTTGGTCCCGCCCATGGTTACCGCCCTCTCAGGGTTCCTTCTCGCCGACCTGTCACCGCACTGACGGAGGCCGTGCCGCGAATGTGACGGGCGGCGAGGACTTCTCTCGAAAGCGCAGGTGGACGCCGGTCCGGGCAGGCTCGGCCCCGCGTCGACCCTCCTTCGCCACCGGCGATTGGCCGGATCCGGCAGGTGGTCAGGGGCCGTTCCGGCGTGGCCGCGCCGGGCGTGGCCGCGCCGGGCGTGGCGGTCGCCGGCCGGGTCCGGCGGGTCCGGCGAGCCCGGCTTCGACCGGGGGCGGCTCGCGCCCGAGGGCCGTCCGGTGGACGGCCTCGGGCGGCTGGGGGCGCTGCCGGGACGGCCCGGCCCGGTCGCGCGGGACGCGACGGGCTCGGGCCGTGGGGTTCAGGCCGTGGGGTTCAGGCCGTGGGGCTCAGGCCGTGGGACTCAAGCCCCAGGACTCAAGCCCCAGGACTCAAGCCGCGGAACTCAGGCGAGGGCCTCCGCCTTCGTCGGGGACTGGTCGGCGAACTGGGTCCGGTACAGGTCCGTGTAGCGGCCGTCCTTCGCCAGGAGCTCCTCGTGGGTGCCGCGTTCGACGATGCGGCCCGCCTCCACCACCAGGATCTGGTCCGCGGCGCGGATCGTGGACAGGCGGTGGGCGATCACCACGGCGGTGCGGCCCTCCAGGGCCTCGGTGAGGGCCTCCTGGACCGCCGCCTCGGAGGTGGAGTCCAGGTGCGCGGTCGCCTCGTCGAGGATCACCACCCGGGGGCGGGCCAGCAGCAGGCGGGCGATGGTGAGGCGCTGGCGCTCGCCGCCGGACAGGCGGTAGCCGCGTTCGCCGACGACGGTGTCCAGGCCGTCGGGCAGGCCGCGGATCAGCTCCTCCAGGCGCGCCCGGCGCAGGACGTCCCACACCTCCTCCTCGGTGGCCTCGGGGCGGGCCAGCAGGAGGTTCTCGCGGATCGTCTCGTGGAACAGGTGGCCGTCCTGGGTGACCATGCCGACGGTCTCGCGGATCGCGGCGAACGACAGGTCGCGCACGTCCCGGCCGCCCAGGCGGACCGCGCCGGAGTCCGGGTCGTACAGGCGCGGCAGGAGCTGGGCGATGGTGGACTTGCCCGCGCCGGAGGAGCCGACCAGGGCGACCATCTGGCCGGGCTCGGCGCGGAACGAGACGTTGTGCAGGACGTCCACGCCGCCCCGGGTGTCGAGGGTCGCGACCTCCTCCAGGGAGGCCAGGGAGACCTTGTCGGCGCTGGGGTAGGCGAACGTCACGTCGTCGAACTCGACCGAGGCGGGCCCCTCGGGGGCGGGCTCGGGGTCGGGCTTCTCGGCGACCAGCGGCTCCAGGTCGAGGACCTCGAAGACGCGCTCGAAGCTGACCAGGGCGCTCATCACCTCGACGCGGGCGCTGGCCAGGGCGGTCAGCGGCGCGTACAGGCGGGTCAGCAGCAGCGCCAGCGCCACCACCGCGCCCGCGTCCAGGGAGCCCTTCAGGGAGAAGAAGCCGCCGAGGCCGTAGACCAGGGCGAGCGCCAGGGCCGACACCATCGTGAGGGCCGTGATGAACACGTGCTGGACCATCGCCGTGCGGACGCCGATGTCGCGGACGCGGCGGGCGCGGGCGGCGAACTCGGCGGACTCGCGGTCGGGGCGGCCGAACAGCTTCACCAGGGTCGCGCCGGGGGCCGAGAACCGCTCGGTCATCTGGGTGCTCATCGCGGCGTCGTGCGCGGCGGCCTCGCGTTCCAGGCGGGCCAGGCGGGTGCCCATGCGGCGGGCGGGGAGCACGAAGACCGGCAGCAGGACCAGGGCGAGCAGGGTGATCTGCCAGGAGATCTTCACCATGACGGCGAAGGTCAGCAGGAGGGTGACCAGGTTGCTGACGACGCCCGACAGGGTGTCGCTGAACGCCCGCTGCGCGCCGATCACGTCGTTGTTCAGGCGGCTGACCAGCGCGCCGGTGCGGGTGCGGGTGAAGAACGCCACCGGCATCCGCTGGACGTGGTCGAACACCGCGGTGCGGAGCTGGAGGATCAGGCCCTCGCCGATGCGCGCCGACAGCCAGCGGTTGAGCAGGCCGAAACCGCCCTCGGCGAGGGCGAGGGCCGCGATCAGGACCGCCAGCCAGACGACCGTCCCGCTGTCCTTGTGCCCGACGATCGCGTCGACGACGCGGCCCGCCAGCACGGGCGTGGCGACCGCCAGGACCGCCATCGTGACGCTGATGCCGAGGAACAGGTAGAGCAGTCGTCGGTGTGGTCGTGCGAACCGCCATATGCGGCCCAGGGTGGCGCGCGAGAACGGTTTACGGTCGTTCTGCGCGTTCATCATGTGGTGCAGCGACATCCACGCGGTCACTTCCATGCTGCTCATCGTCGGCCGCCTCTCCTTGGGGACTCGCTGCCATCCTTCAACCTCAAGGAAGCTTGAGGTCAAGTTCGACCTGTGACCAGGATCTCGCGGGGGTCTGACATTTCGGCGACCGCCGGTGACGCCCCGTTTGAATGGACGTGACCGGGCGCGGTAAGGATCTCCGGTCGGGCGCCTCGGGCCCGCAGACCGCCGGCAACACGACGGAAGGACACCGTTGGGCATCGACATCGACAAGGTCCGGGCGGAGACGCCGGGCTGCGCGAACGTGGTCCACCTCAACAACGCCGGAGCCGCGCTCCCGCCCCGGCCGGTGATCGACGCGGTCGCGGCCCACCTCGAACGGGAGGCCATGACCGGCGGTTACGAGGCCCACGAGGCGTCCGCCGGCGCGGCCGGGCGCTTCTACGACGCCGTCGCCGGGCTGATCGGCGCGCGCCGCGACGAGATCGCCTATGTCGAGAACGCCACCCGCGCCTGGGACATGGCGTTCTACGCGGTCCCGTTCGGGGAGGGCGACCGCATCCTCACCACGACCAGCGAGTACTCCAGCAACGCGATCGCCTACCAGCAGGTCGCGCGGCGGCGGGGCGCGACGGTCGAGGTCGTCCCCGACGACGCGCACGGGCAGATCTCCCTGGACGCGCTGGCCGGCGCGCTGGCCCGGGGCGGCGTCCGGCTGGTCTCGCTCAACCACATCCCCACCCAGAACGGCCTGGTCAACCCGGTGGCCGAGGTGGGGCGGCTGTGCCGGGAGGCGGGCGCGCTGTTCCTGCTGGACGCCTGCCAGTCGGTCGGGCAGCTCGCGGTGGACGTGACGGAGATCGGCTGCGACCTGCTGTCGTCGACCGGCCGCAAGTACCTGCGGGGGCCGCGCGGCACCGGTTTCCTGTACGTGCGCCGGGAGGCGCTGGGCACGCTGGAGCCGCCGTTCCTGGATCTCCAGGCCGCCGAGTGGCACGCGCCGGACCGGTACGAACCGCGCGACGACGCGCGGCGCTTCGAGACCTGGGAACGCTTCGTCGCCGGCCAGATCGGGCTGGGCGTCGCCGCCGACTACGCGGCCGCGCTGGGCGTCGAGGCGATCGAGGACCGCGTCACCGGCCTGGCGGAGCGGCTGCGTTCGCTGCTCGCCGAACACTCCGGGGTGACCGTTCTCGACCGCGGCGCGCACCGGTCCGGCCTCGTCACCTTCACGGTGGAGGGGCATGACGCCATGGACATGAAGCTGTCACTGCGCGAGAAGGGGATCAACGTCAGCGTGACCGTGCCCCGCGCCCACGGCTACCTCCCCGACGCGCCGGACGCGGCGGTGCGGGCCTCGGTGCACTACTACAACACCGAGGAGGAGCTGGGGCGGCTGGTCGAGGCGCTGCCCCGCTAGACCGCAAGGGGCCCGGGGCCCCGCGAAGCGGGAACCCCGGGCCCACCACCCTCCTCGGAGGTCTGCGGGCCGAACGTCAGACGTTCGGCTTGGCGGCGCTGATGTCGGCCACCGCGGACTGCTCGTCCTTCTCGATCGCCAGGTCGCCCAGCGAGACGATCCCCACCGGCCGTCCGTCCTCGACGACCGGAAGCCGCCGCACGGCGTGTTCGCGCATGAGCTTGGCCGCCGACTCCAGGGAGTCGTCGGGGCTCACGCTGGCGGTGGCCTCGCTGCAGACGCCGCCGACGTCGACCTTCGTCAGGTCGCCGCCCTGCACCAGGCCACGGACCACGAGGTCACGGTCGGTGACGAGACCGCGCAGGTCGCCACCGTCGGTCACCAGAACGGCGCCGATGTCCTCGTCGCGCATCTTCTTCGCGACGGTGATGATGTCGTCCTGCGGGGAGACCGTCACCGGAGAACCCGTCATGATGTCGCGTACCTTGCCGGCCATCGCGTTCTCCTTCGCGGCTCGTCGTTTCTTCCGGGACGACCCCCGCCCTACCCGGCGATCCCCGGGTCATTCACGAATTCGACGATTATTCGCGAAACCCTGCCGCCCACTTACCTGAGCTGGGCGAACAGCTTCCGGGCGGCGGGCTGGCGCAGTTCCAGTCGGTTCGGGTCGAGGCGGGAGGGCCGGACGGGGAGGGCCAGGTACGAGATCCCGTCGGGATCGACGGCCGCGGCCAGCGCCTCCAGCGTCGCCCGGTCCAGTCCGGGCCGGATCTCCACGGACTCGGCCACCGTCTTCACGAACCTCGCGAACCCGACGGGGTTCCCGGTCCGCGCCGCCCTGGCCTCCTTCGCCATCGAGGCCAGGAAGACCTGCTGTCGCTTGATGCGTTCGAGGTCGGAGCCGTCGGTGAGCCCGTACCGCATCCGCACGTAGGCCAGCGCGGCCCGGCCGCCCACCCGCTGCCGCCCGGCGGACAGCCGCAGGCCCGAAAGGGGGTCGTCCACGGGCTTCGGCAGGACGACCTCGACGGAGCCGAGCGCGTCCACCATCCGCTCGAACCCGGCGAACCCGACCGTCACCGTGTGGTCGATCCGCACGCCGGACAGGCTCTCGACGGTCTTGGCCGAGCACGCGGCCCCGCCCAGCGTGAACGCCGCGTTGATCTGCGCGCGGACCTCCTTGACCGGTTCGCCCCGGTCGCCGTGGCAGGACACCGGCACCATCAGGTCGCGGGGAAGCGCCACCATCTGGACCCGCCTGCGGTCGGCCGAGACCCGCACCAGCGCCAGGGTGTCCGACCGGGGCGGCTCCGAGCTGAAACGCCTGGTGGAGACGCGTTCGTCCGAGCCGATGACCAGGAGGTTCATCGCCCCTCCGGTCCCGCCCAGCGCCCGGTGGGAGGTCGTGGGGGTGTCGTCGCCGCCGCGCAGCAGCACGGTCGGCACCAGGATCAGCGCGGCCGTGACCGCCGCCGCCACACTGATCACGGCCCAGCCGCCGGGCCGCCACCGGGCGGCGCGCCGCCGGGCGCCGCCGGACGCGGCGTCCAGCAGCCGTTGCCGCTGCCGCGCCAGCGCGGGCGGCGGCTCGTGACCGAGATCGTCGCCGAGGGCGCGCAACGCGTTCAGGTCGTCCACCGGCTAACCCTCCTCTCGGGACAGCGGGTTGGCGTCGCCCAGGGCCGCGCGGACCTTGCGGCGGGCCCGGTTGAGCCGGGACCGGACGGTCCCCACGGGAATGCCGAGGGCCTGCGCGACCTCCTCGTAGGACAGGTCGCCCCAGGCGAACAGCAGCAGCGCGTCCCGGTCCCGGCGGGGCAGCGCCGCCAGCGCCTCGGCCAGCAGCGGCCGGACCGCCGTCGCCGACACCATCGCCGCGACCTCGTCGTCCGGGGACTCCACGGTCTCGCCCACCGGGCTGCGCCGCAGCGCCCGGTACCGCGCCGCCTCGGACCGGTGGTGCCGCGCCACCAGCTTCGTCACGATCCCGAACAGCCACGGCCGCGCGTCCTGCTGCGCCAGGTCGTACCGCCGCCGCCGGTCGAACGCCACCAGGAACGTCTCCCCCACCAGGTCCTCGGCCACCTCGGGACCGAGCCGCCGGGAGACATAGCGGTAGAGCATCGCCGAGTACCGGTCGAACAGCGCCGCGAACGCCTCGGGGTCACCGTACGACCGGCCGATCAACTCGGCGTCGGGGGCGCCCGCGTCGGGCTCGCCCGAACCGCTGCGCCGCGGGGGGACTCCGGGCGTGCGGGCGCCGGCGAGGGGTGGCGTCATGGCGGACACCATGGCATACACACCGACCTTCCCTGGGGGGATCACGACGGTGGTGTATCTCCGCGAACCCCGGTCCGGGTTCACGCCGCGCCGCGCGTGCCGGAAAGATGATCACCAATTCATAACGAAGCGAACCTAACGGCTAAACTGCGCATCCTCCACAGGGGTACGGGGGGTTCTGGGTTCTACGGCGTACAGGCCGCTCCGTCATGTCGAGACCGAGCCGAGGAGATCGCGCCGTGCATGACGACCAGCGCTCCAACGACCAGCCGCGACGCCCTGGCGAGGCGGGCGACCGTCGTTCGGGCACGGCCGGGCCCCCCACGGGGGCGGACAACCCCTGGTTCACGAGGCCGCTGCCTTCGGGCTCCGCCGAGGAGACGGCCGACGACCCCGCGCCGAAAGGTTCGAGCGCCGCCGAATCGAAAGAGGCGGCCGAGCAGGTGAACGCCACCGCCGCGGGGAACGTCGAGCCCGTGGATGGTGAGACGCCCGCCGGGCGGGGGCCCGCGGAACCGGACGAGGGCGAGGAGCGGCACTCGGCCGCCGAACCCGTGTGGCCGACCGAGACCGAGGCCGCCGCCCTGGACGAGGACTCCGCTCCCGCCGACGCGGACGACACGGCCGCCGAGCCCGCATGGCCGGCGGAGACGTCCGAGACCCCCACCGGCGAGCCGGAGGACGCCACCGCCGCGAGCGACGACGCGGAGCCCTCGGGTGAGAACGCCCCCACCGAGGACGGCGCACCGGAACGTCACGCTGAGGCAGAGGGCGCGGCCGACGAACGGAGCGACGCATCCGCAGACGCCGCCGAGGAGGACGAGCCGCACCCGTCCGCCTCCCATGACCAGGACGCCGTCCCCAGCGAGAACGCCGAGCAGCACACGCCCGCCGCGCCTTCCGGCGAGGCTCCCGCGCAAGCCCATCCCGCTGCGGCCGAGTCCGCGCCGCCCGCTGAAGGCGACACCGGCGCGCCCACGGACGTTCCCGCTCCGGATGACCTCTCCTCTGATGACGCGCGCCCCGCCCCGGTCCCCGCACAAGAGAACGCCGAGCAGCACGCACCCGCAGGCCAGGACGACGCGTCCACGGAAGCCGCCGCTGCGAGCAGCGAGACGCACCCCTCCGAGGAGGCGCCCGCACCGGCTGCCGCGCCCCCTGAGCGAGACAGCGCATCCGACACCTCGGCCGCCGCGTTCCTGAGGCGGAGCAGCGCGACCACGGACGCCACCTCGGAGGACCGGCCGAGCCCGTCCGAGGAGACGCCCGCGCCGCGTTCCGCTCCCGCTGCTCCGCATGGGCACGCCGAGCAGCACGTGCCCGCAGACGCCGCAGCTCCGGACGACCAGCCGCGCCCCTCCAGGGAGACGAGCGAACCGAGTTCCGCCCCTGCCGCACCCGCGGAGACTCCTGAGGAAGAACGGCCGCAGCCCTCCGGCGAGGCGTCCACGCCGCGTTCCGCCCCTGCCGCTCCGCGCGGAAACGCCGAGCCGCGCACGCCCGCCGCGCCCGCAGACGCCCCAGCGGACGAACGGCCGCACTCCTCGGGGGAGGCTCACGCACCGCGTTCCGCGCCTCCTGGACACGACAGCGCACCCGCGGACACCCCGGAGGAAGAGCGGCCGCGCCCGTCCGAGGAGACACGCGTACCGCGTTCCACTCCGCGCGAAAGCGCCGAACAACGCACGCCCGCCGCACCTACGGACACCCCGGCGGGAGAAGCACCGCGCCCCACCCCGGCCGCCGAGCAGCCCGCGCCCACGGATACCACCGCCCCAGGCGAACGGGCGCGTCCCACCGCGAAAGGCCAGCCGCGCCCGTCCGAAGAGACGCGCGCGCCCGCAGACGCCCCTGCGGAGAGCCGACCGCGCCCCTCCGGCGAAGCGCCCACGCCGCGCCCCGCCCCGGGCGAGCAGCGCGAAAACGCCGAGCAGCGCACACCCGCCGCACCTGCGGACGCCCCGGCGGAAGAGCGACCTCGTTCCGCCCCGGCCGCCGAGCAACGTGCGCCGGGCGCGCCTACGGACGCCACCTCGGAGGACCAGCCACGTTCCGCTCCGGCCGACCCGCGCGGGAGCGCCGAGCATCGCTCACACGCCGCACCCTCGGACGCCACCGCTCCGGACGATGACCCGCGCGCCTCGGGAGAAACGCGCGCACCGCGCTCCGCCCCGGCTGCCACGCCTCCCAGGAGCGACAGCACGCCCACAGACGCCCCTGCGGGTGAACGACCGCGTCCCTCCGAACAGACGCAAACGCCGCACACCCCACGCGAAAGCACCGAACATCGCACGTCCGCCACACCCACAGACGCCACCGCTTCTGAAGGCCACCCGCGCACCTCCCAGGAGACGCGCGCACCGCGTCCTACTTCGCGCGAAAGCGCCGAACAACGCACGCCCGCCACGCCCACAGACGCCACCGCTCCTGGAGGCCACCCGCGCGCCTCGGGGGAAACGCGCGCACCGCGCTCCGCCCCGGCTGACGTGCCTCCTAGCCGCGACAGCGCGCCCGCGGACGCCCCTGCGGAAGATCAGCCGCGTTCCGCTCCGGAGGGCCAGCCGCGCCCCTCCCAGGAGACGCGCGCACCGCGTCCTACTTCGCGCGAAAGCGCCGAACATCGCCCGCCCGCCGCACCCACAGACGCCCCAGCGGGTGAACGGCCGCGTCCCTCCGGCGAAGCTCAGCCGCCGCGTTCCGCTCCGGCCGACCCGCGCGAGAGCGCCGAGCATCGCTCACACGCCGCGCCCTCGGACGCCACCGCTCCGAGCGATCACCCGCGCGCCTCGGGAGAAACGCGCGCACCGCATTCCGGCCCGGCTGACGCGCCTCCTGGACGCCCCAACGCCCCAGCGGGCGAACGGCCGCGCTCCTCCGGCGAGGCGCACCCACCACGTTCCGCTCCGGAAGGTCAGCCGCGCCCCTCCCAGGAGACGCGCGCACCGCGTTCCGACCCGCGCGGAAGCTCCGAGCACCGCGTACCGGGCGCGCCTCCAGGGGAACGGGGACGCCCCTCGGCCGAGCCGCCGCGTCCCGCCCCGGCCGACCCGCGCGGAAGCGCCGAGCATCGCGTGGCGGACGGGCCCACGGACACCTCCCGTGAGGCTCGTGCTCCTGAGCGCCCCGCCGGCGGGGAGACCCCCTCGGGTTTCGGTGACGCCCGTACACAGGGGCGGACCGCTGAACGCGGGAACGCTCCGCAGCGTCCGGGGGCCGCGCCGCCTGCCAGGGGCCGTGGTCCGGGCGACACGGACTCGGTCCCCTTCGGGCAGGGTGCCGCGCCGGCCGGGGCCGCTCCCACGCGGGAGGACGTGCGTCCGGACGCCCCCCGCTTCCGGCAGCAGCCTCCCGCCCCTCCCCAGCACCCGACGCACAGGCCCGCCCCCGAGGGCGACGCCTCCGCGCGGGACAGGGCCGCGACCTCCTTCCAGGGGCCGACGGACCAGGCGTCCGCACGGTACGCGCGGCCCGCCGAGCCGCGTCACGTTCAGGACTCCGAGTGGGGTTCGGCGATCCGGGACGAGGCCGCGGTCACGCGGCACGACATCCCGCTGCCCTCCTTCCCCCCGCAGGACCGGCAGGACGGGCGGGACGAGCGTCCCGTGCCCGCCCTCGACCCCAACGTGCAGTGGACCGCCCGGTACGTCGACCGCGACGACCGTACGGCGGACCACTCCCCCGCGTACGACGAGCCGGAGAAGAAGCGGCGGCGCGGCCTGATCGCCATGGTCCTCGTCCTCGTCCTGATCGCGGGCCTCGTCGGCGGGCAGTTGCTGCGCCCCGTCCCCGATCCCACCCTCGAACTGGCGCTGCCGACCTCCAGCCACACCTTCCCCGGCGCCGCGCCCGTCCTGCCCTGGTCCGGCCAGGGCCAGTCCGCCGTCGCCGTCGAGGGGCTCGGCACCATGGGGTCCGAAGGCAGCGCCACGCCCATCCCCACCGCCAGCGTCGCCAAGGTCATGACCGCCTACGTCATCCTCCGCGAGCACCCGCTGCGGTCCGGTGAGCAGGGGCCCGAGTTCACCGTCTCGCCCCAGGGGATCGCCGAGCTGCCCATGCGGCGCAGGCGCGGGGACTCGCTGCTGGGGATCAAGCCGAACCAGCGGTTCACCCAGCGCAACGCCCTGGAAGCCCTGATGATCATCTCGGCGAACGACCTGGCGCTCGAACTCGCCCGCTGGGACTCCGGCGGCAACGTGCGGGCGTTCGTCGACAAGATGAACGCCGCCGCCCGCGAGCTCGGCATGGCCGACACCACCTACACCGACCCCAGCGGCTACGACGCCACCACCGTCAGCACCGCCGCCGACCAGGTCAAGCTGCTGACCGCCGCGATGAAGATCCCGGCGTTCGCGGAGATCGTGGGCAAGCGCGTCTACGTTCCCTCCGACGGCGGCCCGACGCGGCAGGGCGGCAACTTCCTGCTCGGCCGGCACGGGGTCATCG
This sequence comes from Actinomadura kijaniata, assembly GCF_014138665.1. Lineage (NCBI taxonomy): Bacteria > Bacillati > Actinomycetota > Actinomycetes > Streptosporangiales > Thermomonosporaceae > Actinomadura > Actinomadura kijaniata. Next base: position 627,900 of record NZ_JACJIA010000003.1, read on the forward strand.
GCGGCAAGACCGGCTACACCGACCGGGCGGGCGGCAACTTCGTGTTCGTCGCGCGCAAGGGCGTCGCGGGCGTTCCCACGACGATCGTCGGCGCGGTGATGGGGCAGCGGGCCCCGAACGCGGTCGCCGCCGTCTCCGCCTCCGAACGCCTGGTCGTCGCCGCCGAGAACGCCCTGGTCTCCACCACCCTCGCCCCGGCGGGCAAGCCGGTCGCGCGGGTGAACGACGGTCTCGGCGACACCACCCCGCTCGTCTCGGCCAGGCCGGTGAACGTCGTCGGCTGGCCGGGCCTGACCGTGCAGGTGAAGACGGCGGGCGAGGTCCCGCGCACGGCCGCGGCCGACGAGCAGGTCGGCGCGGTCGACGTCGGCGCGGCGCGCATCCCGTTGCGCACGGCGGGCCCCGTGGAGGAGCCGGACCTCATCCAGCGGCTACTGCGTCTGGGGTGACCGGCGCGGCGCCCGGCGACACCCGCCGGAACGCCAGCACCAGCGGGACGCTGGCCAGCATCAGCAGCGCCGGGAGGAGCGTGCACCCGGCCAGCAGTCCGGTCAGCGCCGTGCCGGACTGCGCGACCGGGTGCTCGAAGTCGGACGACCGGAACCCCGACACCGCCAAGACCAGCGCGTACACGCCCGGTCCCAGCGCCAGCGAGCCGGTGTCGGCCGCCGCCGCGATCCCGGTGAACGCGCCGGACTGCGTGTGCCCGGTGCGTTCCCGGTCGGCGTGCGTGGTCTCCAGCACCAGTGACTGCGGCAGCAGTTGCAGGGCGGCGTAGCAGACCCCGATCCCGGCGGTCAGGGCCAGCACGCCCGCCACCGACGTGATCGCCGGGTACAGCGCGGCGGCCAGCGCCCCGAACCCGACGACCGCCGCCAGGTAGCACCGCACCGCCCCGTACCGGCGCGTCAACGCCTGCCACACCGGGACGGCGACCACGCTCGGCACGACCATCGCCATGAACATCACCGACGTCAGCCCGTAGTCGCCGAGCCGGTAGGCCGCCGCGTACGGGACGCCCGCCAGCATGACGGCGGCGGCGAGGACCTGGAGGATGTTCGCGGCCGTCAGCACGAAGAACGGCCGGTTGCCGCGCGCGGTGCGCAGCGCCGCGACCAGGCCGAGCGGGCGCGGGCCGGGACGGGACGGGATCCACCGCGTTCCCGCGACCCCGGCCAGCAGCACCGCCGCCAGAATCGCGCCGAGGACCGCGCCCATGAGCGCGTACCCGCCGCGCCCGCCGCCCGCCGTCTCCACCAGCAGCGGCGCGAGCCCGCCCGCCACCAGGATGCCGACGGTGCTGAACACCGCCCGCCAGGCCATCGCGCGGCGGCGCTGGTCGGGCCGGTCGGAGACCTCGACGGGCAGCGCCATGTGGGGCACCAGGTAGCAGGTGTTGGCGGTGGCGGCCAGCAGGAACACCACGCCCGTCCACACCGCCGCGACCCCCGGCGACGGGGCCAGGAACAGCGCCGCGAACAGCACCGGCTGGCTGACCGCGCCGGCCAGCAGCAGCCGCGTGCGGCGCGCGGTCCGCACGGCCTCGCGGTCGCTGGCCGCGCCGACGGCCGGGCTGATCAGCGTGTCCCAGACCTTGGGGAGCACCAGCAGCACCCCGGCGAGCGCGGCCGGGACGCCCAGCACGTCGGTCAGGTAGTAGAGCAGGAGCAGGCCCGGAGCGACGCCGAAGATCCCGGTGCCGACCGCGCCGATCCCGTAGCCGAACAGGCGGCGGCGCGGCAGGGGCGCGCCGCCGGTCACGCGGCCGCCCCGGGACGGGGGCGGGGACGGGAGCGGGGGCGGGCCCGAAGGATGATCACCGGCCAACGGTAGGTCGCCCGTTTCGTCCCGGTCAATCAGCCGTCCGACGGCGGCCCGTTCACCGCCGCCCGTCCCGCCCGCCCCGCGGGATGGCGGCGGCCCCCCGACAGCGGGATCACCTCGGCCGGTTCGGCGGGCGCGCTCAGCCACACCGTCAGGACCATCTCCATCTCCAGCCGCGCCTCGGGGTCGTACAGCCGCTCCCCGAACAGCTCCTCCAGCTGGTGCAGCCGGTACCGCACGGTCTGCGGGTGGACGTGCAGCCGCGTCGCGACCTCGGTGGCGTTGAACCCGTTCTGCAGGCACGCCAGCAGGGTCCGCATCAGCCGTTCGCGGTGCCGGGGCCGCACGTTCCGCAACGGGGCCAGCCGCTGCTCGGCGACCGCCCGCACCAGCTCCTCGTCCTTGAAGACCACCAGGATCGGCATGTGGTCGGCGCACCGGATCAGCCGGTCGGACGGCAGGACGCCGCGCCGCGCCAGCGGCAGCGCCTCGCGCGCCCACCGCAGCGACTTGGCGGCGTCCTCGGTCGGCACGGTCGGGCCGATCGCCGCGACCCAGTTGCGCAGCGCGCCCTCCAGCATCCGGCCGCGCCCCGGCCCCTCCGGGTCGGGGACGATCAGGCACGGTTCGCGCCGGTTGACGTCGGAGAGCACGTCGGGCGGCAGCGACGGCTGGGAGAACGGCTCCTGGCCGCGTTCGTACAGCGCGACCACCGCGATCTGGCGCGGCACCCGCCACTTGGCCAGCCGCGCCAGGTCGGCGACGGCCTGCGGCGCGGCGGGCGGCTCGGCCAGCAGCATGTCCATCAGGCGCCGGCGGCGGTGCTGGAGTTCACCGGCCTCCTGCTCGCGGGCCTTGGTGTAGCCCTCGGCGGCGGCCTGCGCGATCTCGTCGAGATAGGCGAAGATCGCCTCGGCGATGTGGGCGAGGGTGCGGCGGGAGACGTTGAGCCGTTCGGACTCGGCCGCCAGCCGCCGCCACGCCACCCGCGCGCCCAGCCGCAGGCTGCCCTGCAGCACGTCCAGGCTGCGGCCCTCGCGCGCCTCGGCCCAGCCGATCTCGCGGTAGACCGACGCGACCGCGTCCCAGGACGCCTCCGGGTCGGAGATCAGGTCGACGAACTGCCGCAGCGCGCCCTCCACGGCCAGGCGCACCATGCGCGCGTACTCCCCGTCGTTGGGGCGCGCGTACTCGGGGATCCCGGCGAGGATCTCAGCGATCATCTCCTCGACCAGGTCGTCCAGATGGGGCCGGAAGAATTCGGCGGTCTCGCGGGGAACCTCGACCCAGGGCTTCGGGGACCTCGTCACCGTTCGCACCTCCCGCCCCCTCGGCAACCGGGGGCTCACCGGAAGTTACAACGGTGTGATCGTGAGTGCTGCTGGCTCCGCGAAACAATCGGGGCGCGTTCTTGTCAGCCGGATGACAAGAACGCGGCCCCCGTCAGGGGTTCCGCCAGATCCCGAGCGCCTTCCACAACTGTTTGCTCACCGGGTTGACGAGCCCGACCTCGACGCACAGTTCGCGCAGTCCCGACACCGCCTCGGCGATCACGTCCCTCGACTCCGCCGACCTCCAGTAGCTGTGCCGGACCACGTGTCCCGGGATGTTGAACGCCCCGGCCATCGACGCGGGCGGGGTGAGGATCACGACGGCCATGACCTTCGCGGTCGGCGGCACGCCCAGGCTCAGCAGGAACCGCGACGGCGCGGCCATCCGGGGCACGTGGTGGCGGATGAACCTCCGTCCGAACGAGATGTGCCGCGCCTCCTCCGCGACGTGGATCGCCATGATCTTGTTGAGCAGGGGGTGGCCGTCCGGGTGCTCGCGCAGGATGCGGCGCTGCATGTGGTCGATCGGCTCCTCCCCCGCGAGCACGCCGAAGAAGTACAGCGCCGGGCTGATCACGCTGAACGCCTGCACGGCCTCGCCCGCCCAGCGGACCGGCCGGGGCAGCCCCTCCACGGCGGTGCCGCTGCGGTTGACGAACTCCTGGAACATCAGCCCGTGATGCCCCTCCTCGATCATCTCGTGGTAGACGTAGCGGAACTCGGCCGAGCCGTTGGGCAGCCGCAGCGCATAGGCGAGCAGGCCGCGGTTCAGCAGGTTCTCGAACTGCATGCCGACCTTGGCGACGTTGGCCTGGCGGTACAGGCCGATGCGCGCCCGCACGCCCTCCGGCTGCGCCAGGTACCAGGGGTGCGAGCCGAGCGGATCGGAGGGCGGGAGGATCCAGCGCGGGTCCTCCGGATCGACGGCGAAGTCGGGGTCGTCCCAGGGGATGTCGCGGAACGGCTCCCAGTGCTTGTCCACCGAGGCTTTCGAAAGCCGGGCCAGCGCCTTCTCGTAGGCGATGTCCTCCAGTTCCGTTTCCCGCGTGACAGTCATCGCGTCCTTCCGAAGGGAGCGGATTCTTCGGGGCGGCCGCCGATCGCGAGACGGAAAGGAAATTTGTTCGCGGCTAAGCCCCTGACTGAAACTTTTCTCCCGAGTCAACCTAGAAAGTCCCGACGAACCGGGTCAACGCCCCGCCCCTCGCCGACCTCCCGCGACAGGCCGATCCGGCGTGCGCCCCCTGACACCGAAGTGCGCAATCAAGGGCTTACGCGCTCCATGACCGAACTCGGACATGGGAAGGGCGGGCCGTAACTCATCCGCAACACACGGGCATCTCCCGTCCGCTTTTCATTTCGGACCTGCCAGCGCCTCGACCAGAACGCGCGCGGCTCGCGCCGCGTTCACCACCGGCACCAGCCCCAGCGAGCAGACGAACCAGCCGCCGAACACGCTCACCTGCGTCGCGTTCTGCGCGCGCCCGTTCACATAGGTCACCACCAGATGCGGCGCGACGGCGGCCGGGGTGAGGAGCTGGACGACAAGGGGCGCGCCGGTGCCCTTGAGGCAACGGGCCAGGGCCGCGAGGTGGCAGGCTTCGGCCGCCTCGTCCCACCACTCGGGGCACTCGCCGCAGGGGAACGTCACGGCGTCCTCCCCGCGAACCTGCGCGCGGCCGTGGCGAACGCGTCCGGATCCGCGCCCGCCAGGTGCTCCAGCAGCCCTTCGACCGTGGAGGCGCTGATCAGCATGAACCCGGCCGCCCGCCACACGCCCCGGTCGCACACCCAGACCTCCCAGCGAGGGAACAGCTCCCGCAGGACCGCCAGCAGAACGTCGCGGGAACTCATGCCGTCGCCTGCCGCATGACCGCGTAGACGGCCTTGCCTCCGGACGCCAGCCGCCAGAACCCCCACGCCGCCGCGAGCTCGGAGACGATCGCCAGCCCCCGCCCGGAGAACCGGTCCAGCGTCAGTGGAAGCGCCCTCGGCTCGGCGTCGCTGCCGTCCCGCACCTCGGCCACCGGCCCGCCCGCCGACAGGTACAGCCGGACGGAGATCGCCTCCCCCGGCGCGCTGCCGTGCTTGTAGGCGTTGGTGACCAGCTCGGTGACCACCAGCAACCCGACCTCGACCGCCGCCCGCTCGACCCCCTCGGCCTCCAGCCACCCCCGCGCGAAATCCCGCGCCGCCTTGATCGCCTGCGGAGCGGAAGTGAGCAGCAGAGTGGACGGATCAGCCGTCGCGGGCGGTGGAGGTGAGTGCACTTGCGCTTTCGCCATGGCAGACGCCTTCGGTCGTGTCGTTTCGTGTCTGACACCACAGTCGTCCGCCCGTGACTCTCTGTGTGGAAAGCACCTCGCATCCAGGCGATGCGACGGGAACCAAGGGCCTGCACTTGTCGCGACTTGCTGGCCAGCCCCACCCGGTTGGGCAATGATTGAGACATGGCCAGAAGGGCGCGGCGCAGTTCAGAGACCAGCCCGAACCTGATCGCGTTCGGCAACCAGGTGCGCTTCTGGCGAGAGCGGCTGGGGCTCAGTCAAGAGCGTTTGGGCGAACGGATCCCGGTCAGCGGCTCCTACATCGGCCAGATCGAGACCGGGCGCACCCGCTGCACCAGGGAGTTCGCGGGGCAGTTGGACGACGCTCTCGATCTCCACGGCGCCCTTGCCCGGCTGTGGGACGACCTCGTACGCAACACGGTCTATCCAGTGTGGTTCGACTGGCCAGCGATCGAACGCGAAGCCGTGGAACTCGCCGCCTTCGAGCTCTCTGTTGTGTACGGGCTGCTGCAAACCCCCGAATACATCCGCGCGCTGCTGACAGAAGACGCCGCCGTTGAAGCTCGTCTGGAACGGCAACTCATCCTCACGCGTGACGATCCGCCTCCACCAGTACTGTCGGTACTGCTCGACGAGGGCGTGTTGTACCGGGAGGTCGGCAACCAGAAGGTCATGCGTGAGCAACTGGAACGACTGATCGACTGTCAGTCGCGCCGCCTCACCATCAACATCGTTCCGATGGGAGTCCACGACGGCCTCAGCGGGTCGTTCGTGCTGGCAACCATGCCCGACAGAAGCCAAGTGGCGTATGTAGACTCGGCGGTACGCGGCCTGACAATGGGCGGAACCGACGACGCCGCCAAAGTATCGGAGTCACTGACATCCCTCCGAGCCGACGCCTACTCCGTGCGCGAATCAATAGAAATAATTCGTAGGGTGGTTGAAGAAAAGTGGACCTGAAGAAAGCCGTGTGGCGCAAAGCTTCACGGAGCACCAACAACGGCGGCAACTGTGTGGAAGTGGCCTCCACGTCTGATGTCGTCGCCATTCGCGACAGCAAGAACCCGGACGGCGGCATGGTGGTTGTCGGCCGCGAGGAGGCCCGCGCGCTTGTTGAGCGCATCAAGAACGCCTGACCGCTGAACGAGCGAAGGGCCTGAAGCCTTCTCCTTCCGCGCCATGGATCGTTCGATGGGAGGGCGCGTGTGACTGGTGCTCAGCAGCGTGGCCGGGGGCGGGCTGGCGGTCTTCGTGGGGTGGCTGGCCGTGCGGGCCGAGAAGGGCCCGTTCGAACGCGGGCTCTGGTTCGGGCGTTGTTTCGGGCTCGGCGAAGGTGAGTGGATGCTGACATGCCGGTCCACTGACGACCCCACTGACTTGGCGTTCTACCGCTGATACGCCATGCGCCAGGTCAGCCTGCCCGACGCCTCATCACCACACCGAATCCACTGGCGACGCCGTCACCAAACCCCGTGCTCGCCGCTGCCGCCTATGATTGCGCGATGTCGCTCGCTATGCGCTGGACTCGGCTGCTGATGGTGGTATCGGCCATCGGCTTTGCAGGCGCGGCCTACGCGATCCGCGCCGTGATGGACGGGCCCATCGAGCAGTACTCGGGCGCCGCCCTGTCCGGGGCCATCGTCTACACGATAGTGATCTTCATATGGCCGCCGGTCTCCCCGCTGATCGCCGGCAGTTCCGCGATCGCGTACTGCTGGTTCATCGAGTTTTCACAGCTCACCCCCGTGCCCGCGGCGCTCTCCCAACGCAGTTGGCTCGCGCGCCAGCTTCTGGGCGCCCAGTTCGACCCCGTTGACGTCGTCTGGTACCCCATCGGCGTCATCTCGCTGGTCGCCGCGCACTGGGTCCTCCGCGCCCGCACACGTTCCCGAGCAAACCCGACACCCGCCAGGTCTGAGCCCTAGTGTCTGCTTTGATGGCGAGCTTGCCTTGAGCGGCGCGCCGGGCGTGTAGTCGGGGTCGGCGTTGGTGCTGGATGCGGCGTCGCCGTCAGCCGTCGTGGTGGCCACGGCGTGAGCGCCATGCGTGGGCGCACCACGCGATCGCGGCGGCGACGAGTCCGGTGCCGACTCCGATCGTCACAGCGATCCCGCTGCTGAAGGAGCGCAGGATGAACTCCTGCCAGCCCGCGGGGAGGCTGTCGGCGAAGTCGGCGACGCTTTGCGGCGGGTGGCCCGATGTCGTTCCGGTCGTCCACAGCACCTGGTGGACGACCAGCAGGGACAGCCCGTACAGGAAGCCCAGCATCAGGAAGTCACGACCCGGCCGGCGGGTTCGGCGCACCAGCGCGACCGCCAGCCAGGCCGCGAACGGCGTGAGCGCCAGGACGTAGTACAGCAGCCCGCTCTGTGGGGCGACGATGTCGAGATCGGCGAGGACGGTGCGGGGCAGGCCGAGCGCGACCAGGCCCAGCATCAGCCCGGTGGGCATGTCCGTCGCGGGGAAGTCGCGGCCCGGGCCGCGCGCCGGAGGCGACAGAGCCGCCCTGTCCGGCATACGGGCCGATCCGTCGGTCAGGGTGTCGGAGATGTGGTTCGTGGCGTTGTGGTTCATGGCTCCGATCCTGCGGCTGTGCCACTGAGGCGCACATCGGCCAGCCGGCGACTCTTGGCGGCCGTGTTGTACGCCGTGGAGCGCAGGGCGGGAGCCGCCCCCGGACGGACGTCCGGAAGCCGTCCCCAAACCGGACCGCACCTACCGACGGCCCTGCTGGATGTTCCTGGCGGGGATGGGCGGAAACCCTGCGCTTTGACGACCCCGGAGGCTCGGCTTCGGTTCAAGGCTGATCTTGTGGAAGTGGCTGCCGCGCTTGCGGAGCGCGCCAAGAGCGTCTGGCCACTGAACGGACGAGAGGTCTGACGTCCTCCTTCCGCGTGCCATGGTTCGTGCGGTAGGAAGGCGCGTGTGACTGGTGATCAACAGCGTGACCGGCGGCGATCGCCTCTCCCGCACCCGGCCCGCTTGGCGCGGGTCGTCGCGAGTGCGCTGATGGCCGGGGCGGGGTTCGGCGCGGTGACCGCACTGGTCAACGCCTTCTCCTTCCGTTCCCAGGACGTGGAGAGCCGGGCCGCCACGGTCAGCGGATGGTCGCCCGTCGAGATCGTCAGCGTGCTGCTGGACGCCGGGTGGGCGTGGGCGGGGCTGGCGGTGTTCATGGGGTGGCTGGTCACGCGGGCCGAGAAGAGTCCGTTCGGAGTGGGGGCTCTGGTCTTGGGCGCCACCGCCGGTGCGCTCGCCCTGTTCGCGGCCACGGCGGCCTACGGGGTCGTGGAGGCGGCCCAGGAGGGCGGGCCCGTGTCCTCCTGGTACCCGTCCGAGAACGCCATCTGGTGGATCACCAGCTTCGTGTTCGGGGGCCCCTTGGGCGCTGTGGGGGCGTGCGCCACCCGATCGGGGCTGATCGGTCTGCTGGGGAAGACGACCGTGCCGGTCGGCGCCGCCGTGCAGATGCTCGTGCTCCCGCCCGGCAGGAACGAGGTGATCACGACCATCGGGCAGGTGATCGTGTGGGCGGCGGCCGCCACGGCCGTCGGCTGGGCCGTCGTCCGTTTCCTTGCGGCGGGGCGGCGTCGGGCGCGGCCCGGGTCCGCCGCGTGACCTCGTCTCAGGTCATCCCTGCTCGGGGTCGGCCGTCACGGCCTTGACGCTGCGCCGTTCCGCGTACGTGATGTAGCAGCAGAACGCGACCGCGAGGCCCGCCAGTGCCTTGAGCGTGGTCTTCAGCCAGCCGGGTCCGTCGAAGAGGGCCACCAGCCCCTTGAACACGACCTTCAGCGCGCCGGGCGCGTCGATGTCGGGCAGCATCGGTGGAAGCCGGACGTCCCACAGGTCCAGCACGGCCAGGAGCAGCACGACCAGGAGCGCGGGCACGCCATAGGACAGGAACGCCCTGCCGACCGTGGCCGACCGGGAATGCCGAAACCGGCCCTTGCCGAGGTCGATCATTTCGCGGTGGTCCTTCCTGCCGCGCGGCGACGGGATGTGGTGAACGGCGGGACCCGTTCTCCGTGGCCATCCTCTTGTTCTCCAGTGAGATGGAGCCCGTGGGGAAACGGTTCGTGATCTGGGGTGGATCGTCCGATCCGCTCGCCGTTCGCCTGCCGATGGAGATGTCCTCGTCTGCGGTTCGCGGGGCGCCCCGGAGCGGCGGGCCCGCGTCCTGACGGCCTGTTCGCCGGAGGCGGGGTCCGGCTTCTCCTCGGTGTGCTTGCTGTGTCGCCTTCCGTACGCGACGCAGGCGACGGCCACGACCGCGAAAGCCCCCAGCCCCTTGAACGCCTTCTTCAGCCAGCCGGGCACGTCGACGTCCAGCCGGTATGGCACCCGCCGGGAAAGGGCTCATGATCTGGGATATGTCGTCCGCTTCGTTTACTTGGCGCGGGTGGAGGGGCCCGCGAGGACGGCGGCGGCGCCGAGGCCCAGGTAGATGAAGCCGGTCGCGTAGCGCTGGCGGCGCCGGAACACCGGGCGGGCGCGCAGCCACGAGCCGATCGAGCCCGCCGCGACCGCGTACAGGGCGTCGCTCGCCATCCCGATCACCGACAGCGCGACGCCCATGACGACGATCTGCAACGGCACCGGCATCGCGTCCGGGCCCTGGTCCACGAACTGCGGCAGGAACGCCAGGAAGAACAGCACGACCTTGGGGTTGAACAGGTTGATCAGCAGCCCGTCGAGGAAGACCCGGCGCAGCGGCTGCGGGGCGACGTCCCGCTCCTCGTGCCCGTCGCGGGCGCGGAACGTGCGGTAGGCGAGGTAGATCAGGTAGGCCGCGCCCGCGTAGCGCAGCGCGTTGAACGCGGTCGTGGACGCCGCGACCAGCGCCGACAGCCCGGCCGCCGCGGCCGCGACGTGCACGAGCGTGCCGACCTCGACGCCCAGTCCGGAGACCAGCCCGGAACGCGGCCCCTCGGCGACGCTGCGGGCGGTGATGTACAGGTGGTTGGGGCCGGGGATGACGATCAGCGTCACGGCGGCCAGCAGGAACAGCAGCGGGTTGCTCACGTGCGGGACGCTATGCCCGGCCTTGGTCGCCGGGGAAGGGCCAATCCGCGTCCCGTCGAGGGGACCATCAGGCGGGGGCCTGCGCCGCCAGCGCGCCCGACAGCACGAGCCGCCCGGAGGTGCGGGCCATCGTGGCGACCTCCTCCACCGGCCGCCGCAGCGCGGTCAGGCTGACCAGCGCGGCGAGCAGCACGTGCCCGAGGACGATCTCCACCTCGTCGCGTTCGGGCACCGGGTCGCCGATGGCGGCCGACAGGCGGTCGCGCACGAACAGGAACAGCACGGTGCGCGCGTCGTCCACGCTCGGGTCGTCGGAGGTGACGGCCTGGATGATCGCCGACGTCAGCGTGAGCTCCTCGAACGCGACGTGCACGATCCGGTCGAGCAGCGACACCAGCCGGTCCACGGGGGTGTCGCCGACGGCGAGCGCGTCGATGTCGGCGGTGACCCGGTGCGCCCAGGTCGCCGCGACCTCGGTGAGCAGGTGGTCCTTGGTGGCGAAGTACCGGTAGACGGTCGCCCGCGCGACCCCGGCGCGGTCGGCGACGTCATGCATGGTGACGGCCGGGTACCCGCCCTCGTGGGCCAGCTCGCGGGCGGCGTCGAGCAACCGTTCCCGCCGGGCCTGCTGATCCTTGCTCAGCGCCCGCGTCACGGTGATCCGCATGTCCCCGCTCAACACGCCTCCCAGAGCTCAACCCACGCCATCTTCCCGCATCCCGCCCGTCCCCGTATATGCGCGGGCCCAGGAGATGATCGCGCGGACGGCCCACCGCCTCAGTCGAGGATTTCGACATCCCAGCGGCCCAGGCGGCCGTACATGAGCCAGGCGGTCACGCCGTGACGGCCTTTCCCAGGTGAAGGAACGGACGCAGAAGGCGAGGGCGAGGCCCAGCCCGGCGAAGGCGAGCCCGCCCACCTGACCGACCCACGGGGACCAGCCCTCGGCGTCGCCGACCGTGAAGCCGACGGTCGAGGCGACGAAGGTGGCGACCCCGTAGGGGGTCAGCAGCACCGCGCCCGCCCAGCCCGGCACGAGCAGCGTCCAGCGCGGCAGCCGCCCGCCCCAGGGCCGGGTCAGCGCCACCAGCAGCAGCACCCCGCCGAGGGCGCCCAGCACGGTGAAGTCGATCCCGTGCCGCTCCATCCACACCAGCGCCTCGGGCGTCCCGTTGGCGCGCATCTCGGCGATGAGGTCACCGGCCGGCCGTCCCTCGGTCCCGCCGAACGCCCAGTAGGTCTTCATCAGGATGTAGGGGGCCAGTGCGGCGCCCCCGCAGGCGGGGGACCGGCCGCCTCCCCCGCGCGGGGGGAGGGCGGGTTCAGCCGCGGGACTCGAAGTCGGGGAGGTCGGGGAGGCGGCCCTCCGTCAGGGAGCGGGCCCGCCGCACCAGGCCCGGACGGTAGGACTCGTGGGTCAGGATGAGGAACGTCTCGTCGCGGATCGCCGCGACCACCGCGTCCGCCACGTCCTCCGGCGGGATCCCGCGCGTGGTCACGTTCGAGATCACCTCGTCGATGAGCTCCTGGTCGGCCGTGTGCTCGGCCGGGAGGTCGGTGGGACGGTTGCGGCCGGCCTCGTGGATGCGGGTGTGCACGCCCCCGGGGCACAGGACCGAGGCGCGCAGCTTCGAGCCCGTCACCGCGAACTCGTGGGCCAGCGCCTCCGTCGCCGCGTACGTCGCGAACTTCGTCATCGTGTAGCCGCCCGTGAACGGGGCCGCGAACAGTCCCGCCACCGACGCCGTGTTGACGACGTGCCCCTCGGTGTCCTGCTCGATCATCCGGGGGACGAACGCGTGGACGCCGTGCAGCACCCCGAAGGTGTTCACCCGGAACATCCACTCGAAGTCCGCGAAGGGCCGTGTCCACATCTGGCCGCCCGTGAAGACGCCCGCGTTGTTGCACAGGACGTGGACCGCGCCGAACGTCTCGTAGACGTGGTCGGCGAACGCCCGTACCGCCGCCCCGTCGCCCACGTCCACCGGCCGGGCGGTCACCTCCGTCCCGCTCTCGGCGAGCGTGGAGCGGGTCTCTTCCAGGGCCTTGTCCTCGATGTCGGTCAGGGCCACCTTCATGCCCTCGGCCGCGAAGCGGAACGCCAGGGCCCGGCCGATGCCGCTGCCCGCGCCCGTCACCACCGCGACGCGTCCGGCGAAGTCGCGCACTTGTCGCCCACCTCCCGCGGGGTCAGGATGACAGAAATGATACCTACCGCTTGCTTGGTTGCGACGTTAGCCTAGACCGGAGTCCCAATCTCTGGGGGATTCCCTTGCCGCACCAGGAGCACTCCCCGGCCACCGGCGTCATCATCACCGGCGGCGCGTCCGGTATCGGCCTGGCGAGTGCGCGGGCGCTCGCCGAGGCCGGGCGGCCGGTCGCGCTGTGGGACCTGACCGACCCGTCCGGCGCCGCCAAGGAGATCGCCGCGACCTTCACCGTCGCCACCTGCGCCGTCACCATCGATGTCACCGACACCGCCGCGCTGCCCGCCGCCGTCGAGCGCACGCGCGCCGCGCTCGGTTCGGTCGGCGGGCTGGTGCACGCGGCCGGGAGGCCCGGTCCGCATCCGGTCGGCGACCTCACCGAGCGGCGGTGGGACGCCGTCCTCGACGTCAACCTCCGCGCCCAGGCCCTGATCGCCCAGGAGATCCTGCCCGACCTGCGGGCCAACCCCGGGTCGGCGATCGTCGGGATCTCCTCGATCGAGGCGTTCGTCGGGCAGGCGTTCATCCCCGCCTACTGCGCCTCCAAGGCGGGGCTGCTCGGGCTGACGCGGTCGCTGGCGCACCTGCTGGCCGCCGACGGGGTCCGGGTGAACGCGGTGTGCCCCGGCTACATCGACACCCCCATGCTGCGCGGCGCCACCCCCGAGGAGATGCTCGCGCGCTTCTCCGCCAAGGCCCCGATGGGCCGTCTCGGCGACCCGGCCGAGGTCGGCCGGGCCGTGCGGTTCCTGATGAGCGACGACGCCTCGTTCGTCACCGGAACGCACCTCACCGTGGACGGCGGCGCCACCGCCGTCGACCAATAGGAGCGACATGGACGTCCACGAAGCGCTCTACACCACCCGCGCGATGCGGCGGGTCAGGCCCGACCCGATCCCCGAGGACGCGCAGCGCAGGATCCTGGACGCCGCGATCCGCGCGCCCAGCGGCGGCAACCAGCAGTACTGGCGGTTCCTGCTGGTCGACGACCCCGCGGTCAAGGAACGGCTCGGCCCGCTGTACCGCGACGCCCTGGACCGGCTGTGGGAGACCGTCTACAAGCCCATGGTCGACCGGGTGAGGGCCGAGCCCGACACCCCCGAGAACGTCCAGGCCGCCAGGGTCATGCGTTCCTCGCGGTGGCTGGGCGAGCACTTCGAGCGGGTGCCGCTGTTCCTGTTCGCCTACGCCCGGCACGACCTGACCGGAGGCTCGATCTTCCCGGCGGTGTGGAGCGCCCAGCTCGCCGCCCGCGCCGAGGGGATCGGCAGCACGCTGACCATGCTGCTCGGCCTCTTCCACCCCGAGGAGACCCACCGGATCCTCGGCGTCCCGGCCGACGAGGGCTGGTCGCTGGCCGCGACCGTCTCGTTCGGCCACCCGCTCGGCCGCTGGGGCGTGGCGGCCCGGCGTCCCGTGCACGAGGTCAGCTACCGCAACCGCTGGGGCGAGCCGGTCGGCTTCGAGATCCCCGAACCCCTCTGGAGGCCGCGATGACCGCACTCGAAGGCACGTCCGCGCTGGTCACCGGCGGCGGCAGCGGGATCGGGCTGGCGTGCGCGCGGCGGCTGGCCGCCGACGGCGCGCGGGTCACCGTCTGCGGGCGCACCGAGGCCCGGCTGAAGGAGACCGGCCTGCGGTACGTCGTCGCCGACGTGACCGACGAGGAGCAGGTGCGGGCGGCCGTCGCGTTCGCCGCCGAGCCCGCCCCGCTGCGCGCCGTCGTGCACAGCGCGGGCGGCACCACGTCGATCGGCCCGCTGCCGGACCTGGACGCCGGTGCCTGGCGGGCGACGCTGGAGCTGAACGCGACCGGCACCATGCTCGTGCTCAAGCACGCCGCCCGCGCCATGGCGCCGAACGGCGGCGGCGCGTTCGTGGCGATCTCGTCGATCGCCTCCTCCAACACCCACCGCTGGTTCGGCGCCTACGGCGTCTCCAAGGCCGCCGTCGACCACCTGGTGCGGCTGGGGGCCGACGAGCTGGGCGGCGTCGGCGTCCGGGTCAACGGCATCCGCCCCGGCCTGGTCCGCACCGAGCTGGTCGCGGGGTTCACCGACCCCGGGCCGATCCTCGACGACTACCTGGCGTGCATGCCGCTCGGGCGCGTCGGCGAGCCCGCGGACATCGCCGAGGCCGCGCGGTTCCTGGTCGGGCCCGAGTCATCATGGCTGACCGGCCAGGTCATCAACGTCGACGGCGGCCACCACCTGCGGCGCGGCCCCGACTACCGGCCGGTGTTCGAGCCGATGTTCGGCGCGGACGCGCTGCGCGGACTTCCCCCCGAGGAGGGGTGACCCATGGACGACCTGGTCTTCAGGGGCGCGCGGGTCGTGGACGGGACCGGCGCGGCCCCGTACACCGCCGACGTCGCCGTCACGGACGGAAAGATCACCGAGGTGGGGACGGCCGGCGCGGCCCGGCGGGTGATCGACGCCGACGGGGCGCTGCTCACGCCCGGCTTCGTGGACATCCACACGCACTACGACGGCCAGGCCACCTGGGACCCGGTGCTGGCCCCGTCGGCCTGGCACGGCGTGACGACCGCCGTCATGGGCAACTGCGGGGTCGGGTTCGCGCCCGCCGCGCCCGACCGGCACGACTGGCTGATCGGGCTGATGGAGGGCGTGGAGGACATCCCCGGCAGCGCGCTGTCGGAGGGCATCTCCTGGGAGTGGGAGACCTTCCCCGAGTTCCTGGACGCGCTGGACCGCCGCTCCTACGCCATGGACCTGGGGACGCAGGTCCCGCACGGCGCGGTCCGCGCCTACGTCATGGGCGGGCGCGGCGCGCGCAACGAGCCCGCCACGCCCGGGGACATCGCCGCGATGAAGGCGATCGTCAAGCAGGGCGTCGCGGCCGGGGCCCTGGGGTTCTCCACCTCGCGGACGCTGACGCACAAGGCGATCGACGGCGAGTACGTGCCGGGCACGTTCGCGGCCGAGGACGAGCTGTTCGGGATCGGGGAGGCGCTGGCCGAGCTGGGGCGCGGCGTGTACGAGCTGGCCCCGGCGGGCGCGGCGGGCGAGGACGTCAACGCGCCGCGCGGCGAGATCGCGTGGATGCGGCGGCTGTCGCGGGCGACCGGGCGGCCGGTGTCGTTCGCGCTGTTGCAGATCGACGCGGTGCCGGACCTGTGGCGGGAGCTGCTGGAGCTGTCGGTCGACGCCGACGCGCGGCTGTTCCCGCAGGTGGCGTCGCGGCCGTTCGGGATGCTGATCTCGCTGGAGTCGCTGCACGCGTTCGGGGACCGGCCGTCCTACCGGGAGATCGCGCTCCTGCCCCGGGAGGAGCGGGTCCGGCGGATGCGCGATCCCGGGGTCAGGGCCCGCATCCTCGCCGAGCCGCCCGCCGAGGAGGACGTCCTGTCGGCGATGGTGCGGGGGTTCCCCGACCGCCTCTACCCCCTCGCCGAACGGAACTGCGACTACGAGCCCGAGCCCGGAACGTCGGTGGCGGCCCGCGCGCGGGCCGCCGGACGCGACCCCATGGAGCTGCTGTACGACCTGCTGCTGGAGGACGACGGCCGCAACATGCTGATGATGCCGCTCCTCAACTACGCCGACGGCAGCCTCGACCCGCAGCGCGAGATGCTCACCCACCCGCGCGCCGTCCTCGGGCTCGGCGACGGCGGGGCGCACTGCGGGTTCATCTGCGACGCGTCGCTGCCCACGACGATGCTGGCGCACTGGGCGCGGGACCGGTGGCGCGGCGAGAAGCTGCCGCTGGAGCACGTCGTGCGGATGATGACGCGCGACACCGCCCGCCTGTACGGCCTCACCGACCGGGGTGTGATCGCGCCCGGCATGAAGGCCGACCTCAACCTCGTCGACTTCGACAACGTCGCCCTGCACCGCCCCGAGATGGCCCACGACCTGCCCGCCGGGGGGCGCCGCCTGTTGCAGCGCGCCGACGGGTACCTCGGGACGTTCGTGTCGGGCGTGCAGACGTTCGCCGACGGAGAGCACACCGGGGAACTGCCCGGATCGCTGGTGCGCGGAGGAGCCGCATGAGAATCGACCTGCTCGACGGCGACATGTACGCCACCGACCCCTGGTCGGTCTACCGGTGGATGCGCGCCGAGTCCCCCGTCCACCACGACGCCGACAACGGCCTGTGGGGCATCGCCAAGCACGCCGACGTCTTCGCGATCGAACGCGACGCGAAGGTCTGGCGCAACTCCGGCGGCTACCGCCCGCAGATCCCGTCCGACCCGTCGATGATCGGCATGGACGGCCCCGAGCACGCGCACCGCCGCCGGATGGTCTACCAGCGGTTCACGCCGCGCGGGGTGGCGCGCTACGAGAGGAGGATCCGGGACACCGCGGTCGAGTGCGTCGAGGCGGCGCTGGAGGCGGGCACGGTCGACGCGGTGCCCGCGCTGGCCGCCCCGCTGCCCGCCCGGGTGATCGGCTGGCTGCTGGGCTTCCCCGACGAGGCGTGGGAACGCCTGGTGCACTGGTCGGCGACGGCGGTCGTGGCGGGCGGCGGGCGGCGCTACATCACCGACGAGGCCACGATCGCGGTCGGCGAGTTCGCGGGCGCGGTGCTGGAGATGGCCAAGGAGCGCCGCGCGTGCCCGGCCGACGACCTGCTGTCGGTCTGGTCGAACGCGGGCCCCGGCGACCCGCCCTACGACGACGAGCACTTCGCCCACGAGGCTCTGCTGCTGCTGGTCGGCGGTGCCGAGACGACCCGGACGGTCATCGCCACCGCCCTCGACGCGCTCATCCGCCACCCCGACCAGTGGCGGCTGCTGCGCGACGACCCCTCGCTGATCCCGGGCGCGGTGGAGGAGTTCGTGCGCTGGACGACGCCGATCCTCAACATGTGCCGCACCCCCGTCCGCGACGTGGAGGTGCGCGGCGTCACGATCCCGGCGGGCGGGCAGGTGCTGCTGATGTACGGGTCGGCCAACCGCGACGAGGAGGTCTTCGCCGACCCCGACGCGTTCGACGTGCGGCGCCCGCCCGGCGACCACATCGCGTTCGGGCTCGGCCCGCACTTCTGCCTGGGCGCCTCCCTGGCCCGGCTGGAGCTACGGATCTTCTTCGAGGAGTTCGTGGCCCGCGTCGCCACCGCCGAGCACGCCGACGACACCGGCCCGCGCATCCTGCCCAACGCGTTCGTGCGCGGCGTGACCTCGTTCCCCGTCGCCCTGACGCGCCGCTGAGCCGCGTTCCCCCGAGGAGACCCCGTATGCGGTCGTTCAACCTGGCGGACCTGTTCGAGACCGTCGCCGACGCGTGCCCGGACCGCACGGCGCTGGTGGCGGCGGGCGGCCCCGCGGCGCGGCTCACCTACGCCGGGCTGGACGCCCGCGCCAACCGCGCCGCCCACCACCTGGCGGCGGCGGGCGTGGGCCCCGGCGACCGCGTGGGCGTGCTGTCCCGCAACCGCGCCGAGTGGCTGGAGACGATGATCGCCTGCTTCAAGCTGCGGGCGGCCCCGGTCAACGTCAACCACCGCTACGTCGCCGACGAGCTGGCGTACCTGCTCGGCGACGCCGGATGCGTGGCGCTGGTGGCGGAGGGGGACCTGCTCCCCGCCGTCCGGCGGGACCGGCTGCCGGACCTGAGGCACGTGGTGGCGATCGACGGCGACTACGAGGAGGCGCTGGCGGCGGCCTCCCCCGAACGCGACTTCGGGCCGCGCTCGTCCGACGACCCGTACCTGCTCTACACCGGCGGCACCACGGGCCTGCCGAAGGGCGTGCTGTGGCGGTGCGAGGACGTCTTCGTCGCGGCGATGGGCGGCGGGAACTTCGGCGGCGACCCCGTGCGGGACCCGGAGGAGCTGGCGGCCTGCGCCGGCCGGGAGCCGCTGCGGATGCAGGTGCACGCGCCGCTGATGCACGGCGGCGGCCAGTGGAGCACATGGATCACGTTCCTGACGGGCGGCACGGTGGTGCTGTGGACGGGCCGCGCCTTCGACGCCGCCGCCGCGCTCCGCCTGGCCGAACGCGAGCGGTCGCAGATCCTCATGCTGGTCGGCGACGGCATGGCACGGCCGGTGGCCGACGAGCTGGCGACCGGCGGCTACCCGAAGCTGGCGGTGTTCGCGTTCGGGTCGGGCGGCGCGCCCCTGTCGCCCGCCGTGCGGGAACGCCTCCTGGCGGCGGTCCCGGGCGCCTACGTCTCCGACAACCTGGGCGGGTCCGAGACCGGCGCGATGGGCGCGGCCGAGCCGTCGGGCCGGTTCCGGCTGGGCCCCGAGTTCGCGGTGCTGGACGACGGCCTGCGGCCCGTTCCCCCCGGCGGGGAGGGGATCGTGGCGCGCGCGGGGCACATCCCGGTGGCGTACTGGAACGACCCGGACAGGACGGCGGCGACGTTCGTGACCGACCCCGACGGCCGCCGCTGGGCGTTGCAGGGCGACCACGCCCGCGTGGCGGAGGACGGCACGGTCACGCTGCTGGGCCGGGGCTCCCTGGTCATCAACACCGGCGGCGAGAAGGTCTTCGCCGAGGAGGTGGAGCAGGTGCTGCGCACCCACCCCGCCGTGGCCGACGCGATCGTCGTCGGCGCCCCCGACGAGCGCCTCGGCCGGCGGGTGACGGCGGTGGTCGCCACCGCCTCCGGTACGCCGCCGCCGGAGGCGGAGCTGTCCGCGCACTGCCGCCGTCACCTGGCGGGGTACAAGACGCCGCGCGCCTACCGCTTCGTGGCGGAGCTCCGCCGGACCCCGGTCGGCAAGCCCGACTACGCGTGGGCCCGCACCCTGGTGTGAGGCGCTGCGAGGCTTGAACGGTCCTCCCGGGTACTGGAGGATCGTTCAAGCCCGTGCGGGCGGGTCCGCGTCCGAGGGCGCGCGGGCCCCGGGACGCGGGTCAACGCCCGCCCGGACGCCTCAGGTCCCTCGGGCGACCGCGCCGCGGCACGACGCGTCGGGGTCAGCCGAGGATCTCCGGCGGGGCCGGTTCGCTCCGCCCCTCCCGGCACAGCCGCGCCAGGCCCCCGCCGCCCTCGACGAGGACGCCGCCCTGCCGGACGACGTCGTAGCCGGACGCCGCCGCGCCGTCCATCGTGGTCCGCCCCTCGTGCGGGGAGAGGAAGAGCACCAGGCGCGCGCCCTGCTCCGGCGTTCCGGCGTCGAGCGTGGGCCAGACCGCGGTGGGGCGCCCGAGCGCGGGGCCCCTGACCGTCCCGGTGCCCTCCACCAGCCAGCCCTCGGTCTCGGTCGTGCCGTCGGCGAGCGCGGCGACCTTGCGGAAGGTCACCTTCGCGACGGTGGCGGCCCCGGCGGAGACCTCGGCGACCTCGGCGGCCCTGGGAACCGGGCAGTCGGAGCTCTCCGCGCCCGAGCACCCGGCGGACGCCAGGACGGCCAGCAGCGCCCCGGCGACGGGGAGGCGGACGCGGTTCTTCAAGGTCGTCCTCAGATTCGCAGCGCCCGGTAGGGGCCGTCGAGGGGCTCGTTGCGCGTGCCGGTGCTGTGGTACCCGGCCCCGGGAGCTGCGGCCGGTGACCATCATCGTATGGTCGGGCCCCTTGGGGCGGCCATAGTCGTTGATGCCGACCGACGTCGGCGCGGCGTCCGGCGTCCGGACGTCCGCGATCACCCAGCCCCGGCCGGTCCGGGCGAAGGTGAACCGGTGGCGCGACCGGTAGGAGTGGTCGGGGGCGGGGAATCGATCATGTGGGGTCATCGCAGCGTCGCCGGGCTCTCCCCGTTCGGGGCGGCGACGTACAGCGTTTGCGGGATCCGTTCCGTGGTCGGGGCGGGCATGGTCGGAGGCATGCATCAGCCCACCCGCGTCCTCATCGTGGACGACCACGCGCTGTTCGCCGAGGCCCTGGCGGCGCGGCTGGCGCGCGAGCCCGACCTGGTCGTCCTGCCGGTGGCCGCCGACGGCCGCCGCGCGCTGGCCCTGGCCGCCACCGAACGCCCGCACGTCGTCGTCCTCGACGTCGCGCTGGGCGCCGAGAACGGGCTGGACGTGCTGGACCGGCTGCGGGAGCGGCACCCCGACGTGCGGGTGGTGATGCTCACCGCGATGAGCGACCTCGGCACGATGGTGCAGGCGGTCCGGCGCGGCGCGGTCGGGTGGCTGTCGAAGACCGAGAGCGCCGACCGGGTCGCGCGGGTCATCCGCGGCTCCGCGCGGCAGGGCGGGTGGATCCCGCCGGAGGTGCTCGGCGAGGTGCTGCGGCGGCTGCTGGCCGACGCCCCGGCGGGCGGCGGGCCCTCGCCGCTGGACCAGCTCACCGCGCGGGAGCGCGAGGTCCTCCAGTGCATGGTGGACGGCCTCAACCGCAACGAGATCGCCGACCGGCTCGGGCTGTCGGCCAACACCGTCCGCACCCACACCCAGAACCTGCTGGCCAAGCTCGACATGCACTCGGCGCTGGAGGCGATCACCCTGGCCATGCGCGCGGGGATGCGGCCCTCGTCCCGGGACCGCCCGCGCTGATCGCCGGACGGCGGGCCGGGGCTCCCGCCAATGACGTAGCGGGGGTTCGTCCGAACGGGTGATTCGATCACCAGGCGGGGTTCCTACGCTCGGCCCTGACGAGGCCGGAGGGGAAGACCGTGGAGAACGTGTTCAGGGCGCCTTGGGCGCGGGGGTGAGCGTGCCCCGGTTCCTCCGCCGCCGCTCCCGCCGGGCCGCCGGTCCCGCCGACGAGGCGAGCCCGCTGGTGCGGCTGCTGGGGCGGGACGAGGTCGTGGCGGGGCAGCGCGGGCGGCGGCTGGTGCGCGGCCGGCGCGTGCTGGTCACCGGGGCGTGCGGGACGGTCGGGTCGGCCCTGTGCCACCAGGTGAAGCGGCTCGAACCGGCCGCGCTGTGGCTGGTCGACGTGGACGGCGAGCGGCTGCGGCGGCTCGGCCACGAGATGACCGGGCGGCTGGAGCGGACGCGGGTGCACGCGGCCGAGGCCGACGTGCGCGACCGCGACCGGATCGCCGAGGTGGTCGGGCGGGCCCGGCCCGACCTGGTGTTCCACACCGCCGGGCCCAACGAGCTGGCCGCGGTGGAGCGCGACCCGTGCCGGGGCGTGGCCGCCAACGTCGCGGGCGCCCGCCACGTCCTCGACAGCGCCGTCCGCGCCGACGTGGAGCGGCTGGTGCTGGTGTCGTCGGACAAGGCGGCCGAGCCGACGTCGGTGTACGGCGCGACGATGCGGCTGTGCGAGATGCTGCTGGCCGGCGCGGCCGGGGGCCGGACGCGGTTCGCGGCGGTGCGGGTCGGCAACGTGCTGGGCCCGGCGGGGCCGCTGCTGACGCTGCTGGCGCGCCGCATCGCCGCCGGGGAGGCCGTCACGATCACCCACCCGGAGGTGGCGCGGCACTTCATGACGGCGGCCGAGGCGGCGGGGCTGCTGCTGGAGGCGGCGGCGATGGCCGAGCGGGCCGAGACGTTCGCGCTGGACGTCGGCGGCCCGGTGCCGGTGGTGGAGCTGGTGCACCGGTACGCCGAGCAGCTCCGGCTGCCGGAGGTGACGATCCGGTTCAGCGGGCTGGGGCCCGGCGAGAAGCTGGCGGAGAAGGCGTTCTCCGACTCCGAGCCGCTGATCCGCACCGCCCATCCCAGGATCTGGGCGACCCGGCCCGCCACGCCCCCGGCGGGGCTGCCGCGCCTGCTGGACGCGCTGGAGGCCGCCGCCGAGGCCGGGGATCCCGACCGGGTGCGGCTGCTGTTGCGGCGGCTGCTGCCCGAGTACCGGCCGGTGCGCCGCCCGCCGCCGGTGGAGACGCGGCGGGTGTGCGACACCTGCCGGGGCCCCGAGCTCCCGGCCCTGTGACCGGGCCGCGCTAGGGCTGCTTGGCGGGGTCGGCGACCGGGCCGTCCGGCATGGGCAGTTCCAGCGACCCCAGTTCGAGTGCGGCGACTTCCATCACGGCCACCACCAGGATGAACGCGAGACCCAACAGAACGAGCTTGCCCCGTTTCACGCAGAACCCCTCTAAATCCCCGATAAGCAGGGAGAACATAGCACGAACCGGCCTACTCGGACGCATCGGGCCACCCCCCGGGGGCGGCGCGGCACGGGGGGCGCACGGCGAGCGGCCCATGATCCGTAATTGCGGGAGGAATTTCTTTCCGGACACATTCCCATTACTTCAAGGAACCGGACTTCCCTCGCGAACGTTGCGGTATCGGGGCCTGGTGGATCAATGCGGCCTTCCGTCCGCCGAGTGGGCGCCCGGCCCGCCGGACGGCGGTGAACGATCTAGAACGGACGGCCCGCGCGCCGAATGATCGCCACAATGATCGGCTCCGGCGACCGCAACCCTCTCCGCACCGCGCTTTCGCCGGTCCCGTGAGCAGGCATAACACGGCGGGATGGTGCAGTTTCGAGCCGACCGGAAAAGGGGATCGAACAGCCGTATCGCCGCAATGGGGAGGGCCGCCACACCGGAAGCGGGAAAGAAATGTCCTCCACAAGAGGGGCAATCTTCACTTGGACGTCTGGATAATGGAAGTGGTTTACTGACAATTCGCCATGTCCACTTCCGGTCACAAGACGGTCGGTTGCGGTCAATTGACTGGACATCACCGGCGACGCGGGGTGACGGTCGAGTCGGTGCTGGTATTACGGACGGGGGTCCTTCCATGAACCACGGGCAGTCTCGGTCGTCACCGGTGGACACGCCCGATCCTCTGGCCGCGCTGTTCGACGGAGAGCGACACGGCGGCGCACCCGTCGCGGACCCGGAGTCGGGGGACCCGGGGCTGTGGCGGCGGCGGCTGCGCCACGACATCCGCCACGAGCTCGGCACGATCATCATGCTGGCCTCGGCCGTCGCGGTCGCCGACGACATCGGCGAGACCAGCCGCGCGCGCGTCGAGCAGCTGCTCGGCGAGACCCGCTGGCTGGACCACCTCATCCGGCGGCTCGACGAGGACGACGACGCGGCCGCCGAGCCGCCGCGCCACCCCGAGCGCATCCGCGTGGACGAGCTGGTCGCGGAGGTCGTCACCGGGGCCCGGCTGGCCACGCCGCACCGGGTGGGCCTGGCGGTGGACGGGCCGGCGGGCCGGGCGTGGGCGCACATGGACGCGGTCGCGCTGTGGCGGGCGCTGCGCAACGTGTTGGACAACGCCTGCCGCGTCGCCGAGGGCCGGGTGGACGTGCGGGTCGCGGTCGAGCACGGCTGGGTCGTGATCCAGGTCGACGACGACGGCCCCGGCTTCGGCCGCCGGGCCCCGGGCGGGCTGGCCTCGCTCGGCCTGGGCATCGTGCACGACCTGGTCTCCGGCTACGGCGGCAGCCTGGAGATCCGCACCGGCGAGATGGGCGGCGCGCGGGTCCGGCTGCTGCTGCCCGCCGCGCCGCCGCCCGACGGTGACCCGGTCGCCGGTGACCCGGGCGCAGGGGATCCGGGCGACGATTGGCGGCCGCATCCATGAGGGTCGCCGCATCCATGCGGGTCGTCGTCTGCGACGACCACGCGGTGTTCGCCGACTCGCTGTCGCTGGTGCTCGCCGACGCCGGGCACGCCGTCGTGGGGGTCGCCTACTCCCCCGAGGGCGCGCTGCCGGCGCTGCGCGAGCACCGGCCCGACGTGTGCCTGATCGACCTGCACTTCCCGTCCGGCACGGCGCTGGACTGGATGCCGCGGCTGCGCGCCGCCGCGCCGGGCACCGCGTTCGTGGTGCTGACCGCGTTCCTGGAGGAGCCGGTGGTGAAGGCGGGGCTGGCGGCGGGCGTGCGGGGCTTCGCGCACAAGGGGCAGCAGGCCGGGGACGTCCTCGACGTGCTGGACCGGGTGGCGGCGGGCGAGGTGGTCGCCGACCGCGCCGCGCCCCCTCCCCCGCCCGTCCGGCCGCGCAGCCAGGCGCAGAAGGTCGCGCAGTTCCTCACCCCCCGCGAACGCGAGGTGCTGACCCGGCTGGCGCGCGGCGAGTCCACCCAGGCGCTGGCCAAGGCGATGGGCGTGACCCGCAGCACGGCGCGCAGCCACGTGCAGAGCGTGCTGAGCAAGCTCGGCGTCCACTCGCAGCGCGAGGCGGTGATCGAGGCCGCCCGGCACGGCCTGGTCAGCGTCGAGACCGGCGAGTGGCTGGCGGGATGACGCGGCGGCGGCACGGCGCCTCGCCGGTCTCCGACGCCGAGGCGCTGTGCTCCCCCGACACCTACGCGCGGGGCGTGCCCCACGGGCGGCTGGAGCGGCTGCGCGAGCGCATCCCGGTGGTGTGGCTGGCCGAGGGGTCGTGGGCGGTGCTGCGGTACGCCGACGTCCGCCGCGCGCTGAGCCACCCCGAGCTGTTCGCGCCCGAGATCGCCGAGCCGCCGCACGGCCCGACCGCCCTGGAGGAGCGCGGACGCGCCGCCCACCCGGCCCCCACCGGCCCCGCGGACCCGGTCGACGCCCCGATCGACATGGACCCCCCGGCGGCGGCGCTGGTGGACCGGCTGGTCCAGGCGGGCGAGGAGGGTGTGGACTTCGTCACACAGGTCGCGCCGGACCTGCCCGAGACGGTCCGCAACACCCTGGCGGGCGGGCTGTGCGCGCTGGTCCGCCACCCCCGGGAGCTGGCGCTGCTGAGGGAGCGGTCCGGCGGGGACCCGGCGGCGTTCGCGGCCCTGCTCGACAGCGCCGTCGAGGAGGTGATGCGGTGGTGGACGCCCGTCCTGCGGGTTCCCCGCACGGTGCGTCGCGCCACGTCGCTGGGTGGGGTGCCGCTGCTGCCTGGCGAGCGGGCGTCGCTGTGGCTCGCCTCCGCCAACCACGACGCGACGGCGTTCCCCGACCCGGAGCGGTTCGCCGCCGACCGGTTCCTGCGCGGCGCCCCGGCGCACCTGGGGTTCGGCCACGGCGCGCGCGCCTGCCTGGGGCGGCGGCTGGCGCGGGTGCACCTGCACGCGTTCCTCACCGAGATCGTCTTTCGTCCGGGACGTCCCGGATTCGCCGGTGAGCCGCTACCCTTGCGGTCGAGTGCCCGCCACGGCTTCGAACGGCTGCCGGTCCGCTGGACCGGGTGACGGCGGCAGGCGTCGCAGACGCATCACTTTCCCGTGACATCACGGCGATCCCGGATGGGTGGAGCACACCCCCGCGCACTGAATTGACGCGCTGGCACCGCACTATCACGCACAGTGCCGACGCGCCATGACGACGCACGCGATGGCACTCCCCCATTACGATCTTTTTTCACTTTCTGAACGCCACCTGGAACTCGGCTGGACGTTCGCTGAGTTAGTCATTGCGCCCGGCCGACTCGGGGGCGGGGCCCGGGACTGAGGAGACGCTGTTGTGGGACTGACGAGCTGGAGCCTGCTCGGGCTGCTCGCCCTGCTCACGTTCGGCTGCATGGCCGCGACGGTGTGGGGGTGGTCGCGGCTCGCCAAGCCCGGCCCCGTGCGCGCTGCGGCGCGCCTCGGCGTGCTGGTCGGCACGCAGGTCGTGGTCCTGCTGACGCTGCTGACGGGGGTCAACAAGCACTACCTGTTCTACGACTCCTGGCAGGGCCTGATGGGCGCGGCGGGCGGCGACGCCCGGCAGAAGCAGCAGACCGGACGGCACCACGCGGTCGCCGCCGGCAACCTCCGCGACGGGCGCGTGGCCGCCTCCCGCGCCGACCTCAAGCCGCGCACCGACCTCAACCCGGCCAAGGGCAAGCCCGAGAAGGTCGGCCGGGTCGACTACATGACGATCCAGGGCGTGCGCACCGGCATCGAGTCCGAGGCGTACGTGTACCTGCCGCCGCAGTACTTCCAGCCCGGGTACGCCCAGAAGCGCCTTCCGGTCGCGCTCTACATCGCCGGGTACCCGGCGGCCAACCGGCTGACCTGGATCCAGAACGGCCACATCCCCGAGGAGGTCCTCAACCTCGGCAAGGCCGGCAAGGTCAAGCCGATGATCCACGTGATGATGCGGCCGACCGTGCACGAGGGCTGGGACACCGAGTGCGCCGACGTCCCGGGCGGGCCGAAGGTGGAGACGTTCTTCGCCCAGGACGTGCCCGAGGCGGTCATGGGCGCCTACCGGACCGCGCGCGACCGCCAGGGCTGGGGCGTGGCGGGCTACTCGGCGGGCGGGTACTGCGCCGTCAAGCTGGCGATGCTGCACTCCGACCGGTTCGTCGCCGGGGCCACCCTGGGCGGGCACTTCCGCGCGATCCTCGACACCACCACCCGCCAGCTCTACGACCGCAGCAAGGAGCTGCGCCAGCGCAACAACCTGATCTGGCGGCTGGAGAACCTGCCGCAGCCCCCGGTCTCGATCATGGTCGGGTCGGCGCTGGTCGGCGAGAAGACCTACAAGGACGCGCAGAAGTTCATGGCCGCCGCGCGGCCCCCGCTGCGGGTCGACAAGGTGCTGCTGCCCACCGGCGGCCACAACTTCAAGACCTTCCGCAAGTACATCCCGCCCACGCTGGAGTGGATGAGCGACCACCTGAAGGGGGAATGACGTGGAACCGACCCAGTGGGGTTTCCTGCTCCCCGTGATCCTGGTCGCGGTCGCGGCGCTGACCGCCACGGTCGTGCTGTGGCCGAGGTTCGGCCGGGGCGGCGTCCGCGCCGTCGCGGCCCGCTCCGGGCTGGTGCTGGCCTCCCAGGGGCTGCTGACCGCCGCGATCGTGCTGGTCGCCAACAAGTACTTCGTGTTCTACCCGACCTGGGACGACCTGCTCGGCGGGGACGGGGGCCGCGTCCAGGTCAACTCCGTGCAGAGCGACCAGGGACGGGAGGCGCGGCCCGACGCCCTGGTCCACCGCACCACCACCGACCTGGCGCCCCGGCGGCGCGGCCACGACCCCTCGCCCGCCAAGGACGGCCAGGTCGACCGGCTCCAGATCAAGGGCGCGCGGTCCGGGCTGGACGCCGAGGCGTACGTCTACCTCCCCCCGGAGTACTTCCGGGCCGAGTACAAGGACAAGCGGCTGCCCGTCGTGCTGCTGCTGTCGGGCGGGGCGTCGGACGGCAAACAGGACTGGATCAAGCAGGCGAAGCTGCCCGAGCAGGCCGCCAGGGCCGTCGCCGACGGCCACGCCCGGCCGACGATCTACGTGATGACCCGCTCCCACCGGGCGCTGACGCAGACCACCGAGCCGCCCGCCGGGGCCGGCGCGGACAAGGGCCTGCGCAAGCACCCCACGACCGTCGCGGCGGCCGGCGGCCACCCCCCGTCCTGCTTCGACGTGCCCGGCCACGGCTTCGGGCAGGCCGAGACGTTCTACACCCAGGACCTGACGGTCGCGGTCGCCGACACCTACCGCACGCCCGTGACGCGCCGGGGCTGGGCGGTCGCCGGGTTCGGGACCAGCGGCCAGTGCGCGGCCCGGTACGCGATGCTGCACTCGGACGCGTTCGTGGCGGGCGTCAGCCTCAACGGCACCTTCGACCTGCCGGGCGGCCCGGTGGCGCCCCGGCCCGGCGGCCCCAGGGCCGACCTGTACGGCGGCAGCCGCACCTACCGGCAGGACAACGACCTGCTGTGGCGGCTGGCGAACCTGCCGCAGCCGCCGGTGTCGCTGCTGCTGGGCGCCGGGGACGACAGCGGCCGGCCGCTGGAGCAGGCCGGCCGGTTCGCCGGGCTGGCCAAGGAGCCGCTGCGCGCCGAGAAGCTCGCCGTCCCGGGACCGGGCGGCTCGCTGAAGGACTGGCGCGGCACGATGCCGAAGCTCGTGACCTGGCTGAACGCCCACCTCGCCGCCGAGTGACCACCGGCGTACGCCCGGCGGCGTAGCCGGGTCACTCCGTACGGGTGACGTGCGCGGGCACGGCCGGGGGTTACCGTCCGTGGTGTGAGCACTTCTCCTTACGGTCCCGGAGCGGCGGCGCGGCTGCCGCTGCCGTCGGCGTGGCCGGTGTGGGCGGTCCCCGCGTTCGTCGCGCTCGTCCAGGTGATGGGGTCGTTCGGGGCCCAGAGCGGGCCCTCGCACGGCGGCGGGCCGCCCTGGGCGGAGCGGCCGGCCGGGCCGGACCCGTTCCCGCACAGCGCCGACCTGGACGCGCTGGGGGTGGGGCTGCTGCTGGCCGGGCCCGCGCTGCTGCTGCTGCGCCGGCGGCGCCCGGTGGCCGTCCTGGTCGGCGTCGGCGCGGTCACCGTGCTGTACCTGCTGCGCGCCTACACCTACGGGCCGGTCTTCCTGTCCCTGGTGGTGGCGATGTCCGCGGCGGTGACGGCCGGGCACCGGCTGGTGGCGTGGGCGGGGACGTTCCTGGGGTCGGGCGCGTACCTGGCGCTGACCTCGGTGATCGGCGTCGCTCCCGAGCGGCGGGGCCGGACCGGCGAGCTGTTCCCGGTGGAGCGGCCCGACCTCGGCATGGCCGCGTACGCGGGCGGCTGGGCGCTGGCGGTGCTGGTGTCGGCCGAGCTGGTCCGGATGCGGCGGCAGCGGGCCGCCGCCGCGGCGCGCGTCCGCGCCGAGGAGCAGCGCCGCCAGGCCAGCGAGGAGCGCCTGCGCATGGCCCGCGAGCTGCACGACGTGCTCGGCCACAACATCTCCATGATCAACGTCCGGGCCGGGGTGGCGCTGCACCTGCTGGACGACGACCCGGCGCAGGCCCGCGAGGCCCTGGCCGCGATCAAGGAGGCGTCCAAGGAGGCGCTGACCGAGATGCGGTCGATGATCGGGGCGCTGCGCGCGCCGGACGAGGACGGCCGCGCCGCGCCCCGGTCGCCGACCGCCGGGCTGGACCGCCTCGACGACCTGCTGGACCGGGCCCGCGCGGCCGGGCTGCGCGTCGAGGCCGAGGTCGCCGGGGAGCGGCGCCCGCTGCCCGCCGGGGCGGACCTGGCCGCGTTCCGGATCGTGCAGGAGTCGCTGACCAACGTCGCCCGGCACGCGGGCCCCGGGCCGGTGACGGCGCGGGTCCGCATCGCCTACGGTGAGCACGAGGTCCACGTCCGGGTCGACGACGACGGGCGCGGGGCCTCCCCGCCGGACGAGCGCCCGGCGGGCGAGCACGGGTCCGGCGGGCACGCGTCCGACGGGCACGGCGGCAGCGGGCTGCGCGGGATGCGGGAGCGGGCGGTCGCGCTGGGCGGGACGTTCGAGGCCGGTCCCCGCGCGGGCGGCGGCTTCCGGGTGCGGGCCGTGCTGCCCACCGACCGACGCGCCGAGGAGGCGAAATGATCAAGGTGCTGCTCGCCGACGACCAGGGCCTGGTCCGCGCCGGGTTCCGGGCGCTGCTGGACGCCCAGCCCGACATCGAGGTGGTCGGCGAGGCCGACGACGGGGAGCAGGCCGTCGAGCAGGCCCGGCGGCTGCGGCCCGACGTGATCCTGATGGACATCCGGATGCCCGGCCTGGACGGGCTGGCCGCCACCCGGCGGATCGCCTCCGACGAGCGGCTGGGCGGCATCCGCATCGTCATCCTCACCACCTTCGAGCTGGACGAGTACGTCTTCGAGGCGCTGCGCGGCGGGGCCAGCGGGTTCCTGGTCAAGGACACCGAGCCGGTCGAGCTGATCCACGCGGTGCGGGCGGTGGCGGCCGGGGACGCGCTGCTGTCGCCGAGCGTGACCCGCCGCCTGATCGCCGAGTTCGCGGCCAAGGCCCGCGAGCCGATCGTGTCGCCGCGGCTGAACTCCCTCACCGACCGCGAGCGCGAGGTGATGACGCTGGTCGGGGCCGGGCTGTCCAACGAGGAGATCGCGCGGCGCCTGGTCGTCTCCCCCGCCACCGCCAAGACCCATGTCAGCCGCACCATGATCAAACTGGGCGCGCGGGACCGGGCGCAGCTGGTGGTGTTCGCCTACGAGTCCGGACTGGTGAAACCGGGCTGGCTTCCCTGAATCCTCGCGCCGTGTGCGGATTCGCTGTCATCGGTCGGACAGGCGTGACAGTCTGGACAGCGCACGCCGTGGTGGCCGCCGAGGCGAAGGAGATGTGGTGCCGAACACCACGCGGGTCCTGGCCGTGGACGACCGCGCCGAGAACCTGGTCGCGCTGGCGGCCGTACTGGACGCGCTGCCCGTCGAGGTGGTCACGGCGACCTCCGGGCACGACGCGCTGCGCGAGCTGCTCAACGACGACTTCGCGCTGATCCTGCTGGACGTGGTGATGCCGGGGATGGACGGCTTCGAGTGCGCCCAGCACATCAAGAGCCGTCCCCGCACCCGCGACATCCCGATCATCTTCCTGACGGCGGCGGGCGAGGCGGGCGCGGAGGCGTTCCGCGGCTACGCGGCCGGGGCGGTGGACTACCTGACCAAGCCGTTCGACCCGTGGCTGCTGCGCGCCAAGGTGTCGGTCTTCGTCGAACTGCACCACCGCAACCTGCGGCTGCGGGAGCAGGCGACGATGCTGCGGCGGTCGCTGGCCGAGCACTCGGGGGTGGGCTGCGAGCCGTTGCGGCGGCTGCGCCAGCACGTCACGGCGGTGGAGGACGACGTCGAGCGGCTCCAGGTCGAGGGCGAGGGCACGAGCGAGGCGTTCGCCCAGCTCGTCAAGCACGTCGACGAGCTGCGGCTGGCCGTGGACGCGCTGGGCGACTGACCGCTCCCGCACCCCGGCCCCCCGGGGCGACCGTCAGGTCACAGCTGCGTGCGCAGCAGGAACGCGCCGATCAGCACGGCCAGCACCACCACGACCACCGCGGCCGTGACGATGACCGTGGTCTTGCGGCGCTCGCGGTCGGCGTCGGCCGGCGGGGACGGCGGCTGCTGCCACTGGTGCTGGTAGGAGGGCTGCTGCTCCCACGGCTCGGGTGTGCGCGGGCCCGGCCCGGCCGACCACTGCGACTCCAGCACGGTCCGCGCCTCGGGATCGACGCCGGGGGCGCCCTGGCCGGCCGGCCAGTTGCCGTTGGAGCGGTGCTCGGTGGAGCGGCGCTCGGCGGGCCGGTTCTCCCCGGAGCGGCGGTTCGGCGTGCTCTCCGGGTCGCGGCGCGTGTACGGCGCGATCTCGGTGGCGTCCAGGATCGTCTCGGCCGCGATGTCGGGACGGCGCCGCCCCGACGGCTCGTCCAGCATCGTCTCGTCGAGGACGGTCTCGTCGGCCGAGGTCAGCGCCTCGGCGCGGGCGTCGGCCACCGTCGGCGGCACGACCGGCGCGGGCATCGTCGCCACCCGCGTCAGCAGCGGCTCGGCCTGCGCGGCGGTCATCCGGTGCACCGGCTCGCGCGCCAGCAGCCCCTCCAGCACGCGGGCGAGCGGGCCGGCGTTGCGCGGCGGCGGCACCGGCTCGACCAGCGCCGCCTGCAACGACGACATCGCGTCGCTGCGCTCGTAGGGGGAGCGCCCCTCCAGCGCCGCGTACAGGGTCGCGCCGAGCGCCCACAGGTCGGAGGCGGGGACGGCGCGCTGGCCCTGGGCGCGTTCCGGCGGGATGTAGGCGGGCGACCCCATGACCAGGCCGGTCTGGGTGAGGGTCGCGTCGCCCTCCATCTGCGCGATGCCGAAGTCGGTGAGCACGACCCGGCCGGAGTCGGTGATCAGGACGTTGGAGGGCTTGACGTCGCGGTGCAGGATGCCCTTCTCGTGGGCGTGCCGCAGCGCCCCGAGCATCTGCAGGCCGATCTCGGCCACCCGCCGGTGCGCCAGCGGGCCCTCCTCCAGCAGGTCCTGGAGGGAGCGGGCGCGGACCAGCTCCATCACGATCCAGGGGCTGCCGTCCTCCTCGACGACGTCGTGGACGGTCACGACGCCGGGGTGGTTCAGCCGCGCCGACGCGCGGGCCTCCCGGAAGGTGCGCTCGATGAGCACGTCACGCTCGGAGTCGGTGAGTCCCGGCGGCAGCACGACCTCCTTGACCGCGACCTCGCGGTCGAGCATGAGGTCGTGGGCGCGCCACACCGTGCCCATCCCGCCCCGGCCCACCACGGCGTCGAGCCGGTAGCGGGCGGCCAACAGCCGACCCTCTCCCATGTCTGAATGGTCCCCCGTCACCCGCGATGCTGCCTAGAGGAGCACCGCGCGCACGCCTCAGCGACATCTGTCGTATCTGGGACGCGCGAACACACGCCCAGGTTCAAGGACGACTCACACGTGAAAGCCGTCGAGGACATTGTTCACGCTCTCCAGACGTTGGTTCCACTGCGATGCCGGAACCGCGACCATGACCGCGTAGGACTGCCCCTTGATCACCACGCCGCGGTCCTTGGCGCGCAGCCCGTCGCTCCAGACGAACTCCAGGTCGGCGGCCTTGTGACCCTGCACCTTGGTGGAGCGCAGCGTGATCCGGCGGTAGCCGCGCGGCTGCCCCTTGGCCTGGACCTCCCTCTCCCAGTCCACCCAGTGCTGGATCGGGTCGCCGGTCCAGGCGGTGCGGTCGACCATGATGTAGGCGTCGGACCTCGGGTCGAGCCAGTAGACGCGGTCGCCCGAGTCGCGGCGCATCGTCCATCCGGCGGGGACGGGGACGCGGTAGCCGTCCCGCATGCCCGCCCAGCGCATCCCCGGCGGCAGCGTGGGCTTCGTCGCGGTCTTCCGCGGGACGACGGCCTTCTTCTTCCCCGTCTCGGCGGACGCCACGGAGCCCCCCGTCTTGTCCCTGGCTCCGCCGCCGGTCCTGTCACCGGTCCTGTCGCCGCCGTCCGAGGTGAACGTCACCACGACGACCGCCACGATCACGGCGACGGTGAGCACCGCCTCCAGGAGGGTCACCCAGCCGGGCTGCCGGAACCCGCGTCTCCGGACCGGGCCGGTCTCCTGCGGCCACGGGACCGGCTCGGGCGGGACGGGAACGGGCGGGACGGGGACGGGCGGGACGGGGACGGGCGGCGTCCCGGCCGGCCCCGTCCGCACGAGGGTCACGCCGCCCGGGGCGGTGGACGCGCCGGACGCTGTGGCGCCCTGTACGGCGGGCGGCGCGGCCGGGCCGGTGTCGGGGGCGGTGCGGGCGGCCTCGTCCGCCACGATGCGGCTCAGCGTCGCCTCGGCGGCGTCGACGCCCATCCGGCGGGCCGGGTCGCGCTCCAGGAGCGCGGCGAGGACGGGGGCGAGCGGGCCGGCGTTGCGGGGCGGCGGCGGGTCCTGCGTCATCACGGCGGCCAGCATCGCCATCGCGTCGTCGCGGTGGTGCGGGGCGCGCCCCTCGCAGGCGGCGTACAGGGTCGCGCCGAGCGCCCACAGGTCGGAGGCGGGCAGGGCGCGCTCGCCGTTGAGCCGTTCGGGCGACATGTAGGCGGGCGACCCCATGATCATCCCGGCCTGGGTGAGGGTGGCGTCCCCGGCGATCTGCGCGATGCCGAAGTCGGTGAGCACGGCGCGCCCGTCGGGGGTGATCAGGACGTTGGCGGGCTTGACGTCGCGGTGCAGGATGCCGATGGCGTGCGCGGCCCGCAGCGCCCCGGCGACCTGCCGTCCGATCGCCGCGACCCGTCCCGGCGGCAGCGGCCCGTCGGCGTCGACGACCTCCTGGAGCGACCGGGCCTGGACGAGTTCCATGACGATCCAGGGCCGCCCGTCCTCGTCCACGACGTCGTGGACGGTGACGACGCCGGGGTGGTTGAGGCGCGCCGACGCCCGCGCCTCGCGCAGGGTGCGCTCGTGCCGCCGCGCGCGCTCCTCCTCGCCGAGCGAGGGGTGCAGCGCGACCTCCTTGACGGCCACCTCACGGTGCAGCGCCTCGTCCCAGGCCCGCCACACGGTGCCCATGCCGCCGCGCCCGACCACGGACGTCAGCCGGTAGCGCCCGGCCAGCAGCCGGGACTGCCCCTGCGTCTCCTCTACCCCCGCCGACATGAGTCGCGACTCTACCGACCCGACCTAACGAATCCGCATACAAACCCCACAAAAGCCGCATTCATCCCGCAATGCGAAGCTTGCCACGGAGATCCTCCCGTGTTCCACTGCCCACTGACGATCTCCTGACCGGAGGAGCAACCCACCGTGCGCCTTTCCGTCAAGTCCACCGTCCTGACGCTGGGTCTGACCAGCGCCGTCCTGGCGGCCACCGTCACCCCCGCCGAAGCCGCCGTCCCCTACCGCAACTGGGTCCAGTACGGCCGCAACGTGGTGGGGGTCACCTGGTACCCCAACGGGGACTACTTCCGCATCTGGAACAACGCGTCCGGCCCCTACAGCTCAGGCTGGACCGAATGGAACTACGTCGGCGTCAAGGACAAGTGGCACCGCGTCGGCAACGTCGGCGCGCGGTCCAACGCCATCTACGGCAAGAACCTCAGCGAGAAGCGCCAGATCTACTTCCGCGCCTGCTTCTGGGACGGCGGCCTGGTCCACTGCTCCAAGGCCGTCCGCTTCCGCGTCTCGGGCCGCAACCCGTGATCCCGCCCGGGGTCAGTCGTCCGCGCCCTTGAACGAGGCGAAGACGGGCCGGAGCCTGGCGATGGTCTCCTCCCACTCGCTCTCGGGGGCGGAGATGAGGATGGCGTAGCCCCGCTTGCCCATCACGAAGCCGCGGTTCAGCACGCGGGTGCGGCTGCCGTTGCCGTGGGTGAACTCCCAGTCCGCCGACTTGCTGCCGTCCCCGGTGTCGGGGACGGGCGGCTGGTCTCCGGTCTTCTCGATGCGGATGCGGTCGTAGTTCCGGAAGTTGGAACGGGAGGTCGCCTGCTCCTGGCGCCGCCAGTCCGCCAGCGCGCTGGAGTTGGCGTCCGGGGTCTGGTCGATCTGGATGTAGCCGCGGCCGCTCGGGGCGTCGAAGTAGACGCTGCTGCCCTTGTGGCGCGGCCCGCGGTAGTCCTTCGGGACCGCGACCGAGAAGCCGGTGCCGTCCTCGTACCGGCGGAAGCCCGCGGGGACGCCGTCTGCTTCGGCGGTCTTGGTGGGGCTCGTCTTCGTCGGGGGCGGGGAGGACGACGGGGGTTTCGACGCGGGGGGCGTCGTCTGCTGGCCGGTCGGGCGTTTGTTGCTCTGGTTGGCGGCCGGCTTGTCGTCGCCCGTGAGGAACAGGGCGACGCCGCCGACGACCAGCAGCATCACCAGGATCGCCGCGCCGAGCAGCAGCAGGTTGCGGCGGCCGTCGGAACTCCCCCCGACGCCGGACGCCGGTTCGGTGCGGTCGCCCACCTGCCACGACCCGCCGCTGGCGGGAGGCGTCGGGGCCTCCTCCTGGGCCGCCGGGGTCACGCGGGTCTCGGCCATCGGGACGGGGGTCGGCTTCGGCTCGGTGCGCCAGCGTGAGGAACGCTTCGGGGCGGGCTCGGGCTCGGGTTCGGCGGGGGCGGGCTCCTCGAAGGTCTCCTCGGTGTACTCCACCGCCATGGTGCGCTGGGTGTCGA
Source organism: Actinomadura kijaniata (assembly GCF_014138665.1). NCBI lineage: Bacteria > Bacillati > Actinomycetota > Actinomycetes > Streptosporangiales > Thermomonosporaceae > Actinomadura > Actinomadura kijaniata. Next base: position 663,656 of record NZ_JACJIA010000003.1, read on the forward strand.
CGGTCTCCTGGCGGACGATCGCGTCCATCAGGGCCCCGGCCTCGATGGCGTCCATGCGCTCGTCGGGGTTCTTGCGGAGCAGGCCCTCGATGACGGGGGTCAGGCGGCCCGCGCGCTCCGGCGGGGCCGGCTCCTCGGAGATGACGGCGACCAGCGCGGCCATCGGCTCGGAGCGCTCGAACGGCGACTTGCCGTGCAGCATCGTGTAGAGGGTGACGCCGAGCGACCACAGGTCGGAGGCGGGACCGGCGGTGCGGCCCCGGGCCCGCTCGGGGGCGATGTAGGCGGGCGAGCCCATGACCAGGCCGGTCTGGGTCAGCGTGGCGTCGCCCGCGGCGGTGGCGATGCCGAAGTCGGTGAGGACGGCGCGGTCGCCCGTGGTGACCAGCACGTTGGACGGCTTCACGTCGCGGTGCAGGACGCCCGCCTCGTGCGCGGCGTGCAGGGCGGCGAGCATCTGGCGGCCGATGTCGGCGGCCCGCCGGACCTCCAGCGGCCCCTCCTGTTTGATCACCTGGTCGAGGGAGCGCGCCTGGATGAGCTCCATGATGATCCAGGGGCGGCCGTCCTCCTCCACGACGTCGTAGACGGTGACGACGCCGGGATGGCCGAGACGGGCGGCGGTGCGGGCCTCGCGGAACGTGCGCTTGTACTGGACCGCCCGTTCCTCATCGGTGAGACCATGCGGAAGGATGACCTCCTTCACCGCAACGTCACGACCGAGGACCTCATCGTGAGCCTGCCACACCGTGCCCATGCCACCGCGGCCGACCGTGTTCACCAGTCGGTAGCGCTGGGCGAGCAACCGCTCCCCGGTGGTCTCATTTGGCATATCCGCGACCATATCGACTTTTGCTGACAATCTTGGACCCGGCGTGCAAGCCACATCCCCCTACCCGTACGACGTCCGCCGTAACTCCACGGTTCGGCACCGGGGGCGGCGACAGCAGAACGAAGCGTGATGCAAGTGACAACCGGTACAACTAAGGGACCTCATTCCAGTGGCGACAGGGGGGCCATGAAGGAGCAGACGGCCGTGTCCAACGGACGCACCGCGCCGCGCGGCACCGGGCCGCGGGGCAGGTGGCGGAGCCTGATCGAAGCGGTCCCGCCGGTCTTCTTCTGGTACACCCGCCTGTCGGGCATCCTGTCGATCCTGTCCTGGCTGTCGTCCGACATCATCGTGCAGGTCCTCAGCATCTGGGCGCTGCGCTGGATGTTCTATCTCGGATTCTCCCCCAGCGTGCCGTGGGGTCTGCTGCTCATCCTGCTGTCGATGGGCATCAAACGCCGCAAGAAGGCGGCCTGGCGCATCCTGGTCGTGCTGTTCGGCCTGTACTCGGTGTCGGCGGTGCTGCTGCTGGTGAAGCTGCTGCTCGACCCGGACGAGCCGCAGCCGATCGGCGCGTTCGCCTCCAGTGCGATCTATCTCACAGTGACCGCGCTGCTGGTGGCGGCGCGCGGGCAGTTCACCACGCTGCCCGACCGCGCCAACCGGCGGCTGGCGGCCATCGTGTTCTCGGTGCTGCTGGTGGTCAGCGGGTGCGTCGGCACCTTCCTGGTGACGATCACCGACCGCAACCCGCGCGGCGACTTCCTCACCCACCCCTACTACGTGCTGCTCCAGACGACGCTGGGCTCGGGCGTCACCGGCGAGCCGATCGACGTGGACGTGCCCGGCTGGGTCGACGTGCTGATCGGCGTCCTGGGGACGGGCCTGCTCATCGTGACGTTCTGGGCGCTGTTCCGGCCGGGGCGGCGCGACCCGGTGCTGTCGGCCGAGGAGGAGATCGACGCCCGCCGCCTGCTGGCCGAGTACGGCGACCAGGACTCCCTCGGCTACTTCGCGCTGCGCCGCGACAAGGACGTCATCACCGCACCGAACGGCAAGGCGGCCATCGCCTACCGGGTCGATGGTTCTGTCTGCCTGGCCAGCGGCGATCCCCTCGGCGACCCCGAGTCCTGGGACCAGGCGATCGAGACCTGGCTGGCCGAGTGCCGGGCGCACGCCTGGATCCCCGGCGCGGTGTCGGTCGGCGAGCGCGCCGCGCACGTCTACCGGCGGCACGGCTTCGACGCCATCGAGCTCGGCGACGAGGCGGTCATCGACCTCACCGAGTTCAACCTGGACGGCCGGGAGATGCGGCAGGTCCGCCAGGCGGTGCGCCGCGTCGAGCGCGCCGGGTACACCGTCCGCATCCGCCGCCACTCGCAGATCCCCGACTGGGAGATGGCCAAGCTGATCCGCAGCGCCGACGCCTGGCGCGGCGACGAGACCGAGCGCGGCTTCTCCATGGCCCTCGGCCGGCTCGGCGACCCCACCGACGGGCGCTGCGTGATGGTGGAGGCGTTCGACGCCCAGGGCGAGCTGCGCGGGCTGCTCAGCTTCGTGCCGTGGGGCCGCTCCGGGCTGTCGCTGGACCTGATGCGCCGCGACCGGGCCGCCGAGAACGGCCTGAACGAGTTCATGGTCGCCAAGCTCGCCGAGAAGGCCGCGCTGGTCGGCGCGCAGCAGATGTCGCTGAACTTCGCGATGCTGCGGTCGGCGTTCGAGCGCGGCTCGCAGATCGGCGCGGGCCCGGTGGCGCGGCTGTACTACCGGTTCCTGTCGTTCGCGTCGAAGTTCTGGCAGCTGGAGTCGCTGTACCTGGCCAACTCCAAGTACATGCCCGAGTGGCGGCCCCGGTTCATCTGCTACCAGCAGAGCCGCGACCTGATCCGGCTCGGCCTGGCCTACGCCCGCGCCGAGGGCTTCCTGCCGAGCCTGAACCGGCCCAAGCTGGACCGCGCGGCGAACATGGTGCCCTCCACCTCCCTCGTCCAGAAGATCAAGGAGATCGAGGAGGCCGCCGAGGCGTCCCGCGCCCCGCAGCGGCGGCTGTCGGAGCAGGAACGCGTCCGGCACGACAAGCTCGCCAAGATCGAGGCGGCGGGGATGGAGCCCTACCCGCTCGGCTTCGACCGCACCGACTACGTCGGCGACATCCGCGCCCGGCACGCCGGGCTCGCGCCCGACGCGCGCACCGGCGAGCGCGTCGCCGTCGCCGGGCGCGTCGTGCTGGCCCGCGAGCACGGCCGGCTGGTCTTCGTGACGCTGCGCGACGAGACCGGCGACATCCAGGTCATGCTGTCGGCCGCCGACCTCGGGGCCGAGCCGCTGGCGCGCTGGAAGGAGCTCATCGACCTCGGCGACCAGGTGGGCGTGGCCGGCGAGGTCGTCACCTCCCGCAAGGGCGAGCTGTCGGTGCTGGCCGGATCCTGGACGCTGACCGCCAAGTGCCTGCGCCCGCTGCCCAACAAGCGGTCGGGCCTGTCGGACCCGGAGGCGAAGGTCCGGCAGCGCTACGTCGACTTCATCGTCAACGACGACTCGCGCCGGATGCTGCGGATGCGCGGCGACGCGGTGGCGGCCGTCCGCGACGGGCTGCGCGACCGCGGCTACCTGGAGGTCGAGACGCCGATGCTCCAGCCGATCCACGGCGGCGCGACGGCCCGGCCGTTCACCACCCGGATCAACGCCTACAACATGCAGCTGTACCTGCGGATCGCGCCCGAACTGTACCTCAAGCGGCTGCTGGTCGGCGGCGTCGGCAAAGTCTTCGAGCTGAACCGCAACTTCCGCAACGAGGGCGTGTCGCAGAAGCACAACCCCGAGTTCACGATGCTGGAGGCGTACGAGCCCTACGGCAACTACGACACCATGGCCACGCTGACCCGCGAGCTGGTGGTGGCGGCGGCCGAGGCGGCGCTCGGCACCACGGTCGTGGTGCGCGACGGCGTCGAGTACGACCTGGGCGAGCCGTGGCGGGAGATCACGGTGTACGGGTCGGTGTCGGAGGCGCTCGGCGAGGAGGTCACCCCGGACACGCCGCTGGCGGCGGTGCACGGGCTGGCGCGGAAGGTGGACCTGAACTTCGACCCCGAGTGGGGCCAGGGCAAGCTCGTGCAGGAGCTGTTCGAGGCGCTGGTCGAGGAGGAGCTGAAGGCCCCGACGTTCGTGCGCGACTACCCGGCCGAGACCTCCCCGCTGACCCGGCCGCACCGCGACGACCCGCGGCTGGCCGAGAAGTGGGACCTGATCGTGTTCGGGCTGGAGCTGGGCACCGCCTACTCGGAGCTGATCGACCCGATCCTCCAGCGGCAGCGGCTCACCGAGCAGTCGTTGCAGGCCGCCGGGGGCGACCCCGAGGCGATGGAGCTGGACGAGGACTTCCTGCGGGCGCTGGAGTACGCGATGCCGCCCGCCGGGGGCATGGGCATGGGCGTGGACCGGCTGCTGATCACCCTCACCGGGCGGTCGATCCGGGAGACGATCCCGTTCCCGCTGGTGCGCCCGGGGTTCTGAGGCTGGTTCGCAGGGGGGCGCTGGGAGGGGCTCCGCCGGGGGACGGCCCCGGCCCGGCGTCGTCCGGGCCGGGGCCGTCCCGCGCGCGGTCACCACGCCCCGCCCGGCCACGCCCCGCCCGGCCACGCCCCGCTCACAGGAGCGGGCGCGGGACGGGGCGGTAGCCCTGCCCCGCCAGCCAGTGCCGGGCCCGGCCGCGCCGGCGTTCCTCCAGGAAGAAGCGCCACCGCCCCAGGACGGGCTCGACCTCCTCGGCGAACCGGTCGCGCGCGTGGGCCGCCAGCAGGCGGGCGCGCAGGTCCTCGTCCTCCACCGCGCTCGCGAAGTCGGCCGCGTCGCGCGGGTGCGGGCCGCCGGGCCAGAAGCCGAGCCAGCGCCCGGGGTCGTACTCGGGGCGCTCGGGGTCGAACGCGGGCTCGTCCACCAGGTCCAGCGCGGGCAGCACGTCCCCCCGCCGCAGGTCGACGACCCAAGCCTCGCCGGGGTCCCCCTCCAGCGCGGCCCCCAGCGCCGCCAGGTCCACCGGGGCCGCGGTCAGCGCGGCGCGCTCCCGCGGGGAGCCCAGGACGGCGGCCAGCTCGGCGGCCAGCTCGGCGTCACCGGGGCGGCCGCGGCCGTCCAGCTCCTCCAGGCACTTGCGGGCGAGGCGTTCGGCGTCGTCGGCGCGCTGCCGGACGGCGGCGGCCAGGACGTCCCCGGCGTACTGGAGCACCGGACCCAGCGGCCGGGCGCGCAGCACCGCGACCCCGGCGCCCCCGTCCCCCCGGAAGGCCGCGGCCCGCAGCTCGGCGAGCGCGTCCTCGCCCCAGTCGGTCACCCTCCCTTTGTACACATCCGGTACGACAGCGCGCCGCGTCTCATCCCTTCCCCGGGGCCACATCTCCCTCCCCGCGCGGTGCGGTCGCGCCCCAGTCCCACAGGGCCTGGAGGACCGGGCCGAGGCGGCGGCCGTGCTCGGTGAGGACGTAGCGGGTGCGGGGCGGCCAGCCCGGCTGCCGGTGCCGTTCGACGACGCCCGCCTCCAGCAGATGGGCCAGCCGGTCGGCCAGGACCTTGTCCGACAGGGTCGGCAGGGCCGCGCGGAGGTCGGTGAAGCCGCGCTCCTCCTTGAGGAGCTCGCGGATCACCAGGGTCGTCCACCGGCCCCGCAGCGCGTCGAGCGCGATCTCGACGGGGCAGGCGGGGCTCGGCGCGGTGACGGCGGCGCGGGGGTCGTCGGGGAGGCCGGGCCGGGCCTCGTCACCGACCGTTTGGTGAGCCACGGGAGGGCCTCCTAGCGTCACGGATCGTCCAGAGCTTTCTACCTGCTGGGAGTGAATGCCATGATGCGCCCTGGTCTCGCGGACCGTCCCGAGAACGTCCCGTTCGTGTTCGCCGAGCGCTTCAACAGCGGCGACCCGGCGGCGCTGGCCGAGATGTACGAGGGCGAAGCGGTGTTCGTGCCGGAGGACGGCGCGGCGGTGCGCGGCGACGACCTGCACGCGGCCAACGCCCGCTTCCAGGGCCTCGGCCTGCCGATCAGCGTACGGCCCCGGCACGTGCACGCCAACGGCGACCTGGCGCTGCTGATCGTGGACTGGTGCATCGAGGGACCGGGCCCGGACGGGGAGCACCTGTACATCGAGGGCACCGCCACCGACGTGGCGCGACGGGGCCCGGACGGCCTCTGGCGGTACGCGATCGACAGCCCGTTCGGGGCGGCGACGCGGCATGCCGGGGAGTAGCGCGCCGGAGCCCGCGGCCGTCAGAGGCGCTTCTCGAACCAGTGGTGGGCGTAGTGGTCGTCGTTGAACGGCGGCACCTCGCGGTAGCCCGCCGAGCGGTAGAGGGCGATCGCCTCGGTCAGGACGCGGTGGGTGTCCAGGCGGACCGCGGGGACGCCCGCGCCGGCGGCGCGGGCCTCGGCCTCGGCCAGCAGGCGGCGGCCCAGGCCCATGCCGCGCGCGGCGGGGCTGACCCACATGCGCTTGAGGTGGGCGTACTCGGGGTGCAGCTTCACCGCGACGCACCCGACCGGCTCGGCGCGCAGGGTCGCGACCAGGAACATGCCGCGCGGCGGGCGCAGCTCGTCGTCGCCGGCGGAGACGCCCCGGGACGGGTCGAAGCCGCCGTCGAAGCGGCGGTCGATCTCCTCGGCGTAGGCGCGCAGGCAGAGCCGGGCCGCGGGGTGGGCGGGGTCGAGGGCGTCGATGGCCACGGCGGAGGCGACCAGGAGGCGCTCGACCTCGGCCATCGCGGTGACGAGGCGCTCGCGCTGGGGCGCGGTGAGCGGCTCCAGCAGGGAGGCGGCGCGAGCGTCGGAACGGCGGTCGAGCTCGGCGCGTTCGGCCAGGCCGGCGGGGGTGAGGCGGGCGACGCGGACCCGCCCGTCCGGGCCGGTGGGCTCGACGGAGACCAGGCCCGCGCGCTCCAGCGACCGCAGCGTCCGGCTGAGGTAGCCGGAGTCCAGGTCGAGGCGTTCGCGCAGGTCGCGCACCTCGCAGCCGGACGGGCCGATCTCCCACAGCAGGCGGGACTGGCCGAGCGGCCGGTCGAGGGCGAGGAAGCTGTCGTCGAGCGCGCCGACGCGCTGGGTCACCGTGCGCTGGAAGCGCCGCACCTGGGCGACGGCCTGGACGTCCATATCTCTGACCTTAGTCAGAGAACTGCGGCGGGGCGGTGGCCGGATCAGGCCACGGCGCGCCGCTCGGCGACGCGCCGCTCGACCTCCTCCCAGGTGATCGGCAGCTCCGCGGCCGGGACCGTCCAGAACACGAACACCGACTCCTTCATCACCCCGCGCTGACTCCGCATCACGGAGCGGTGCGGGTCGGAGGCCGCGTAGGCGTTGATGGCGTCGCGGTCGCGCCAGGCCGAGACGGTCCAGAACGTGCGCCGGAACGGCTCGGCCTTCAGCGCCAGTCCCCGCACGCCCTCCGAGCGGCGGGCCTGCCACCACAGGACCATCGAGGCGCGCAGGAAGCCGGGCACCTGGCGCAGGGATCTCACCTCGAACCGGGAGGCCATCACGGTGACCTCGGCGTCGGACGCGGGCGCCTGCGGCTGGATCCAGGGAACGGCGGGCATGTCGTCTCCTCATCTTGTCGATGGAAAGATTGAGACACGCTAAACTAGCCAATGTCAAGTTCTGGAGGGGGTGACGGTCATCGGCGAACGCGGATACCACCACGGCAATCTGCGGCGCGTCATCATCGACGCCGCCGTCGAGGCGATCGGCGAGTCCGGGATCGCCGGATGGAGCCTGCGCGAGCTGGCGCGACGGGCCGGGGTGTCGCACGCCGCGCCCGCGCACCACTTCGGCGACAAGGCCGGGCTGCTGACGGCGGTCGCGGCCGAGGGCTACACGCTGTTCGCCGACGCGCTGGAGGCGGCCGGGGACGACTTCCTGGACGTCGGGGCCGCCTACGTGCGCTTCGCGACCCGGCACCGGGCGCACTTCGAGGTCATCTTCCAGCCGGGCCTGTACCGGGCCGACGACCCCGAGGTGGACGCGGCGCGGGCGCGGGCGGCGGGGATCCTGGAACGCGGCGCGCGCACGGTCGCCAAGAGCCGCGGGGACGACGGGACCGCCCGGATCGCGGCCTGGTCGGCCGTCCACGGCTTCGCGACGCTGTGGCAGAGCGGAGCGCTGCCACAGCGCCTCGGCGACTCCCCCGAGGAGGCCGTCCGCCCGGTCCTGACCCTGCTGTTCGGGGACTAGGCCGTGTTTCAAAGCCCTGGCCTACGGCGCTCGCCTGGGGGCTCGCGCCTCACCAGGGCTTGGCGAGCGCGGCATCGCTTCGCGATCTGACCTGCGGGCCCTCGCCTTCGGCTGCGGGCCCGCAGGTCAGGTAACGCGCTCGCGTGCGTGGCTGAGGCCCACTTTGAAACAGGCCCTAGCCGGGCAGGCGGTCGGCACGGCCGGTGGTGACCTTCGTCCCGGTGACGACGTGGACGCGATCGCCGATCATGGCCACGACCCGGTTCCCGGCCACCTCGAAGGTGGTGGGCGCGTCGGGGTCGCTCGACGGCAGCGGCACCTCGCGCGTGATCGTCTTGGACGCCGGCGCGTACCAGACGACACGGTTCCGCCCGCCGTTGCGCACCAGCGCGACGATGTGCGTGCCGTTCTTGTCGAACATGGCGCCGTGCAGCCTCCCGTCGCCACCTCCCAGGGAGATCGGGCTGACGCGGCCCGTCGCGGTGTCGAGCGTGTGCAGACCGGGCTCCAGGTAGTCGCCCATGGTCTCGAAGACCAGTTCGCGGCCGTTCGGCGCCCACCGCAGGGAGCTGGCCAGGGCGCGGGGCGGGAGGCGGGTGACGCGGTGCTCGCCGGTGGCGGGGTCGACGACCGTGATGGTCCCCCTGCCGGAGGGGTCGCACTCCCTGCCCGCGTACGCGATCCGGCGCGCCCCCGGGGAGACGGCCAGCTGCTCCGGGCCCTCCCCCATCCGCTGCCGCAGGTCGGCGCCGCGCAGCTCGGTCGGCGCCCCGCTCGGGCGGCCGTCCGCCCCGAGGACGAGCCGGTGGAAGCGGACGCGGCAGGCCCGCGGGTCGGCGGTGGTGAGGACGAACGTCCGGTGGTCCCCCGAGTCGGCGGAGTTGCGGAAACCGCCCGACCCGGCGGGGGCGGGGACCGTCGCGACCTGCCGGCCGGTGTCGGCCTTGCGCACCGTCACCGACGCCGCGCCCGGAGGCCACGCCCCTTCGAGGACGTAGTCGACGCCCGTGTAGGCCGCCAGGGAGAGGCCGGGATGCCGCGACCACGGCGCGGCGACCAGGAGGGCCACGACGGTCACGGCGACCGCCGCGGCCAGGCCGCCGAACGGCACCAGGCGCGGGCGGCGCGGCGGGGGCGCGGCGGGCAGCGGCCGCAGGTCCTCGTCGCGGACGGTGGCGGCGGCGTCGCGCAGGGCGGATCGCAGCAGTTCGTCGGAGAGCCCGGTCATCGCTCCTCCTCGTACCGGTCGCGGAGCGCGTCCAGGCCCCGGGAGATGGTGGACTTGACGGTGCCGGGCCGCACGCCCATGGCCGCGGCGATCTCGGCCTCGGAGAGGTCGAGGTAGTAGCGCAGGACGATCGCCTCCCGCTGCCGGGCGGGCAGCCGGGTCAGGGCCTGGAGCACCCGCCGGCGGTCGTCGGCGACCAGCGCGTCGTTCTCCGCCGACCACACCGGCTGCGGGGCCTGGAACAGCCGGTGCGCCAGGGACCGGCGGCGCGCCAGCGTCCGGCAGGCGTTCAGCACGGCGGCGCGGGTGTAGGCGAGCAGCTCCGGCGGCGTCGCGGGCAGGCCGCCCCCTCTGCCGCGTCCGCGGCGCTGCTGGAGGCGGGCGTACACGTCCTGGACGACGTCCTCCGCGGTGCCCTGGTCGCCCACCAGCAGCAGCGCGAGCCGCACCAGCGCCCCGTGGTGGGCCTGGAACAACCCCGCCAGCCCGCCGTCGCCCTTCTCGGGTTCCGGTGGTGTCTCCGCGTTCCCGCCGGGATCCTCCGTGCCGTCGCGGGCGGCGCCGCCCACGGCCGGTCCTTGATACGACCTCATGCTCTGAGAACCAACGAACGCGCGGAAGGTTGCTTCCTCCCTCCGTCCTACTCGTCCCGCTCGTCCCGCTCGTCGAGGCGCTCGGAGGCGTACCAGAGCATCTCGCGCATGTGGTCGGTGGTCCCGGGGTCGTTCCAGATGCGGTCCAGGGCCTCGCGGCAGCGGGCGTCCCGGTGCAGGGCCAGGCCCTGGACCGCCTCGTAGGCGGCGTGGAGGTACGGGTCGTCCAGATGGGCGGCCAGGACGTCGAGGAGCCGCGGGGCGTCCAGGTCGCTGTGGACGAGCGTCGCCAGGGCGGCCCGGCGGACGTCGCCGTCGGGGTCGTCGGCCAGGGCGGTCACGGCGCGCTGGACGTGCGGGCGGGGTTCGTTCCGGAGGGTGACCGAGGCGGCCACGTGGCAGCGGACCCCGGGGTCGGGGTGGCCGGCGTGGCGCAGGATCTCGGTGTTCGCCCCGGCGCCGTCCGAGAACTCGGCGAACGCCGCGACCAGCGAGCCGAGCGCGCGAGGGTCGCGTTCCGCGCGGCAGCGCCGCCGGGCCAGTTCGCGGGCTTCCTCGACATGCGGCCACCCGTCCTCGGCGTAGATCTGGAGGCTCAGCATGCGCAGGGTGTCGGCGGCGAAGCGGCGGCGGTCCACCGACGGGTCCTCGGCCAGCGCGGCGAGGCGGCGCAGCGTGTGGTGGTCGCGGCGCGAGCTGAGCGTGGCGGTCGACTCGTACCAGTCGCTGGATCCGGGGCGGGCGTGGAACAGGGCGCGGTCCACCAGTTCGTCGAACGGCACCGGCACGCCGAGCAGCCGTTCGAGGAAGGTAACGATGCCCCGGTGCCCGGTGCACGCCTCGGCGCCGCGGCCGTCGGCGGTGGTCACGCGGACGCGGACGGACGTCGCCTGGCCGAACTCGTCGAGGACGTCGGAGCGTTCGACGGTGGCCGTGCCATCGTCGCCGAGACGGCGGCGCAGTTCGGTCTCGACGTCGACGGTGAACCAGCGGCGGGCGACGGGCAGGACGCGGCGTTCCCAGCCGGGCGCGCTCGCCGGGGTGAGCAGCGCCCGGAACATCTCCCCGTCGCCGCGGTCGACCGCCCAGGTCAGCGCGTCGGTGCCGTCCGCCCAGGGGCGGGAGGGGTCGGCTCCCAGCTCGACCAGGGCCTCGGCCGTGGCCCCGTCCCCGGCGAGCAGGGCGGCGCGCAGCAGCGCGGCGCCCTCGTCGCCGGAGAGGTCCTCGGCGGGCAGCCGCCACAGGGCCGCGACGTCCCCGGTGCGCGCCGCCGTCGTGAACGCCTCGTCCATGACCCCATTGTGGGGGTCAGGAATAATGTGATCATGATGTTCGTGACCGACCCGGAACGGCTCGGGACGACGCGGCTCCCGGACGGGCGGGCCCTCGCCTGGGCCGAGTGGGGGCCGCGTGACGGGTTCCCGGTGGTGTTCTGTCCGGGGGCCGGGTGGAGCCGGTGGCTGGGGTTCGGGCCGGACGCGGTCCACGCGCTGGGCGTCCGGCTGGTCTCGGTGGACCGGCCGGGGCTGGGCGGGTCCGACCCGTCGCCGGGGCGGACGCTGCCGGACTGGGCCGAGGACGTGCGGGCGCTCGGGCTGGACCGGCCCGCGGTCGTGGGGTTCTCGCAGGGCGCGCCGTTCGCGCTGGCGTGCGCGGCGGCGGGGGTCGCGTCGGCGGTGGCGGTCGTGTCGGGCGGGGACGAGCTGGCGCATCCGGCGTTCGCGGACGCGCTCGTGCCCGACGTGCGGCGGCTGGTGGACCTCGTCGCGGCCGACCCGGCGGGCGCGGAGGCGGACTTCGCGGCGTTCGGGAACGCCGACTCGATGTTCCGGATGAGCGTCGACGGCGGCCCCGACGTGGACCGGGAGGTCTACCTGCGGCCCGAGTTCGAGAAGGCGTTCCGGCGGGCGCTGGAGGAGGGCTTCGCGCGGGGCGGGGCGGGCTACGCGCGCGACACCGTGCTGCACCTGGCGCGGTGGCCGTTCCGGGTGGAGGACGTCGCGGTGCCGGTGGACCTCTGGTACGGCGGGCGGGACGCGAACCCGACCCACTCCCCCGACCTCGGCGCGACGCTGGAGCGGCGGCTGCCCGACGCCCGCCGCCACCTGCTTCCGGAGGCGGGCGGCGGGCTGCTGTGGACGCGCGCCGGGGACGTCCTGCGGGAGCTCACCAGTCGCGCCAGGCGTCGGTGATCTCGGCGGCGTCGATGCCGCGCCGGGCGGCCAGCGCCTCGACGTCGATCCCCCACTCGACGAGCGTCTCCACGATGTACTCGCACAACTGCTCGCGTTCGATCGTCTCGAAGGCGCCGTGCCTGCCGTCGATCTCGTTGAGGTCGAGCACGACCTGCTCGACCTCGGCGAAGACCTCGGCGTCGGAGGGGCGGCGCAGCGCGTCCAGGCGCTTCTCGAACGCCGCCAGCGCCGCGTCGGTCTCGCCGATCAGCCGGTCGGGGTAGAGCTCGGCGGAGGTGGCGTCGGCGTGGTTCAGCGTTCCGGCGGCGACCTGGCGTGCCTCGTCGGCGATCCAGTCGCGCCACAGGGTCGGGGGGCGAACGGCCATGGCTCGGCACCGTAGCCCCCGGGTCCGACAGTTCTCAGGCACGGCCGGTGTGGGTGATCTGGTCGACGCGCCGGATCCGGCCGTCCTCGGCCAGCTCGCCGAACATCAGGACGTGGATCTCCAGCGTCCCGCCCTTCCGGGTCGTGGGCCGCGTCGTGTAGCGGGCGGCGAAGCGCGGGCCGTCCAGCAGCATCTCGTGGATCTCGGTCTCGACGTCGAGGGTGTTGCGGCGGGCGGGCCGGGCCTGGCCGAGCATCCGCCGCCGGTCCACCGGGACCCCGTAGTTGCGGAAGACGAAGTCCGGCGCGAGGTAGCGGTCCAGGATCGCCTCGGGGTCCTCGTCGGTGAGGCCCATCTCGCGCGGGTAGTCCCGGATGAACGCGGTGAGGAGGCGTTCGCCGGTCACTGGTTCGCCGGTCACTGTCATGTCGGCCCCTTTCCCGGAGGGGCGCCGCCGCGTTCGCCGCGCGGCCGGCGCCGGTGAGCGTTCACCCCGATCGTGTCCGGCGCGCGGGCCGTTCCTCCTCGGCTCGAAGGCCGCACTTCGGGTACCGCGCCCGGGGGAGGGGCCCGGGACGTACTTCGCGCGCAGTACGCGTGGTTCGTCCATCAAGCGGACTCGCCGGGCGATCAAGCCTGGTTAGGGTGCGTTCATGGGATCTGTCAGGGTCGTGCTCGTCGACTGGGTGCCGGCCGTCGGGACGGCGGCGATGCTGCTGGGGGCCGGGCTGGCGGCGGGGGGCGGCGCGTGGGGCGCGGTGCCGCTGGCGACGGCCGGGCTGGCGCTGGGGCTGCGGCGGCGGTGGCCGCTGGCCATGCTGCTCGCCGTCGCGGTGTCCACGCTGGCCTACCTCGCGGCCGGGGCGCAGGTCCCGCCGGCGGCGTTCCTGGTCGCGGTGTTCGCGGCGACGCGGGCGGGGCTGCGGGTCGCGGCGGCCGTGGTGACGCCGTCGCTGCTGGTGGGGGTGCTGCTCGCCTGGACGCCGCTGTCCGTGCCCGAGGTCGCCAACGCGCTGCTCGCGCTGGGCTGGGTCGTGGCGGCCGGGGTGGCGGGCGAGGCGCTGCGGCAGGCCGAGGGGCGGGCGCGCGAGGCCGAGCGCACCCGCGAGGAGGCCGCGCTGCGCCGCGCCAGCGAGGAGCGCCTGCACATCGCGCGGGAGCTGCACGACTCCCTCACCCACCAGATCTCCGTCATCAAGGTGCAGGCCGGGGTCGCCGTCCACCTGGCGCGCAAGCGCGGGGAGGAGCCGCCCGAGGCGCTGCTGGCCATCGAGAACGCCGGGCGCGAGGCCGCCCGCGAGCTGCGCGCGACGCTGGCGGCGCTGCGCGGGGCCGAGGAGCCCGCGCACGGCCTGGACGCCCTTCCCGGCCTGCTGGAAAGCGCCCGCGCGGCGGGGGTCGGCGCGACGCTGACGGTGCCCGACCGGCTGCCGGACCTGCCCGACGCGGTGGGCCGGGCCGCCTACCGGATCGTTCAGGAGTCGCTCACCAACGTGGCCCGGCACGCCGGTCCCGCGACCGCCTCGGTCCGGATCGAGCACGGCCCCGGACGGCTCACCGTCCACGTGGAGGACGACGGCCGGCCCGGATCCGGCGGCCCGTCCGGGTCCGGCGTCGGGCTGGTCGGGATGCGGGAGCGCGTCACCGCCCTCGGCGGCACCCTGGACGCGGGCCCCCGCCACGGCGGCGGGTTCGCCGTGCGCGCCGAGCTGCCGGTGGAGCGCACCCCGTGATCCGGGTGCTGCTGGTGGACGACCAGGCGCTGATCCGGGGCGGGTTCCGGGCGCTGCTGGACGCCGAGGACGACATCGCGGTGGTGGGCGAGGCCGCCGACGGGCGGGAGGGCGTGGCGCTGGCGCGGGCGCACCTGCCCGACGTCGCGCTGGTGGACGTGCAGATGCCGGAGATGGACGGGATCGAGGCGACCCGGCGGATCGCCGCCGACCCCGGGCTGGCGGACGTCCACGTGGTGATCCTGACGAACTACGGCTTCGACGAGTACGTGTTCGACGCGCTGCGGGCGGGCGCGACGGGGTTCCTGGTGAAGGACGTCGAGCCCGCCGACCTGCTGCACGCGGTGCGGGTCGCGGCGCGCGGCGACGCGCTGCTGGCCCCGGCGATCACCCGGCGGCTGATCGCCTCGTTCATGACGCACCCGCCGCGCCCCGGGCCGGTCGCGGACGGGGCGGAGCTGACCGGCCGGGAACGCGAGGTCGTCGCGCTGGTCGCGCGGGGCCTGTCCAACAACGAGATCGCCGACCGGCTGGTGATCAGCCCGCTGACCGCCAAGACCCATGTCAGCCGGGCGCTGGCCAAGCTCGGGCTGCGCGACCGCGTCCAGCTCGTGGTGTTCGCCTACGAGACGGGGCTGGTCGCGCCGGGCGGCTGATCACATCCCGGCGGGGTCCACCGCGAACCGCCCGAACCCGATCGGCGCGAACGGCACCGGCCCCAGGCAGTCGGCGACGTCCGACCATCCCCACTGCCCGCCCGCGTAGCCGATCCGGTTGGCCGAGCCGTTGCCGACGACGGTGAACGCCACCCGCGGGTCCTTGGGCACCGTCCCGACCACCGCCCTGGTGATCCTCCCGGTGACGGTCGCGTGGTCGCCGGACGCCAGCAGGCAGGTGACGCGTCCGGTGAACTCCGCGCCGGTCCGGCCGTCCTTGGTGAAGTGCCAGACGTGGAAGGTGCCGGACGACTTCACGCCGTCGGGCTTGAAGACGTTGCGGGCGTCGAACCGGAACTGGATCCGGTCACCGGGGTAGCCGCTCTCCGGCGGAGAGACGTACCCGGCGGTGCCGCGCACCGACTGCCGGATCTGCGGCGCGTCCTGTCCCTGGTGCGCGGCCCGCGGGATGGCCGGTCCCGGGTCCCGCGCGAGGGCCGGGGCCAGCGCCATCAGCACCGCGAGCGCCGTCAGCGCCGCCGGGACCGTGGTGTGGGGTCGTGTGGGTGGTCAGGGGTGGGTGAAGGTCAGGGTTCTCGCGTGGGCGCGGAAGCCCAGGGACGCGTAGGTCGCGCGGGCGGACGGGTGGCCGTCGTCGCCTCGCGCGGTCACGCGGGCCGTCGTCGCGCCCAGGTCGCGGGCGGCGCGCAGCGCGGCCAGGATCGCGGCGCTCGCCAGGCCGCGCCGCCGGTGGGCGGGATCGGTGCCGACCGGTTCCAGGACGGCCGCGCCGCCGTCCAGCCAGACCAGGCAGAACGCGGCGGGCGTCCCGTCCGGGGCCTCCACCAGCCAGTCCAGCCCGGCGCGGTACGGCCACGCCCGCATCACCTGCCGGTAGCTCTCGGCGGTGACCCGCGAGGGCGGGTGGCCCGGCAGGGAGAACGCCGCCCGGTGCACCGCCGCCCGCGCCCCGGCGTCCTCCTCGCCCCGCACGGGACGGAGCGTGTAGCCGTCCGGCGCCTTCGGGGCGGCGAGGTCCGCCAGGTCGAGCCGCATGGACACGAAGAACGGGCCGTCCCGGCGTTCCCGGTAGCCGTGCCGCCGCAGCGCCTCGATCAGCGGCGTCTCGGTGTCCAGCGCGGTCACCTCGCGTTCCCCGCCGGGCATGACCTGGTCGGACCAGCGCAGGACCGCGTCGGCCAGCTCCGGGCGCGCGGGGTCGTACTGGAGGTCCAGTTGGCCGGGCCGCGCCCAGCCCCACGCGACCACCCGGCCGTCCTCCTCCCAGAGGGCGGTGCGCCATTCGGGTTCGCGGCCGAGGTGCTGGAAGCGGGACCAGGCGAGTTCGCCGGGATGGAGCCGGGGGTCGGGGAGGCGGCGCGCGAGTTCCTGCATGGCCCGCAGGTCGGCGGGGCCCGTGTACGGCCTCACCGTCGCGTCCGGCGGACCGGCCGGCCCTGCTCGTCGGAGGTCACCCAGGAGCCGTCCCCCGGGAGTTCGAGGTCGTAGGGCGTGCGCGCGTGCGTTTCGAGGCGTTCGACGACCCCGCCCGTACGCAGGTCGACCAGGTAGTGGTGGTGCCGCCCCTCCTCGTCCTCGCTGATGGTGACGATCGCGGTGCCGGCGTCGAGGAAGCCGCCGCTCCACTCCACGGACGCCTCGTCCGGGTCGTGCCCGAAGACCTCGACGGCCAGCTCCAGCGTCTGCTTCCCATCGGGGCCGTCGTGGAAGGCGGCGTCGGCCCGGCCGTGGTCGACCGTCATGAAGCGCCGCCCGTCCGGGGACAGGTCGATGAGGCTGCGGTGGTCCCACGGGTAGGCGGTCGTCTCCAGCCGGCCGTCGACGAGGGACCCCCGGTAGACGCGCACCCCGTCCTGCCCCTCCCCGACGTCGAGCAGCACGTGGACGCCGTCGGGATGCCGGAGCTGGACACCGCCGTGCCCGGCGCAGTCCAGCTCGACCCCGTCGATCTCCGCGCCGGTGGCGGCGTCGAGCACGACCCAGCGGTCGGGGCCGCCGCGCCCCGCGTAGGCGTCGGGCCGGTACAGCCACACCACCGCGCCGTCGCGGGAGAACGCGCAGTCCGGGCTGTGCCCGTACCGCTCGGTCGAGCGGGGCAGCAGGTCGTACCGCCACCGCTCGGTTCCGTCGCGGCCGACGCAGACGACCTCGTGCCGCGTCGCGTAGACGGCGTGCTCCAGGTCGGGGGCGGCGTCGTGCCCGCACGGCTCCGCGCCCGGCGCCACCGGGAAGACCGCCACCGGCTCCAGCGGCCCCTCACCCTCGGGGAGGTAGGCGCATACTCGGCCGTCCAGGAAGCGAGTGAGGATCCGGGTCATAGCGGGAGGTTAGCGGTTGCCTACCGCTCCAGGGGCGCGAAACGGATGTCGTGCTCGTCGTCGGGCGCGGTGAACGCCAGCAGCCGCGCCCCCTCCGCCTCGGCCTCCGAGGTGTCGCGGAGGGGTTCGAAGAGCTCGACGCGCAGGGTGGACCGGGCGGCCTTCCGGTCGCGCTCGACCCGCCAGACGCCGCGCACCCGCCCGTCCACCAGCATCGTCGCCTTCACCCACGCCCCGACGCAGATGACCTTGCGCTGCTCGACGGTCATCACGCGGGTGCGGTCGTGGTAGGCCAGCAGCAGGTTGTCCAGGTCGGGCAGGAACCGCACCGGCGCCGGGACGCCGGGGTCGGGCAGCTCGGCGTCCGGCAGGTCGAACAGCTCGACGCCGTTCCCGTCCCGGTAGGTCCGCAGCTCGCCGCGCATCCGGTCGAAGTCGCCGTCCATCCGGCGCATGCCCGACCACGCCTGGAAGTCCTTCACCGAGCCCGGCCCGAACGCCGCCAGGTAGCGCCGGATCAGCTCGTCGGGCCGCGGACCGGAGGCCAGGGGGCGGCCCGTCCACTCCTCGACCAGGGCGAACGGCGTCGCGCCCCGGGTGTTCCACGTCCCGCTGGGCGGCGGGTGGACGACCGGGACGAGGGCCTGCACCGACCAGCCGAGGGCCTGGAGGTCGCGGTCGGGCCAGCGTTCGGCGAGCGCGCGGGCGACCTGGGGGCGGGTCAGCGTCCGTCCGGTCAGCGCCTCGCGCGCGGCGGCGGCCAGCTCGTCCAGGTCCCAGTCGGCGGTGACCCGCCCGAACGCCGCCTGCCGACCGCGCAGGACGGCGGGCTGCACGAGCGGCCGCATCCGCAGGAAGTCGTCGGTGGTGGCGATGTGCTGGGTGGCGCGCAGGAACGAGGACCGCACGATGGACCGGTCGTAGAGCAGCGCGGTCAGGTCCTCCTGCCGGAAACCCGCCAGCCGGGTCCAGAGGCAGTGGTAGGGGACGTTCGGGTCCTGGGCCTGGACGCCGACGAGGCGCGCGACGGCGTCCAGGGCGGGCATGTCCGAACGCGTGAGCAGCAGCTGCCGGTCGAGGGCGGCCCGGTTGAGCGTCCGCCGGTCGAGCACGTCCATCCCGCCTCCAATGCAGAACAAATCGTTCCGTTCCAGGTTAGCAGAACGGAACGCTTCATTCCACGAATGTTCAGGGCTTGCGGGCCACCCCGCAGAACGAGTCGACCTCGCGGGGCCGCTCGCCCGGGGAGGGGTCGGGCCGCCACAGCGTCGTGGACACCACGCCCGGCTCGACCAGCTCCAGGCCCTCGAAGTGACGGGCGATGAACTCGGGGCTGCGCGGGACGTAGGGCACCGCCCCCGACTGCGCGTACAGCCGCAGCGCCGCGGCCCGGGCGGTCTCGTCGGCCGAGGCCGCCGGCCGCGCGCCGAGGACGTTGGTGCCGTCGTTGACCACCAGGAAGCTGCCGGGGGCCAGCGCCGCGACCAGCTCCCGCACGATGCCCTGCGGATCCTCCTCGTCGGCGACGTGCCCGATGACGCCGAGCAGCATCAACGCCACGGGCTCGGCGAGGTCCAGGGTCCGGGCGGCCGACTCCAGGATGGACGCGGGGTCGCGGACGTCGGCGTCGATGTGCTCGGTGGCCCCCTCGGGGGTGCTGGTCAGCAGGGCGCGGGCGTGGGCCAGCACCATCGGGTCGTTGTCCACGTAGACGACGCGGGTCTCGGGGGCGATGCGCTGGGCGACCTGGTGGGTGTTGTCGGCGGTGGGGAGCCCGGTGCCGATGTCGAGGATCTGCCGGATGCCCCGCTCGCCGACCAGGTGGCGGGTCGCCCGGCCGAGGAAGGCCCGGGCCGCGCGGGCGATGTCGGCCATCTCCGGGAAGAGGGCGAGCATCTGGCCGCCGACGGTCCGGTCGACGGGGTAGTTGTCCCGGCCTCCCAGCCAGTAGTTCCAGATACGCGCCGAATGCGGGTGCTGGATGTCGAAATCGACGCTGTGCGGCATTTCCACGACAGCCTCTCTACACAGAACACGACCGGATGCCGCCAACCGTAACCAGCCAGGGGTTCCGGTCAACACTCATGTAACAGAACTGAATGCCCCGATATCAACCCAGGTCAGCGGAGTGTCCCCCCTCGGTCACCGACCGCCACGGCCCGGCGTCAGGCGGGCAGGGACCGGGCCACCAGTTCCATGCCCCGCCGCATCGCGTCCCGCACCTCGGCGGGGCCGTCGCCGCGTTCCAGCGCTGCCGTGGCGGCGGCGCCGACCGCGCCCACCATCGCGCCGACCAGGGCCGACGCGGTGACCTCGTCGAGCTCGTCCGGGAACGCCTCGCGCAGCGCCCGCGCCAGCTCGGCCCGCGCGCCGAGGTAGCGCTGGAGCAGCCGCGCCTGGAGCGCCGGCACCGAGGCCGCCAGCCGCACCCGCAGCGCCGCGAGCCCGCCGGACAGGTCGCCGCCGTCCCAGGCTTCGAGGATCATCCGTTCGGTCGCGCGCAGCAGGACGTCGGCCGGGCGCTCCCCGGGGCCGCGTTCGGCGATCGCCGCCACCGCCAGGTCGACGCGCACGTCCGCGTGGGCGAACAGCACGTCCTCCTTCGCCTGGAAGTGGAGGAAGAAGGTGCGGGTGGACACCTCGGCGGCCGCGGCGATCTCGGCCACGGTGACGCCCTCGTACCCCTTGCGCTCGAACAGGCGCACGGCCGCCTCGACCAGCGCCTGCCGGGTGCGCCGCTTCTTGAGCTCCCGCAAACCGGGGGTCTCCGCCATGCCCGGCATCCTATTGCCCTCCGCACTCACTTCATGCAATGTATTAATACATCAAGTGAAGCGAGTGGGAGGGTGTGATCGGTATGGGCAGCCTGGACGGGCGCGTCGTCCTCGTCACCGGGGCGGGGCGCGGCATCGGCCGGGAGGAGGCGCTGTTCTTCGCCGCCGAGGGCGCGCGGGTCGTCGTCAACGACCCCGGCGTGGCCATCGACGGCAGCGGCGGCGACACCGGGATCGCGGCCTCGGTCGTGGCGGAGATCGTCGCGCGGGGCGGGCAGGCCGTCGCCAACACCGACAGCGTCACCGACTGGGACGGGGCCCGCGCCATGGTCGACACGGCCCTGGACGCCTTCGGGGACCTGCACGTCGTGGTCAACAACGCGGCCATCGAACGGAACCGGGGCCTGGCCGACCTGTCGGAACGCGACTTCGACGACGTGCTCGCCGTCAAGCTCAAGGGGACGTTCGCGGTGACGCGCTGGGCGGCCCGCCACTGGCGCGACCGCCACCGCGAGGGCGTGCGCGCCGACCGGGCCGTCGTCACCACCTCCTCGGGCTCCGGCCTGCTCAACCCGCTGCCCACGCAGGCCTCCTACGCGGCGGGCAACGCGGGCGTCGCGGCGCTGACGACCGTGGCGGCCCTGGAACTCGGCCGGTACGGCGTGCGGGTCAACTGCCTCTCGCCCTCCATGGCCCGCACCCGCCTCACCGTCGGCGTCCCCGGGATGGAGCGGAAGCCCGCGGCGGGGTTCGACCCCCTGGCCCCGGCCGCCTGCGCGCCCGTGGCCGCCTACCTGGCGAGCGCGGAGTGCCCGCTCACCGGCCAGGTGCTGTCGGTGCGGGGCGGCTCGGTCGTCCTCAACCACGGGTGGTCGCGAGGGCCCGGCGTCCACAAGGACGGGCTGTGGGAGGTGGGGGAACTCGCGGAGAAGCTGGCGGAGATCGCGGTGGAGGACCCGTTCGACAGGCTCGCCGAGGCGCTGGGCGGGGCGCTCGGCACGATGGGCCGCGCCCGCCTCCAGGAGATGATCGACACCCTGCTCGACCGGGGAACGCCGCCGGAGCCGGACGGGGCGCGCCCCTGACCCGGAACGCCGCCTACCGCCCCGCCGCGCCCCGGTAGGCGTGCACGGCGAACCGCAACCGGGCCTCGACCAGCATCTCCTCGTCGGCCGGACAGTCCAGCATCCGCCGCGCCGTCTCGATGATCTGCTCGTCGCTCAGCGCGGGCCCCGCCTCACCGATCCGCCGCGCCAGCTCGACGAGGTCGTCCCGCCGGTAGAACGCGATCGACTGCCCCCGCCGCACGAACCCCTCCCCCGCGGCCCCCGGCCCAGAACGTGCGGGCGCAGCGCCTTCGGGCGCAGCGCCTTCGGGCGCCGCACGTTCCGACACCGCACGTTCCGGACCGGAATGCCTCGGCCGGGAAGAACCCGACGCGGCACGCTCCGGCGTCGCACGCTCCGGAGAACTACGTCCCGGGGCAGCGTTTTCCGGCACGCCACGCTCCGGCGTCGCACGCTCAGGCACGCCACGCTCAGGGGCGGCGCGTTCCGGGGCGGCGCGTTCCGGGGCGGCGTGTCGTGGGTTGGGGGGAGCTGGTGGGTTGCGTTCGGGGTCGGGGGTGGGCTGCTCTGGTGGGAGGCGGCGGGGTGCGGCGTGTTTTCGGGGGGAACGTTCGGGTTCCGTGTCGGGGTGGTCGCGCGTGGCGTGACGTGGTGCGGGGTGTTCGACGCGGCCGGGGAAGGCGTGCTCCCGGGCGGGGCGCTCCGCTTCCGCGTGGCGGGGGACGGTGGGTTCCGGCGCGGCGCGTTGTTGTGGCACGTTCACCGGTTCGACGTTCGCGGGGGCGGGCCGGTCCGGCGGGGTGAAGCGGGCGTTCAGGAGGGTGAACAGGGAGGTCGTCGGGGTGACCACCCCGCGCAGGTCCTCGGGCAGAGCGTCCGCCGGGACCGGGGTGTCGGGGGCCGGGAGGTCGGTGGACTCCGGGCCCACCAGGATCAGGCGGGGGGCCAGCCACAGCAGGAACAGCGCCTCGGCCCCGGTGTCCTCGTCACCGTCCACGATCACCACGTCGAACGTCTCCCCCGGCGCCACCGTCCCCGGCACCCGCCACAGCGGGACCAGGCGGGCGGGGGACGCGGCCTTCTCCAGGTGCGCGTTCCACGCCCGGGCCGCGACCAGGTCGCGGTGCCGGGACTCCGCCTCCGCCAGCGCCCGGCGCAGGTGCGCCTCGGTGGGGGAACGCGACATCGCCGCCAGCCTGCCCGCCGCGTGCGCCCACGCCCACGCCTCGTCCCAGTGCTCCGCCCGGGACGGCCACTCCGGCGACGGCACCGCCAGCGCGTCGGCCAGCTCGGGGTGGACGGCGGCCAGCCGTTCCAGGTGGTCCGCCCGGCGCAGCTGGGCGGCGCGCGTGCGGCGGGCCTCCGCCAGGTCGATGAGCGCGTCGCCGTAGGCCTCCGCGTCGCGGGCCTCGACGGCCGCCAGCGCGCGGTGCAGCTCGGGCGGGTCGTCGGGGGTCGCGCCGATGGAGTCCCGCAGGGCCGCCAGGTCGGCCGCCGCCCGGCTCACGCCCTGGGCCAGCAGCACGTTCTCCAGCGCCGCCGTGTAGGCGTGCCACTGCAACGGGTGCGTCAGCGCGATGTTCAGGCCCGCCTCGCGCAGCAGCTCGGTCGACTCCTCGATCGCGGGCAGCACGTCGCGGACGCGCGCCAGCCTCGCGTGCGCCCGCGCGAACCGCGTCACCCGGTCCGGCAGCGGCACG
The DNA here is from genome assembly GCF_014138665.1 of Actinomadura kijaniata. Taxonomy (NCBI): domain Bacteria; kingdom Bacillati; phylum Actinomycetota; class Actinomycetes; order Streptosporangiales; family Thermomonosporaceae; genus Actinomadura; species Actinomadura kijaniata. Next base: position 686,353 of record NZ_JACJIA010000003.1, read on the forward strand.
TCCGCCGGGAACGACACCCCCGCCGCCTCCCACACGTACTGCAACTCCTGGCAGGCCATCCGCACCAACAGGTGCGTGCGGACCGCCTCCAGGCGTTCGGGGGTGGTCGGCGGTTCGCCGTTCACGGTGACCGAGGTGAGCAGGGTCTCCGCGTTCCGCTGCACGGTGGGCCGCAGCGGGCCGCGTTTCAGGGTGCCGCCTCCCAGCAGGTAGGCGCGCAGTTCCTGGGCGGAGGCCACCAGGTGCCGCAGGTGCGTTTCGTCCGGGGGGATCTCGACGTGACGGTCGCCGAGGGAGGCCATGGCGCGTTCGGCCCACTCCGCCTGGGGGGCCAGCTCGGCGACGCGCGCCCACACGGCGGGGCGGCGGTGGGCCAGGGCGTCGGTGAACGCGCGGGCGGCGTGGTCCGCGTCGTCCCATCCGCCCGGATGGCCCGCCAGCCCCAGGTCGCGCAGCGCGCTGCGCACGGTCGTCGCCCGCACGTCCAGGCGCGCCAGCAGCGCCACGTCGCAGCGGCGCAGCCGCCGCGACAGGTCGGTCTCGTTGCGTTCCGCCTCGGCGGCGGCGGCCGCCTCCGCCTCGATCAGCGTCCGCACGTAGGGCGCGCCGGGCAGCGCGCGCGGGTCCACGTCGCGGTGGCGGGTGCGGTCCTCGCCGGTGTCGGCCATCAGGCGCACGAGCTCGGCGGCCTCGGCGGCGGTCAGCGGCGGCGTGGTCGGCAGGTCGGGGCGGGGCGGCAGCCAGTCGAAGCGGTCGGCCTCGGCGGCGATGCGGCGGGCCAGCGCGGCCCGGTCGCCCCGGTAGCCGGGGCCGAGGTCGCAGTCGCCGGTGTCCTCGGTGAGGCGCAGCCGCTCCTTCAGCTCGGCGACGACCTGCGCGGCCTCCCCCTCCCGGCGGACCAGCGCGTCCACCGGCTCCGGCTCGCCCCGCAGCGGGAACGCCCCCGGATCGCACAGCACCGCCACCCGGGGGTGCAGCGCGTCCCCCAGGTCGGCGTCGGTCGCCACCAGCACCCGCAGTCCCCGTGCCAGCAGGCCCGCCAGCAGGTCCGCGACGACCTGCGGGGTCCGTTCGGGAACGTGCAGCACCGGCGGGCGCGCCCCCGGCTCCAGGAACGCCGCGACCCCCGGCGGCGTCTCCCGCTCCGCCGCCAGGCCCGCGTAGTGGTCGGCCAGCGTCCCCGGCCGCACCACCAGGGCGGGCGCCAGCCGGAGCAGCGGCGCGGACGGCGGCGGGCCCACCGGGGCCGTCCAGTCCTCCCGGAACGCCACCGTCTGGTCCCGGAACGCCACCGCGCACCACTTGCGCAGCACGTCCGACGCCGACGCGCGCAGCCCGAACCCCTGCCCGTCGCGCACCGCGTCCCACACCCAGTCGGTGCGCGCGGGCCGGAACCCGGGCAGGCCCGCCAGCAGTTCGCGGTCGCGCAGCCGGGTGGGGCCGTCCAGGACGACGTCGAGGCGTCCGGACCGCGCGTCGGCGACGACCCGGACGGGCGTGGTCAGCAGGTGCCCGCGCACCGCGGGCCCCTCGTCGGGCCGCCACGCCAGCAGCCCGGTCGCCAGTTCCGCCGCGCCGCCCCGGGCGGCCAGTTCCGACAGCGGGCCGCGCCAGGGGCCCGCCGGGACGGCGAACAGCGTCTCGCCCGGCCCGGCGTCGTCGTTCACGCGCACGTCGCCGGGCAGGTCGGCCAGCCAGTACACCTGCGGCTCGGTTCCCGGCCCGGCACGGTCGCGCCGGGCCCGGGCCAGGTCGCGCAGGAATCGGAGCAGCCGGGAGTCGGCGGGGTCGGGCACGTCCGCTCCTTCCCTGCGATAGAGACTGCCTCGCCCGATCTAAGTACCTATGGGGAAGCCTGTCACCTGATCATCCAGAGAACAGTCAAACCGGAACATCCGTCGAGGCGTCGCCCGATCCCGCCGCCCCCCGCGCGCACCCTCCCGTTGGTGCGAACCGCGGCCCGCCCGACGCCAGGCCGCGATCATCGATCGCAGAGCCTCGAACCTCGTCGAGCGCGAAGCGCCCCTGCCCCGCCTCTTCAGTTGGATCCACCGACGCCGCAAAGCGTCAACGCACGACCGTGCCCCCGTGTCCGGCCCGTCGGGCCGGACCCGGGGGCCACCCGGAGGGAGCCCCCGGTTCGCCGCGGTGTCGCGTCGGTCAGTGCGTGCGGGCGTGGTGGCGGTCCTGGCTCGGGAGCATGACCCACAGGACCGCGTAGACGATGAACTGGGGGCCGGGCAGCAGGCAGGACAGCAGGAACAGGATGCGGACCACGGTGGCCGACATGCCGAACCGGCGGGCCAGGCCGGCGCACACCCCTGCGATCATGCGTCCGTCGCGCGGGCGGTAGAGGCCGTTCATGTTCACTCCGATTCGTGTCGGGTCGATGTCTCTTCGGTGTCTCGTCGACGTCTTCCACGCTACGGAGCACCTACCCGCCACGAATCGGCCTAACGGCTGGTTCGCCCCCACTACCTGGGAATTAAGGGATGTCCCCTAGTGGTCGGTCCGGGGAGTTGTAGGCGGCGACCAGGTCCGGGAGACCGGTCAGGTCGTCCAGGACGAACGTCGCCTCCGCCAGCGCCCCGGGGTCCTCCTGGATGTGGCCCCACGGGCCGCGCCGCAGGAACGCCGCGTGCATCCCGAACCGCAGCGCCGGGCGCAGGTCGTTGTCGATGCGGTCGCCGACGTACAGGACGTGGTCGGGCAGCACGTCGGCGAGCTGGGCGCAGCGTTCGAAGAACTCCGGGGACGGCTTCTCCACGCCCCACACGTCGGAGATGCCGAGCACGTCGTAGGGCAGGCCGAGCGCGGCGAACTGCGCCTCGGCCCCGACGGGCTGGTTGCCCGCCACGCCCACGAACAGGCCCTGCCCGCGGAGCCCGGCCAGGCAGTCGTGGGCGTCGGGGTACAGGTCGGCGGGGCCGAACCCGTTGGGCACCCCGGCGGCGGCGCGCTTGGCCTCCTCCTCGGCCAGGTCGAAGCCCGGCTTGAAGTACTCGAACAGGTCCAGGTGGGTGCCGCCGGTCGCCAGCAGCGCGCCGAGCTTGGTCAGGAACGTGTGCCGGGGCACGCCCAGCCAGTCCGCCCACCGGCCGTAGATCTCGCCCTCGTTGACGAGGGTCTCGCCGATGTCGAAGAAGACGGCCTGGATGGGGCGGTTCGCCGTGGCGGGGAACCCGTCGGGGAAGGTCTCGGTCACGCGGCGCCCAGCTCCACCGACTCGCCGGGGGCCAGCCGCCGGAACTCCCGGCCGATGCGCTCGCCCGCCGCGCCGACGTGGGTGTTCATGACGTTCAGGCCGATGTCGTTGAGCAGGCCGTCGTGGATGACGAACGCGCGCTCGGGGTTCACCTCGGCGCTGTAGTCGTACAGTTCGGGGATCTTCATCCAGGGGGCGTTGCCGGGCAGGCACAGGGTGCGGACCGGCTCGTCGGGGACGGTCAGCGCGTCGCCGGGGTGGAAGACCTCGCCGTCGACCAGGAAGCCGGTGTTGGGGATCGGCGGGACGTCGGGGCGCAGGATCTCGTGCTCGCGGCCGTAGACGTGGATCTCGAAGCCCGCGACGGTGACGGCGTCGCCGTGCCCGACCTGGTGGACGCGTCCGCCGAGGTCGGCGAGGTTCTCGGCGACGACGCGGGAGGTCCACACCTCCAGCGCGGGGTCCTCGGCCATGGCCTTGCGGAGCGCGTCGGCGTCGAAGTGGTCGAAGTGCTCGTGCGTGATCAGGACGGCGTCGGCGGCGGCGAGGGCCTCGGCCGCCCCGCTGAACGCGCCGGGGTCGATGACCAGGGTCCGGTCGTCCTTCTGGAGCCGCACGCAGGCGTGTCCGAGCTTGGTGAGACGCATACGCGGAATCTTCGCACGCCGGCGTCGCGGCGCAGGTCACGGCCCACCGCCGAATCATGCCGAAACGGTCGGCGGGCGCCGGGTCCGTTATAGGCGCAGCTCGGGCGGGCGGCGGCCGGATCGGGCCGTTGACCGGGCCCCCGCCCGTTGATAGAACACGTTCTACTTTCAGGTGTGGTGGCGAGGAGGCCGCGCATGCCCGTTCCCGACCAACGCGATCCCGAGGTCACCCGCGCGATCCTGACCCGGTGGCTGGACCGGCACCTGCCGGGGGTGTCCATCCCCATGATCGAGACGCCGCAGACCAGCGGCTTCTCCAGCGAGACGCTGATGTTCGACGCGGCCTGGACCGATCCGGACGGCACCGGGCGCCACGAGCCGTTCGTGGCGCGGGTCGCCCCGGCCCGGTACCAGATCTTCCCCGAGCCGCGCTTCGCCGACGAGTACCGGCTGATGCGGATCCTGGACGAGCGCACCGACGTGCCCGTCCCGCCGATCCGCTGGTACGAGCCGTCCCCCGAGCCGCTGGGCGCGCCGTTCTTCGTGATGGGGCGGCTGGAGGGGCGGGTCCCCACCGACATGCCGCCCTACCACTCCGGTGGTTGGGTCACCGAGGTCCCGCCGGAGGAGCGGGCCGCGATGTGGTGGTCCACCCTGGAGATCGTCGCGCGGATCCACCGGCTCGACGTCGGGGCGCTCGGCCTGCGCTTCCTCGACCGGCCGGAGTGGGGCGCGACCGGGCTGGAGCAGCGCCTCAACTACTACGAGCACTACCTGCGCTGGGCCTACGGCGGCCCGCAGGAGGTCGCGGCGCGCGCGCTGGAGTGGCTGCGCGCGCACCGGCCGGGCGAGCCCGACCCGCCGGTCCTGCTGTGGAACGACGCCCGCATCGGCAACGTGATCTTCCAGAAGGGCGTGCCGGTCGCCGTCCTGGACTGGGAGACGGCCGTGCTGGGCGCGCCGGAGGAGGACCTGGCCTGGTTCCTGTTCCTGGACCGGCACCACTCCGAGGGCATCGGCTTCCCCCGGCTGGAGGGCTTCCCCTCGCACGCCGAGACCGTCGAGCGCTACGAGGCGCTGCTCGGCCGCCCGGTGCGGGACCTCGGCTACTACGAGGTCCTGTCGGGCTTCAAGTTCTCCTGCATCATGGCGCGGATCGGCCAGGCGATGATCGACTTCGGGTGGATCGAGCCGGGCGACGCGTTCCCGCACGACAACAACTGCACCCGGCTGCTGGCCCGCATCCTGGAGGACGCCCCGTGACGCTGTCCCCGCTCGACGACTACCCGATCCACCAGGCCCCCGAGGTGATGCGGCACGTCGCCACCTCCGACCGCAACTTCTACGACCGCTACTACTTCAACGTCCACCCCTGCTCCGACGACCTCATGCTGATCATCGGGATGGGGCAGTACCCGAACCTCGGCGTCACCGACGCCTACGCCCTGCTGCGGCGCGGCCCGCTCCACCGGGTGGTGCGCGCCTCCCGCGAGCTGGGCCTCGACCGGATGGACACGACCGTGGGGCCGTTCCGGGTCGAGGTCCTGGAGGGCCTGCGGCGGCTGCGGGTCACGCTGGACGACGACGAGCACGGGCTGGCGTTCGACCTGACGTGGGAGGGCTCGATCCCCGCCCAGCTCGAACCGCCGCACTACGTGCGCTGGCAGGAGCGCGTCATGTTCGACTCGCGCCGCCTCGCCCAGACCGGCCGCTGGTCCGGCCACCTCACCGTCGACGGCGAGCGGATCGAGGTCACCCCCGACCGCTGGTGGGGCTCGCGCGACCGCTCCTGGGGCATCCGCCCGGTCGGCGAGCCGGAGCCGCCGGGCATCCAGGTCAGGAACGCCGGGACGTTCTACTGGCTCTACACGCCGATCCAGTTCGCCGACCACTCCGTCCTGGCGATCATCCAGGAGGACGAGAAGGGCCGCCGCGTGCTGGAGGAGGCGGTCCGGGTGTGGCCGCAGGAGGGCCGCGACCCCGAGTACCTGGGCCGCCCCGAGTACCACCCGGTCTACGCCGAGGGCACGCGCGACGTGGTGGAGGCGACGATCGCGTTCGGTCCCCCGGGCGGCAAGCCGTTCGAGATCCGCGCGACGCCGATCCTGCCGGTCCACATGATGCTCGGCACCGGCTACGGCCTGGAACCGGACTGGAAGCACGGCATGTACCAGGGGCCGGAGCCGAAGGTGCAGGGCGTCGCCTACGACGCCCGCAAGCCCGACGACGCGGCGCGGATGTGGGGAATGATCGACGCGGTGGCCCGGTACGAGTACGTCGACGGCGGCGGCCCCACGGCCGAGACGACGGGCTACGGCCTCTACGAGTACTGGGCGCTCGGCCCGCACCCGTCGTTCCCGGACTGAGCCGGGCCGGAACGCGCGGCGCCGGCGCGGACGCGCCGGCGCCGCGCTTCACGCCGTTCGGGCTTCCTGGTCGAACGGGGAACGGACCAGGGGCGCCGGAACGGCGCTACCGCGGGCGGTGCCGGCCCCCGTCAGACCGCGTCACCCCCGGCGATGGTGAACTCCACCTCGCCCTGCTGGTCGACCTGGGCGTCGAGGGTCTTGTCGTCGAGCAGCTGCGCCACCTCGGGTTCGAGGTAGACGCGCGCGCCCTCCTCCTCGACGATCTGGTCGCCCGCCTCCGGCGCGGCGGCCACCGACAGGCGCAGCGCGTCGGAGCCGTTGACGCCGGGTTCGATGCGGATGCCGGTCTCGGGGGGAAGCTCGGGGTTGGCGGTCACGGTGCGGATCACCTGGACGGCACCGTCGGTCAACGTGAGCATGGTCTGCTCCCTCATGTCTTCCGTCGTTCGGGGTCGGACGCGCGCTGCCCTGCCCCGCCCGTCCCACCCCTAAACCTCGGCCTCAGGAGGGGCCGGGGAGGCGTTGTGCCAGCCAGGCGTACGCGCGGGGCAACATGTCCCGCCATACCCGGACGTTGTGACCGCCGGTCGGGACGATGTACGTGAACGCCCGTGTGGGCGGCCTCACACGCGGCAGCAGCGCGTCGATGGCGGTGACCGTGCCGGGGTCCTCGCGGCTGCCCGCCAGCAGCAGGTCCACGGCGGGACGGGAGGCCAGCAGCTCGACGGGGCTGTTGGCGCGGGCCAGCGCCGGGGATCGCCGCAGGTCCGGGGAGGTGGGCCGGAAGTAGCCCGCCAGGCTGACGGCCGCCCGGTACCGGTCCGGGTGCCGGGCGGCGAGCTTGGCCGCGCAGAACCCGCCGGTGGAGTAGCCCATCGCCGCCCACGCGGAGGCGTCGGGCAGGGCGCGGAAGTGCCCGGTGACGATGCGGTGGATGTCCTCGGTCAGCCAGGTGGCGACCTTGGGGCCGCCCGGGATGTCGCTGCACTCGGTGTCGCGGCCCGGCTGCACGGTGATCGTCGGGGCGACCAGGATCGCGGGCCGGGCCTGCCCGCGGCGCAGCGCCTCGGCGAGCCGGTCCGCCCCGCGCATCGCGCCGAACCACGTCCACGACGAGCCCGGGAAGCCGGGGAACAGCTCGATGACCGGGAACCGCCGGCCCGCGTGGGCGGGGTCGGAGTACTCCTTCGGCAGCCACACCCGCACCTCGGCGCGGACGCCCGACGCCGCCCCGACGGGGCGCGCGACATAGGTGCGGCTGCGCCGGTCGTACCGGAACGGCCCGAACCCGCGCCGCGTCCCGCCGCCCTGCGGCCCGACCGCCTGGATCTCGCCGCCGGCCGTCGCGCCGGAGCCGAGCAGGTCGTCCCAGGAGGCGTACAGGTGCAGGCCGCGGTTGATCAGCGTCCCGGCCAGCAGCAGCGCCGTGACCTGGCACGTCGCGATCAGCCCGAGCCGGGCGGCGGCGCGCGCGGCGCGCGGCCCGGGCAGCCGGTTCCACGCCAGCAGGCACCCGGCCGGGGCCGCGACCGCCAGCGCCACCAGCAGGACCAGCAGCGGCCAGCCCAGAAGCCCCATCCCCCGCCCCCAGTCGTCCCGTGCCGCCCGCGGGCGGTGGAACGACGGTAGGGATCCCCGGTGACCCTTCCGTGAACGCCGATTGAAGATCGTTTTGTCAGGAGGGGGCGGGAAGGCGCTCGGCCAGCCAGGAGTAGGCCTTGGGCAGCATGCGCTGCCAGACCTGGATGTTGTGGCCGCCGGTCGGGACGATGTAGGTGAACGCCCTGGTCGGCTGCTTCACCTTGGGCAGCAGCTCCTGGATGGCGGCGACCGTGCCGGGATCCTCGCGGCTGCCCGCCAGCAGCAGTTCCACGGCCGGGTGCCTGCCGACCAGCGTCAGGGGGCTGTTGGCGCGTTCGGTCTTCGGGTCGCGCAGCAGGTCGGGGGCGGTGGGCCGGAAGTAGCCCGCCATGCTGACCGCCGCGCGGTACCTGCCCGGGTGCTGGGTGGCGAGCTTGGCCGCGCAGAACCCGCCGGTGGAGTAGCCCATCGCCGCCCACGCGGGGCCGTCGGTCCGCACCCGGAAGTGCCGGGCGACGATCTCGCGGACGTCGTCGGTCAGCCAGGTGGCGACCTTGGGGCCCTTGGGAATGTCGCTGCACTCGGTGTCGCGGCCCGGCTGGACGGTCATCATCGGCGCGACCAGGACCGCCGGCCGGCCCCGGCCCCGCTTCACCGCCTCGGCGAGCTGGTCGCCGCCGCGCATGCCGATGAACCAGGTGGACGGCGTGCCGGGGAAGCCGGGGAACAGCTCCACCACCGGGAACCTCCGGTGCGCGTGGGCCGGGTCGGCGTACTCCTTGGGCAGCCACACGCGGATCTCGCCGGTGACGCCCGACTTCGGCCCCTTCACGATCGCCCGGTAGGTGCGGGTGCGGCGGTCCATGCGGAACGGCCCGGTCCCCTGCCTGCCGCCGCCGACGCTGCCGCCGTCGTGCGGGCCCCGGTCGGGCGGGCCCATGGCCTGGATCTCGCCGTCCCGGGCGCCGGTGCCGAGCAGGTCGTCCCAGGAGGCGTAGAGCTGGAGGTTGCGGTTGATGACCACGCCGACCAGCAGCAGCGCGGTGGTCTGGCAGACCGCGATCAGCCCGAGGCGCCCGAGCAGCCGCACGGCCCGGGGGCCCCGCAGCCGTCCCCACGCCAGCAGGCAGCCCGCGGGGGCCGCGACCGCCAGCACCACCAGCAGGACCAGCAGCGGCCAGCCGAGAAGAGTCATCATCCGCCCCCGTCGTTCGCGTCGCGCACCGGGACGCCGGGATCTGGTGATCACCGGCGTCCGGCAGATCAGACGCCACGGGAAGATCGAAAGTTGTCGGCAGCCGCCCTTTTTCTCCCTTTTGCGGGGTACCAATCGGCGGTCCGGCCGGTACCCCGCGGGAGCCGGAGGGTCAGTCCGCGTTCGGGGCCAGCGCGCGCACGGCCTCGGCCGGGGACAGGTTCCCGCCCGGGACGACCGCCAGCACCGGGGTGGTCAGGCCGCTGTCCACGTACTCGCGGACGCGGGCCCGGCACGCCTCCGGGGAGCCGTGCACGACCAGGTCGTCCACCACCTCGTCGGGGATGGCCTCCAGGGCCTTCCTGCGGTCCCCGGCGGCCCACGCCTCGTTCATCGGGCGCAGCGCCTCGCCCCGGCCCAGCCACTCGTGGAACGCCCGGTAGACCGGCACCGTCATGTAGGCGGCGATCATCCAGCGGCCGATCGCGCGGGCCTCCTCGGCGTCGTCGGTCGGGCACACGAACAGCCGGGCGATCAGCTCCTTGTCGTCGCCGAGCTCGCCGCGCACGGTGCGCACGTCCTTGGGCGCGAGCCAGTTGGTGATCGCGCCGTCGGCCTCGCGGGCGGCCAGCCGCAGCATGCCGGGGCGCAGCGCGGCCAGCACGATCGGCGGCGGGGAGGCGGGCGGGGTCTCCAGCTTGAAGCCCTTGACCGAGAAGGTGTCGTAGTCCTCCTTCACCTTCTCCCCCGCCAGCGCCCGGCGCAGGAAGCGCAGGGTGTCGCGGACGCGCCGGTACGGCTCGTCGAACGGGATGCCGTTCCAGCGCTGCACGATCGTGTCGGAGGAGGTGCCGATGCCCATCACGAACCGGCCGGGGGCCAGGTCGGCGAGGGTGGCGGCCTGCTGCGCCAGCAGCGCCGGGCCGCGCGTGTAGACCGGCACGATCGCCGGGCCGAGGCGCAGCTCGGGGGCCCACTGCGAGGCCAGGGCCAGCGGGGTGAACGCGTCGGTGCCGTTGGTCTCGGCCGACCAGGCGTCGGTGTAGCCGAGGCCGGGCAGGCTCTCGACGATCTCGCGGTGCCCGGCCAGCGGCAGGCCGGTCATCGGAACGGTCAGTCCCCAGCGTGACATGGCGGTCTCCTCGGTCTCAGGCGATCGACGGCCGGATGACGGACCCGCCGTCCACCACCATGGTCTGCCCGGTCATCCAGGACGAGGCGTCCCCGGCCAGGAAGACGGCGGCGTTGGCGATGTCCTCGGGCTCGCCGAGGCGGCCGAGCGGCATGTACCCGGCGATCTGCTCCTCGTTGGCCTCCCACAGCGCGCGGGCCAGGTCGGTCTTGACCAGGCCGGGCGCGATGCAGTTCACCCGCACCTTCGGGGCCAGCTCCATGGCGAACTGGCGGGTGATGTGGATGACGGCGGCCTTGGTGGCGTTGTAGTAGCCGATGCCGTGCTCGGTGACCATGCCGCCGACCGACGCGACGTTGATGACCGCGCCGCCGTTGTCCTTCATCGACCTGTTCCAGGCGAGCTGGGTCCACTGCACGACCGCGAACTGGTTGACCTCGACGGTCTTGGCGGCGGCGGCCGGGGTGATCTCGGTCATCGGGCCGAAGTGCGGGCTGGTGCCCGCGTTGTTGACCAGGACGTCGAGCGCCCCGAACTCGGCGACCGCGGCGTCCACGCACGCCTCGGCCTGCTCGGCGCTGCCCACGTGGGCGGCCTTCGCCAGCACGCCCGCGTCCGGGTGGGCGGCGCGGATCTCGGCGGCCACCTTGTCCAGGGCCTCCTGCTTGCGCGAGGACAGCACGACGTTGGCGCCCTCGGCGGCCAGCGCGAACGCCGTCGCCCTTCCGATGCCCCGGGACGCCCCGGTGATCAACGCGGTCTTCCCCTGCAGTCCGGTCCGCATGCGCACTCCTTAGAGATGTGGCGTCGCCACGACAGAATCGGGCTCGGTTGCACTGTACCGAAGTGACTTACGAGTCAGTTACCTGGCGGGGCAGGTTCGGCCCGGCGATGACGAAGCGGCGGAACCGCTCGGCCGCCGGGCGCAGGGTCCGCCCGTCCGCCCAGGTCAGGCCGATCTCACGGAACGCGTCCGGCTCGGCCAGCGCGAGGTGCCGCACGCCGTGCGCGTCGGGTTCGCCGGGCTCGCCGGGCTCGGGCGGCGGCAGGACCGCCAGGCCGAGACCGGCCGCGACCAGGCCCCGCATGGTCATGACCTCCTGCCCCTCGAAGGCGATGCGCGGCCGGAACCCGGCGTGCGCGCACATCCGTTCGAAGATCGGCCGCAGTCCCGCGTCGGACCGGAACGCCACGAACGGCTCGTCCGCGACCTCGCGCAGCCGCACCCGGGCGCGGCGGGCGAGCCGGTGGTCGGCGGGCACCGCGAGCAGGAGCGGCTCGGTGACCAGCGGGTGCCAGGCCAGCGCCGGGCCGTCCGGGCGGGGGCTGGTGATGCCGAGGTCGGCGGCGCCCCCGGCGACGGCGGCGGTGATCGGCCCGGCGCGGTCCTGGCTGAGCCGGAACGTCACGCCGGGGTGGTCGCGCCGGAACCGGCGGATCAGGTCGGGCACGAACGACGGCCCCTGCGTGTGCAGGAACGCCAGCGACACCTCGCCGCGCCCGGGGTCGGCGGCCTCGGCGAGGGCGCGGCGGGCGGCCTCCTCCTCGGCGACCAGGCGGCGCGCGTGCCCGGCGAACACCCTGCCGTAGGGGCTGAGCGCGACGCCGCGGCCCACCCGGTCGAACAGCGGGTACCCGAGCTCCCGTTCCAGGCGGGCGAGGGCGCGCGACAGGCCGGGCTGGGAGACGCGCAGCTCGGCGGCGGCGTTCGTCACGTGCCCCAGCTCGGCGACCGCCAGGAACCAGCGCACGGTCTGCAGGTCCATACCGTCATGCATATCGCGCATCGGTTTCCGAGGAAAGAATCATTGGACGCATCAGGGCAGGCGGGCGGAGGCTGGCTGCCATGTCCGTCGCCTCCCCCGTCCCCGCCGTCGGCGTCCCTCGCTCCTCCGCCGATCCGCGGCGGATCGACCTCGCGCTGTTCGCGGCGGGGCTGACCACGTTCATGTCGCTGTACTGCACCCAGGCGCTGCTGCCGGAGCTGTCGGGCGCGTTCGCGGTGTCGCCCGCGCGGGCCAGCCTGCTGGTGTCGCTGGCGACCGGTGCGGTCGCGCTCGCGGTGATCCCGGTCAGCTCGCTGTCGGAGCGGTACGGGCGCACCCGCGTGATGCTGTGGTCGTCGGCGGCGTCGGTGCTGGTCGGGCTGCTGATCCCGCTGTGCTCGACGTTCGGGGCGCTGGCGGCGGCGCGGGCCGCGCAGGGGGTCGCGCTGGCCGGGGTGCCCGCCGTGGCGATGGCGTACCTGGCCGACGAGGTGCCCCGGGAGCGGCTCGGCGGCGCGATGGGGCGGTACGTGGCGGGCACCGGGATCGGCGGGGTGCTGGGGCGGCTCGTGCCGGGCGTGACGACCGACTTCGCGGGCTGGCGGTGGGCGCTGGCGGTGACGGCGCTGGTCGCGCTGGCGTTCACGGTGGCGTTCTGGGTGCTGCTGCCGCCGTCGCGGGGCTTCCGGCCCTCGCGCGTGGACTACCGGCCGCTGCTGGCGCACCTGCGGGACCCGGGGCTGCGGCGGCTGTACGTGGTCGCGCTGATGGCGATGGCGGGCTTCGTGACCGTCTACAACTTCCTGTCCTACCGGCTGCTGGAGGCCCCGTTCCACCTGCCGCAGGCGGTGGTCGGCCTGATCGCGGTGACGAACCTGGCGGGCTCGGTGGCCTCGGCGCGGGCGGGCGTGCTGGCCGACCGGGCCGGGCGGCGGCCGGTGCTGCTGGGCGCGGTCGGGCTGGCGGCGGCGGGCCTGCTGCTGACGCTGCCGCCGTGGCTGCCGGCGGTGGCGCTCGGGCTGCTGCTGTTCACCTGCGGGTTCTTCGCGACGCACGCGGTGGCCAGCGGCTGGGTCGGGCTGCGGGCGCGCACGGCGCGGGCCCAGGCGTCGGCGCTGTACCTGTTCGCGTACTACCTGGGCAGCAGCGTCGGCGGGTCGGCGGGCGGCGTGGCGTTCGAGGGCGGGGCCTGGACCGGGACGGGCCTGTACGTCCTGGCGACGCTGGCGGTCGCGGCGGTGGCCGCCGCCGGGGTGCGCCCGCGGGTCCGCCGGTCACCCGGACCGGGGGAGCCCGGGTGACCGGCGGAGTCCGAGGGCGCTCAGGAACGCTGCGGGCCGGGCCGCTCGCCGTCGCCGCGCCAGTGCCCGTGGCCGCGCCGGTCGCCCTTCTTGCGGTCGCCGTCGGCGGGCGGCTTGCCGACGAACGCGGCGGTGCGGGTCTCGCCGCTGCGGGTGCCGGCGACCCGGACGGTGTCGCCCGCCTTGAGCGAGGTGATCTTCTCGTTGCGGGCGACGCGGGTGTCGCCGTTGACGGTCCACGTCCAGGTGGTGCCGTCCTCGCTCCTGACCGTCAGCGAGGTCTCCGACACCGCGGTGACCTGGCCGCGCTGCACGTCGCGCAGGACGTACCTGCCGTCCTTGTCCTTGACGGTGAACTCGCCGTGCAGCGCGCCGAACGCGCCCCGGCCCGGCCGTTCGGCGTGCGGGCGTTCGGTGTGCGGGCGTTCGGCCGATCGCGTCGGGGACGGGGCGGGGTCGGCGGCCAGCGCCGGGACCCCGGCGATGATCCCTCCGGCGATCCCGGCGGCCGTCGCGCCGACGGCGACCCCGGTGATGAACTTCCTGCCCATGGTCTCTCCCTCGGGTTCGCGGTGTCCCCATGGCAGGGATCCCAGATGAGAAATCCATGAGAGAGCGGTGAGAGGCGGTTGAGAAGACCCGCACTGGACTTGAGCGTACGCTTGGTTGGTAAGCTGCGCCGGTAGGCCCCCTCCCTCCCCCTGGAGGCTGCGTGAGCACCACTCCCCCGACAGACGTCCCGGCAGGCGGGCGGCGGCGCCCGGCCGTCGACGGCTGGTTCACCACCGCCGACGGCGAGGTGCGGCTGCTGGGCACCCGCTGCGCCGCCTGCGGCACCCCCTACTTCCCCCGCAACGAGCTGGCCTGCCGCAACCCCGGCTGCACCGGCCCCAGGGACGGCTCCGAGCTGGGGGAACACGCCCTCTCCCCCCGGGGCCGGATCTGGTCCTACGCCGACTCCCGGTACAAGCCGCCGCCCCCGTACGTGTCGCCCGAGCCGTTCCGGCCGTACACGGTCGCGGCCGTGGAGCTGGAGGCCGAACGGATGGTCGTGCTCGGGCAGGTCGTCCCGGGCGTCGGGGTGGAGGACCTGGAGGTCGGCATGGAGATGGAGCTGACCGAGGGCGTGCTCTACGCCGACGACGAGGCCGAGTACACGGTGTGGATGTGGAGGCCGGCCCGTGGTGGGAGGAACAGTGGGTGAGGTCGCCGTCCTCGGCGCGGGCATGCACCCGTGGGGCAAGTGGGGCCGCAACTTCGTGGAGTACGGGCTCGTGGCGGCGCGGGCGGCGCTCGCCGACGCCGGGCTGGACTGGACCGACGTGCAGTACGTCGCGGGCGCGGACACCATCCGCAACGGCTACCCGGGGTTCGTGGCGGGCGCGACGTTCGCGCAGGCGCTCGGCTGGTCGGGCGCGCGGGTGTCGAGCTGCTACGCGGCGTGCGCCTCCGGCGCGCAGGCGATCGACCACGCGCGGGCGCGGATCCTGGCGGGCCTGTGCGACGTGGCGCTGGTCGTCGGCGCGGACGCGGTCCCCAAGGGGTTCTTCAAGCCGGTCGGCGGGGACCGGCCCGACGACCCCGACTGGCTGCGGTTCCGGCTGCTGGGCGCGACGAACCCGATCTACTTCGCGCTGTACGCGCGGCGGCGCATGGCCGTGCACGGCGCGACGCCCGACGACTTCGCGGCCGTGAAGGTGAAGAACGCCCGGCACGGCCTGGCCAACCCCAACGCCCGCTACCGCAAGGAGGTGACGCCGGAGGACGTGCGGGAGTCGGCGGTGGTCGCCGACCCGCTGCGGCTGCTGGACATCTGCGCGACCAGCGACGGCGGCGCGGCTCTGGTGCTGGCGTCGGTGGAGTTCGCGCGGCGGCACGGCGCCGCCGACCCGGTGCGGATCCCGGCGCTGTCCACGGTCACGCCGACGTTCCCCAAGACGGTGCTGGACCTGCCGGACTTCGCGACCGACTCGGCGGCGGCGGTCGCGCCGCCGGAGCGGCCGTTCCGCGCGTCCCTCGCGCACGCCGCCTACGAGGAGGCCGGGCTCGGGCCGGAGGACCTGTCGCTGGCCGAGGTGTACGACCTGTCCACCGCCCTCGAACTCGACTGGTACGAGGACATCGGCCTGTGCGAGCCCGGCGGCGCGGAGGAGCTGCTGCGCTCCGGCGCGACGGCGCTCGGCGGGCGCGTCCCGGTGAACCCCTCGGGCGGGCTGGCCTCGTTCGGGGAGGCGATCCCGGCGCAGGCCATCGCGCAGGTGTGCGAGCTGACCTGGCAGCTGCGCGGTCGGGCCGAGGGCCGCCAGGTCGAGGGCGCGCGCGCCGGCATCGCCGTCAACCAGGGCCTGTTCGGCCACGGCTCGGCGATCATCGCGGTGCGTTAGCGGGCGTCGCGCGCGACCTTCAGGGCCCAGGCGACCAGCGGGGCCTGCAGCGGCAGCCGCCCGTAGGCGACGGCCTTCAGCGGCAGCGGGCGGCGCCGCCAGTCGTAGGCCATCTTCACGTTCGCCGGGAACACCGCGGCGAACAGGCCGGCCGCCGCCAGCGCGCCCTTCTTCCGCGTGCGCGGGTGCGCGACGGCGGCGGCCACCGCCAGCTCGGCGACGCCGCTCAGGTACGTCCAGGTCCGTGCCCTGCCGGGCAGCCGCGCGGGGACGATCGTGTCGAACGGGCGGGGCGCGAGGAAGTGCGCGGTCCCCATGGTGGCCAGGAGCGCGGACAGGCCGCGGGCCGGGCGGGACGGGTCGCTCATGCCGGAGATTCTGGCAGAGCGGGTCATTCCAGGACGAGGCCGTCCCCGATCTCGGCGCGCAGCGCGGGGCGCTCCCCGGCGCGCAGGTCGGCGGCGACGCCCAGCGCGCCGAGCGGGGCGCGGACGCGTGCGGGCTCCGGGTCGACGATCCGGAACGTCCGCAGCGGCACCACCGGCAGCGCCGCCGCCGGGTGCTCGGTCCGGCCCCAGTCGATGAGGAACGGCACGGCCCCGGTGCGCACCGGCGTCAGCCGCCACTCCAGCAGCACGCCGTCGGGCCGCCGCCGCGCCATCGGGACCGCGTCGCCGGGGTCGAACCCGGCCGCGCGGGCGCGGGCGACGCGTCCGTCGATGTCCTCGACCGCCACGGCCCAGGCGACCAGCGCGGGCGCGGCCAGGTCGTCGATCCCGAACGGCCGGGGCCGCTCGGGCGCGGGCTGCCCGGGGTCGGGTCCGACGATCTCCAGGTAGGCCCGGCCGCCGAGCCCCAGCAGGTGGTTGCGGGTGCCGAGCCCGACGTGCGGCCCGCCCTCGACGGGCGCGACACCGGTCCGTCCGGCGATCTCCGCCACGCTCGCCGCGAGGTCGGGCGTCGCGTAGACGAGATGGTCCAGCCCCGGATCGATCACCATGCCCCTCCCAAGATCACCACCAGGCTACCCGGGGCCCCTCCGGCGCGGCGCGTACCGCTCGCGCAGCTCCTCCAGTCGGGCCAGCTCGCGTTCGGCCGCCGCCAGATGCCCCGCGTCCAGCGCCATCGAGACGCGGCCGTAGAGGTAGAAGACGTCCTCCCGGACCTGGCGTGGCAGGTCCGCCCCGGCCAGGGCGCGGAGACCGACGTTCATGAACAGGGTGATCCGACCGACCCGGTCGCGCTGCCTGACGGAGAGCCGCTCGGGATAGGCGTCCTTGGCGTAGTCGCGGATCTGGCGGTCGGCCTCGTCGGGGCGGGGCTCGGCCGGGCGGTGCGGGTGGTCCGCCCACCGGTCGGCCCAGTCGACCAGATCGTCCAGCCCTGCCCGGGCGGTGTCGAGGTCGTTCTCGGTGAGCGCCCAGCGCGCGACGGCCACGACGCGGTCCAGTTCCCGGCGCTCCTCGGTGCCCGGGGCCCAGCGTGAGGCCAGGAATCCCGCCAGGACGTCGAGGCGCTTGGCGATCGCGGATCGCTCCCAGATGTCGTACAGGTCTCCTCCTCTTTCAACGGAGGCGTGACGGTACCGCGCACGGGGTGACGGAGCTTACGTGGGGGACGTCACGCGGTCGCGAGGGTGTGGCGGGGGCCGTCCGGGGCTAAATTTGTACTGACCGGTCAGTTTAAAGAGTGTGCGAGGGGACCGTGATGAATCCGGAACCGGCCGACACCACGCCACCGGTCACCACGACACCGGCGGCGGACGGGACGATCGGGGGGATCGCGCCGTCCGCCGCCGGGCCGGCCGCCGGTCCCGGAGCGGATGGGGGCCGCTCCGGGACCGGCGCCGACGAGCACGCCTCCCCCGCCCTGCGCGTCGCCGCCGAGGGGCTGACGCTGCGCGGGGCGCGCGGCCCGGTGTTCCAGGACGTGTCGTTCTCCGTCCCGGCCGGGGAGCTCGCCGTGATCAGCGGGGTCGCCGGCACCGGCCGCACCTCCCTCCTCCTCACCCTCGGCGGCCGCATGAAACCCACGTCGGGCACCGCGACCGTGGGCGACCTCGAACTTCCGGGGCGGCTGCGCGCCGTGCAGCGCGTCACCTCGCTCGGCGTCGTCGCGAACGTCACCGACCTGGACCCCACGCTGACCGTCCGGGAGCACCTCAGCGAGGCCCTCGACCTGCGGGAGGGGCTGTTCGGCCGGTGGCGCGGGCGCGGCGACCGCATCCGCCGCGCGCTGGAGCGCGTCGGCCTCGACGTCGCCCCCGGGACCTTCGCCCAGGACCTGCTGCCCGACGAGACCCAGCTGCTCGGCGCGGCGATCGGCCTGACCGGCGCGCCCGGCGTGCTGCTGCTCGACGACGTGGACGAGGGCCTTCCCCCGGCCCGCCAGCGCGCGCTGTGGGAGCGGCTGCGCGCCGTCGCCGACTCCGGCGCCACCGTGCTGGCCACCTGCCACGATCCGGAGCCCGCCGAGGGCCTGGCCCGGCACGTCCTCATCCTCCCCGACCCCCGTGACGCCCTTCTGGAGGAGACCTCCCGATGAGACTTCCCGCACTGTCGACGGGCGGGCTGGAGCTGCGCCGCTTCCGGCGGAACCGGCTGACGGCGATCGGCCTGGTCGGGCTGGTCATGCTGCCGCTGCTGTACGCGGGGCTGTACCTGTGGTCGTTCTGGGACCCCTACGGCCGCCTGTCGCACCTCCCGGTCGCGCTGGTCGTGGAGGACAGGCCCGCCAAGGCGGACGGCAAGCAGGTGCACGCGGGCGCGGACCTGGCCGAGGAGCTGGAGAAGCGCCGCATCTTCGCGTGGAAGAGGGTGGACGCCGCCACCGCCGACCGGGGCGTGCGCAAGGGCGACTACTACATGTCGCTGACGATCCCGCCGGACTTCAGCACCCGCCTGGCCTCCCCGTCCGGCGACGGGACCCCGGCCCCGGCCGGGCTGCGGCTCCAGCTCAACGACTCCAACAACTACGTCGTCGGGACCGTCGCGCAGGCCGCGTTCAAGGAGGTCAGCGCCGCCGCGCGGGAGAAGGCGATCCGGGGCTACTTCGACCAGATCCTCGTGTCGTTCGGCACCCTGCACGGCGAGCTGGACAAGGCCGCCAAGGGCGCCGACAAGCTCGCCGACGGCTCGGGCAAGGCCCACGAGGGCGCGGGCAAGCTGAGCAAGGGGCTGGGCGACGCGCGCACCGGCGCGGGGAAGCTGCACGCGAGCTCGGGGAGGCTCACCAACGGCCTCGGCGCGCTCCGCGACGGCGCCCAGCAGGTCGCCGCCGGAAACCAGCGCCTGGCCGCGATGGTCAACCAGGCGAGCGACGCCGTGCTGCCGTTGCTGCGCGAGAACGCCCCTGAGATCCGCGACGCGGCCCTGCTCGTCGCGCGGGGCGCCGACGCGCTCGCCGACGGCGCGAACCGGCTGCCCGCCCAGACCCGGCAGGCCGTCCGCGACGCCGAGGCCGCGCGCGCGGAGCTGCGGACCTACCTCGCCGCCCATCCCGAGATCCCCGACCGGATCCGGCAGGACCTGCTCCGGGTCTCCGGCCGGGTCGTGCAGGTCGCCCGCCAGGTGGACGGCTACGTCCGCGCGCACACCGCCGAGCTGCGCAAGATCGCCGCCGACGCCCGCCAGGTCCAGCGGCTCGCGAACGAGGTCGCGAAGAACGCCCCGACGCTGGCCGCCAGGGTGGAGAGGGCCCGGCGCGACGTCAACCGCCTCAGCTCCGGCGCCCGGCAGGTCAGCGCGGGCGCCGGCAAGCTGATGAACGGGTCGGCGCGGCTCACCACCGGCCTCGGCACGTTGCAGAACGGGCTCGGCAGGCTCGCCGACGGGTCGGTGACCCTCTCGACCGCGCTGCTCCAGATCTCCGACGGCAGCGGCAAGCTCGCCACCGGCCTGCACCAGGGCACCGACAAGGTCCCCGACTACGGCGAGGACGAGCGCGCCGGCCGCGCCGACATGATGAGCGACCCGGTCCGGCTGGCCAGCGACACCGACAACAAGGTGCCCAACTACGGCACGGGGTTCGCGCCGTTCTTCGTCCCGCTGGCGCTGTGGGTCGGCGCGATGCTGATCTACATGATGCTGCGGCCGGTCAACCAGCGGGCGCAGGCCAGCAACGCGCCCGGCTGGCGGGTCGCCCTCGCCGGGTGGCTGCCCGCCGTGGCGATCGGGATCGGGCAGGTGCTGATCGTCCTGGCCGTGCTGCGGTTCGCGCTCGGCCTGGAGGCGGCGAACTGGCCGGGGCTGATCGCGCTGCTGGCGCTGGCGTCGGCGTCGTTCCTGGCCGTGGTGCAGTGGGTGAACGTCAAGTTCGGGCCGATCGGCCGGGTGGTCGCGCTGGCGCTGCTGATGCTCCAGCTCACCTCCGCCGCCGGGACGTACCCGATCGAGACCTCGCCGGGCTTCTTCCAGGCGATCCGGCCGTTCCTGCCGATGCCGTGGACGGTGGACGCGGCCCGCCGCCTGATCAGCGGCGGCGACCTGACGCCGGTGTGGCAGGGTGGTGCCGTGCTGGTCGCGTTCCTGGTCGGCGGGCTGCTGCTGTCCGCCCTGGCCGTCCGGCGCAACCGGGTGTGGACGATGAAGCGTCTGCACCCCGTGCTGAAACTCTAGAGGGGCCAGACGTGAGCCGGACTGCGGCGACCCGCGAGCGGTTGTTCACCGCGGCGATCGAGCTGATCGCCGAACGCGGGTTCGCCACCACCACGGTCGACCAGATCGCCGAGCGCGCCGGGGTCGCCAAGGGCACGGTGTACTACAACTTCGGCAGCAAGGCCGCGCTGTTCTCGGCGCTGCTGGAGTACGGCATCGAGCGCTTCGCGCAGACCCTCCGCGAGGCCGCCGACGGCCGGGAGCCCATGGCCGCCCTGGAGGCGGTGGTGGGGGCGGAGCTGCGCTTCATCGGCGAGCACGAGTCGTTCGCCCGCCTGCTGATCGCCGAGGCGTGGCGGTCGCGCGGCGACTGGCAGTACGCGGCCCAGCTCATCCGCGAACGCGCGATCGGCGTGATCGGCGACGTGCTGCGCGCCGCCGTGGCCGGCGGCCGCCTCCGCCCCGACCTGGACGTGGACATGGCGGCCTCGGCGGTCTTCGGCATGGTCCTGACGGTGGCCCTGGACTGGCGCACGCTCCAGCCGGACCGCGACGTGACCGAGGTCCACGCGACGCTGATGGACCTGCTACGCGGCCGCCTGGTGACCTGAGCACCCCTGCCCCTGCCCCTGCCTTCGCGACTCTCCGTCGGCGTGGAGGAACGCCTGTCGTCCCGGACCCCGTGGCCTAGTCTTACGGACAGGACGACCGAAGGGCGGCCACGGTGACACATGCGTTCGACTGGTCTTCGCCGATCACCTACACCCAGGAGATCGACCTCGACACCTATCTGGAGATGCCGGAAGACGTGTCGCGCAGGGTGGAGATCAAGGATGGGTTCGTGGTCGTCTGCGAATCACCGTCCCCGAACCACAACGCGATCGCCGACAACATCAAGACGGCCCTTCGGGAGGCGTTGCCCGACCGCTCCACCGGAGCGCCGTGTCTGCGGATCAACGGTGACATCGACCTCCTGGTGTCGGAGGTGCCTTTCCATTACAAACGACCCGACGCCATCGTCTACCGGTGCATCACCGAGGACCGCCCTCGCTGGAAGCGCAAGCCGACCATCGCCGACACCCTGATCGTGGTGGAGATCGTCTCACCCGGAACGGTCACCGCCGACCTGATCGACAAGCGCGCCGAGTACGCCCGCTTCGGCGTTCCGCAGTACTGGATCGTGCGCATGGCCAACGACGACGGCCCCGCGGTCATGATCGAAATGCTCCGGCTGGCATCCGACGGGGCCTACACCACTCACCGCGTCGCGCACCGTGCCGACTCCTTCGACACGGCGATCGAGATGATCGACCCCTTCAAGGTGACGATCACCTGGGATCGGCTCGACGAAGGAGTCGACTGAGCACTACCGCTCCCGGGCCGACTCCGCCGCGATCTTCTTGGCCCAGCGGTAGTCGGCCTTGCCCGCCGGGGAGCGTTTCATCTCCTTCACGAACGCGTAGGCGCGCGGCACCTTGTAGCCCGACAGTTCCTTGCGGCAGTGGGCGTCCAGGTCCTCCGGGGACGGTGGGGCCCCCACCGGCTGGACCACCGCCGCCACCCGGTTCCCCCAGCGTTCGTCGGGGATGCCGGTGACCACCGCGTCGTAGACGTCCGGGTGGCCCTTCAGGACCGCCTCCACCTCCTCGGGGAAGACCTTCTCGCCGCCGGTGTTGATGGCCTGGGAGCCCCGGCCGTAGACCGCGATCGAGCCGTCCTGCTCGACCGTCGCGATGTCGCCGGTGAGCAGCCAGCGACGGCCGTCCACCTCGGGGAACGTGCGGGCCGTCTTCTCCGGGTCGTTGTAGTAGCCGCGCGCGATGTGGCCGCTGCGCGCCACCTGGCCGATCACGCCCGAGCCCGGCCGGACCGGACGGAGGGCGTCGTCCAGGACCGTCACGTCCGCCACGTCGGGGGCGAAGCGCAGGCCCTTCTCGGGGGTCGAGCCCGCCACCGCCTCGGCGGTCGAGCCCGACTCGGTGGAGCCGAAGCGGTCCATGATGATCGTGTTGGGCAGGAGTTCCTGGACGCGGTCGCGGACCGTGCCGGTCAGGATCGCCCCCGTGGACACGAACGCCAGCAGGGACGAGGTGTCGTAGTCGCCGCGGGCCAGTTCCTCGGCCATGGGGATCGCCATCGCGTCGCCCGTGATCGTCAGGGAGTTGACCTTCTCGCGCCCGATCGTGCGCCAGACCTCGGCGGCGTCGAACCGGCGCGTGTAGACGACCGTCGCGCCCATCCACCAGCTGATGAACGTCGCCATCTGCGCCGCCCCGTGCATCAGCGGCGCGACCGGCATCATCACCATCGGGCCCGAGTTCCGCGCCATCTCCACGACGTCCTCGGGGGTCTTCGGGCGGGGGAACGTCGGGTTCCAGAACGCGAACAGCAGTTGCTCGACGTCCCACATCACCCCCTTGGGCATCCCCGTGGTGCCGCCCGTGTAGATGATGTAGGTGTCGCCGCCGGACCGGGGCGGGAAGTCCCGGGTGTCCGGGGAGTTCGCGAGGGCCTCCGCGTAGGGCACCGCGTCCGGGATCGCCGGGTCGCCGCCCACCGCGACCAGGTGGCGCAGCGTGGAGGCCCGGGGAAGCGTGTTCGCGACGCGCTCCTCGAACTCCACGTCGTACAGCAGCGCCACGCTGTCGGAGTCGTCGTAGACGTACAGCAGCTCGTTCTCGACGTACCGGTAGTTGACGTTGATCGGCACGGCGCGGAGTTTCAGGGCGGCCAGCATCGCGGCGGCGTACTCGACGCCGTTGTAGAGCTGGACCGCCACGTGGTCGCCCGGACCCACGCCCGCCGCGGCCAGATGGTGGGCCAGGCGGTTGGCGTGGGCGTCGAGCCCGGCGTAGGTGAGGCGCTGGTCACCGCAGACGAGCGCGACGCGGTCCCCGATCGCGTCGGCGACGCCCTCGAACAGATCGGCGTGGTTGAACTCCATCGGGGGCCTCCCGGAGGGGGTTATGGTTTCTCGCTGCCGACGATCCACATCGCGAAGAACTGGGCCCCGCCGCCGTAGGCGTGGCCGAGGGCGCGGCGGGCGCCGTCCACCTGGTGCTCGCCCGCCAGGCCGCGGACCTGGAGCGCCGCCTCGGCGAAGCGGATCATCCCGGACGCGCCGATCGGGTTGGACGACAGCACGCCGCCGGAGGCGTTCCACGGGATGTCGCCGTCCAGCGCGGTCGCGCCGGACTCGGTGAGCTTCCAGCCCTCGCCCTCGCCGCAAAACCCGAGGTTCTCCAGCCACATCGGCTCGTACCAGGAGAACGGCACGTACACCTCGGCGACGTCGATCTCGCGGCGCGGGTCGCTGATCCCGGCCTGGCGGTAGACGTCGGCGGCGCAGTCCCGGCCCCCCTGCGGGTCCACGGTGTCGCGGCCCGCGAAGAAGATCGGTTCCGAGCGCATCGCGGTGCCGTGCACCCAGGCCGGCGGGTGGGGGGCCTCGCGGGCGGCGTCCTCGGAGGCCAGCACCATCGCGCAGGCCCCGTCGGAGGACGGGCAGGTCTCCAGGTAGCGGATCGGCTCCCACAGCATCGGCGTGGACTCGACCATCTCGCGCGTGATGCCGGGGATCCTCAGGTGGGCGTAGGGGTTCTTGAGGGCGTTCCGCCGGTCCTTGACCGCGACGAGCGTGCCGATGTGCGGGGGCGCGCCGGAACGCCGCATGTACGCGCGGATGTGCGGGGCGAAGTAGCCTCCCGCGCCGACGACCAGGGACGTCGAGTACGGCGTGTTCACCGTGAGCGCCCAGGTC
Organism: Actinomadura kijaniata; assembly: GCF_014138665.1. Lineage (NCBI taxonomy): Bacteria > Bacillati > Actinomycetota > Actinomycetes > Streptosporangiales > Thermomonosporaceae > Actinomadura > Actinomadura kijaniata. Next base: position 710,288 of record NZ_JACJIA010000003.1, read on the forward strand.
GCGTTCGACTCCGACTGCTTCTCCCACGCGACGGTCAGGACGCGCCGGTGCACGCCGCTCTGGATTAGGCTCGCCGCGACGATCGCCGTGGACCCGCCGACCGACCCGGCGGTGTGCACCCGCATGATCGGCTTCCCGGCGGCCCCGAGGGCGTCGGCCAGGTACGCTTCCGGCGCCATCACGCCCTCGAACAGGTCGGGGGCCTTGCCGATGACGACCGCGTCGATGTCCTTCCAGGTCAGCCCGGCGTCGTCGAGCGCGCGCCGGGCGGCCTCGCGCAGCAGGCCCGCGACCGACACGTCCAGGCGCTTGGTCTTGTAGGCCGTTTGCCCCACGCCGATGACGGCGCACGCGTTACCCATTGGTGGCTCCCGAGAGGACGCAGACGAGGTTCTGCTGGAGGCACGGCCCGGACGCGGCGTGGCCCAGCGCGCGGGCGGCGGTGCCGTCGTGGATCCGGGCGGCGGCCTCGCCGATGCGGATCAGGCCGGTCGCCATGATCGGGTCGGCCGACAGCGGGCCGCCGGACGGGTTGACGGTGACCTCCTCGCCCAGGCCGAGGGCCTCGCGCAGGATGAGCTCCTCGTGGCTGTAGCGGGTGTGGAGTTCGGCGACCTCGACGCCGGCCGCGCCCGCGCGTTCGCCCGCCAGCCGCGCCGACTCCGACCGCGACAGGTCGCGCACGCCCGGCAGGTGCGGTTCGGCGCGGTGGTCGATCCCGGTGATCCAGGCGGGGCGTTCGCACAACTCGCGGGCCCGGTCCCCGGCGGCCAGCACGACCGCGGCGGCCCCGTCGGTGACCGGCGCGACGTCGTGGGCGCGCAGCGGCGCGACGGTGTGGTCGCCGTCCTCGGGGTCGGGCAGGTGCAGCGCGAACGGGTTGTCGCGCCCGGCCGCGCGGGACCGCGCCACGACCGCCCGCAGGTCGTCCTCCTTCGCGCCGGAGCGTTCGAGGTGCGCGCGGGCCTGGAGGGCGGCCATCGAGTCGGCGTCCACGCCGAGCGGCGTCAGGTAGTAGGGGTCGTAGCCCACGGTGGCGATCTCCGCCCAGTCCCCCTGCGACGCCTTGCCGAACCCGTAGACCAGCGCCGTGTCGATCTCGCCGTGCCGGAGCTTCACCCACGCCTCGTACAGCGCCCACGCGGCGTCCATCTCCACGTGGCTCTCGGAGATCGGCGGCCACGCCCCGACCGCGTCCAGCGCCGCGACGAACGAGAACGGCGCGCCGGCCAGGTAGTCGTTGGACCCCGAGCAGGTGAACCCGAACCTCGTGATCCCGGTCCGCTGCTTGATCTCGGTGATGACGGGGGCGAGCAGCTCGGTCTCGGAGAGCCCGGTGTCCTCGCCCGTGTGGTGCGTCTGAACGAACGCGACAACGGCGATGTCTCTCACAGGTAGTCCTTGATCGCGTCGAAGGGGACGTCGGGCTCGTCGAGCGGCTCGAACCACCGGATGTTGGCCATGGTCTTGCCCCACTCCTCGCGCGGCCTCCACTTCGCCTTCACCCGCATGCCCATGCGGACCTGGTCGGCGGGGATGCCCGCGACCAGCGAGAGCATCGTCAGGCCCGCGCCGTCCAGCAGGATGTAGGCCGACACGAACGGCACCTCGGGGGCGCGCGGGTCGGGCAGGTTGTTGACGGCGAACGTGGTGACGGTGCCGGTGTCGGGGAGCTCGACCTCCTGCGCGGTGGGCACGCCGTCCTTGGGGCACAGGCCCTTCATCGGGACGATGACCTGCCCGCACACGTCGCAGCGGTGGCCGATGATCTTCCCCTGGGAGACGCCCTCCAGGAAGCGGTCCAGGGCCCGGCCGCTGCGCAGGCGGTACTCCAGCCGCGTGGGGGCGGTGATCATGGTGACCTCGGGCTGGAAGCACTCGATGTCGCCGATCGCGCCGGAGCGTTCGACGCGCCAGCGGGGCCGCACCCGCATCCCGGTCTTCAGGAACTTCGGCGGCGCGGCGCCCTCGTCGAACACGCCCAGGTCGAGCGCGTGCAGCAGGGCGGTGTCGGCGCCGTCCATCCGGACCAGCGCCCACGCGAACGGCCGGTCCAGCGGGTGGTCCTTGCGGGGGCGCGCCACCCACGACCAGGTCGTCACCGTGCCGACCGGCCCGACCGGGACGAACTCGTCGGTCACGTCCTCGCCGGTGTCGGGGTCGTACTCGGTCGGGGGGACCAGCACCCGCCCGTCCCGCGTCCGCACGCCGACCAGCCGCCCGTCGCGCAGCTCGCTGAGGAACCGTCCGATGACCGGGCCGACCGACCGCGTGTACCCGCCGGGGAACTCCAGGATGTGGTTCGGGTCAGATGGCACTGTCGCGGTCCTTCCAGTAAGGGTCCCGCAGCTTGCGCTTGAGGAGCTTGCCGTTGGGCTCGCGCGGCATGGTCGCGATGAAGTCGATGGTCTTCGGCCACTTCATCTTCGCCAGCCGGCCCTCCAGGGACGCCAGGATCTCGGCGGCCAGTTCCGGCCCCGGGTCCACGCCGGCGGCGGGTTCGACCACGGCCTTGATCTGCTCGCCCCACTCGTCGTCGGGGATGCCGAACACGGCCACGTCGGCGACCTTGGGATGCAGGACGATCTCGTTCTCGATCTCGGCCGGGTAGATGTTGGCCCCGCCCGAGATGATCATGTCGGCCTTGCGGTCGGACAGGAACAGGAACCCGTCCTCGGTGAGGTAGCCGATGTCGCCGACCGTGAAGTGGTCCTTGAGCCGGTTCTTCTCGGTCTTCTCCCGGTCGCCCTTGTACTCGAACTCGGTCCCGGCCATCTTCATGTAGATCGTGCCGGGGCTGCCGGCGGGGACCTCGTCGCCCTCGTCGTCGACGATCAGCAGCTCGCTGATCGGCCAGGCCTTGCCGACCGTTCCGGGGTGGGCGCGCCAGTCCTGCGGGGAGGCGATCGTCCCACCGCCCTCGGTGGCCGCGTAGTACTCCCAGACGCAGTCGCCCCACCAGTCGAGCATCCGCTGCTTGATCGGGACGGGGCACGGCGCGGCGGCGTGGATCGCCCATCGCATCGAGGACACGTCGTAGCGCTTCCGCACCTCGTCGGGCAGTGACAGCAGCCGTTTGAAGTGGGTCGGCACCATGTGCGTGTTGGTGATCCGGTAGTCCTGGATGAGCCGCAGGCACTCCTCGGCGTCCCACCGGTCGACGTAGACGAGGGTGTGGCCCATCTGGAGCGCGGTCCCGCCGAACTGGGTGACGGCCGTGTGGTAGTTCGGCGAGGTGACCAGGTGCGCCTGGGGCTCGTTGCCCGCGGGCCGTCCCGGCGGGATGCCGAACATCGCCAGCAGGAACGTCATCAGCTCCGCGCTGTCGTCGGGGTCGATCCCGGCGAGGCGGCGCCGGACGCCCTTGGGCCGTCCGGTCGTCCCGGACGTGTAGTGCATGGTCGCGCCGTTGCTGCGGTCGTCCGGGAGCGTGGCGGGCTGGTCGTCGACGAGCTCGCCGTAGGGCCGGAAGCCCTCGACCTCCCCGAACGCGAAGCAGCGGTGCCGCTCGATCCCGGACTCCCGCGCGGCCCGCGCGCCCTCGGCGCCGTGGCGTTCGTGGACGAAGAACGCCCTGGCCTCGCTGTCGGCGACGATGTAGCCGATCTCCGGGCCGGTGAGGTGCCAGTTGATCGGCGTGTAGTACCAGCCCGCCTGGAGCGCGGCCAGGTAGAGCACCAGGCCCTCGGATCCGTTCGGGACCAGCCCGCAGATCCCGTCGCCCTTGGTCAGGCCCAGCCCGCGCAGGCCGTGGACGAGGCGGTTCGCCCGGGCCAGCAGATCACCCGCGGTGTGCTCGGTCCCGTCCGGATCGACGGCGGCGACCCACTCCGGATCGGCCTGCGCCAGCCGCCAGAAGCCCAACGATCCCATCGGATCTCCTCCTCGGTGACCGCGTGGTCGGTGGGCGCCGTTCCAGGACGACGCCCGGCGCCCAAAGTAGATCACGTTCTCGTTTTTCCAATCAACCCCTGTTGGGTCGGGTTCGGCTTAACTAGAATCCGTTCCTGTTTTCACTTCCCGACTCCGGAGGGACCGATGGCGGAACGGCTGCCGATCAGCACCGAGCACTGCATCGTCGAGCAGGACGGCCCCGTCGTGACCGTCACGATGAACCGTCCCGAGGCCCGCAACGCGCTCAGCTCGGCCATGCTCGTCGGCCTCGCCGACGCCTGGCGGTACATGTCGGAGACGCCGGAGGTGCGGGTCGGCATCCTGACCGGGGCCGACGGCCAGTTCTGCGCGGGCGCGGACCTGAAGGCGATGGGCACGCCCCCGTCGGATCCGGAGGTCCAGGAGCGGATGCGGCGGATCCCTGACTTCCACTGGAAGGGGCTGCTGCGCGACGGCCGCCCGACCAAGCCGCTCATCTGCGCGATCGAGGGCTACGCGGTCGCGGGCGGAACGGAGCTGCTGGTCGGCACGGACCTGCGCGTGGTGGCCGAGGACGCGACGCTCGGCCTGTACGAGGCGAAGCGGGGCCTGTTCCCGATGGGCGGCTGCGCGATCCGCCTGCCCCGGCAGATCGGCTACGCGAACGCGATGGACATCCTGCTGACGGCCCGTTCGGTCACGCCGCGGGAGGCCCTGGCGATGGGCCTGGTCAACCAGGTGGTGCCGGCCGGGACGGCGCTGGCGGCGGCCCGCGAGCTGGCCGACCGGATCGCCGCCAACGGGCCGCTGGCCGTCCAGGCGATCCTGCGCGTCTACCGGGAGACCGAGCACCTGCCGGAGGAGGACGCCCTGAAGATCTCCGACGAGATCGGCTGGCCGGTGATCGGCTCGCAGGACGCGAAGGAGGGGTCCCGGGCGTTCAAGGAGAAGCGCCCGCCGGTCTTCGAGGGGAAGTAGCCCGGCGGGGGCGGCCCCGGACGCGCCGGGGCCGCCCGGGGCGGTCAGCCCATGGCGTTGAGCAGCGGGACCAGCTGCTCCTCCTCGTAGTCGAGGTGGGCCTCCAGTTCGGCCGCCAGGCGGTCGAACTCCGGCAGCAGGGCCGCCGGGTCCGTGTCCTCCGACGCGACCAGGGCCTGGATCTCCGTCACGAGGTCCCGGACCCTCTCGTGCTCGCGGCCGAGCCGGGCCAGGGTGCCGGCCAGTTCCGGGTGCCGGGCGGCGACGCCCGGGAACAGCATCGCGTCCTCGCCCATGTGGTGGTCGCCGAGGCCCGCGCACATCGTCAGGCAGTTGACGCGCAACTGCGCGCCGAGGCGCGGACCCGCCTGCGCGAGCTCGGTGCGGATGATCCCCAGTTCGTGGCGGAAGCCGTCGTGAACGGCCTTGAGGCCGTCGCCCATGCCGCGGGCGCCGAGGTTCGGCGGTCCGGGGACGGGGACGAGCGCCACCACCGGGATCGTCCGGGCCGTCTTCTCCTGGTAGGCGGCCCAGCCGGGATCGCTCTCCACGGCGCGGGCCCAGGCGGCGTCGCGTTCCGCGCCGTCCAGGACGACCGCGTCGGCCTCGTAGGTGAACGCCCCGGCCTCGACGGTGACGCGGGGGTGGGCGCGCAGGTTGTGGAACCAGGCGGGGTGCCGGGGCGCTCCCCCGGCCGAGGCGATGACCAGGACGCGTTCGCCGTCCGGCAGGTAGCCGACCGGAGCGGTGTGGCGCCTGCCGGTGCGGGCTCCGGTGGTGGTGAGCAGGAGCAGGCGGCCGCCTTCGAACATGCCGCCGACCACGCCGTTGTTGGCGCGGAACTCCTCGATGACCTGCTGGTTGAAGTCGTTGGGCATTCTCTTCCCGTGGATGTGTGAATCCGCGCAGGGCGCGGTGAGGTGGAAAGACGGACGGGGGTGGGCGCGGTGGGCCCACGGCGCGTCACGCCCTGCGCGGGGGAAGGGTCTCGGGAGGCGCGTCGACGACGGGCCGGTGGGGAGACGAGAGCGACGCGAACGCGTCGCGGGTGCGCGGGGATGACGCGCGGGACGCGATGCGTCAGGCGATACCGATGGTCGACATGGACATCATCCCCTGCGAGTACGGTGTCGGCCACTTCTCCGCCGTACGCTTCAGCGTGAGAGCGCTTCACGACACGCCCGCAATTAGATCCCGGCCCGCGCGGCAGGGTCAACCCCCAAGATCTTCTTATTTTCGGACGAACTGAAACACGCCACTCAAGCGTCCGGAAAACGGCGGGCGTTTGCGGCCGGCTCCTCGCGGCATATCCGCCCGCGACCGCAGGAGGAGTGACAGACCATGGCCGTACATCTCAGGCGCAGGCACCGCGACCCCGCCGACACCAGGGTCGCGCCCGTCGCGGGAGCCGACCGCGCGCCTGCCGAACGCACCGTCGTCGCACCCGCCCGCCCGGCCCGCCGCTGGCGCCACCGCCCCAACCCCGTCAGCCGGCTGCTGCTGGGACTGGGCTGGGCCGCCGCGCTGATCCTGCTGCTCGGGATGCTGCTCACGCTGAGCGGGGCCAACCCCGGCAACGCGCTCGTGGACGCGACCCTCGACGCGGGCGCCTGGCTGGCGACGCCGTTCCACGACCTGTTCACCCGCCCGAACCCCGACCACCAGCTCTACCTCAACTGGGGCATCGCCGCCGCCGTCTACTACCTGCTCGGCCGCGCCCTGTCCTGGCTGACCCGGTTCTGACCCGGTTCTGACCAGGGCCCGGACCCCGCCCCGGCACGCGGCCGGGGCGGGCCGGGTCACTCGGCCTCGGTGAGGGAGCTCAGCCGCTCGACGGCCTCGACGTACTCCTCGATGAGGTCGTAGACCACCTGGGCGGCGGGCTTGACCTGGTTCATCGACCCGACGATCTGCCCGACCGGGAACGTCACCAGCTCGCCGTCGCCGGACCGGGCGATGCGCGGCAGCGCGTCGGCCACCAGCATGAACTGCATCGGCATCGGCAGCGTGCCCGGCGACTTCTCGCCCTCCCACGCGTCGGTCCACGCCGTCTTGAGGAACCGGGCGGGCTTGCCCGTCCAGGCGCGGGACCGGACGGTGTCGCGCGAGGTGGCCTTCAGCAGCTTGGGCATGGCGCGTTCGGGGGTGTCGGCCTCGTCGACCGTCAGCCAGATCGAGCCGGTCCACACGCCCTCCGCGCCGAGCGCGAGGCCCGCCGCGACCTGGCGGCCCCGGCCGATGCCGCCGGCCGCCAGCACGACGGTGTCGGCGCCGACGGCGTCCACGACCTCGGGGATCAGGACCATCGTGGAGACCTCGCCGGTGTGGCCGCCCGCCTCGGTGCCCTGCGCGACGATGATGTCCACCCCGGCCGTGACCTGCTTCTGCGCGTGCCGCGCGGTGGAGGCCAGGCCCGCGACCTTCACGCCGTGCCCGTGCGCCAGCTCCACCACGTCGGCGGGCGGCGGGCCGAGGGCGCTGGCCAGCAGCGCGATCGGATGCCGCAGCGCGACCTCGACCTGGGGCCGCGCGGTCTGGTCGGTCCAGCCCAGCAGCGCCCGGTTGGCCTGCTCCGACGGCGGCTCGACGCCGTGCTCGGCGAGCAGGTCCTCCAGGAACCTCCGGTGCCCCTCGGGGATCATCCCCTGGAGGCGGCCGAGCAGCTCCTCGGCGTCACCGGCGTCGGCGCCCTCGTACCTGGCGGGCATGACCACGTCCACGCCGTAGGGCTTGCCGCCGACGTGCTCGTCGATCCATTTGAGTTCGAGTTCGAGTTCCTCGGGGGTGAAGTACAGCGCGCCGAGCACGCCCATGCCGCCGGCGCGGCTCACCGCGGCGACGACGTCGCGGCAGTGACTGAACGCGAAGATCGGGTATTCGATCCCGAACATTTCGGTGACTCGTGTCCGCACGCCCTCGACCCTAGGCGCGCGGCCCGAAAACTGCAACATGTTCTACTTGCATTTCTTGCCCCATGCTGCGGGTTCGGACCCGGACGAGACTAGAACACGTAACACCTTGTCCCGGGATGGCCGATCATGGACGTTGACACCCCGTCAGGGACCGTGTTGGCCTGGACGCGCCTCCCGCCGCACCTGTCCCTCCGGTCACCGCCGGAACACCCTTTGGAGCGTCATGCGCATCATCCTGGGCACCGTCGTCGCCCTGGCCTCCTTCGCCGTCGTCCCGGTCGCCACGGCGACCTCCGCCGAGGCCGCCCCCGCCTGGAAGACCGGTAACAACCTCGGATGCGTCGCCGGGAAGGGCACCTACCGGCGCACCGCGCGCGGCCAGGTGGTCCTCGACGTGCGGATCAGCGACTCCTGCCGGGGCGGCGAGTACGCGGCCATCGTGTTCAAGGCCACCGGCGCGCGCGGCAAGGTCTCCTACTCCGGCTTCTACAGCCCGGTCGCGCGGCGGCACAACGTCAGGAACCTCAAGGTCCCCTTCGCCATGCCGGTCAGGCGCGACGGCCGTCTGGACAACTGGCGCGTCCAGCACCTGTACGTCAAGGAGTGCACGGTCGTGTTCAAGGACCGGGCCAAGAAGAAGATCAAGACCTTCCGGCACTGCGGCCCGGCGGGCTACAAGAAGATCTTCTAGTTCCCGGAGCGGCGGCCGGTCCCGCCCTCCGGCCGTTCCGGCACCGGCGTGTAGGTGAGCGGAACGGCGGGCGGGGCCTCCTCCGGCGCGACGCCGCCGAACTTGCCGTCCGTCCGGCGCGGCGCCGGCGGCGGAACGGTCCGGGCGGCGGCGGCCCTCCCCGGAACGGGCTCGGGCGCGGGCGCGGGGCCGGTGTCGCCGAACTTGCCGTCGGGGCGGCGCGGCGCGGGCGGCGCGGGCACGGCCTTCCCGCGCCTCCCCCGGTTCAGCAGGCCCGCGATCCCGCCGAGCAGCAGCAGCGCCAGTCCCGCGAGCACACCGCCGTAGGGGACGTAGGACCGCACCATCGCGATCTTGAAGGCGTTCTCGTCGGACAGTTTCACCAGGCTCGCCACGCTCGCCTCGGTCATCCTGAGGTCGGCGGAGGCGATGGTCATCCGGCCGCGCCCGTCCGGGGTGCGCACGAACTGGTCGACCTTCTGGTCCACCCGCACCGGGACGCCGGTGCGCGGGTCCACCCACTGCGTGATCGTCGCCGACGCGTAGCGGTCCACCTTCTGCGGCTTGACGTCCCTCCCCAGGCCGAGCAGGTCGCCGGGGACCTTCGCCTCCACGGCCCCGGTCCGGGTGACCGGCACCTGCTGCACGAACCGGTAGGCGTCGATCCCGCCGATCTCCTCCTCGCCCTGGAACCGCATCGGCACGGTCTGCCTGGTGATCAGGTCGAAGAACGGGTAGTCGCGCTTGCCGACGTTCGCCAGCGGATACAGCAGCCCGTACCCCGACATCCTCACCTTGGGGTCGCCGCCGACGTGCGAGCCGCAGCATTCGGTCAGCTCCGAGGTGCGCCGGTCGAACGCGATCCGGAACGACTGGATGTCCACCTGCCGGTCGGGGAACGCCTTGTCGTAGATGATGCTGGAGGAGTCCCAGACGGCGAGGGAGTCGTTGCCGCCGTTGGCGCGGGTGTCGCCGCGCACGGTGTTCTCGGCGACCAGCGTGACGCCCTTGCGCATCCTGAACGTCGCCATGTCGAAGTACTGCGCGTTGGTGGCGACGAGCTGGCTGCGCTGGTAGCGGTTGAGCGGCGCGAGCACGGTCCGCTCGGCGACGTAGAACTTCACCAGGGGGGCGAGGGTCAGGCAGAAGGCGCCGAGTGCGATCAGGATCAGGCTGAGCGGTCGCCGCATGTCCAACTCCCCAGGCTGCCGTCGTGACCCGCGTGCGGTACATATCCCACTTACTGACGGGTTCGGTTACCCTACAGGACCCCCTCCGCACCAAAAGTCCCCGCAGCCCCCCTGTTCGGAGGACCATTCGATGGGCGTGCCCGCATGAGGCCCGGCCGGCGCTGGCCGGCGCTGGCGGCGGCGCTGCTGGCCACGTTCATGGACCTGGTGGACGTCACGATCGTGAACGTGGCGCTGCCCAGCATCCAGCGGGACCTCGGCGCGGACGCGGCGGCCGGGCAGTGGGCGGCGTCGGTGTACGCGCTGGGCTACGGCCTGTTCCTGATCACCGGGGGGCGGCTGGGCGACGTGTGGGGCCGCCGCCGGGTGCTGCTGGCCGGGATCGTCGGGTTCGTCGCGGCGTCGGTCGCCGCCGGGGCGGCCGGGTCGGCGGAGGCGCTGGTCGCGGCGCGGGCGGCGCAGGGCGCGTGCGCGGGCCTGATGGTGCCGCAGGCCCTGTCGGTGATCACGGTGCAGTTCCCGCCGGGGCGGCAGCGGACGCTGGCGTTCACCCTGTACGGGCTGGTGCTGGGGGTCGCGCAGGTCGGCGGGCCGGTGCTGGGCGGGCTGCTCACCCAGTACGGGTGGGCGGGCCTCGGCTGGCGGACGATCTTCTATGTGAACGTGCCGGTCGGCCTGGTCGCGCTGCTGGGCGCGTGGCGCTGGATGGACGACTCGCGGGCGCGCCCGGCGCCCCGGCTCGATCCGGCCGGGATGCTGCTGGCGGGCGCGGCGACGCTGCTGGTGACGTTCCCGCTGGTGGAGGGCCGCGAGCGCGGCTGGCCGCTGTGGAGCCTGGCGATGCTGGCGGGCGCGCCGGTCGTGGCGGGGGTGTTCTGGCGGCACCAGCGCGGCCGGGAGCGGCGCGGCGCGAGCCCGCTGGTCCCGCCGGAGCTGTTGCGGCGCCGGTCGTTCGGCGCGGGGCTGGTGCTGACGCTGGCGCTGTTCGCGGGGGTGTCGGCGTGCTTCATCGCGCTGACGTGGGGGCTCCAGTTCGCGCTGGGCTGGTCGCCGATGCGGGTGGCGCTGGCCGGGCTGGCGTGGCCCGCCGGGGTCGCCTGCACCGCGCAGCTCACCCACCGGTACGGGCATCTGCGGGCGCGGCTGCTGGTGCGGACCGGGTCGGCGGTGATGGCGGCGGGCATGACCGCCGTGGCGGCCACGACGGCGCTGGAGGGGCGCGGGCTGACGCCGTGGGCGCTGGCACCGGGCCTGGCGGTGTGCGGGATCGGGATGGGCCTGGTGCTGCCGGTCCTGGCCAACGCGGTGATCAGCGAGGTCCCGGCGGGCGGGTCGGGCGCGGCGTCGGGGGTGTTCAACTCGGTGACGCAGCTCGCCGGGGTGCTCGGCGTCGCGGCGGCGGGCGTGCTGTTCTTCGGGCGCGGCGCCGATCCGGGCGCGGCGGACCCGGCGGGGACGGCGCGGGCCCTGGCGTTCGCGGCCGTCGCGTTCGCCGTGGCCGCCGCGCTGGCCGGGCTGCTGCCGCGCCGCCTCCCGTACGGCGAGGCGCGGGAGGGGACGGGCGTCTCTCCCGTCCCGGTGTGATCCCGGCTAATCTGCTTCGACCCCTCACCCTGGAGGCCACGCTGACGACGACGCCGGTGACCGTCGTGGTCCCGACCCGGAACTCGGCCCGCACCCTGGAACGGTGCCTGGCCTCGGTCCGCGCGCAGACCCACCCGGTCGAGCTGGTCGTCGTGGACAACGCCTCCACCGACGCCACCCGGAGGATCGCCGCCGGGTTCGCCGACCTGGTGCTGGAGCGCGGCCCCGAACGCAGCGCCCAGCGCAACCACGGCTGGCGGGCCGGGTCCGGCGAGGTGGTGGCGTTCGTGGACTCGGACATGGTGCTGGAGCCGCGGGTGGTCGAGCAGGCCGTGGCGGCGCTGGCGGCCGACGCCGCGCTGGGCGGGCTGGTGATCCCGGAGCTGTCGTTCGGGGAGGGGTTCTGGTCGCGCTGCCGCGCCGTGGAGAAACGCTCCTACCTGGGTGATCCGGCGGTGGAGGCGGCGCGGGTCTTCCGGCGTCCCGCGCTGGCGGAGGCCGGCGGGTACGACGAGGCGCTGAGCGCGTTCGAGGACTGGGACCTGGCCGACCGGGTGGCCGCCGCCGGGTACCGGATCGGGCGGGTGGCGGCGACGGTCTGGCACGACGAGGGGCGGATCACGCTGCGGTCGGCGTTCCGCAAGCGCCGCTACTACGGGCGCTGGCTGCCGGTGTACCGGGCGAAGGCGTCGGCGCGGTCGTTCGGGCGCCCCCGGTCGCTGCGGCGGCTGGCGCGGCTGGGCCCGCCGCCGCGGACGGCGGGCGTGGCGCTGCTGAAGGCGGTGGAGGCGGCGGGCCTGTTCGCCGGGGCGCGCGACGCGGGCCGGGAGGGACGGCGTTGACCATCGCTCCGGAACGGGCCGGGCGGCTCCCGCGGGTCGCCGGTCACCACGACGCGCTGGACGGCGTGCGCGCGGTCGCCGCGCTCGCCGTGCTGGTGTTCCACGTCGCCGCCACGGTCGGGTGGTTCAGCCCGCAGGAGGGGGCGGTGTCGTGGCTGCTGTCGCGGGGGGAGATCGGCGTCACGCTGTTCTTCGTGCTGTCGGGGTTCCTGCTCTACCGGCCGTGGGCCGCCGCCTCCCTGGACGGCCGCCCGCGCCCCCGCGTCCTGCCCTACCTGCGTAAACGCGCCTTCCGGGTGCTGCCCGCGTACTGGCTGCTGGTGCTGGTCGTGGTGCCGGTGCTGCTGTCCTCGCACCTCGGGGACGCCTGGACGTGGACGTCGCTGCTGACGCTGACGTTCGTCTACGATCCCGGGCCCTGGTGGAACAGGCACCTCGGGCCGGACGGGCTCGGGCAGATCTGGAGCCTGTGCGTCGAGGTCGCGTTCTACCTGACGCTGCCGCTGGTCGCCGGGGTGCTGGACCGGTACGCGCGGCGGCGGGGCGACCGTGACGGGCGGGCGCGGGCGCTGCTGCGCGGCCTGGCGGTCTACGCGGCGCTGTCGGCCGTCTACACCGTCGGGATGTTCGCGAGCGGTGACCAGGCGTTCTTCGGGACCTGGCTGCCGCGCTACTGCGCGTGGTTCGCGGCGGGCATGGCGTTGACGGTGCTGGCGACGTGGGCGCGCGGGTCGGGGACGGCGGCGCGGCTGTGCCGGACGGTCACCGTGTCGTGGGGCTCCTGCTGGCTGGCGGCGGCGCTGCTGTACTGCGCCGCCGCGACCCCGCTGACCGGGATCTCCCGGCTGTACGTGGGCGATGTGTGGGTGTCGCTGTTCAACCTCGTGCTGTACGGGGCGGCGGCGGTCCTGTTCGTCGCGCCGGTCGCGCTCGCGCCCGGCGCCCACCCGGTGTTCGACGCGGTGCTGGGCAACCGGGTGATGCGCTACCTGGGCCGGATCTCCTACGGGATCTTCCTGTGGCAGTTCGTGGCGATCCACTTCTGGTTCGGCTGGACCGGCCGCCGGGCCTCCGAGGGCGGCCTGCCGGTCGACCTACCGGGGTGCCTGCTGCTGACGGTCGTCGCCGCCGCGCTCACCCACCACCTGGTCGAGGAGCCCGTCCGGCGGCTGGGGGCCCGGCTGGGGCGGTGACGCCGGGACGGGCGTCCAGCGCAGCTCCCCGCCGCCCGCCAGCCAGGTGTCGGGCTCGCGCGGGGCCGCCAGCAGCGCCGTCAGCAGGCCGACGACCACCAGGCCCGCGATCTGCGGGACGGTGTCGCGCAGCGGTTCGGTCCACGCCTCGGCGACGCCCCGCCGCGCCAGCCACGCCCCGGTCGCCGCCGCCAGGCCGCCGAGCAGCAGCGCCGCGCCCACCGGCCACGCCGACCGCGCCTCCCGCGCCGGCCGCGAGGCCCGCCGCCGCGCCCAGCACGGCACCGCCGCCGCCAGCGGCGTGACCGCCAGCCCCACGAACCCCGCCAGCCAGAAGCCCAGCACGGCCGCCAGGACCAGGACCGGCGGCGTCGGCCAGCGCCCCCGCGGCGCCTCCGCCGGAGGGGCGGGCGCGGCGCGGGCCGGGCGCGCCGCCACGGTCAGCAGCCCCAGCAGCAGGACCAGCCCGGCCAGCAGCGACAGCCGGTAGACCAGGTCGGGCCCGTAGCCGATCGTGATGAGGCCGGTCGTTCCGGCGGGGACCTCCCACGCCTGCCGCCAGCCGTCCAGGCGCACCGGGCGCAGCTCGCGGCCGGTGGCGGTGCGGGCGCGCCAGCCCGCGTTGAAGTTCTCGTTGACGACCAGGTAGGACCGGCGGTCGGCGGTCACCTCGACCTTCCGCGAGCCCCTGCCCCACGACTCGATCCGCACGGCCTCGGCGGACCTGGCGGGGGCCCCGCCGAGCCGCCCGCCGGGGTCCACCAGCAGCGAGTCCACCTGGTGGCGGTCGCCGCCCGCCGAGATCCGGTTGTCGCCCGCCACCACCGGCACCGGCCCGCAGGACCGGAACGGCATCGCGCGCCCCTGCACCAGGTCGTCGACGGTGACGGTCATCCTCGTGCGGATCCGCGCGCCGTTGACCTCCAGGACCGGCCCGTCCCCGCAGCGCGTGACGGCCTTCTCGAACCCCGATCCCGTCAGGGCCGGGACGCCGGGGATCCGCACCTCGCCGACCTGGACGGGCGTCCGCTGCGCGTCGAACCGCAACGTCAGCCGGTCGGTCCGCAGGGGCTCGAACCGCAGCCTGCCGCTCTTGTCCACCAGGCCCTCGCGGGCCTCGCCGCGCGCGCCGGTGACGGTGAGCCGCAGCCCCTCGCCCGCGCCCGGCGGGCGGACCACGGTGACCTCGCCGACCGGCAGCTCGCTCCCCCAGGCGACGCGGAGCGTCGGCGCGCGGTCGTCGCCGTCGGCGACCCAGGCCGTGGCCTCGTCGCCGTCGAACGCCGAACGCGGCATCCCCGGCGGTTCCCGCGTCCACACCGAGCTGGCCGTCACCGTCGTCCGGGAGCCGCCGCGGGTGAGCCGGTCGATCAGCGCGGGATCCCGGAGCACGGCCCGGCCGGTGACGACCGTGTCGGCGGCGGCGCCCGCGGTGAACACGCGGTTCAGCGTCGCGCCGTCCTCGTCCCCGCGGCCGAGCTCCGGGGAGCACACCACGCGGGCGGCGCCCCGCATGCACTCCGGGCGCGGCGGCACCGAACGCGTCATCACCTGCGCCGTGCCGCCCCGGGGAAGCCGCAGGTGGCGGGTGGCGCGGACGCCGGGGATCGCCAGCTCGGCGACCGCGACGCGCGCCGCCGCGAGGGACTCGGGGCGCCGGGCCAGGCCGGTGACCCGGAGGCGCAGCCAGTCGGTCCGCCCCGGGGGGACGGTGAGCCGCTGCGGCCTCCCGTCGGCGGTGACCGGCTGTTCGAGGACGCCGTTGCGGGTCTCGACGGCGACGCGGGCGGGCGGCGGCCCGAGGAACTCGTTGCGGACGAACGTCACCTCGATCGTTCCGGGGTCGCGGGGCTCGGCGAGGTCCACGCGCAGCCACTGCCCGACCGGGCCGCTCCACCCGCCGGTGATCCACCGGGTGCCGGGGTCGCGGTCCAGCGCGGCGTACGGGAGCGCGCCGGGGTCGTCCAGACCGGTGATCGAGCCGGGGTCGGAGGCCGAGGCGGAGGCGGTGACGTCGCGGACGCCGGTGTACTCGGCGACGGTGCGGTCCCGCCGCCAGGCGGCCTCCTCGGGGTCGGCCCCGCGCCCCCGGGTGTCGGCGCGGGGGCGGTCCGCCGTCATCGTCGGGCCGATCAGGGTGCGGATCTCGCCGAGCCCGCGTTCCCGCCAGCGCAGCGCGTCGGAGGAGACGGTGTCGGCGGGGGCGTGCGGATCGTCGTCGCCGACCAGGACGGGGCGGCCCCTGAGCGCGCCGTTGTCGGCCAGCCCGAGCAGGGCCTCGGGCGCGCCGCGCACCCGGAGCGGGCGTTCGGCGTCGAGCAGGCCCACCACGTCGTCGGCGTCGGCGACCTCGTAGATCTCGACGGGCGGGTACCGCTGGTCGAAGGCCCCCACCGCGTCGTCGGCCCCCCAGCCGACGGCCTGCTCGGTCCCGAACGCCGCCACCCGCGTGATCCCCGGCGAGGTCAGCAGCGCCTGCTGCACCCGCGCGGGCCACGCGCCGCGCAGGTCCCAGCGGGACAGGTCGTTGCGGACCAGCAGGTAGCGCACGCCCATCCGGGCCAGCGTCGCGGTCAGCCCCGGCGAGCCCCGCCCGGCGGCGATCCGCTGGTCGAGCGCGTCCACGATCCGCGCGTAGCCGGGCGAGCCCTGCGGGACGAGCTGCCGCGCGCCCCAGCGGGTCCGCAGCAGGGGCTGGACGACGTCGTCCATCGGCCGCCCCCACGTGTAGTCGCCGAACCGCGCGCCGGGGACCGCGAGCACCGCCTGCTGCCCGGCGCGGCCGTTCAGCCAGTTCGCGGCGTCGCGCCAGTAGCGGGGGACGTCGGGGAAGTCGCCGGGCCCGGCCAGCCCGTTGGTGAGGCCGGGCGAGGCGACCGCCGCCAGCGTCGCCGCCGCCAGCGCGAACGCCGTCAGCCGCACCCGGGGGCGGCGCAGCGTGCCCGGCAGGTGGGCCAGGCCGAGCGCGAGCGGCAGCCGGACCAGGCCGTCGAACTTGTAGAGGTTCCGGAGGGGCGCGAGGGGTCCGTCCAGCAGGTCCCGCACGACCGGGGCGAGGGGGCCCTCGACCGCGCTGGCGTGCCCGGCGGTGACGACCGCCAGCCCGGCCAGCAGGGTGAGCAGCAGGAACGTGCGTTCGGGCAGGTCGCGGCGGGCCAGCCCGACCAGGCCGAGCGCCGCCAGCAGCACGGTCGCGACGATCAGCGCGGGGCGGCTCGCCAGCAGATGGCCGACCGGCAGGGACTCGCCGCCGAGGTAGTTGATCCAGCGCTCGGCGCCGCGCAGCACGTCGAGCAGGCCGGTGGAGGCGGTGGTGGTGTCGGCCTTCTCGGTGTAGCCGAGCCAGGAGAACGCGTACCTCCCGGTCAGCACCAGCGGCACCAGCCACCACGCGACGGCGCAGAGCACCGCGGGGAGCCACCAGGCCAGCAGCCGGGGGCGGCGCCGGGTCACCAGGTACAGGGCGGGGACGGCGAGGACCGCGACGGTCGCGGTGCCGTTGATGCCGCCGCACAGCGCGATCGCGACCCCGGAGCGGGCCGCCGCCCGCGCCCGTCCGCCGTCGTTGCGCACGGCCGTGACCAGCGGGATCACGGTCCAGGGCAGCAGCGCCAGCGGCAGGTACTCCCAGGAGTTCTGGCCGAGCGCCGACAGGCCGTGCGGGCCGAGCGCGTACGCCATGCCGCCGAACAGGCGGCTCACCGGGCCGCCGAGGCCGAGGCGGTCGGCGAGCCTGCGCGCGCCCAGGAACGCCGCGCACATCAGCAGCGCCATCCACATCCGCTGCGTGATCCACGCGGGCAGCCCGGCCAGGTCGCCCAGCAGGTGGAACGGGCCCCAGGGGAAGAAGTACCCGGCGGCCTGGTTCTGGAGCTGCCCGAACTGCGCGGTGTCCCACAGGTGCAGGGCGCGGCCCAGGAACGCCGCCGGGGACACCGCCATGTCGATCTTGGTGTCGGCCAGGACGCGTCCCGGCCGGGTCGTGACGGCCAGCACGGTCAGCGCCAGGCAGCAGACCAGGACGCGCAGGCGGTCCCGCCAGACCGGATCGGCCCCCTCGGGATCGGGGGCGGCGTCGCGGGACGCGGCGGGCGCGCGGTCGGCGGCGGACACGCGGCGGGCCAGCCGGTCGGCCCATGCCCCGATCGCCATGCCGTTCGTGTCCCCTCTCCCGAAACCCCGCCGGAACCCCTGCCGGACCGCGCCGCTCAGCCGTCCGCGCGGCCGAGCAGCCGCTCCAGCGGGGTGGCGGTCCGCACCGCGCGCACGCCCTCGGGCGCGCGGAGCATCTCGTCGCGGAGCGGCCCCTCCACGACCCGGGGGTGGTCGTCACCGTACCGGTGGACCACGTGCGCCCCGGCATCGGCGGTGGAGCTGCCGCCCGCGCGGACGGCGGCGGCCAGCAGGTCGCCCATGCGGTCGGCGGTGCGCTCCCAGTCGAACTCGGCGGCCCAGGCCCGGCACGCCGCGGTGACCTCGGCGCGGCGGACGGGGTCGTCCAGCTCCTTCAGGGCGCGCTCGACGGTGGCGGCCAGGTCCTCGCCGCCGGGGACGAGCCAGCCGGTCACGCCGTCGCGGACGGCGTCGCGCAGCCCGTCCACGTCGTAGGCGACGGTCGGCACGCCCAGCGCGGCGGCCTCGGCGACGCACAGGCCCCAGCCCTCGCCCTGGGAGGCGCTGAGGTGCAGGTCGGCGCGGGCGACCAGGGCGGCCTTGTCCTCCTCGGAGACGAAGCCGCGCAGCGTGACCACGCCGGTCAGGCCGCGGTCGGCGATCGCGGCGGCGAGGCGGTCGTGCTCGGGGCCGCGGCCGATGACGTTGATCCGCAGGCCGGGCCGGTGGGGGCGGAGGCGTTCGGCGAGGTCGAGGAGGTGGTCGACGCGTTTGTGCGGGACGAGGCGGGTCACGCAGACCAGCTCGGGGTCGCCCTCCGGCTCGCGGGGGGCGGGGTCGTCCGCGGGGATCGTGACGCCGACCGGGACCAGGTAGACGGGGCCGGTCCAGCCGAGGCGCTCGCGCAGCGCGGTGAGCGTCGTCAGCGAGATCGCCGTGCAGGCGTGGCGGCGGTAGGTCCAGCGGGCGACGGGGCCCTCCAGCGTCCGCCCGACCCAGGCCAGCCACGCCGGGAAGTACAGGCCGAACTGCGCGTCGTGCACATGGAAGATCGCCTGGAAGACGGGGACGCGGCGCGGCAGCGCCCAGGGGGTGAAGAACGGGATGCCGTTCTGGCAGTCGACGACCGCGTCGAAGCGGCCGCGGCGCGCCAGCAGCCACGCCAGGACCAGCGGGTACACGGTGAACCGGCCGCCGAGCCGCACGAACTCCACGCCCTCGACGCGGTCGCGGCGGCGCTGGCCGGGGGCGCGGCAGGTGAGGTAGGTGACGCGGGCGCCGCGCGCGGCGAACCGGCGGGCGATCTCCCAGGCGTAGCGTTCGGCCCCGCCCGCCGCCGGGTGCCAGGGGTCGCGCCAGTTGACGACGGCCACCCGCAGGCCGTTGAGCTGGCCGGTCATCCGGATCCGGCCCCGGTGGGCTCGGTGATCGGCCGGGGGGCGGGGGCGCGCGCGGCGGCGCGTCCGGCGCGCAGCCGGATCGCCGTCAGGTCGCGCAGGCACGTCACCGAGTGGCGCCCCACCGAGAACGTCGAGCCGGGCACGTCCCGCCACTCCACCGGGACGGTCGTGACGGCCGCGCCGCGCCGCACGCACGCCGCCAGCAGCTCCACGTCGAACGCGAACCCGTCGGTCCGCAGCTCGGCGGCGGCGGCCCGCGCCAGCTCCCCGTCGAAGAACTTGAACCCGCACTGGGTGTCGGTGACCCCGCCCACCAGGTCGCGGATCAGCAGGTTGAACACGATCGCGCCGACCCGGCGCAGCGGGTGGCTGTAGTCCTCCACCCGCGAGGCGGGGTGCCGCCGGGACCCGACCACGACGGGATGCCCGGCGCGCAGCAGCCCCAGGACGCCGTCCAGCGCGTCCAGGCCGGTCGCCATGTCGGCGTCGCAGAACCCCACCCGGGGCGCGCGGGTGGCCAGCAGCCCGGCGCGCACGGCCGCGCCCTTGCCCCGCGTCGGGCAGCGCACCAGCCGGACCGGGACCGGTCCCGACCACCGTTCGGCGATCCGGGCGGTGGCGTCGGTGCTGCCGTTGTCCACGACGACCACCGCGGCCGGGAACGGCAGCCCGGCCAGCTTGGCGCCGAGCTCGGCCAGGCCGCGCGGCAGCCGCACGGCCTCGTTGTAGGCCGGGACCACGATCTCCAGGACCGGGGCCGCGCCGTTGGCGTCCATCGCGCGGAGCGGCCGGGGCCTACCGGGAGCCGTAGTTGTAGAGCGGCTTGATGACGGGGTCCTTCTGGTCGGCGTTCGCCAGCTGCACCACACCGACCGAGGTCAGCGCTGCCAGCAGGACACCGGTCACCGCCGCGATCGCAACACGCATCAGGGGGTCCTTGTTCGTCGGGGGATGCGGGGAGTGTGAGGGATCAGAGTAATGGGTGAGGTACTGAATGACCAGATGATCCCGGTCAGGAAGAAGGCCCAGGCCGCGACGGCGATCCCGGTCGGCGCCCCGCCGTCGCGGTGGCCGCGCGCGGGCCGGTCGATCCGGAACAGCACCAGGTCGGCGCCGTCCACGACGGCCTCGGCCCCGGCGAGACGCCGCCGGGCCGGGCCGCCGGTCTCGGCGTCCAGCGCGACGTACCGGACCCCGGCGGCCCGCAGCCCGTCCACTACCGGCCCGCTCCCCCGCACGATCCGGTCCAGCTCCCGGGCGCGCGGATCCTCGGCCGGGACGGTGACGTCCCCGATGACCACCGAGTCGCTGACGACGACCCGCCGCGTCAGGTAGCGGGGCAGCGCGTCGAGGCTGGTGCGCCCGCCGTTCCAGGGATAGGAGCGGTAGGTGGCCCAGGGCAGCACGAGCACGTCCCCGTCCACGGGATCGGCCTGAACGATCCGCCGCGCGGCGGCCCAGTCGTCCGGGTACTCCACGGCGTCAAGCCGCCCCACGGCCCCCCAGGCCAGCCCCGGCAACAACACCACAGGCGCGACAACCGCGAAAACCCCAAGCACGACCCCCGCCGAATCCCCACCCTCCACACCACCGAAGCGCCCGCTCTCCGCGTCGGCGGCGTTCCCGGCTGTGGCGTGGTTGCCGGGACTGGGTTTTGGGGCGTTGGTGCCTGCCTTCTTCGTGCGTGCGGCGTGGCTGGTCGTTCGGGTGGCTCGGTCGATCAGGGTGCCGAAGCCGACGGCCACCAGTACCGCCAGCGGTGCGACGTACTGTTGGCCGTCGCGGAAGACGGCGAAGCCGGGCCACAGGTCGATGGCGGCGCGCAGTGAGGCCGGGGCGACCGCGCCCCACGCGGCCAGCGCGTAGCCGACGGCCGACGCCACGGCCAGGCCCCTCGCCCACGGGGCCCGGCACCAGCGGGCGAACGCGAGGACCGCCACGACCACGACCAGCGCCCACGCCAGTGCGAGGGGCGGCGTCCCGTAGGCGGGGGGCACGGTCTCGCGGTTCCAGGCCCCGCCCAGGAGCAGCAGGCTGCCCAGGGCGCCGAACGGCGTGTCCGCCCGCGCCGCGAACGCCTCCACCGCGCCGGTGTCGCCCGGCATCCCCGACGGGCGCAGCCACCCCGTGACCAGCCACGGCAGGCTCAGCAGGGCGAGCACGCCGACCGCCGCCGCCAGCGCGCGGGCCCGGCGCGCGGCGGTGAACGCCGCGATCGGCAGCGCCGCCAGGCCGGAGACGGCCATCGCCGCGAAGCCTCCGGCGGCCGCGGGGAGCAGGGCCCGCGCCAGGCGCCGGCCGCCGCCGCCCTCGTTGAGCCGGGCCGCCGCGCCGACCGCCCACGGCAGCGCGGCGTAGCCGAGGAGGAAGGCCCAGTGGCCGAGGAGGAGGCGTTCGGCGACGAACGGGTTCCAGGCGTAGCAGACCCCCGCCGCCAGTCGCGGGAGCGTCCGCCGCGACGGCACCAGGGACGCCGCAGAGACGCACGCCATCACGAAGATCGAGAGCAGCAGCAGCTTCTGGGCCGCCGCGCCGGGCAGCACCGCACCCAGCGCCGCGACCAGCGCGTCGCTCGGCACGTGCCGGGGCACCGTCCCGGTCAGCCCGAACGTCATCCGGGTGAACGCCGGGTCCGGCACGAACACCATGTCGAACGACAGCACGAAGCCCGGCCCGAGCCCCGGCCCGATCGCCAGCAGCCCCAGCACCAGGCCGGTGAGTGCGGCCACCGCGTGCCGCCTGCGCCCCTCCATCGCGCCTGGACGCTACCGGATCCGCGCGTTCGGGGTGGTCGGGGAGGGCGGCCGCGGGCGCCCCCTGGCCCGCGGCCGCCCGGTCGTCAGGGGCGCCTGGCGCCCGTGAGGGACATCAGCAGGTCGGTCGCGCGCGGGGCCAGCCACGCCTGGGCGGCGACGGCGCGCAGGGTCGGCGGGAGCATCACGCGGCGGCGGTCGCGGGCGACCCCGGCGACCAGGGCGCGGGCGACCCGGTCGGGCGTGACGGTGGGGACGACCGCCGAGATGCCGGGGACGCGCTCCTCCGAGCCGGGGTTGTTGGCGAAGTACTCGCTGGAGACCTTGCCGGGGACGACCTCGGTGACGCCGACGCCGGTGCCGCGCAGGTCCAGGCGCAGCGCCGCGACCAGACCGCGCAGGCCCCAGCGGGCGGCGGCGTAGCCGAACGCGCCCGGCCACACCGCGCGCGAGACCGGCGAGTTCACGACGACGATCCGGCCGCTGCCGCGCTCCACCATGTCGGCGGCGAACGCCGTGGTGACGTACCCGGCGGCCAGGTAGGGAACGGCCGTCATCGCGTGGAAGTCGCGGGGCGTGGTCTCGTCGACGAACAGCCAGCGGCCCGCGCCCGCGTTGTTGACGATCACGTCGGGGACGCCGAGGGAGTCCCTGACCTCGGCGGCCATCGCCTCGACGGCCTCCGGCGCGGACAGGTCGGCGGGGAAGGCGTGCGCCGCGCCGCCCGAGCGGCCGAGTTCGCCGGCCAGGGCGCGCAGGCGGCCCGCGTCGCGCGCCACCAGCGCGACGGTCGCCCCGGCGCGGGCGAACGCGCGCGCCGAGGCCGCGCCGATGCCCGAGGACGCCCCGGTGATCAGGACGACCGCGCCCCGCAGATCCATGCCCGCTCCCCGCCGTAGATGTGAAGGATTCTCATGTTACGGGATCGCGCGGCAGACCGAGAATCCGCTCCCCGATCACGTTGAGGTTGACCTCGGTGGTGCCGCCGCCGATCGTCATCGCGCGCGAGGCGAGCAGGTACCGGGTCCACCGGCGGCGCGGCTCGGACTTCCAGCCGCCGGTCAGCGCGCCCTCGGCTCCCAGCAGCGTGAAGCCGTACTCGGTGACCCGCTGGCCGTGCTCCATCGCGACGAGCTTGCGGACGTTGGCGGTGGCGCCCGGATCGGTCCCCGACAGCTGCTTGAGCGTGGCGCGCAGGCCGAGCAGGTGGAACGCGTGCTCGTCGCAGGCCAGCCGCCCGATCTCGTCGCGGACCACCGGGTCGTCGGCCAAGCCCAGCCCGGTCGCCAGCCGCACGAGCTTGGGCAGGTCCCCGCCGAGCTGGAACGCGCTGGTCAGCCCGACGCGCTCGTTGGCGAGGGTGTTGCGGGCGACGCGCCAGCCCTCGTTCACCGGGCCGACCACCCGGTCGTCGGGGACGAACACGCCGTCGAGGAACACCTCGTTGAAGACCGCGTCGCCGGTCGCCTCCCGCAGCGGCCGGATCTCGATGCCCGGCGCCGTCATGTCGACGAGGAAGTAGGTGATGCCGTCGTGCTTGGGCCGGCCGGGGTCGGTGCGGGCGATGCAGATGCCCCACCGCGCCTCGCGGGCCAGGGACGTCCAGATCTTCTGCCCGGTGATCTTCCAGCCGCCCTCGACGCGGTCGGCGCGGGTGGTCAGCCCGGCCAGGTCCGAGCCCGCGCCCGGCTCGGAGAACAGCTGGCACCAGACGATCTCACCGCGCAGCGTCGGCGGCAGGAAGCGTTCCCGCTGCTCGGGCGTGCCGTACTGGACCAGCGACGGGACGACCCAGGCGGCGATCATCAGCGGCACCGGCCGGACGTCGGCCGCTTTCAGCTCCTGCTGGATGACGACCTGCTCCAGCGGCCCGGCGTCCCGGCCCCACGGCCGCGGCAGGTGCGGGGTGACCCAGCCGCCCGCGGCCATCGCGGCGCGCTGCGCGGCAGGGTCCATGGCCGCCATCGCGGCGATCTCCGCGCGGATGCGCTCCCGCAGCGGCCCGGCGTCGGCGGGCAGCTCGACCGACATCGGGCGGCGGACGCCGCCGAACGCCAGCTCGGCCACCCTCCGCCGGGCGGAGGCGGCGCGGCCGAGCAGCGCGCGCAGCGTGAGGGCGCGCCGGTAGACCAGGTGGGCGTCGTGCTCGTAGGTGTAGCCGATGCCGCCGTGGACCTGGATGTTGCCCTCGGCGCAGAACACGGCGGCGTCCCCGGCCAGCGCGTTGGCGACGCCGACGGCGTAGGCGCACTGCTCGCCGTCCGGGTCCTCGGCGAACGCGCGGGCGGCGTCCCAGACGGCGGCGCGGGCGCGCTCGACGGCGATCAGCATCCGCGCGCACCGGTGCTTGACGCCCTGGAACTGCCCGATCGGCCGCCCGAACTGCTCGCGCAGCTTCGCGTACGCGACGGCGTCCGCCAGCGCCCGGCCCGCGACGCCGCACGCCTCCGCGCCGAGCAGGATCGTCGCCGGCGCGTCCGCCCGCCCGCGGAACGTCCCCGGCGCGGGGACGCCGTCCACCGTCACCGCGCCGACGGGACGGGTCAGGTCGAGCGATTCCAGGGGCTCGACGGTGACGTCGGCGGCGTCGAGGGCGACCCAGCTCCCGTCCTCGACCGGCAGGACCAGCACGTCGGCGAGCTGCGCGCCCAGCACCGGCCGGACGGTGCCGGACAGCCGCCCGTCCGCCAGCGCGAGCGCCGGGCCGCCGGTCGCCATGGCGGCGGTGCGGGAACCGTCGGCGAGGCCGGCCGGCGGTTCGCCCGCGCCGGCGAGGAACGCCGAGGCCAGCACGGTCGGCAGGTAGGGGCCGGGCGCGAGCGCGCGTCCCAGCTCCTCCAGCGCAACGGCCTGCTCCAGCAGGCCGTACCCCTGGCCGCCGTGCCTCTCGGGCAGGTGCAGGCCCGGCAGTCCCTGCCCGGCCAGCGCGTCCCAGAACCCCGGGGTCCGCTCCCCGGATCCCAGCGCCGCCCGCACCACCTCCGGGGTGATGCGCCGTTCGGCGAACCCGCGTACCGACGCCGCCAGCGCCTCGTGTTCCTCGGTCAGTCCGATCGCCATGACCGCGCCTCTCGCTCGGGGGTGCCCCCACCCTATTAGAACGAGATTCGGTAACGGGAGGCCCCGGAGCCGGTCACCGCCACAGGAACGCCACCAGCGCGCCCAGCAGCAGCACCGCGAACGCCCCGAGCACGGCGGCGGCCATCACGTCCTGCCGCCGCAGCGCCTCCTCGGTGACCTCCACGACCGGCGGCGCGGGCTCGGAACGCTCCGCGTCGGCGGGCGGCGGGAGGCGCTGCCGCGCGACGCTCGGCACGGGGCCGGGCGGGGGCGGCGGCATCATCCCCGGCTGCGGGCCCTCCTCCGCCCGCGACGCGCCCCTCCCCTCCGGCGGGAAGTCCGGGCCGTCGGGACGGATGATCGGCAGCGGGCCGGTCGGCGCGTCGTCGGCGTGATCGTCGTTGTGCCCCACGCCGGGCAGCGTAGGCGAAACGTCACTTAACGCGCACGCACCGCCCCGGCCCGCGTTTCCGGTCGAACCTCCCGGACGGGGGCCTCAGGAGGCGGGCTTGAGCCGGGTGACGAACTGCGTGAGGTCCGGCAGCATCCTCGCATGCGTGTTCGGCAGCGAGGCGAACACCACGGCGGGTGCCGGCCGACCGGTGTCGATCACCGCCGTCAGGACGACCTCGCCGGTCGCGCGCACCCCCGCCCGCTGGTAGGCGAGCCGGGACGCGATCAGCCAGCCCTTGCGGCCGCCGACGGTGAGCGCCTGCGAGGCGAGCGGCTGCGTCCGGTGCGGGAAGGCGTAGTAGTTGGTCTCCAGGCTCTGGGCGGTGAGCGCGGTGACGGCCTTGAGGCTCTCCGGCCCCTTCCACGCGGGCTGGAGCGTCGGCGGCAACTGGCCGGTGAGCAGCTGGCCGTACCAGAGCCGGCCGCCCCGGCGTTCGGTCACCAGGATCTGCTGCCCGGACCAGCCGGCCACGCCCAGCTTGTTCTTCTTGGTGGGCACCTGCCACGGCTTGCCGAGCAGCGGGTACACCAGGCCCGAACGGCTGTCGACGACGCGTCCGGTCACCTTGCCGGCCTTGCCGGGGAACTTGCGCAGCGGCCGGTCCGGCGGGAGCTGCGGCGCGGGCAGCTGCGGCTTGCGGGCCGCGTTCGCCGCCGGGCGTCCCTTGTCCTCGACCCGGGGAGCGGGCTCGCCGCCGCCGCTGTTCTTCATGT
Source organism: Actinomadura kijaniata (assembly GCF_014138665.1). Lineage (NCBI taxonomy): Bacteria > Bacillati > Actinomycetota > Actinomycetes > Streptosporangiales > Thermomonosporaceae > Actinomadura > Actinomadura kijaniata. Next base: position 736,044 of record NZ_JACJIA010000003.1, read on the forward strand.
AGTAGACGCCGCCCGCCACCGCGAGGGCCACCACCAGCAGCCCCACGCCGCCGAACAGCACCAGCCGCGACCGGCCGCGACCGTCCTCGCCGGGCAGGCCGCTCGCGCCGCCGAGCTTGGCGTCGGCCGCCGTCTCGTCGGCCATCCAGTCGGGCATCTGCCAGTTGCCGCTGCTGGGCTTGCCCGGCTTGGCCGGGACGCCCGCGCCGGTCGGGGTGACCGCCGCGTACCGCGGGTCGCCCTCACCGTCGCCGTCGAACAGCGAGCCCTCCCAGCCCGGCCCCTGCTCCGGCTTCGGCTCGGCCGGGGCCCGCTCCTCCCCGCGCGGCCCGGGGGGAACGGGCGCGACCTTGATGTCGTCGGGGGCGAGGGCCGGGGCGGGCTCGTCGCCGACCACGGGCTGCGGGCCGGCGTCGGCCACGGCCTGCGGGGCGCTCGGCGCGACCGGACGCGGCGCGGGCCGCTCCTCGTCCTCCCAGGAGACGCCCCGCCGCGGCCCGGTGTCCTCGCGGACCGCGTCCGCGGGCGCCTCGATCCGGACGTAGGGCTCCACGGCCTCGGCCGGAACGGTCGGAACGGCGGCCTGCGGGCCGGTCCCGGCGTCCGCCCCGGCGTACGGCTCCTCCGCGGTCGCCGCGTACGGCTCCTCGGGAACGGCCGGCTGCGGGCCCGTCTCCGCGTACGGCGCCTCAGCCGGGGCGGGCCCGGTGGCGACGGGCTCGGCGGTGAACGGCTCGGTGAGGGCGGGCTCGGCGGTGACAGGCCCGGTGGGGGCGGGCTCAGTGGTGACAGGCTCGGTGGTGACGGGCTGGGTGAGGGTGGGGTCGGCGGGGGCGGGCTCTGCGGAGGGTTCCTCGGCCGGGGCCTCCCGCCGGGTGCCGTTCGCCGGCTCGGGCTCGTCCGCCGGGGCGGGCGCGGGGCGTCGCGCGTCGGGCCGCTCGACCTTGCCCCACACGTCGTGCGGAACGGGCTCCCCGCCGTTCCCCGCGTCCCCCCGGACCGCGCCCGGCGCGTCGGCCCGTTCCCGGTCGAAGGCGTCGTTCTCGCTCATCTCGGTCCAGCGCACACCGCGCTCCCCCTGATCGGACATGCGGCACACGTTACGCGAAGATCGGTATTTAGGTTCGGGCCGGTAATTACACTCAGGACACAGCTTCCTATCGCCTTAGCGATATTCGGGAGCGTCGCGACCACCCTCGGTGAGCAGCGGATTGATCGCCAGCCGCTCCCTGGCCAGCAGAGTGGCGCCCGCCACAGCGCCCGGCATGGCCAGAACCGCTCCCAGGGGAATGAGGAAGACCACAAATGTGGCCACCCCGAAACCCACCACCAACGGTCGCTGCCGCTTCATCAGCCCGAGACGCTCCCGGCGGTGGACACCGCGCCTTTCCAGGGCCACCGAGGCGAGTTCGCCCGCCAGGAAGTAGCCCGACACGCACGCCGCGAGCACCGGCACCACGGTCTGCCCGATCACCGGGATGAACCCGCACACGAAGAACACCAGCGCGAACGCGACCGCGATCACGCCCAGCAGCGCCGCGTCCTTGACCGCGCGGGCGATCTGGGTCAGCAGCGGCTCGTCCGGCTCCGGCGGCGCGCCCCCCTGCGAGTCCTCGACCCGCACCGCGATGCTCTCGTAGAACGGGTCGCCGACCAGCAGCGTCAGCGCCGTGAACGTCAGCACCGCCACGAACGCCGACGCCCCGAACACCGCGAGCCCGGCGACCACCCGGGTGGCGGTGCGCAGCCCCTCCGACCAGCCGTCGGCGAACGGCGTCACCCACGCGGCGACGGTGTCGAGGTTGAACGCCAGCAGCCCCAGCACGACCGCGTACACGGCCAGCACGATCACGGCGGGGATCAGCCCGAACAGCCACTGCCGGGGGTGCCGCGCCACCCAGCCGAGCCCGCGCAGCAGGTACTTCGCCCCGGTGAACACGTCCGTCAGCCGCCCCTTGGGCGGCGCGTAACGCGGCCGCGAGGCCTCCGCCCGCGAGCCGGCTCGCGCCCCCGGGTGCGGGTTGGGCTGCGAGCCAGGGTGCGGGCCGGGATGCTGCGGTCCCGCCTGCGGGGCGGGGGGCGAGCCCGGGTGTCCCGGTCCCGGCCGCGGGCCGGGCGGAGGGCCCGGCGGCGGGCCCGGGTGCTGCGGGCCGGGGGCGGGCGGCGGGACCCGGCCGTGTCCGGGTCCCTGGTGCGGCGGGTACGGGTCATGCGGATGGCTCACGTACCTAAAGCTAGCGGCATGACCGGGCCGGATCACCTCACCGGCAGTCCGACAAGCCTGACCGAGCGTTCCCACACCGCGCGCCGCAGCTCGGGATCCTTCAGCTCGGGGGTGGTCGGCAGCAGGCCCGCGCCGGGCGTGGAGGAGTAGAAGCCACCGGTGCGGCCCTCGAACTCCGGGTCGGTGGCCAGCCGCACCGCCATCCGCGCGCCCTGCTCGGGGGTGCGCACCAGCGGCGTCCGCGACAGCAGCGCGCCCATCCGCCGCGCGCCGGGGACCTCGTCGGCCAGCCCGGTCGCGACGAACCCCGGGCACACGGCGTTGACGGTGACGCCGGTGCCCGCCAGGCGCTCGGCGAGTTCCTGGGTGAACAGGATGTTCAGCAGCTTGGACCGGCCGTAGACGCGCAGCGACCCGCCCCGGCCGTAGTGGCCGGGCTCGGCGAACCGCTCCACGTCGACGCGGTCGGCGTGGCGGTGGGCCTCGGAGGCGACGTTGACCACGCGCGACGGCGCGGACTTCTCCAGCAGCTCGCGCAGCAGGTTGGTGAGCAGGAACGGCCCGAGGTGGTTGGTGGCGACCATCCGGTCGAAGCCGTCGGGGCTGACCTTGGGGCGCAGCAGATGGACCCCGGCGTTGTTGACCAGCACGTCGAGCCGGGGGTAGCGGGCCCGGATCTCCCCGGCGGCGCGGCGCACGTCGGCCAGCGTCGACAGGTCGGCCAGGAACGTGTCGATCATCGCGTCCGGGACGTCGGCCCGCAGCTCCTCCACCGCCGTTCCGCAGCGCACCGGATGCCGGGCCACGATGCCGACCCGGTGGCCGCTCCGGGCGAGCGCCCGCGCGATCTCCTTCCCTATCCCCGATGTCGCTCCGGTGACGACCGCGATCCGTTCATGCATGGCCACAGCCAAGCGGAGAGCTGCGTCACATCGGAAGACCCAACGCCCAACTTTGTGATCATGACTTCCAGTCGGGGTCCCGGCCGGACTCGGCGAGGGCCCGTGCGAACGGGCCGCTCCCCTCCGGCGCCTCCTTCGGCTCGGCGAACCCGTCGTACCGCCGGTACAGCTCGGCGTTCTCCGTCACCGTCCTGAGGACCTGCCCGGCGGCCCCGTCCGACAGCCGGAACTCCTGGCCGGTGGCGCGGGCGACGTCCCACCCGTGCACGGCCATCTCCTTGAGGATCAGCGCGGCGACCTCCGCGGCGGGCACGGCCATGCCGCCGAGTTCGATCTCGCCCTCCCAGGCGGCCGGGTCCGACCAGGCGGCCAGGGCCCGGTCGAGCCGGGCGGCGTAGGCGTCGGCCCAGCCGGGCTCGGCGGTGAAGTCCCGTTCGAGGAGCTCCTCGGGGATGGGCTCGCGGCGGGCCCGGTGCTCCAGCCCGTGGGAGGTGTAGAGGACCCAGTGGTTGACGAGCGCCCGCACGTCGAACTCCGCGCAGGGCGTCGGCCCGTCCAGTCGCCCGGCCCGCACCCCGCGGGCGACGCGGGCGGCTTCGGCGGCGGCTTCGGTCAGGTGTGCGTGCAGGTTCCCGTTCATGCCTCGAACCTATGAGCGAACCGTCCCCGCGTTCTTGAAGAAACGCGCCACTAACCTGGCCCCATGGCCGACATGCCGCGCGGCGTGCTGTACCCCAGGCAGCACGCCCCCATCGTTGACACCCGGACGCACCCGCCGGGCCCGCGCGCCGCGCCGTTCGTCGAGTACTACTGGCATGTCCGCTGGCGGGTCGCCGAGCCGTACGAGACCAGGGTCCTGGCGCACCCGAACGTCCACCTGGTCTTCGAACGCCCCGCCCCGCTCGTCTACGGCGTCGACCGGAACCTGTTCGCCCGCCGACTCGAAGGCCGGGGGCAGGTGCTCGGCGTGCGGTTCCGGCCGGGCGGCTTCCGGCCGTTCGTCTCCGGGCCCGTCGCGGAGCTGGCCGACCGCCGCGTCCCCGCCGCCGAGATCTTCGGCCCGGAGATCGAGGAGGCCGGCGACCGGATCCTCGCCGCCCCGGACTCCGCCGCGATGGCCGCGCTCGCCGAGGCGTTCCTGCTGCCCCGGCTGCCCGCGACGGCCGACCCGCAGGCCGGCCAGGCCGCCGCGATCGTCGAACGGATCATGGCCTCGCCGTCGCTGCTGCGCGTCGACCAGGTCGCCGCGTCGGCGGGGCTGTCGACGCGCACGCTGCAACGCGTGTTCGCCGAGTACGTCGGGGCCTCCCCCAAGTGGGTGCTGCGCCGCGCCCGCCTGCACGAGGCCGCCGCCCGCGCCGACGCGGGCACCCCCGTGGACTGGGCGGCCCTGGCCGTCGATCTGGGCTACGCCGACCAGGCGCACCTGATCCGCGACTTCACCGCCACCGTCGGCACGACGCCGTCCCGCTACGCGCGGTCCTGAGGGCGACCGGAGATCCACACGGCGATCTGGGTGCGGGAGGTGAAGCCCAGCTTCGCCAGGATGTGCTCGACGTGGGAGTCGGCGGTGCGGCGGGAGATCACGAGGCGTTCGGCGATCTCCCGGTTGGTCAGGCCGCGGGCGACGAGCCGGGCGACCCGCTGCTCGCGGCGGGTCAGCGGGGAGCCCGCGCCACGCCCGGCCGGCCGGTCCGCGCCCAGCGCGTGGGCGACGGCCTCGTCGGTCGTGGCCCGGCCGCCCTGGCGGAACGCCGACTCGTATCCCTCGTCGCCGACCAGCGCGCGGGCCCCGTCCGCGCAGGCGGTGCGGGCGGCGCGCAGGGCCGGGCCGTGGTCGCGGAGGGTCCCGGCGGCGCTCCACAGCCGCTGGGACACGCCGAGCAGCCGGGCCGCGCGGACCCCGTCCCCGGCCGCCAGGGCGGCGTTCGCCAGCGCGTCCATGATCGCGCCATGGTGGCCTGGCCGCCGGTCCGGTGCTTGGTCTCCAGCGCCGCCCGGGAGTAGGCGACCGAGGCGGCGGCGTCGCCGCGCGCCAGCTCGGTGATGCCCCGGACGAAGTCGCCGTAGGAACGCGCCCACACCTCGCCGTGCGCGTCGCTGGTCGCGCGGGACCGGGTGAGCAGCTCCAGGACGTCGGTGTCGGGCCGCGCCGACTGGTTCTGCACCGACAACGCCCGGCACAGGCGGTCGGGCAGCAGCGGCGGGTCGGTCACCGACGACAGCTCCACCAGCCGCGCCCCGTCGGGAAAGTCCTCGGCGAGCAGGCCCGCAGCGCCAGCCGCGTCTTGCCGACGCCGCCCGTCCCGGCCAGCGTCACCAGCCGCGCCCGTCCCAGCGTCTCCCCGATCGCGGCCAGCTCGTCCGCCCGCCCGACGAACGTCGTCAGCTCGGCGGGCAGGTTCCCCGAACGCTGTCGCACCCCGGGAGAAGACACGGCGGCTCCGGTCGTTCGGTCCACGCCGGTCCGTGACCGGCCCGCTTCCGCGCGCTCATGGTAACCCCGCCTCCCTGTCCGAAACCGGGATTCGCGCCCGCCGGACGCCGCGCCCACGCGAAACGGCCCCATCCCCCTCGACCTGGAGGGCGGGGCCGCCTCATGGCACCACATCGGTCCCTGCGGACCGGTTACGACGATCAGCCGTCGTAAACGGTCTTGGACTTGCTGCACTTCTCCCGCGACCAGGCGTTGTCCACGCACTCCCAGAGGTTGACCTTGTCCAGGCCCCACTCGCGGATCGTAACGGTCTTCCACTTCTTGCCGCCGCACGCCGAGAAGGACCTGTTGCCGACGGGCTTGTAGTACTTGATGCCCTTCGCGCAGGCGTTCTTGCTGTTCTTCAGGTTGGTGTCGCGGACGCTGACCTGGATCTCGGCCTGCTTCGCGCCGTTCTGCTTCCGCCAGCGGCTCTTGCCCTTGACCTCGACCCCGCCGACACCCGGCTGGAGCGACCAGTGCTTCCACTTCGACCAGGGGCCGGGCTTGGCGGCCGCCTGGGCGGTGTCCGCGGTGGGGGCGGCCGGGGCCGTCGGCGCGGCGGCGTTGGCCGGCGTGGCGAGGGCGAGCGAGGCGGCGGCAGCGGCGCCGAGCGAGAGAGTCGTCAGAGTACGACGCAAGGCTTCTCCATGAGGAATTCCGAAGATGCGTGGCGGTTTCCCCGATCCGTCACGCAGGTCGCCCACTCGGGCTGGAAGCCGAGTCCTCCCGCGACCGGACCACTGGGGCAGAAGCCCTGGCACTGCTTGAGGAGACCACCGCTAGTACCAGCGCACTAAGCCGCAACGCCGGAATCGGGCACGGGAGAAGCCCGCAGAGCGGGCGTCGAAGCAGGTCCGCGACGACATCGCTCGCGCGTCCATCACCCGAACGCAGAAGACCGCCGACCCGTGCAGGTCGGCGGCCTTCTGTTGGGGTGGAGGTGGCGGGAATCGAACCCGCGTCCTTCGGTGCGGCAGACACGGAGGGCTTCTCCGGGCGCAGCCCGCCCCCGGAACGCAGAAGACCGCCGACCCGTGCAGGTCGGCGGCCTTCCGTTGGGGTGGAGGTGGCGGGAATCGAACCCGCGTCCTTCGGTGATGAGTCAGGGCTTCTCCGGGTGCAGCCTGCTCAGCGTTTTCTCAGCCCCGGCGCTCACGCAGGCAAGTCGCCGACGGGCTCATCCGCTGTTTGGTGTTCCCACAGACACCGCGGCCGTGCTTGTGGGTGGAGTCTCCTGATGATGCCGGATCCCGGGCCGGAGACATTCCCGGGCCGGCAGAGTCGCTACTCGCCTCAGGCGGCGAGAGCGAACTCGGACTGCTTCTTGTTGGCAGTTATTGGTTTGCTGTCACAGGATTTACGAGGTCACGACAGCAACCCTCGACCCGCTTCCCCTGGCTCGACCTACCGAAGTCGAAACCGGTCACCCCCATGTTGAGTTGTCAAAGCGGACGCCCCGAGGGACGTCCACGTGCAGACACTACAAGGGTAACGCCGGTGACGCCAAGATGATTCCCGTCGGGGTCCGGACGCAGTGAAGCCCCGGTGAGCGGCGAAAGGGCGCGCCCACCGGGGCCGACCGGCAGGGTCGGGCCGGTCCGGACGGCAGAGCCTCCCCCGAGACGAGGCTCTGGTCTCATCACGGCGACTGAGTCCGCAACCCCCCAAGCGGCATCTCAGTCACCTGTAAAGACGCCGGGAGGGCCCGGCGGGGTTGCGCCTCCCAGGCAAAGAGATAACAAAGCGGCAACGATCCCCGGAAACCCCGGCGGCGGCCGGGGTTCCCTGCTTCTACCTGGGCTGCGTGGACGGCGTCCCGGTCGGGGTGCCCGTGGGGGTGCCGTTCGGGGGGCGGGCCGGGTTGGTGGGCTGGGTGCCCGGGGTCGGGGTGGTGGCCGTCCGGGGGGGCGTGCCGCCACGCAGGAAGTTGGCGGCCACCTTGGCGGCGTCCGTCCTGCCCTCGATCGCGATCGCGAACGCCGTGCCGTCGCGCGCCCCCACGAACCACGAGACGGTCTTGTTCTGACCCTTCTCCTGGTAGTCCACGGTGGCGACCACGCCATAGACGGCGCTGCTCGTCGACACCCTCGCGTTCTTGGCGGTGCCGCTGAACACCGAACGGCGCATCAGCTTCGTCAGGCCGTCCACCACCGCCCTGTCGATCACCTGCGACTGCGGGACCTCGCGGTTGGGCGGGTCGGCGACCAGGTACGGCGGACGCCACAAGCCCGAGTCCACGGCCGCGGCCACCGCCGCCATCGCCAGCGGGCTCATCCGCACCCCGCCCTGGCCGGTCATGACGGCGGCCTTCTGAGCGTCGTTGGCGGGCGCCGGAACCGATCCGGTGAACGCCGGCAGCCCCAGCCCCCAGTCCTTGCCGAACCCGAACCGCTCGGCCGACTGCGCCAGCGAGGCGGCGCTGACACGGGTGCTCAGCCCCGCCAGGGTCGTCGCGCACGAGTTGGCGAAGTTGTGCTGGAACGACTGCGGCTTACGCGGCGGGCCCGGGTTCTGGAACGTCTGCCCGCCCACGTTCACCGTCGCCGGGCACTCGGTCTTCGCGGTGTCGGTCATGCCGTTGCGCAGCAGCGCCTCGGCCGACACGATCCCGAACGCCAGCCCCGGCGGGTACTGCGCCTCGAACGCGGCGTTGCGGCCGTCGGTGCCGCGGCTGGACACCGCCAGCACCGCGCCGGTGTTGGTCTGGATCGCCACCAGCGACGCCGGGGAGCGCAGGTTCGCCAGCGTCTGGTCGGCGTTGCGCTGCAGCCTGGTGTTGAGGGTGGTGCGGATCGACTGTGGCTCCACGCCCGGCCAGGAGGCCAGCGGTACGACGTCGCGGCCCGCCGGGTCCTGCGCGACCACCTGGACGGTCGGGGTGCCCGCCAGCCTCCGCTGCTGGGACAGTTGCAGGCCGTTGACGCCGATCGTGTCGCCCGGCTGGTAGGGCGCGCCGACCTGCTGGAGCCGGTCGGCGGTGGCCGGGCCGAGGGTGCCGATCACCTCGGGCGCCGCGACCGAGCCGATCGGCAGCCTGGCCTCCCTGACCTGCAGGCCGGGGACGTCGCTCCGCAGCCGCTGGATCAGTGCCTGGTTCTGCTGCTGCTGGAGCGTCAGCAGCGACAGGAACTTCTCCGGCGGCGCGGACCGGACCCGGCCGAGCAGCCGTTCCACGTCCAGCCGCTGCCCGCCGTCCTGGCGGGTCACGCGGGCGAGCCGGTCCAGGGTCTTCTTGGGGTCGGCGAGCTGCCCGGGGTAGACGCCCGCCACGACCGCCGGGACCTGGCTCAGCAGCGACTGGTTGCCCGCGTGGTAGACCTGCCCGCGCGGCTCGACCTTGCTGACCACCGCCAGCCGGTACCCCTTCTTGAGCTGGCGGTGGATGATCGAGGCGTCCCAGACGACCTTCCACCTGCCGCCGATGCGCTTGAGCGGCATCGTGCTCGAGTAGGTCCAGGGCTGGCCGTTCTCACCGAGGTCGAACTTCACCGAGAACTTCGCCTCGGCGGTGTCGCCCTTCTTGGTGATCGCCTTGGTGGTCTTCTCGCCGGAGCGCACCGGGGTGCCGAGTTCCAGCCGCATCGAGGCCGCGTCGAGCTGGGCGCGGACCTGGCCGAGCGCCTGTTCCACCTGGCGCCGGTCGGCGCCGGTGGTGAGGTTGGCCGCCGCCCGGTAGTTGCCGACCTGCCAGGCGATCAGGAAGTCGCGCACGGTCGGCATCGCCGACGGCTCGGCGAAACAGGCGCTGGCCGTCGAGGCGACCAGCGCCGCTCCGCTCGCCGCCGCGATGGCCCTGCGGGCCCGACTGTTGATCGACACCTTCACCGTCTCCTGAACCGGGCCGCGGCCGCCCTCCGCATCTCGCGGTCGGCCTCGCGCTTGGCGATGGCCTGGCGTTTGTCGTAGGTCTTCTTACCACGGGCCAGGCCGATCTCGATTTTGGCCTTCCCGTCCTTGAAGTACAGCGCCAGCGGCACCAGGGTCCAGCCCGGCTCCGACGTCTTCGCGATGATCTTCTGGATCTCGCGGCGGTGCAGCAGCAGCTTGCGCCGCCGCCGGGGGGCGTGGTTGGTCCAGGTGCCCTGCACGTACTCGGGGATGTGCACGTGCTCCAGCCACACCTCGCCGTCCATGACGTGGGCGTAGCCGTCGGCGAGCGAGGCACGGCCGGCGCGCAGCGCCTTCACCTCCGTGCCCATCAGCACCATGCCCGCCTCCCACGTGTCGTCGATGTGGTAGTCGTAGCGGGCACGCTTGTTCTGGGCGATGAGCTTGCGCCCTGTCTCACGTGGCACGTAATCAGCCTCGGTCTCTTTCTGTTACGCCGCCCGAGCGCGCCTCCGGCAGCGTGGCGAGCAGGCCCCTCAGCACCGCCCGGGCGCGCTGCTCTGCCGCGCCGGGCGGTCGGTCGGCGGAGACCGCCACGTCGGGAGCGATCCCCACCCCGTCGAGGTTACGGCCGCCGGGGGTGCGGTAGCGACCGGCGGTCACGCTGACCGCCGCGCCGTCCGGCAGCCGGACGGGTTCCTGCACCGTCGCCTTCCCATAGGTACGCGATCCTACGATCACCGCGCGCCCGCGGTCCCGCAGGGCGGCGGCGACCACCTCGGCGGCGCTGGCCGTGCCCTCGTCCACCAGCACCACCAGCGGGATCGCGGCGTCGCCGGGCGCGGTGACGTCGAGGCGCTGCGGGGGACGCCCGGTGCGTTCGTAGGTCACCACGGGCCCGCCCGCCAGGAACGCCGAGGACGTCTCCACCGCCTCCGACAGCAGCCCGCCGGGGTTGCCGCGCAGGTCGAGCAGGATGCCGTCGCGGCGGTGCGGGTCCCGCGCCGCCTCCCGCCGCACCAGCCGCCCGGCGCCGCGCGTGAAACCCGTCACACGGATGCTGCGGACGCGGTCCGGCAGGTCGCGGGCGGTGACGGCCGGGTCGGCGATCTCGGCGCGGTACAGCAGGAGGCGGCGTTCGCGGCGCTCCCCGCCGGTCCGGTGCCCCACGGTGAGCGCCACGCGCGTCCCGGGGGCGCCGCGCAGCGCCCGCGCGACCCTCGTCACGTCCCAGCCCGCCACGGACGCGCCGTCCACCCGCAGCACCACGTCGCCGCCGTGCACCCCGGCCCGCGCGGCGGACGAGCCCGGCCGCACCCCGGCGACCCGGACCCGTGCGCCGCCGTCGCGCCCGTCGTGGCCGCCGGGGGCCAGCCACAGGCCGACGCCGCCGTGACGGCCGTTCAGGCGCCGCTGGTGGTCGGCGTAGTCCTCGGCCGAGTAGTAGCGCGCCCAGCGGTCGCCCAGCCGGCGCAGCATCGCCTCCACGGCCCGGCGGTCCATCCCGCCGCGCGCGGCGGCGGCGATCCGTTGGGCGGGGTCCTCGGGGGCGTCCCCGGCGGCCACGGCCCCGGGCACGGCGCCGCCGTGGTCGCCGCGGCCCCCGCCGAGCATCCCGTAGCCGTAGGCGAGCAGCACGACGACGGCGACGGCCGCCCCGCGCAGCACACGACCGGTGGCCCGGAACATACGGGCCAGTTTAGGTCGCGGCGCGCGAGGCGGCCGGGGAAGCGCGAGGACGGTCCGTCCGAACCGCGGCGATCCAGACGTTCGCGGTCAGACCTTCAGGTACCGCCGCAGCGTCAGGAACGAGGCCCCGGCGCACAGCAGCACGCCGACGCACATCGAGAAGATGATGATCCCGATCACCGAGCCCCAGCCCAGCTCCAGCGCGAACTGCAGCGACTCCTGGAGCCGGTCGATCAGGAAGATCTTCGAGCCGACCAGCAGGAACGCCGCGAACACGCCGCCGATCAGGCCGGCGATCGCGCCCTCCAGGATGAACGGCATCTGGATGTAGAGGTTGGACGCGCCGACCAGCCGCATGATGCCGGTCTCCCGGCGGCGGTTGAACGCCGACAGCCGCACCGTGTTGCCGACCAGCAGCACCGCGGCGACCACCTGGATCAGGGCGACCACCAGCGCGGCCCACTGCAGGCCGTCCAGGATCCGGAAGAACTTCTTCAGGATGTCCTGCTCGTTGATCACCTGGTCGACACCGGGCCGGCCGCGCACGCTCTTGGCGACCTCCTCGAAGCGCTGCGGGTCCTTCAGCTGGACCCGGAACGAGTCGGGGATGTCACCGGGCTTGGTGGAGTTGACGAAGCTCGGGCTGTTGGAGAAGCGCTGCTGGAACCGCTTGTAGGCCGCGTCGCGGTTCTCGTACTCGACCTTGGCGACCTGCGGGTTCTTCTCCAGCTGGCCCTTCAGCTCGTCGCGCTGCTGCTGGGTGACGTCGCTCTTGCCGCACGCCGTGTTGGAGCTGGTCTTGGCGCACAGGAAGATCGAGACCTCGATGCGGTCGTTCCAGTAGCTCTGCGACTTGTCGACCTGCGCCTTGATCAGCAGACCGGTGCCGAAGAGTGCCATGGCGATGGCGACGGTGATGACGAGGGAGATCGTCATCGTGAGGTTCCGGCGGAGACCGATCCAGATCTCCTGGAGTACGAACTGTGCGCGCATGCCTCGCTGTCCTTGATCGCCTGTGCCCGCGGGGAGCCGGTTCCGGTGCAGGTCCTGCCATCCGTCCGGATCGCAACCGCTGTACCGAATCCAAATGGATTACACGGTATATGCCGTACGTCCCGGTCGGCGCCGATGGTTCGGCGGCGGCCGGGACGCGAGCGTCTAGTACGCCTGGCCGTACACGCCGCGGGACTGGTCGCGGACGACCCGCCCGTCCTCCAGCTCGACGACGCGCTTGCGGAACGCGTCGACGATCGCGGCGTCGTGCGTGGCCATGACGACGGTGGTCCCGGTCCGGTTGATCCGGTCCAGGACCTTCATGATGCCGATCGAGGTGGCCGGGTCGATGTTCCCGGTGGGCTCGTCGGCCAGCAGGATCATCGGACGGTTGACGAACGCGCGCGCGATCGCCACGCGCTGCTGCTCGCCACCGGACAGCTCGTGCGGCATCCGGTGCGCCTTGCCCTCCAGGCCCACCAGGTCGACGACCTCGGGCACCACCTTCTGGATGAACCGGCGGGGCTTGCCGATCACCTCCAGGGCGAAGGCGACGTTCTCGAAGACGTTCTTGTTGGGAAGCAGCCGGAAGTCCTGGAACACGCAGCCGATGCGGCGGCGCAGGTGCGGCACCTTCCAGTTGCTCAGCCGGGAGAGGTCCTTGCCCGCCACGTGCACGTGACCCTGGCTCGGACGCTCCTCCTTGAGGATCAGTCGCAGGAAGGTCGACTTACCGGACCCGGAGGGCCCCACCAGGAACAGGAACTCGCCCTTCTCGATGGCGACGTTCACGTGCTGGAGGGCCGGACGGTTCTGGTTCTTGTAGACCTTGGTGACGTTGTCGAAATGGATCACGGCTGCATCACGGCGGTTCAGTCTAGGGGTTTCGTGGCGCGACGTCGCGGGCGTCCACGGACGGGTCCGCGGTCCCGAGCCGCCGCCGAGGCTCCTCGGCCCTTGGGACCAACAGGCCTTTGGAGCACTATAGAGGGGGTGGTCGAATGCCTCGGCCAGGCGTGACCGGAGCCCGGGGCCGCGCACCACCCATGACGGCGGCGCGTTCGCCCGGATCCGTCCACGCTGTCGCCTGCCATCCTCCGCCTCCCGGCGTCCGGCCGGTTCGTACCGTCGTGCGCCCGGCCTTGCGGGAACGACCATACAGTCCGGCTACGCTGGATGATGGCGAAAGATGCCCAATAGGCCGCCCGTCACCATAGGTAGGCACACCGTCACCCAGGCCGTCCACACCGTCACCGGAGATCGGAGCACCTGAGGAATGAGCTGCGACCACCTGATCTGCGCCCGGTGCTCCCATCCGGTCTCCGAGGGCCGCTGCCCCACCTGCCGCGCCGCCCACGCCGAACTCCACGGCCACCGCTCGATCCCGCCCGCGCTGGTGCTGGCGGGCCTGGTCGCGCTGCTGTTCACGCTGCTGGTGCTGCGCCAGCTCGCCCTCTAGACCGGATCCGCCGCCCCGGCCGCCGTCCGCTCAGTTCTTGAGCGGCGGCGTCGTGGCGCGGGCGAAGGTGCCGGAGCGGGCCAGGACGCGGGCCTTGCGCTGCTCCTCGCCCTTCTTGACCTTCAGCGGGTCCAGGGCCGCGAACTGCAACGTCTCGGACGTGTGGAGCTCGTTGCCCTTGACCGTGCCGTCCAGCAGGTGCTCCACCTCGGACGGGATGGGCGGCTTGGCCGTCCGGTCCCGGGGGTTGCGGACCGTGTAGGAGCTGTTGCGGGACAGGGAGTACAGCACCAGGGAGTCGCCGTGCTCGGCCCGCAGCGAGAAGATCGGGAACGGCGTCGCCACCATCACCGTCTGGAGCCTCAGCTCCTTCGACCGGGCCTTCCGCTCGGCCTTCCGCGCCCGCTGGTGGTATTCGGTGGTCGACCAGCCGGTCTCCATCACGAGGGCGGCGATGCTCCCGGGGCCCTCGGTGGCCAGCGTCGCCTGGATGCCGGGCACCTCGCGGGGACGGATCAGCACCGAGGTGTCGGTGGTGAACATCGCGGCGGCGTAGCCCTCGGCGTCCACCGGCACCTTGGGCAGCTTCGTCCGGGGCTTCGGCTCGGTGACCAGGCTGAGCTTCCACCGGTCGCTCACCGAACGCTTGGTGAACGCCATGTAGACGGTCCCGCCGCCGTCCTTGCCGCGCTCCCTGCGGGTGGTCTCCGCCACGAACCACTGCGGGTACTTCTCCACGCCGATCCGCGGCACGTACAGCTTCGGCCGGTCGTACTCGTAACGCTTGACGGGGTCGCCGTCGAACGCCGCCCGGCGGTACTCGGCCGCCGTCAGCTGCGCCTGCCCGTCGGTGGCCCAGGCCAGGGCGAGACGCTCGTCCCCGGCGGCGCGGGCGACGTCGTCGTTGGCGACGTGGGCGCGGAACTCGCGCTCGGCGACCTTCGGGGTCAGCGGCTCGGGCGCGGGTGTGAAGGTCGGCAGCGGGGAGGGCCTGGCCTCGGGCTTGCGGTCGGCGCACGCCGCCGTGACCGTCCCCAGCGGGACGAGCGCCACCAGCACGGCGGCCGCCAGCGTTCTCCTGTGCACGTCGTCCCCGTCCCGTTCCCTCCGGCATGGCCCTGGCGATGTCGGCCCCGTCGATGCGCGGCCGTTCGATGTTCGGCCATGTCGCCCCGTGATTGTGCCATCCCCAGGGTATTGACGGTCGCTCGGGCACTGCCCCTTCGGCGATAAGCTCTGATACGTGGCAGGTATCGAGGCAGAAGAACAGCTCAAGGAGCTCGGCTCGACCCTGTCCGGCATCGAGCAGGTGCTGGACCTGGACGCGATGCGGAGCGAGATCGCCGAGCTTCGCGAGCAGTCGGCCGACCCGGATCTGTGGAGCGACCAGGAGCGCGCCCAGAAGGTGACGCGCCGCCTGTCGTACCTGGAGGCCGAGCTGGGTCGCGTCGAGGGGCTGCGCAAGCAGCTGGACGACGTGTCCACGCTGTACGAGATGGCCGCCGAGATGGACGACGAGGAGACCCGCACCGAGGCCGACGAGGAGCTGGAGACGCTGCGCAAGGCGGTCCAGCAGCTCGAGGTCCGCACGCTGATGTCGGGCGAGTACGACTCGCGCGAGGCGCTGGTCACCATCAACGCGCAGGCGGGCGGCATCGACGCGGCCGACTGGGCGCAGCAGCTCCAGCGGATGTACCTGCGCTGGGCCGAGCGTCACGGTTACCCGACGGAGGTCTACGAGACCTCCTACGCCGAAGAGGCCGGGATCAAGTCGACCACCTTCACGGTGAAGGCCCCCTACGCCTACGGCACGCTGCGCGGCGAGCACGGCACGCACCGGCTGGTGCGCATCTCGCCGTTCGACAACCAGAACCGCCGGCAGACCTCGTTCGCGGGCGTGGACGTGGTGCCGGTGGTGGAGCAGAGCGACCACGTCGACATCGACGAGTCGGAGCTGCGCATCGACGTGTACCGGTCGTCCGGCCCGGGCGGCCAGGGCGTCAACACCACCGACTCGGCGGTGCGGATCACCCACATCCCGACCGGCATCGTGGTCTCCTGCCAGAACGAGCGCAGCCAGCTCCAGAACAAGGCCACCGCGATGGGCGTGCTCCAGGCCAAGCTGCTGGAGCGCAAGCGGCAGGAGGAGGCCGAGAAGATCTCCTCGCTGCGCGGCGAGTCCACCACCAGCTGGGGCACCCAGATCCGCAACTACGTCCTCCAGCCGTACCAGATGGTCAAGGACCAGCGGACCGGCGTCGAGGTCGGCAACCCCAGCGCGGTGCTGGACGGCGACATCGACGAGTTCGTCGAGGCCGAGATCCGCTGGATGCGGCAGCAGGAGCACCAGGACGCCTGAGCCCACCCGGAGAGGGCATAGCGGTCATTCCGGATTCGCAGGGTGACCATTCGGTCACCCTGCGATGATGAGGGGGAAACCGCCGTACCGCCTCTCCACCCGGGGGCTCACATGTCCGCACGTCCCGTCCCGGCCGCGCGACGGCCGCTCCCCACCCGCGCGCCGCTCGCCGCGGGGCTGGCCGTGGGCCTGGTCGCGGTGGCGGCGGCCTGCGGCGGCTCCGGATCCGCCGAGCCCCCCGCCCTGACCCGGGACGAGGCCCGCGCGGTGCTTGCGCGTTACGAGGCCGCCGCCGGGCAGGCGGGGCAACGGCTGGACGCCACCGCCCTGTCCGCCGTGGAGACCGACCCGCAGCTCACCATGGACACCGCGGCGGTGCGGCTGCGCCGCGCGGTCGGGCAGCGGCCCGGCCCGCTGAAGTTCACCTCCACGGCGTTCTACATCCCCCGGGTCGCGGGCCACCCGCGCTGGTTCGCCGTGGACGCGGTGACGGGCTCGGGACGGCAGGCGCTCCGGCACGCGCTGCTGTTCACGCAGGCCAGTGCGGGCGGCCCCTGGCTGCTGGCGGCCGACCCCTACCCCGGCGACGCCGTCCTGCGGAACGTCGAACTCGACGACGACGCCTACGCCGTGGCCGTCCCGCCGGACGCGCCCGGCCTCGCCGTCGCCCCCGGCCGGATCGCCGCCGCGCACGCCGCGCTGCTGACCGGCGGCCCGCAGGCCCCCGGCGCCACCGCGCTGGCCCCCGGCCCCCGGACCGACCAGGCCCACACCGCCCTCCGGCAGGGCGTCGCCGCGCTCGGCAAGCGCGGCATCACGTTCACCTCGACGTTCGCCCCCGCCGCCATCCCGGTCCACGCGCTGCGCACCAGGGACGGCGGCGCGGTGGTCTGGTACGCCCTCCGTCAGAACGAGGCCTACTCCAGCGCGAAGAAGGGCAGACTGACGGTGTCGGGCGACCTCACCGGTCTCATCCCGGCCAGATCCGTGAAGAACCGCATGACCACCACCGTCCTGATCCAGTACCTGGCCGTGATCCCTCCGAAGGGCAAGGCGCACGTGACCGGCATGTACCGCAAGGCCGTCTCCGCCAGCCCCTCCTGACCCCCGCCGGGCGGCGGTGCGGTCCCGCTACTTCCTGACCGCTGCAGCGGGACCGCACCGCCGCTCGGTGGGCTGTATTTAACGGCCTTTCGGCCCGAACCCCTCGCCCGGGGGGCTCGGGAACCGACCGCTGTGTTCATTTGCTTCACGGCCCAGCCCCTCCGCGCGGAGCGCTCCGGGGCTGACCGCTACGCGGGCGAGCGCTGCATCGCTTCGCGATCTTCGGCAGGGGGCCTCGCCTTCGGCTTCCGCCCCCTGCCTCAGCCTCCGGACGCGCTCGCGTGCGTGGCCGGGGTCGTCCCACCAGGAGAACCCGCCCAACCTCGCCACGGCGCGATCACCGTCGTTGACACCTCTCGCGTGCCCGGTCGGGGTCAGCCCGTTAAGAGAACGCCCACAGACCCACCCCGACACGGCCACCGTCAGCCGGCGCTCCTCGCATGGCCGAGGGCATCCCGCCAGGAGAACGCCCACGGCGTGGTCGTCACCAGTCGGCGAGTCTTTTGCTCAGGTAGGCCAGAGAGCCGCCGGCGAGCAGGAGCAGCGCTTCCCGTTCGTCCTCTCGGACCGCCGTGATGGCGAAGCCCACGAGGCGTGCCGACCCGAGCGCGAGGGGCGCGCAGCCGATGTCCCCTCCCGAGGTTGGTTACGGCCGCCGTTCAGGGGGTGTGGGCCAGTACTTCGGAGATCGGGCGGTCGGCTCCTCGGCGGATGGGGGTCGCGGTCAGGGCCGCCACCACCAGGAGGGTCGCGGGGACCACGGCCAGCAGCCAGGGGACGGGGACGCCCGCTCCCTCCCGGTCGCCGCCCAGGGCCAGGGCCGCCGTGTGGACCAGCAGGCCCAGGGGGACGCCCGCGAGGGCCGCGGCGGTGGCGGGGAGGAGCTGGGCCGCCGCCAGGCCCGAGGTCACCTGGCGGGGCGTGGCGCCCAGGGCGCGGGTGAGGGCGGCGGTGCGGGTCGAGTCCAGGGCCGTCGCCCACGCGGTGAGGATCGCGTTCACCGCCGCCAGGAGCAGGAGCGCCACGCACAGCGCGAGGACGACCTGGCTGACGCGTTCGGTGACGGGGTTGCCCGCGCCGGGGACGAAGTCGGGGCCGACCGCGCCGGCGTCCTTGCGGGCCACGTCGCGGTTGAGGGCCAGGGCCGCCACGACCATCGCGACCGTGACCGCCGTGCTCGCCGCGGCCAGGACCGTGCGGCGGGGGCGGCGGGCGGCGGTGCGCACGCCCAGCAGCAGCGGGACGGGGAGGCGGGCCGAGGCCCTCATCGCCCAGGCGGCCAGGAACGAGCGCCGGGGCGCGCGGACCCGGTCGCCGAGGGCTCGGGCGGTGGGCGTCCGGGCCCCGCGCAGGGCGGGGAACGCGGTCGCGGCGGCGGTCACGCCCAGCGCCGCGAGCAGCACGGCCGCGACGACGCCCGGGGACGGCACGGCGGTGCCGGAGGCCAGCAGGCCGGGGGCCGGTTCGGTCAGGGCGGGCGACGCCGCCCAGCCCGCCAGCAGCCCGGCGGTCCCGGCCAGCAGCGCCAGGGCCAGGTGCTCGGCGAGCAGCACGGCCGCGACCATGGCGGGGGTCGCCCCGGCGGCCTTGAGCAGGCCGACCCGGCGGCCCTGCTCGGCGAGGCGGCCGCCGACGGCCAGCGCCACGCACAGGCCCGCCAGCGCGGCCATCGCCCAGGTGCCGCCGAGCAGGGCGCCGTTGGCCAGCCGCAGGTCGCTGGTGGCGTAGGCGCCCATGTCCTGCCAGGGCCGGACGCCCTTGCGCGCGGCGGCGAAGGCGGGCGCGGACGCCGGGTCGGTGAGGGCGAGGGGCATGGTCAGGCGGCGTTCGCCGGGGAGGCGGGCGGTGTCGGCGCGGGTCGTCCACACCAGGCCCGGCGTGGCCGACGGGTAGGGCACGCGCCCCGCCGACACCGCGATCCCCGCGACCTGGAACGGCCGTCCGCCCAGCGTGATCCGGTCGCCGGGCCGCACGTCCAGGGCCGCCGCGAACGCCTGCTCCACCACGACCGTGCCGGGCGCGCCGCTCCAGCGTCCGTCCGTGACCAGCGGGCGGTCGACGGCGGAGGCGGCGGGGCGGCCCTGGGCGACGGCGCGGACGGCGGTGCCGCCGGCGCGCAGCTCGGTGGAGACGGTCGGGAACGGCCCGGCCGTCGCCTTCACGCCCGGCGCGCCGGCCAGGGCGCGCAGGGCGCGCGGGTCGGTGGCGGTGGCGACCGCGTCGGGGCCGGCGGTGGCGGCGCGGGTGCGTTCCCAGGGGGCGTCGGCCATGCCGCGCACCAGCAGGCCGAGGGTGAGGGTGGCGGAGGTCGCCGCGATGGCGAGGACCAGCAGCGCCGCCTGGCCGCGGCGGCGGCGCAGGTCGGCGGCGGCGAGGCGGGCGACGAGCAGCAGCGGGCCCATGGTCACACCAGGACCGTCTCGTCGACGAGCGCGCCGTCCCGCATGGTGACGACCCGGTCGGCGGCGCCGGCGATGCGCGGGTCGTGGGTGACCACGACCAGGGCGCGGCCCTCGCGGCGCAGTTCGGCGAGCAGCCGCAGCACCTCGGTGGCGGCGGCGCTGTCGAGGTTGCCGGTGGGTTCGTCGGCCAGCAGCAGCGGCGGGTCGTTGACCAGGGCGCGGGCGACCGCGACGCGCTGCCGCTGGCCGCCGGAGAGCATGCCGGGCAGGTGCCCGGCGCGGTCGGCGAGCCCGACGCGGCCCAGCAGGTGCTCGGCGCGGCGGCGGGCCTCCCGCGGCGACGCCCCGGCCAGCAGCGCGGGCAGTTCGACGTTCTCGCGGGCGGTCAGCTCGCCCACCAGGTGGAACGCCTGGAACACGAACCCGATCGCGGTGCGCCGCACGCGCGCGGCGGCGGTCTCCGACAGGCCGTCCAGCCGCCGCCCGTGCAGCAGGACGCGTCCGCCGTCGGGCCGGTCGAGGCCGCCCAGCAGGTGCAGCAGCGTGGACTTGCCGCAGCCGGACGGCCCGATGATCCCGACGGTCTCCCCCGGCGCGACGGCCAGATCGACGTCGTCCACGGCGCGGACCAGCGACGGCCCGGATCCGAAGTGCCTGCGCAGACCCTCGGCCCGCAGAACGTGTTCCACCCGCTGTCACTCCTCGTCGGTTCGGTTGTTCCAGTGGGCCGCGCACGACTCCAGCCAGCGCAGGTCGGCCTCCAGGCGCAGGGACGCGCCCTCCAGCAGCAGGGCCGCGGCCGAGCCGGGAGGCTGGTCGAACGCGGCGCGCCGCACCTCGGCCAGGCGGCGCAGCAGCGCGCGGCGCTGGGCGTCCACCAGGGCCACCGGGTCGGTCATGCCGGACGCGGCGGCGGCCGTCAGCTTCAGGTGGAACTCGGTGGGGGCCGTCCGCTCCCAGGCCAGGTCGGTCAGCCACGCGGCGGCGCGGTCGCGCCCGGCGGGCGTCAGGTCGTAGACCTTGCGGTCGGGCCGGTCGGACTGCCCGACGACCCGCACGTCCACCAGCCCGGCCTTCTCCAGGCGCCGCAGCGTGACGTAGACCTGCCCGGCGTTCAGCTCGTCGCCGAGCGGGCCCAGCGCGGTCTGGAGCCGGGCACGCAGCTCGTACCCGTGGGAGGGCTCCTTGGCCAGCAGTGCCAGCAGGACGTCCTGCATCCCACTCCCCCTCCCTAACGGATAGCCATATAGATAACGGTTATCCACGGTGGGCGTCAAGCGGCGGCTGCCCCTACACTGACGCGGCAGTCGTCGACGAGCATCCGCCGAGGTGAGGAAATGCGCCGGGTTCTGGCCGGGGTGACGGCCGGGGTCCTCGTCCTCGCCGCGGGCTGTTCCGGCGGGGACGAGGACCCCGGAACGGACGGGAACGTCGCCGGTGAGCCCGCCGTGACCGCCGAGGAGTCGGCCCGCGTCCTGGCCGACTGGACCAGGCGGTACAACGAGGCCGTCGGCTCCGGCGACGCGAGGGTGTGGCGGGAGGCCGTGACGGGCCCGCTGGCCGCGCCGGTCGAGGCGCGCGTGCGCACCTACGGCAGGCTGCCGGGGTCGGCGCGGGTCGAGCCGCGCAACCCGGTGTTCTACGTGCCCCGGCAGAAGGGCTGGCCGCGCTGGTTCGCGGTGGCCGCGCTGGACGGCGGGCGGCAGGTGCTGGCGGTGTTCGCCAGGGCGGGCGCGAAGGACCGGTGGCGGGCCGCGCACTGGCTGCCGTTCAAGGGGCGCCCGCCGGAGCTGGCCTACGACTCGGAGGGGTACGCGGTGCCCGCGCCGGACCGGGGCGTCGCCGCCGCCCACGCGGCCTACCTGGGCGGCGACGACACCGCGCCGCTGACGCCGGACGCGTTCTCGTCCGACGCGCGGGCGCGGCGGGACCGGTTCGCGCCGGGTCCGGGCCCGTCGTACGCGTTGCAGACCAAGGACGGCGGCTCGCTGGTCTGGTACGGGCTGACGCAGGAGCAGGCCGGCGGCGGGACGCCCCGTGCCGAGCTGCGCGACTACCTGACCCGGACCGGCCGGACCGGCGGCGGCGTCCGGGCGACCTGGCAGTGGCTGGCGATCGGCTACGCGCCGGTGTCGGGCCGCGCCAACGTGCTGGGCGAGTCGGTCTCCCTCGCCGCCGTCCGCTGACCGCGCCTCACCCGCCGGTGAACGCCCTCCACCAGGCGGCCGCCGCCCCGACGTCGGGGCCGGTCTCCCACAGGTCCGCCGGGGCGTCGGGCAGCAGGCGTTCGCGGAACAGGTCCACCTGCGGGTAGGCCAGGCCGTGGCCGGTGCCCTCGGGGGCGGCGAGCAGCTCCGCGACCCCCGGCGGGGCGGTCTCGGCGGACAGCCGTCCCTCGCGGTTACCGAACAGCAGCCGGGCGGCGGACGGCAGCCCCATGCCGGTGCGTCCGGCCAGGTCGTGGGCCCAGGCGGGGTCGGCGACGACCGGGCCGCGCGCGGCGAGCAGCCCCTCCAGCGCGGCGAGGCGCTCCGGGGTGATCCGGCTCTGCGGGATCGGCTCGCCGGGCATCTCCCAGCCCGGCGGGACGAACCCGCAGAAGCGGCCGTCGGGGGCATGTTCCACGGCGATGGTCCGGCGGTCGTCGTGCATGTACAGCATCAGCAGCGCCCCGGCCGGGGTGCGCCACAGCTCGCCCACGTAGTCGCGCCGCCGCCGTTCCGGGGAGCGGAGTTCCAGGGCCCGCCAGCGGCCGCTGCCGTCGCCCCAGTCCGAGGCGGTCCAGGGACGCGTCCCGGCGAGCGCGCCGGCGCGGCCGGTGAACACGGCCGGGTAGACGTACCCGGCGAGCCTCCCGAAGATCTGGCCCAGCATGTACTGGCCCGGGGCCAGCTCGACCTTGCGCAGCAGGAACGCCTCCGGCGGGTCCGGCACCTCCGCGACCGCGGCCGTGAGTTCACCGGCCATCACCCGCAACGACACCAGGCGTCCCAGCCCGCCGCCGACCGGACGGCCGGGGGGCTGGGCGAGCAGCGGGTGCAACGGCGAGGGCGGCGCGGGGACCGGGGCGGGGCCGCACCCCATCCGTTCCCGCCACGGCTCCAGCGTCAGCAGGCAGTCCGCCGCCGTCCGGGCGAGGTCGGCGACGCCCTTGGCGAGCGCGGGCTCGGTGATCTCGGGCAGCAGGCGCGGCACGGCCGCGGCCGCCGTCTCCGGGCCGCGCAGCGCCGCCGCGACCAGCGCCTCGGCGGTCTCCCGCCCGATCACGCGCAGCGCCGCCGAGCCCTCGGGGTCGACGGGCGTGCGGCGCCCCCACCAGCCGGGCGGCGGGACCAGGCCGTCCTGGGCGCTCTGGCGCGGGGAGAACGCCAGGCGCGCGCCCGCCGTCCCGTCCGGCCCGGTCACGGTGATCACGCCCCGGTGCAGCACGACCCGGCTGGGACCGGGCGCTCCGGGGAACGTCACCTCGCCCTCGGCGGGGGCCTGCGGCCGGGCGGCGGCGCGTTCGGGCTCGTAGGTGAGCGCGGAGGACTCGCCGTCGGTGCCGGGCGTCGGGACCGTGCCCTCCACGACGAACGTCTGCCAGCGCCCGTCCGCGACCCGCGAGACCAGGACGCGCGTCCCGTCGAACCAGGGGTCCAGGCCCTCGGGCAGGTGCCGCAGCGTCTCGTTCCGCACCACGCCGCCGGCGGCGTCCCAGGCGGTCAGGCCGCCCTGCCATCCGCCGGCGCCGATGGCCAGGTGGTCGCCGTGCTGGTACACGGCCCGGTGGGACGCCTTCGGGGTCCACATCGTCTCGCCCCGGGGCGGCAGGCCGAGTTCGGCCGGGACGCCCGCCCGCAGCGCCGCCACCAGCAGGTCCACCGGGTCGGGCAGGTCGGTCTCGCGGAGGCGGGCGGCGACCCGGCCGGCCTGCTCGGCGTGCACCGGGTGGCCGAGCCGGTCCAGCGCCTCGGCGACGCCGGTCAGGTGTCCGGCGGTGATCTCGGTGACGAACCCGTCGTCGGTCTCGGCGAGCAGCGTCGCCGACGACTTCAGCGCGCCGATCGTCGGCGACCGGCGCGGCTCCAGCCTCAGCGCGGCGTCGCACGGCACCGCCGGGTCGGAGCCGGGGTCGGGCGCGCCGGACGGGGCGGGCGGCCGGAGCCGTTCCCCCGCCTGGTCGACGAGCGCGACCAGCGTCCCGGCCGCGCACCGCCGTCCCACCGTGGCGAACCACTCGCCGCCCAGCCGCGCCCCCGCCCCCGCCTCGGCGAGGGTCGCCAGCCACGACTGGCGGATCTCCTCGGCGATCTGGGGGCCGCTCTCGTCCTCGTGGAACGCCCGGTCGGGCTCGGCGGCGACCAGCAGGTCCAGCGGCGTCCCGCCGCGCCCGCCCAGCGCCGCCAGAGGTTCACGCAGGCCCGCCCACACCTGGTGGGAGGCGACCGGGACGACCCCGGCGCGCAGCATCCGTTCGGCCAGGTCCCTCTCGGCGGCCTTCCTCCCCACCTTCGCGGCCTTGGCGAGCTTCCGCACGTCGGGGAACAGCCGCGCGTACGGGATCACCCCCGCCGCGAACGCGGCGTCCAGCACCTCCAGGAACCGCTCGTACGCCTCGTCGGCCGCGCGCCTCTCCTCCAGGAACGCCGCGTACCCCCGCAGCGCGGCCGGGGCGACGCCCCCGGCGGGCACCAGTTCGAGGAAGACGCCGTGGACGCGGTCCGGGTCGGCGGTCCCCGGATGGTCGCCGTCGACCTTGCGGGCCTGACCGAACGCCCACTGCGCGAGGTCGCCCTCCCCCGCCGCCAGCAGCGCCCGGCAGGCGTCCTCGAAGAACGGCGCCAGCTCGGCGGCGGGCAGCGGCTTGGCGGCCCTGGTCAGCGCGCTCTTGACCGGGCGCGGGCCGTCGGCGGCCAGCGCCGCCACGTCGGGAAGGGAGGGATGCATCGTTCTCTTCTGTCGCAGGCGTCACGGGGGCACCCCCTACGACGCCGCCCCGCCGGGCCGGGTTCCGTCCCGGACCACGGCGATCAGCCGCCCGGAACGGCGACGCGGCGCCCGTCCCGGGGGACGGACGCCGCGTGGCGCCGGGGCTACGCCTCCGTGGACGGCAGCGCGCTGGCCGTCACCAGGGTGCGGATCGCGCCCAGCGCCACCGACAGGGTCGCCAGGTCGAAGCTGTCGCTCTCCCAGATCTCGCTCAGCGTCTGCTGGAAGCGGGACACCGCCGTGTGGTTCTTCTCCGCCCAGCGCAGCAGCCGCTCCTCCGGCTTGGCGCCCGGCAGGCTGGTGATCAGCACGTCGCGGGTGAGCGCGGCGTGCGCGGCGTACAGGTCGTCGCGCAGCGCCGAGCGGGCCATGGAGCGCCAGCGGTCGTCGCGCGGCAGGCCGATGATGCGCTCGCGCAGCCGGGCCAGCTGGAGCCGGTCGCCCAGGTCGAAGTAGACCTCGGCGACCTCGTCCACCGGGCGCCCGGTGTCGTGGGCGATGCTGACCAGGTCGAACGTCGAGTACGCCGCGACCAGCATCGCGCACTGCTCGGCCAGCTCGTCGGGCACGCCCCGCTCGGCGAACCCGTCGCGGCGCTGCTCGAACGCCGCCAGGTCCAGCCCCGCCAGCAGCTTGGGCAGCTGCGGCGCGAGCGTGAGGGCGCCCTCGGCGAAGAACTCGATGGTCTCCCGGATGTCGAACGGGGGCCGCCGGTTGTGCAGCAGCCACCGCGCGCCGCGCTCGGTGAGCTTGCGGGCCTCCAGCAGCATCGAGACCTGCGTGGCCTCCGAGACCTGGTGGGACAGGCCCTCCACCTGCCGCCAGAACCGCGGCATGTCGAACACCTCGCGGGTCACCAGGTACGCCTGCGCGATGTCGGAGGCGGACGCGCCGGTCTCCTCGTTCATCCGGAACGCGAACGTGATCCCGGAGTTGTTGACCATGTCGTTCACCACGGCGGTGGTGATGATCTCGCGGCGCAGCGGGTGCCGGTCCATGTAGGAGCGGAACCGCTCGCGCAGCGGGGTCGGGAAGTAGCCGACCAGCCACGACTCCAGGTACGGGTCGTCGGGCAGCCGGGACCCGACCAGGTCCTTGTCCAGGGTGAGCTTGGCGTAGGCCAGCAGCACCGAGAACTCCGGCCCGGTGAGGCCCAGCCCGCCCTGGCGGCGTTCGGCCAGCGCCTTGTCGTCGGGCAGGAACTCCAGCCGCCGCTTCAGCCCGCCGTCGCGCTCCATCTTGCGCATCAGGCGGGCGTGGACGTGCAGCATCGAGGGCGCCTGGGCGCGGGCGGCGGCCAGCACGACGTTCTGCGCGTAGTTGTCGCGCAGCACGAGCTGGGCGACCTCGTCGGTCATCTCGTACAGCAGGTGGTCGCGCTGCTTGCCGGTCAGCTCGCCGTCGCGCACCGCCTGGTCCAGGAGGATCTTGATGTTGACCTCGTGGTCGGAGGTGTCCACCCCGGCGGAGTTGTCGATGAAGTCGGTGTTGACCAGGCCGCCGCCGCGGGCGAACTCGATCCGGCCGAGCTGGGTGACGCCCAGGTTGCCGCCCTCGCCGATCACCTTGCAGCGCAGCTCGTTGCCGTTCACGCGGACCGCGTCGTTGGCCTTGTCGCCGACGTCGGCGTTGTTCTCGATCGAGGCCTTGACGTAGGTGCCGATGCCGCCGTTCCACAGCAGGTCCACCGGGGCCCTGAGGGCCGCGTTGATCAGCTCGAACGGCGTCATCGCCAGCACGTCGCCCTCGATCCCGAGGGCGCGCCGCGTCTCCGGCGTCAGCTTGATCGACTTGGCGGTGCGCGGGAACACGCCGCCGCCCTTGGAGATCAGCTTCTCGTCGTAGTCGGCCCACGAGGAGCGCGGCAGCTCGAACAGCCGCCGGCGCTCCCGGAACGACGTCGCCGCGTCCGGGTCGGGGTCGATGAAGATGTGCCGGTGGTCCCAGGCGGCGACCAGGCGGATGTGCTCCGACAGCAGCATGCCGTTGCCGAACACGTCGCCGGACATGTCGCCGATGCCGACGACGGTGAAGTCCTCGTTCTGGATGTCCTTGCCGAGGGACCGGAAGTGGTACTTCACCGACTCCCACGCGCCGCGCGCGGTGATGCCCATCGCCTTGTGGTCGTAGCCGACCGAGCCGCCGGAGGCGAACGCGTCGCCGAGCCAGAACCCGTAGGAGCGGGCGACCTCGTTGGCGATGTCGGAGAACGTCGCGGTGCCCTTGTCGGCGGCGACGACCAGGTAGGTGTCGTCGCCGTCGTGGCGGACCACGTCCGACGGCGGCACGACCTTGCCGTCCACCAGGTTGTCGGTGATGTCGAGCAGACCGGAGATGAACTCCTTGTAGCAGGCGATCCCGGCGTTCATGAACGTCTCGCGGTCGGCGGCCGGGTCGGGCAGCTGCTTGCCGACGAACCCGCCCTTGGCCCCGGCCGGGACGATCACGGTGTTCTTGACCGCCTGCGCCTTGACCAGGCCGAGGATCTCGGTGCGGAAGTCCTCGCGCCGGTCCGACCAGCGCAGGCCGCCGCGCGCCACCGACCCGAACCGCAGGTGCACGCCCTCCACCCGCGGCGAGTACACGAAGATCTCGAACTTGGGGCGGGGCAGCGGCAGGTCCGGGATGCGCTCGGGGTCGAACTTCAGCGACAGGTAGGCCCTGCGCTGGTAGTGGTTGGTGCGCAGGGTCGCCTGGATCATCGCCAGGTAGGCGCGCAGGATGCGGTCCTCGTCCAGCGAGGCGACCTCGTCGAGCTTGCCGGTGATCTCCTCGGTGATGCCCGCCGACCGCTCGGACTCGCCGCCGGCCAGCGACGGGTCCATCCGCGACTCCCACAGCCGCACCAGCAGCCGCGTGATCTGCGCGTTGCGCAGCAGCACCTGCTCGATGTACCGCTTGGAGAACGAGGTGCCGGTCTGCCGCAGGTACAGCGCGTAGGCGCGCAGCACCATCGCCTGCCGCCAGTTCAGGCCGACGTGCAGGACCAGGGCGTTGAAGCCGTCGTTCTCGATCTCGCCGCGCCACAGCGCCGCGAACGCCTCCTGGAAGAGCTCCTTGACGGCCTCCTCCGGGACGTCGGCGGGCGGGTTGTAGCGCAGGCCCAGGTCGTAGATCCACGCGCGCGGCCGGTCGGCGGCCCGGATCTCGTAGGGGCGCTCGTCGACGACCTCGACGCCCATGTTCTGCAGCAGCGGCAGCACCGTGGACAGCGAGATCGGCTCGCCCAGCTTGTAGATCTTCAGGCGGCGCTCGCCGGGCTCGGCCCCGTACGGCTCGTACAGGTTGATCGAGGTGTGCTGCTCCTCCGACAGGCCGTCCAGGCGGCGCAGGTCGGACACGGCGGTGCGGGCCGGGAAGTCGGCCTTGTAGCCCTCGGGGAACGCGTCGCCGTAGCGCCGCGACAGCTCCCCGGCGCGCTCCTCGCCGCACTGCTCGGTGATCGCGTCGGTGAGGTCGTCGGCCCACGAGCGGGTCGCGGCCGCCAGCCGCTCCTCCAGCTCGTCCACGTCCACGTCGGGCAGCGGGCGGCCGCGCTCGCCGCGCACCACCACGTGCAGGCGGGCGAGGACGGACTCGGTGACGTTGGCGCTGTAGTCGACGCTGACGCCGTCGAACGCGCCGCGCAGGATCTCCTGGATCCGCAGCCGGATCTTGGTGGTGTAGCGGTCGCGCGGCAGGTACACCATGCACGACATGAACCGGCCGTAGGGGTCCTTGCGCAGGAACAGCTTGAGCTGGCGGCGCTCGCGCAGCCGCAGCACGCCGAGCGCGATCGGCAGCAGGTCGTCCACCGAGAGCTGGAACAGCTCGTCGCGGGGGTAGGTCTCCAGGATCTCGACCATGTCCTGGCCGTCGTAGGAGTCGGCGGCGAACCCGGCCTGCTCCAGCACCTCGTCCAGCTTGCGCTTGAGCACCGGGATGTGGGCGATCGACTCGCTGTAGGCGACGTGCGTGAACAGGCCCAGGAACCGGCGCTCGCCGACGACCTCGCCGGTCTCGTCGAACTTCTTGACGCCGATGTAGTCCAGGTAGTGCGGCCGGTGCACGGTGGACCGGGAGTTGGCCTTGGTCAGCACCAGCAGGTGCTTCTCGGTGGCCTTCTCGCGGACCTCCGGCGGCAGCGCGGCGAAGCTGCCGGACTCGGACTTGTCGGTGCGCAGGATGCCCAGGCCGGTGCCGGGGACGGGGCGCAGCGCCGTGCCGTCCCCGGTCAGCGTGTAGTCCCGGTACCCCAGGAACGTGAAGTGGCCGTCGGCCAGCCAGTCCAGCAGCTCGACGCCCTCGGCGAGCTCCTTCTCCTGGATCGGCGGCGGGTTCTCGCCGATCTCCATGGCGATCTCACCGGCGCGGGCCCGCATCTTGGGCTCGTCCTCGACGGCGACGCGCACGTCGTTCAGGACGCGCAGCAGGTCCCTCTCCAGCGCCGCGAGCTTCTCCCGGTCGCTGGTGCGGTCCACCTCGATGTGGATCCACGACTCGTCGGTGTCGGTGGCGCTGTCGAGCTTGCCGCGGAAGGCGCGGAGCTTGCCCGCCACGTCGCGGTCCACGCCCAGCAGCGGGTGGACGATCAGGTGGATGGAGAGCTGGTGCCGGTTCAGCTCCATCGTCACCGAGTCGACCAGGAAGGGCATGTCGTCGGTGACCACCTGCACGACGGTGTGCCCGGGGTCCCAGCCGTACTCCTCCAGGGTCGGGGTGAACACCCGCACCTTGGCGCGGCCCTGGGGGCGTTCCTCACCCAGCAGCCGGTGCGCCATCGCGGGGCCGCAGATGTCGGACGGGTCCCGTGTCAGCAGGTCCTCCGGCGCGACGTGCCGGTAGTAGAGCCGGAGGTACTCGACAGCCTCCTCCAGGTCCAGCCCGCGCGCTCCCGGCCGTTGCGCGCACGTCTCCGCCGCGCGCCGGAGCCGGTCGTCCTTGGCCTGATCGAGCTTGCCGCCCATCAAAATACTCCCCTAAAGCCATCCGCCACCTCGTTGTGGCGCCGCTCACTGCGTCAGCGTAGCCATGAATCGCCGCAAATCCGACCTGGTGGCCGGGGGGAGACCATGGCCAGCCTCACTCCGCGCCCCTGCGGCCCCGACCTCGACGGACGGGGCTCACCCTGCCACCTTTCCCCCCACGACTCGCCAGAATCGGCCAGTCTTGACCGGACGTCAGGCGTCCTGCTCGCGGGCGCCGCCGGACTTGGCGGGCCCGCTGGGCTCGCCGACCGGGCCGGTCGGCTCGCCGGTCGGCTCAGTGGGCTTGTCGGTGGGCTTGTCGGTCGGCTTGTCCGTCGGCGTCGGGTCCGTGGGCTTGTCCGTCGGCGTCGGCCCGGGGTCGGTGGGCGTCGGCTGGGTCGGTCCCGGGTTCGTCGGCGTCGGCGTGAACGAGGGCGTCGTCGACGGCGTGGTCGAGGGCTTCTGCTGCTGCGGGACCTGGGCGGGGCGCTGGGTGCGCGGCTGCTCCACCGGGGTCTGCGTGGTCTGCTGCTGTTGCCGGGGGTCGCTGACGCGCTGGGTCGGCTTGTCCGAGCCGCCGAACGCCATCGCCGCCGACACGACCACCGCGACGATCAGCGCCGCCGCCGCGCCCGCCAGGGCCACGCCCCGGCGGCCGGAGGCGACCAGGGGGTTGCGGCCGTCGCGCCGCTGCTGGTCCAGGGTCTCGGGGGTGATGGTGTTCTGGGCGGCCCACTCGGCGGGGGTGGGCAGCCGGTCGGGCTCGCCGGCGACCCCCTGGACGGCCTGCGTGGTCTCGGTGTCGCCGGGGCCCTCGGCGTGGGCGGCGACGGCGGCGCGGGGCCCGGGACGCGCCTCCTCCTCGTCGGAGACGGTCGCGGAGGCCCGGGCCGGCGGCCGGTCGTCCTCGTCGATCCGCTCGGCGGCGGCCGCGCTGCCCACCACCAGGATCGCGGTGGCGTCGTCGGGCTCGTCGTCCGGCAGCGCCGCCACCACGCGGGTCGGGGCGCTCTGCTCCTGGAGCCCGAGCAGCCGCATCAGCAGCTCGCGGGCGGAGGGCCGCCGGTCCGCGTCCTTGTCCAGGCAGTCGACGACCAGGTCGCGCAGCGGGCCGGTCAGCCCGCCGAGCTTCGGCTCCTCGTGCAGGATCCGGTTGATCACCGCGGGGATGGAGTCCTGCCCGAACGGCGGCTCCCCCGTCGCGGCGAACGTCAGCGTCGCCGCCCAGCAGAACACGTCGGCGGGCGGCCCGGCCTTCTCGCCGCGGATCTGCTCGGGCGCCATGTACGACGGCGTTCCGATGACCTTGCTGGTCAGCGTGGTGGAGCCGCTGACCGCCCGGGCCACCCCGAAGTCGATCACGCGGGGCCCGTCCGGGCCGAGCAGCACGTTGTGCGGCTTGAAGTCGCGGTGGATGATGTCGCCCTGGTGGATGGCGGCCAGCGCCGTGGCGGTGCCGACGGCGAGCCGTTCCAGCGCCGCGCCGCTCAGCGGCCCCTCCTGCTGGACGTGCTGGTTCAGCGACGGTCCGGCGACGTACTCGCTGGCGATGAACGGCCGCTCGCCGTCCAGGTCCGCGTCGATCACCTGGGCGGTGCAGAACGGCGCGACCCGCTTGGCGACCTCCAGCTCGCGCAGGAACCGCGCGCGGGCCTTGTCGTCGGAGGTGAGCTCGGCGTGCAGCAGTTTGATCGCGACACGCCGCCCGTCCTCGTCCGTGCCGAGGAAGACCGCGCCCTGGCCGCCCTCCCCGAGGCGGCCGACGACGGCATAGGAGCCGAGTCGTTCCGGATCACCGGGACGCAGCGCCCCAACCTCCATGCGAGAAACCGTCCCTCTCGTCGAGATGAGTTGATCGGGCAACGCGCGACACGAATCGACGCAGACCGGTCCTGTGTTTGTGTGACGTCCCGAACCCGGGGGAAGTTCACCCGATCCGGCGACCAACCGTCGCGTTCCGCCACACGGTCGTCCAGGTCGGCTCCTATGACCAGGAACCACCCTAGTACCGCCGCGCGTCCCGCGTTGGCACACACTCCCGGCATCCGACCACATACGTACCACCACTCGCTGGGTTTACGCAGAATTTCCGCGTGTGGTCCGGCGCGCCCGGGTAGATCATCTCGCGGATGATCTTGTAAGGAGGTACGACAGGCATGTCCAACCCCTTAAGAGCCGCCGCGTGCGGCGCGACCACCCTGATCGCGGGCGGCGCGCTGGCACTGACGACCCCGGGGATCGCCGAGGCACGGAGCCTGGCCGAGACCATGGAGGGATCCCAGCTCCACCGTCCGGGAGCCCTCGCGGGACCACAGCAACGCGTCCACACCTCGCGCGTCGCGCTGCGCAACAAGAGCTCACTCCGCAACAGGAACTCACGAGGCGAGCGGCACGCCAGGATGCTGGCCGCGTTGCAGCGCACCATCCGCAAGCAGCGGGCGCAGATGATCGCCCAGTGGGACCGCAAGGCGCAGCGCGCCATCCAGCACGCGCTCCGGCAACTGGGCCGCCCCTACGTGTGGGGAGGCACGGGTGAGAGCGGCTACGACTGCTCGGGCCTCGTCCAGGCGGCGTGGCGCAAGGCGGGGGTGCGGCTGCCGCGCGTCAGCCACGACCAGTACCGCCGCACGGAGCCGAAGATCGCCCGCGAGGAGCTGCGCCCCGGCGACCTGGTCTTCTTCAACAGCCTGGGGCACGTGGGGATGTACCTGGGCGACCAGCGCTTCGTCCACGCGCCGCGCACGGGCCGCAACGTGTCCATCGACCGGCTGAAGGGCTGGTACCAGTCCCGTTACGTCGGCGCGGTCCGTCCGGGCTGGAGGCCGCTGCCGGAGATCCCGACCAAGCTCTGGTGATCACGGGGGCCGCGCCGTCCCGGGGCGGCGCGCCCCCCGATCGGCGAGACTGGTGCCCATGACGACCCTCGACGGCCGCCGCGTGATGACCCGCACCGACCTGATGGCCGCCTACGGGCTGGGCCGGAGCACGCTGGAGAAGTGGTTCCGGGAACGCGGGGCCAACGGCCACCCGGAGCCGGTGGGGACGGTCGGGGGTCAGCACACCTGGGACGCGGAGGAGTGGGCCGCCTGGTACGCGGCCCGGCGCTCCGCGCCGAAGGTGCCGCCGGGACTGCTGTCACGAGAGGAGCTGGCGACCCGCTTCAACCTGACCAAGCACCGGCTGAAGCAACTGTGGGCGGACCGGGAGGCCAACGGCCACCCGGCCCCCGCCCACCAGTCGGGCAAGGCGCTGTACTGGGACGCGGAGGAGTGGCGGACCTGGCACGAGACCCTGCCCGAGCCGAAGCCCGACGAGGGCGACCCGGACGATCTGGTGACGCTGGCGGAGGCGGCGCGGATCCTGGGCTTGGCGCAGACGAGCGTGACCGTATACCCAAAGCGCCCGCCGGCGGGCTGGCCGGAGCCGGTGAAGGTGGAGCCACTGGGCGGGGGCCGGGTGCGGCGCTTTTACCGGCGGGGAGACATCCAGGCGTACGCGGCGCGGTCACGTTCCTGAGTTCGACCAGGGGCTCGGGACGTTCTTAACGTCGCTTTTTCCAACGCCAAAGACCCCATACGACGGCAAACGGCGCACGATGGGCGTCGATTCGCGTCCAGCGCGTCATCCGGAACGGTGAACGCGCAGGTCAGGGGCCTGGATCCGGCGCATCACAATGACTTTGCCCCGGCCTGACCCGCCGGGTATATTGCTTGGCCGCTTGGGGCGGTGCTCTGCATTCGCGCTCAGGGTCGAAACGAACCGGACGTCTTTCCGGGGCGGGACCGCGTCCGCCCCGTCATGTCCTGCGCAATCGTTTCCGAAAGCCGAGGCTCGCCCATGGCCACGCCTGTGCCCGACCACGCCCCCGTTTCCGAGATAGAGGCCGAACGCGCCTATCTCGATACCGCCCGGGACGCCCTTCGCCGCATGCACGACGACGTCGTCACCACCGAGACCCAGGTGACCGTCGCCGAGGACAACGACAACATCTACGAACGCATCATGTTCGACTACCACCGGCGGCTCCGCGCCGACGCGCTGGTGGACCTGCCGAACGTCCCGCTGTTCTTCGGCCGCCTGGACTTCGACGCCGAGCACGGCGGCGAACGCTTCTACGTCGGGCGGCGGCACGTCCACGACGGTGTGGGGACCCCGCTGGTCATCGACTGGCGGGCGCCGGTGTCCACCGCGTTCTACCGGGCCTCGCGGGCCGATCCGCAGGGGGTGCGGCTGCGGCGGCGGTACGGGTTCTCCGAGTCGGCCGCGCTGACCGCCTACGAGGACGAGCCGCTGACCGGGGGCCGTGCCGTCGAGGACGCGGGCGAGGCGCTGCTTGCGGCCGAGATCGAGCGGCCGCGGTCGGGGCCCATGCGCGACATCGTCGCCACCATCCAGCCCGAGCAGGACGAGCTGGTGCGCGCGCCGCTCGGCACGACGCTGTGCGTGCAGGGCGCGCCGGGCACCGGGAAGACCGCCGTCGGGCTGCACCGGGTCGCGTACCTGCTGTACACGGCGCGGGAGACGCTGGGGCGGCACGGCGTCGCGGTCGTGGGGCCCAACCGGTCGTTCCTGTCCTACATCCGGCACGTCCTGCCGACGCTCGGCGAGGTCAACGTCGTGCAGACCACCGTCGCCGACATGATCGGCCGTCCCGTGACGGGGACGGATCCGGGGCCGGTGGCGCGGATCAAGGGCGACGGGCGGATGGCCAGGGTGCTGCACAGGGCCCTGTGGGCTCATGTGACGCGGCCCGCCGAGGGGCTCGTCTACACGAAGGGGACCTACCGGCATCGGGTCGCCGACCACGAGGTCAGCGAGATCGTCGCCTCGTTGCGGGGGACCACGCGGTACAACGCCGGGCGCGCGATGGTCGCGCAGCGTCTCGCGCACGCGGTGCTGGTCCAGATGGAGCGGCGCGGCGAGTCGCCCGACGACCGCACGCAGGCCGCGGTGGCGCGGTCGCGGCCGGTCAAGCAGCTCCTCGACTCCGTGTGGCCGAAGGTGACGCCGGAGCAGGTGCTGTTCCGGCTGCTGGGCGACGCCGAGTTCCTGGCGAAGGCCGCGAGGAGGGACCTCACGGAGGAGGAGCGGGCGCTGCTGCGGTGGGAGAGGCCCGCGCGGTCGTGGCGTTCGGCGAAGTGGTCGGAGGCGGACGCGGCGCTGCTGGACGAGCTGGCCGACCTGGTCGAACGTCCCGAGGTCCGCGACCACATCGTGGTGGACGAGGCCCAGGACCTCAGCCCGATGCAGTGCCGGGCGATCGCGCGGCGGTGCCCGCACGGGTCGTTCACGGTGCTGGGCGACATCGCGCAGGCGACCAGCCCGTGGGCGGTGCGGGACTGGCCCGCGCTGCTGGAGCACCTGGGGCGGCCGGACGCGCGGCTGGAGGTGCTGGACCGGGGGTTCCGCGTCCCGGCCCAGATCATCGACTACGCGGCGCGGCTGCTCCCGCGCATCGCCCCGGACCTCGGCGCCCCCGTCTCGGCCCGCCGGGCGCCCGGGGCGCTGCGCGTCACGCGGGTGGACGACCTGCTCGGCGCGGTGGTGGAGGTCTGCCGCGAGCAGGCGAAGGTCGAGGGCTCGGTGGGGGTCATCGCGGCCGACGCCGACCTGCCCGGGATCCACCGGAGGCTGGCCGACGAGGGGCTGGCCCCGTCGCTGCTGGGCGAGGACGAGACGGCGATGGAGGCGTCGCGGCTGGTGTGCGTTCCGGCGACGCTCGCCAAGGGCCTGGAGTTCGACGCGGTGGTGGCGGTGGAGCCGTCCCGGATCGTGGCGGCCGAGCCGCGGGGCCTGCACCGGCTGTACGTGGTGCTGACGCGGGCGGTGAGCGCGTTGCACGTGCTGCACGCCGAGCCGCTGCCCGAGCCGCTGGCCGGTCCGCCGGCCGCGGGGTAGCACGGGTCACGACGGCGGCGGACCCATCGGCACGGCGGCCAGGGCGGCGGCCACCGCGTGCAGGTTCGCCGCCATCGCGCGCCCGGTCCTGACCGACCACTCGTGGCCCTCGTCGGTCTCGCCGAAGCTCGGTCCCGGCCCGGGGCCCCGGTTCCAGTACGTCCACGCCTGGCCGGGGATGGTGTAGCCGATGTCGCCGAGGCCCCCGGCGATCTCGGAGATGACGTGGTGCGCGCCGTCCTCGTTGCCGGTCACCACGACCCCGGCGACCCGGTTGAACGCGACCGGGCGTCCCGCGTCGTCGGTCTCGCTGAGCATGGCGTCCATCCGCTCCAGCATCCGCTGGGCGATGGAGGACGGGTGGCCCACCCAGGTCGGGGTCGCCACCACCAGGATCCGCGCGCCGAGCAGCAGCCGGTGGATCTCCGGCCACTGGTCGCCGTCGCCGAGGTCGGTCTCCACGCCCGGCGGGATGTTCATGTCGACCAGCCGCCGCGCGGTCACCTCGACGTCGCGTTCCCGCAGCGCCTGGGCCACGACGTCGGCCAGCTTCTCGGTGTTGGACGGTTCCGGCGACTTCTTCAACGTGCAGTTCAGTATCAGTGCGCGCATGCTTCACGGTGTTCCCGCCCGTTCCTCGATCATGCTCGGCCGCGCCGGCGCGGCGCGGCGGCCGGGGGCCCACCAGATCCGCTCCCCCAGCAGCGCGAACGTCGCCGGGACCAGCAGCCCCCGCACCAGGGTCAGGTCCACCAGGATCGCCAGCACCACCCCGACGCCGATCATCTTCATCACGGTGATCTCCGACAGGACGAACCCGCCGACCACCACCGCCAGCAGCAGCCCCGCGCCGGTGACGACCCCGGCGGTGCGCTGGATCCCGACGGCCACCGCCTCGCGCAGGTCGCCGGTGCGGCGGTGCTCCTCGCGGATCCGGGCGACCAGGAACACCTCGTAGTCCATCGCCACCCCGAACGCGATCACCACGACGAGCAGCGGGAAGTTGACGTCGACCGCGCCGATCGGCACGAAGCCCAGCACCCCCGAGAACCAGCCGTCCTGGAACACCAGCCGGATCGCGCCGAGCGCCGCCGACAGCGACAGCAGGTTCAGCGCGACGGCCTGGAGCGGCAGCACCACCGACCCGAACGCCAGGAACATCACCGCGAACGACACCGCGGCCGCCAGCAGCACCATCCACGGCAGCCGCTCGAACACCATGTCCACGATGTCCACGCGCGAGGCGGGCATGCCGGTGAACAGCGCCCGCGCGCCCGCCGGGGGCGGCTCGGCGCGCAGCCGTTCCACCATGGTCCTGGCCTCGGGCGACATCGGGTCGATCGCGTAGCCGAGGGTGACGCGGGCCTGGGAGCCGTGCACGCCGGTGACGCGGGCGCCGGTGACGTGCGGGACGGCGTCCAGGCGCCGCGCGTACTCCCCCAGGGCGTCCCGGCCTGGCGGCGCGTCCGCCTCGACGACGGCGGTGACGATCTTCGCGGGGTCGCGGGGGAACCCGGCGGCCAGCACGCGGGTGACCGACCGCGCCTCCCCGTCGGCCGGCTGCACCCAGTCGCCGGGGCGCGCCCAGTTGGCGGTCGCGAACGGCGCGCCGAGCGCCAGCAGCAGCGCCACGACGCCGAGCGTGACGGCGAGCGGGCGGCGCATGACCGCGTGCGCCAGCCGGTACCAGTGGCGGCCGTCCCCGGCGGCGCGGCGCCGGCCGAGCGGCACGCGCAGGCTGTTGACGCGGTGCCCGGCGAACCCCAGCAGCGCGAGCAGCAGCGTCAGCGACCCCGCGACCGCCATCAGCGCGACCGTGACGCCCGCCCAGCCCATCGAGTGCATGAACCGCGAGGGGAACACCAGCGTGCACGCCAGCGCCGCCGCGGCGGTCAGCCCGGAGAACGTCACCGTCCGCCCGGCCGTCGCCATCGTGCGTGCCACGGCGGTCTCGACGTCCGGGGCGCGCGTCAGCTCGTCCCGGAAGCGCCCCACCACCAGCAGCGCGTAGTCGATGGCGAGGGCGAGGGCGAGGATGGTGACGACGTTGACGGCCATCGTGGAGATGTCCTCGACGAGCGCGACCACCCGCAGCAGCACCAGTCCCCCGAGCGCCACCGAGACCCCCACGGCGAGCGTCAGGCCCGCCGCCACCGCGCCGCGGAACACCAGGACCAGCAGCACCGCCAGCACGGGCAGCGAGATCATCTCGGCTCGCGCGACGTCGCCGAGGGACTCCCGGTTCACCTGCTCGGTCATGGGGACCAGCCCGCCGAACCGCACCTCCACGCCCGGGACGCTCAGCGTCGGCCGGAGCTGCTCGTACCGCTCGACGTGCCGCCGGTCGTCGTCCCGTGACGCCAGTTGGAGGACGACGTAGGTGGAGTGCCGGTCGCGCGACACGAACGCCGGGTCGCGCGTCGACCAGTAGCTCTCCGCGCGGGCGACCGATCCCGGCGGGAGGGCGCCCACCGCCCGCTGGACGGCCCCGGCGTACGCGGGGTCGTCCACGGTCCGCGCCGGGTCCCGGTACAGCACGACGACGTCGTTGCCGTACCGGCCGAGCGGCCCGTCGAGGATCCGGTCGGCCCGCACCGA
Organism: Actinomadura kijaniata; assembly: GCF_014138665.1. NCBI lineage: Bacteria > Bacillati > Actinomycetota > Actinomycetes > Streptosporangiales > Thermomonosporaceae > Actinomadura > Actinomadura kijaniata. Next base: position 773,896 of record NZ_JACJIA010000003.1, read on the forward strand.
CTCGCTCCCCGGGTCGTCGAACCCGGACCCGCCGGTCAGCGACCCGAACACCCCCGTCCCCCACACCCCGGCGAACACCAGGAACGCGAGGGTCCCGGCCACGACCCACCGCCTCCGCCGCACCATCACCCGGCCGAGGCGTCCGAACACGCCGTCCTCCCTCATGCGGTCGGTCCCGCCGGGGCGGACGCGTTCCGGATCCGGTGCAGCCGGCCGGTGTCGGACGCGTCCGCGCAGGTCACCTGGACGCGGCGGTGGCGTCCGGGGACCTCGGCCACCCAGAACGCGTCCGCGACCACCGCGACCGGGGCGCGCACCGCCGCCCGCCGCGACCCGAACGTCACCGCCGGGGCGGCGGGGCCGAGCAGGTGACCCCACGCCAGCGACCATCCGTCGCGCGCGCCGCCGCCGCGGACCGCCGCGCGCAGCGGCCGGGCCCCGAACACGTCGGCCAGCACGACGTCGAACAGCCCGCCGGGCCCCACGTAGATCTCCAGCGCGGCGCGCCGCCGCGATCCGGTGCCCAGCCGCACCAGGCACCCGCTGAGCGGCAGCGGGACCGCCCGTTCCCGTGCGCAGTCCATCGGTCCTCCCGAAGGTCCGGTTCCTTGCGTCCCCGACTCTCCCGGCGGGCGGGCGCGCGGCTCTTCCGCCCGCGGGCCCCTCCGGCGGCCACCCGGACGACCCCGCCTCCTCCCACGGGAGGAAGCCGCGTCACGGCCCCGCTCTTACGATCGGACCGTGCTGTCCCGCCCCCTCGAACGCCTCGTCGACGACCCCCGGGCGCCCGCCCGGTGGATCCTGCTGCTGGTGCTGGCGGCCGGGGACCTCGCGCTGCTGCACCGGCCGCGGGAGACCGGCGACTGGATGTTGTTGCTGGTCGCGGTGCCGGTGTGCCTGGCGGGCGGCGCCGTCCCGGCGGTGTCGGCGACGGTGCTGGCGGCGCTGCTGGTCGCCGCCGACACCGCCGGCCTGAGCGTGACCATGACGGTCAAGGCGATGATCGCGATCGCGCTGTTCGAGCTGGCGCTGCGCGCCCCGAGACGCCGGGTGCTGGCCGGGAGCGCCCTCACGGGGGTGCTGCTGGTCGCGCACGCGCTGCTGCCCTCGGCGCGGGACCTCGCGCCGACGCTCTACCGGCTCTCGGTGCTGGCCGGGGTACCGCTGCTGTTCGGCGCGCTGATCCGCGCGTACCGGGAGAACGCCCGGCAGGCCCGCGCGCACGCCGCCGCCGAGGAGCGCCGCCGCCGGCTGGAGGCGGTCGCCGCCCGCGCCGAGGAGCGCACCGCCATCGCCCGCGAGCTGCACGACCTGGTCGCGCACCACGTGTCCTCGATGGTGCTGCGGGTGGGGGTGGCGCGGCACGTGCTGGACCGCACCGAGGACCCGCGCGTCCTGGAGGTGCTGGACGACCTGCACGCGTCCGGGCGGACCGCGCTGGAGGACCTGCGCCGGCTGGTGGCGGTGCTGCGGGACCCGGCCGGGGGCGGGGACGGCACGGCGTTCGTGGATCCGGCGCGGCTGCCCGAGGCGCTGCGCGACACGGTGGACCACAACCGGCGGACCGGCGTCCCGACCGAGGCGGCCATCGACCCGGCGCTGGCCACGCTGGACGCGGCGCGGGGCCTGACCGTGCTGCGCCTGGCCCAGGAGGGCCTGGCCAACGTCGCCCGGCACGCCGGCCCCCGGGCCACCGCGCGACTGTCGGTGGGCCTGGACGGCGACACCGTCCGGCTGGAGATCACCGACGACGGCGGCCCGTCCCCCGCCGCCGCGCCGGGCCACGGGCTGACCGGCATGTCCGAGCGCGTCGCCCTGCTGGGCGGCCGGCTGGAGTCGGGCCCGGCCGGCGGCGGCTGGCGCCTGTTCGCCGAACTGCCCGCCCGCTCCCGGAAGGCCGCCCCGGCATGAGCGCCGACATGATCCGGCTGGTCCTGGCCGACGACCAGCACCTGGTCCGCCTGGGACTGCGCATGCTGTGCGACTCGGCCGACGACGTCGAGGTGGTGGGCGAGGCGTCCGACGGGCACGAGGCGACCCGCCTGGTGGCCGAGCACCGGCCCGACGTGGTGCTGATGGACCTGCGCATGCCCCGGGTGGACGGCATCACCGCGACCCGGCGCATCGCCGCGTCCCATCCGGCCACCCGGGTCGTCGCGCTGACGACGTTCGACGACGACGACCACCTGTACCCGGCGCTGGCGGCCGGGGCGGCGGGGTTCCTGACCAAGGACGCGCCGCCGCCGGACATCCTGGACGCGATCCGGCGGGCGGCCAACGACGAGACGCCGTTCACGCGGGAGATCCTGGCGCGGCTGGTCACGCGGGCGCTGCACGCGCACCTGCCGCCGGAGCCGCGCGGGCCGTCGCTGCCGCCGCTGACGTCGCGGGAGCGCGACGTGCTGGCGATGGTCGGCGCGGGCCTGTCCAACCGGGAGATCGCCGAGGCGCTGCACGTGGGGGTGACGACGGTCAAGACGCACGTGACGAACCTGATGCGCAAGACCGGCTGCCCCAACCGCATCCGCCTGGCGCTGCTCGCCGCGACGACCGGGGCGGCCCCGGAGTGAGTGGCCAATTGTGGTAACGATTTTCATTGTCCTCACGACCGGATCCGTCTAGAGTCGTCCGCATCCGGCGAGAGGGGTGCGATCGTGGTGGAGCCGAACGCCGACGAGGCCCTGCGGGCGCGCGGCACGATGGTCGGGCTGGTCTTCGGGTCCATGGCCGCGCAGGTCGTGGCCGCCGCCGCCCGGCTCGGCCTGGCGGACCTGATCGGCGACGGGGAACGGACGTCCGCCGCGCTCGCGCGCGAGCTCGACGCCCACGAGCAGGCGACGCTGCGCCTCCTGCGGGCCATGGCCGCGCTGGGCCTGCTCACCGAGAGGGAGCCGGGCGCCTTCGCGCTCACCCCCGCCGGCGCGCTGCTGCGGACCGACCGTCCCGACTCGGTGGACTCCTTCGTCCGGATGTTCACCGACCCCGCCATGCTCCGGGCCTGGGAGCGCCTGGACCACAGCGTCCGCACCGGGCGCACCGCGTTCGACGAGGTGTTCGGCAAGGACTTCTTCGCCCACCTCAAGGACGACCCCGAGCTGTCCGCCCGGTTCAACGCGTCGATGAGCCAGGGCACGCGCCTGACCGCCGCCGCGCTGCCCGGGCACTACGACTTCGGCCGGTTCCGGACGGTCGTGGACGTGGGCGGCGGCGACGGCACGCTGCTCGCCGCGATCCTGGACGCGCACCCGTCGCTGCGCGGCGTCCTCTTCGACAGCCCCGAGGGGCTCGCCCAGGCCGAGAAGACGCTGCGGGACCGGGGGGTCGCCGAACGCTGCGCCCTGGAGACCGGCGACTTCTTCACCGCCGTCCCCCCGGGCGGGGACCTCTACCTGCTCAAGAGCGTCCTCCACGACTGGGACGACGAGCGCGCGGCCACCATCCTGCGGCACTGCCGGGAGGTGATCCCCGACGAGGGGCGGCTGCTGATCGTCGAGCCGGTGATGCCTCCCGTGGTGGACCCGTCGGTCCCCGGGCTCATGTACCTGAGCGACCTGAACATGCTGGTGAACGTCGGCGGACGGGAACGCACCCGCTCGGACTTCGCCACCCTGTGCGAACGCGCGGGCTTCACCCTCACCGAAACCACCCCCCTACCACCCCAGAACGCCTTCCACCTGATCGAAGCCACCCCCGCCTGACCCGCCGGAACGCCGAGCGATCAGCGGAACGCGCCCACCGGTTCGCCCCGCATCCGGAGCTGAAGAGGAGGGGTGGGGCGAGGACAACTGGGGGGATCCGGCTGATCCTTCCTGCGAGTTCGGCGGCGGTCGCCGGTCGGGGAAACGACGGTGGCGGATGGTTGGGTGTCGGGTATGGAAGAGCGGCCCGCGGAAGACGCGTTCGACCGGATCGATCCCATGTGCATGATCCAGGCGGCATGCGTCACGCTGGTGGAGGACGACGACATCGAGCGCGTCGCCACCGGGTTCGGCGGACGCATGGATCACGCGCTGCACGTCGAGGGACCACGGCCACTCGCCGAGGCGCTGGCCGTCGTCGCCGAGCGGATCCCCGGCGTCGGGTCCCGCGACGGCTTGCCGGTGATCCTGCTGGCCCGGCTGGGCGGCTGGACGGTCGCGTTCGAGGACAACGGCGGTGAGGGCGTCCGCCCGGAGGTCCTGGAACGGGTGTCGCACGGCCGCCGGGCCGTCGGCCTGTTCTGGAACGTCATCAAGTCCCCCTCTTTCGCGTTCGCTGAGAACGGGCGGGTGCTGGCGGCGCTCCCCGAGGGATTGCCGGAATGGGCGTACGGCGCCGACCCCGGCCGTATCGACGCGGCACTGGAGGGACTGGACTGGCGGAACAGGCTGAGCGCGCTGTTCGCGCTGGCGGCCCGGCTCACCGGGCAGGCGCTCGGGCCCGAATGGCTGGTCGGCGGGTTCCCCGGGGAGTTCCTGGCGGTCCCGGTGGTGCCGTGGCCGCGGTCGGACGCCGACGGGCGGATGCTCCTGCCCGCCCTCGACGCGGCGCTGGGCGAGGCGCTGCGCTCGGCCGGTGAGGGACCGCTGCGGCGGGCCGCGCTCGCCGCGGCGGAACACGCCGTCACCGCGGCGGGGATCTCCGATCATCCGGTGGTCGCCGAAGCGCTGGCGGCCTGGCCCGAGCGGCCCGCGCTCCTGGAGCGGATGGCGCGGTCGCTGGGGTCGCGGCCGGCCCGCGCCAATCCCTATCTCGCGCAGGCTCGCCGTTCGGCGGGTGGGACCGTCCCCGCGGCGTGGCCTGACGATCCCGCGACGACGCACCGCCTGCTCGGGTATCCCCCGGGGGTGTCCCACTCGGAGCCGGGGCACGCCATGGCCGTCCAGGCGCTGATCCAGGCGACGGAGACGGACGCGCCGATGATCACGGCCTATCGGGCGATCAGGTGCGCCGACGAGGCGCGCTGGGACCTGGAGCAGGACGTGACGGGACTGCGCGAGGCCGTGATGCGGGCGTTCGCGACCGCATAGCCCGTCGTTCCGTCGCTGGTCAACGTGCCCGGCCTGCCGTCGGTCCGGTTCCCGTGTCGTGGGCTGCCGGCGGTTGCGCGGTCACCTCGTCCAGGCGGCGTGCGCGGTCGGGAAGACCGCCGACGCGCTGCCGCGGGCCCTGGTCGGATGGCCGGGCCGGGGTTCACCGGGGAACGGCCTCGATGAGGGAGAACGGTTCGGCTCCGGCGAGCGGGGTGACCGAGGTGATCGACAGTCCGGCGCGGTGGCACACGTCCTCGAAGTCGGCGCGGGTGCGCTCCCTGCCGCCGATGTTCACCATCATGTTGAGGTCGCTCAGGTAGGTGACGCCGCCGTCGGCGACGGCGGATCCGGCGTCGACGACCTCGGGGAGCACGGGCTCCACGATCAGGACGGTCCCGCCGGGCGGCAGCGCCCGGCGGCAGTGGCCCAGGATCGTGACCACCTGGTCGTCGGTCCAGTCGTGCAGGACGCTCTTGACCAGGTAGAGGTCCGAGCCCTCGGGGACGGAACGGAAGAAGTCCCCGGCGTGCACGGTGCAGCGCCCGGCGAGCCCGTGCCGCTCCAGCGTCTCCGGCGTCCGGGCCAGGCCCTCGGCCGTGTCGAAGACGACGCCGGTGAGGTCCGGGTGCGCGGTGAGCACGGCGGCCAGGAGCGTGCCGTCGCCGCCGCCGACGTCGGTGACCGCGCGGAACCGGCCGAAGTCGTAGGCGTGCGGCAGCGCGGCGGCGGTCTCCGCGACGGCCTGGCTCATCGCCGCGTTGAACTCCGCGGACAGCTCGGGGTCCTGGGCCAGGTGGCCGAAGAAGTCGGTGCCGAAGACGGTGTCGAACACGACCTCTCCGGTGCGGACGCCTTCGTCCAGGTGCTCCCAGGCGCGCACGACCGCGGGCTCGGTGAACATCCGCACGAACGACCGGAGCGAGTCGGGGTGGCCGGGATCGAGGAGCGCGCCCGCGGGGGTGACCGAGAAGGTCCCGGGGGTGTGCTCCCGCAGCAGGCCCAGCGCGGCGAGGGCGCGCAGCAGCCGGGTCATGGGCTGGGGCCGGGCTCCGGCGGCGGCGGCCACCTCGGCGGCGCCGCGCGGCGTGGCTCCGACCAGCTCGACCACCCTCAGCCGGACCGCGGCGCGCAGGGTCTGCGCGGCCATGCTCCCGAACGCGAGCCGGGCGATCAGGTCGCGGTCGGCCGTGTCCGCCGTCGGGGCATCGGTATACCTCACGGATGTCTTCCTTCGCATGGTGAACTCGCGTGGTGAACGCGTGTGGTGAACTCGTGCGCCGAACGCCTGCGTGAACCGGCGCGGGTCAGCCCGCCGCCAGGGAGCCGGGCGTGCATCCGGCGAGGGCCAGCGCGTCGCGGTGCAGATGGGACTGGTCGACGTATCCGCACGCCAGGGCGACGTCGCTGGGGTTACCGCCCGCGCGCAGCGCCCGGGCGGCGTGGTCGAAGCGGACCAGCATGGCGGCGCGTTTGGGGGTCAGCCCGATCTGGGCGCCGAACCTGGACCACAGCCTCTTGCGGCTCCATCCGCAGGACGCGGCGAGGTCCCCGATCCGCACCCGGCCCCGGCGGGCCACGATCGTGTCCCAGGCGGCGGCGACCTCGGGGGACATCGACGGCGCCCCCGCGGCCCGCCGGGCGAGGAACCCCTCCGTCAGCGTGAGGCGTTCCCGCCATGACACGGCCTCGGCCAGCCGCTCGTGGAGGCGCCGCCCGTGCCGCCCCCACAGGCTCTCCAGGTCGACGATGGGCCCGTCCAGCTCGCGCGGGGAGACGCCCAGCAGCGCGTAGGCGGCCCGAGGTGACAGGTGGACCTCCACGCACTCGACGTGTTCGCCGCGGATGCGGGCCGGACCGGGTGACAGCGCGGCCACGAGGCTCCTCATGAGCCGGTGACCGGCGGCGTTCTCCACCGCGAACGGCTCGGCGCCGAAGCCGATGACGACGGTCACGGCGGGTTGGGGAAGCACCCGCATGTCCAGCCCGGCGGCGGCGCGGTCGCGGAACCCGGCCATCGCGACGCCGTCGAGGGACGTGCCGCCGGGCGGGCGGACGACCTCCCAGCCGTCCCGGGTGTCGCGGTCCGTGGGGACGGTCCCCACCTCGTGGCTGCGCATGCCCCCAGCGTCGCCGACTTCGGCGCTCCCGTCTTGGACGAAAGTTCCCCGCCCGGCCGGGGCTCACTTGTTCAGGGCGCTGCCCTTGCGCCATTCCCGCCAGGGCATCTGCCAGTAGGACCAGCCGTTGTTCCACGGGAGGCGGCGGGCGGTGCCGACGACGTCCACGACGTCGCCGCGCCGGGCGAAGCCGTAGAACCAGCGGGCCCCCTCGGCGGAGGCGCGGACGCAGCCGTGGCTGTGGTTGCCCCGGCCGAGGGTGCTCATGCCCTCGGGGGTGGCCTGGTGGACGTACTCGCCGGTGGCGTTGATGCGGACGGCCCAGTTGACCGTCACGTCGTAGCCCTTGCCGCTCCTGGGATCCACGCCCTCCCACTCGGAGGTCATCTTCTCGGTGCGCCTCTTGTCCATGACCAGGTGGACCCCGCTGGCGGTGAGGTAGATGTCCTCGCCCCTGGCCGGGTCGAACTTCCCGCCGCTGCCCGCGCTGATCCGCAGTTCCTTGACCACGCGGCCGTCGCGGCGGACGGTCATCACGTGGCGGCGGGTGTCCACGGTGCTGATCTGCCGCGCGCCGATCGTGAGCGTGCGGGACACGTCGGCGGTGCCGTAGACGCCCCTGGCGGCGGCGACGCCGGTCAGCCGGGCGGTGAACCGGACCTTCTGGTGGGCGGGCCAGTACTTCCTGGTGCGGTAGACGACCCGGGTGGGGCCGGTCCAGCGCCACGCGCCCTCGGCGGGCTTCTCCGCCGTCACCTCCAGGGCGCGTTCGACGGCCGCCCGGTCGGTGACGGCGCGGTCGAACGTCACGATGATCGGCGCGCCGACGCCGACCGTCTCGCCCGGGACGCCGGGGGTGACGTCGGTGATCCGGAACGTTCCGGCGGGCTTGAGCGTGCGGAAGCGGCTGGTCAGCGTCGTCGCCCTGCCGTCGCGGCCGGTGGCGGTCGCGATGACCTCGTAGGCCGCGCCGGGCTTCAGGCCGCCCCGGGAACGCCAGGACGCGCGGTCGGCGGCGAATGCCCCGGCCACCACGGCGCCGGAGGCGCGGACCCGCACGTCGGTGAGGGTCCCCCCGCCCGCGGTCACCGTGACCGGGCTGTCGGGGCGGACTCCGCCGGAGCCGTCGCGGGGGGTGACGGTGACCTCGGGCGCGCCCGCCTCCCCGGCGGTGGCGCGGGCGCCGTCGCCGGTCCCGCCGGAGCATCCGGTCAGGGCGGCCAGGGCGGCCAGGGCCGTGAGGGCGGCGGCGAGGGAGAGTCTGGGGTTCACGCGGAGCTCCGTGGTCGATGGGGGGTCGCCGTTGCCCGGCCGTACGGCCGGTCCCGGTTCCCGTGCGGCGGCCGGGCGGGGTCAGCAGGGGATGCGGTCCTGGTCGGCCAGCGCGGCGCGCAGCCGGGCGCGGGCGCGCGACAGGCGGGACCGGACCGTTCCGGGGTCGAGGTCGAGGACGACGGCGATCTCGGCGGCGGTCATGCCCTCCCAGGCGGTGAGGGCGATGACCTCGCGGTCGCGTTCGGGGAGCGTGGCGAGCGCGGCGCGGACGTGGTCGGCCTCGTCGTGGCGGGCGTCGTCGTGGTGGACGCGCGGCGAACGCGACAGGTGCTCGCGCAGCCGGTCGGCCAGCCGGTGACGGCGGATGCGGCTGCGGCGGTGGTTGGACAGCACGTTGCGGGCGACGCCGTACAGCCACAGCCGCGCCTCGTCGCCGGGCGGCATGTCGGCCACGCGCCGCCACGCGACGGTGAACACCTCGGCCATCAGGTCGGCGGCGTCCTCCGGCGGCTCGGCGCGGCGGACCAGGTAGCCGAGGACGGCGGCGCTGTGCGCGCGGTAGGCGTGCTCGAACCGGTGCGCGAGGGGATCGGGGCTCATCGCACCGCCCCCGCCAGATGCCAGCTCTCGACGCAGTTCATCGTCAGGAACATCCTGATCTCGTACGGCCCGTACGGCTTCCCCATGAGGCCGTAGAGGATGACGTCGCCGTCCCGGTCGCTGCGGGGATCGGGGCCCTCGAAGACGCGGGGCGCGATCCGCAGGATGGCCCGCTGGGCGTGGGAGGCGGCCCGGGTGTCGTTCTTCCGACGGGCGCCGTTCCACACCGCGCCCCACTCGCACAGCGCGTAGCGCACGACGTTGATCCGGACGAAGGTCCGCTGCATCCGCTTGCCGGGCAGCGTCAGTTGCCTGCGGATGGGTTCCCAGGTCACGCCGGGCGGCAGGCTCAGCGGTCGCTGGATGCCGTCCAGGTGGGCGGGCATTCCCGGGTCGCCGAGGAACAGCCATTCGCTGGCGTCGGCGGCCTCGCCGGGACCGAGCTTTCCTGCGTGGGGCGCGCCGTACAGCCCGGTGTTGAACGAGTGGCGCTCCCCGTTGGGCGGAGCCGTGGACGGAGCGGTGGACGAGGTGGCGGGCGTGCCGTGGTCGGTGCGGGGCTGCCGCAGCGCGAGTCCGCCGCCCAGGATCAGCGTCATGGTGAGCACCGCGGCGAGGGCGGGCACGAGGCGGCGCGGTGTCGGGAGGCGGAACGCGGGGCGGCGGCGGGGCCGTGCGGCGGCCATGACGCCGTCGCGCAGGTCGTCGAGCAGCGCGCGCAGCTCGGGGTCGGCGGCCAGGTCGCGGTCGGCGACGCGGGCCGCGCCGGACAGCCGCCGCAGGTCGGCGTCCTGTCCGGGGTCGTTTCGGTCCAAGGCGGGTCCCCCGTTCCTCCCTGTCATCGACCAGCACATGTCCGGCAGGGCGGGGAACGCGTCAGCCGGAGGTCACGATCGGATAACGGCGGAGCCGCCCCGCCGGTCCGGCCCGGAGGCTGGGGGCCGTGGTGAAGCTACCGGGGCGGGCGGCGGCCCTCGTCCTGCTCGCGTCGATCGCGGCGGCCTGTGACGGCCCGCCGCCGTCACCCTCCCCTTCGACGTCCTCGGCGTCCTCGGTGTTGGCGTCCCGGCCGCTCCGGTTCCCCGCCGTCGTGGCGGGGGCCGCGTGTCCCACGACCGTCCCGCGCCCGTGGTCCGGGCCCGGCGTGGCGTCGGCGGTGCTCGGTGACGGACCGGTGCATCCGGTCGCCGACTACTTCGGCCGGGGCACCGTGCTGGAGCTCCGCGCCCAGGACCGCCGCTCCGACGGCTCCTACGCCAAGAAGGTCCGCTGGATCGGCGCGGGATACCGCGGGCCGGTCCTCGTCCGGGCCGCCCGGATCGACGCCAAGGGGACCGCGACCAGCAGATTCGCCTACACGGGCGAGGAGCGTGACGGCGGCTACCACGCCGAGCTTTCCTCCCCGACGAGCGACCTGCCGGGAACGACGACGGTCGGCGGGCCCGGCTGCTACGCCGTCCAGGTCGACGGCACGACGTTCACCACGGTCGTCGTGTTCCGCGCGGCCCGAACGCCGTCACGGCCGCAGGACGGCGGTGAGCTGCTCGGCCGTCAGGGCGGGGACGGGAACGGGCCGGGCGGCGTCCGCGCGCAGGCCGTCCAGGAAGAAGGCCAGGCAGCGCCGCCACAGGTCGGGGGCGGTGTCCATGGTCTGGCGGATCACCTGGGACATCGCCCAGACGAGGGTGGCCAGGTCGGTGGGCTCGAAGTCGGCGCGCAGCGCCCCGCCCTCCTTGGCCCGCTCGATGATCCGGCCCGTGTGCCGGAAGCCGCTGTGGCAGGCGGCGACCACCTCGGGTGACAGCGGCGCGCGCTGGGCCAGGGCGTCGTTGAGGCCGCGGTCCTGGGCCTGGAGTTCGAAGAGGCCCTCGACGAAGCGGACGAAGCCGTTCCACGGGTCGGGGTCGGTGAGGGCGTCGGCGGCGATCTCGTCCAGGGCGGCGATCCGCTGGGGCAGGATCGCGTCCAGGAGCGCCTCGCGGGTCGGGAAGTGGTTGTAGAGCGTGCCGATGCTGACCCCGGCACCGCGCGCGATCTCCTCCAGCGGCGCGTCCAGGCCGCGTTCGCCGAACACCCGCACGGCGGTGGCCAGCAGCTTGTCGCGGTTGCGGGCGGCGTCGGCCCGCAGCGGCCTGGATCCGGTCGGCATGGGTCCATCATACGAACTTGAGGAGACCCTCAATTTATGTGCTACCGTCGGACCAACAACCTGAGGAATCCCTCAACTTAATTTCGGAGGACGCACCATGAACGCAGCCGCCCACGGAACCGTCGTCGTCGTCGGCACCGGCCCCGGCCTCGGCATGTCGATCGCGCACCGCTTCGGCCGGGAGGGCCGCCCGGTGGCGCTGGTCTCGCGCGGCGCCGACCGCCACGAGGGCTATGTCCGCTCGCTGGCGGACGCGGGCGTCAAGGCCGAGGCGTTCGCCGCCGACGTGCGCGGCGACCGGTTCCCCGCCGTCCTGGACGAGATCGCCGACCGGCTCGGCCCGGTCGAGGTGCTCTACTACGGCGCGTTCGGCGCGGACCCGGCGGGCGGGCCGACGCCGATCCTGGACGCCGGGTCCGACCACGTCCGCCGGGCGATGGACTGGATCTACCCGGCCGTGGACGCCGCCCGCGCCGTGCTCCCCGGCATGCTGGAGCGCGGCGCGGGCGGGCTGCTGTTCGCGGGCGGCCTCAGCTCCGTGGTGCCGATGCCCGCGCTGGGCGACATGGCGCTCTCCTCGGCGGCGCTGCGCAACTACGCCCTGACCCTCCACGCGGCCCTCGCCGACAGGGGCGTCTACGCGGGGACGCTCACCATCGGCGGGCTCGTCGAGCGCGGCGACATCCACGCGATGGTGACGGCGGCCCCCGAGAAGTACGGCGACGCCGACGGGCACACCCTCGACCCGGACGCCATCGCGGCGACCGCCTGGGAGATGTACACCGCGCGCGACCGCGCCGAGACGGTGTTCAACGCCTTCACGTGACCGGGGCGTTCTGGACGGCGTAGTTCAGCACGACGACGCCCGACCGGCGGGCGTGCGTGCCGACGAGGGTCAGCGGCGTCCGCGGGTTCTCCGGGAACGGCCCCAGGGGCCGCCCCACGACGACGGGGTGCACCGCGAAGCGGAGCCGGTCGAGCAGGCCGTTCTCCAGGAGGGTGTGCGACAGCCGTCCGTGACCGAAGACGACCAGGTCGCCACCCTCCTGCTCCTTCAGCCCGCGCACCTCGGCGACCGCGTCGCCGCGTACGAGGACCGAGTTGTTCCACTCGGCGCGCTCCAGCGTCGAGGAGAACACGTACTTGCGGATGCCGTTGATCGCGTCGGCGAAGTCCCCCGTCTGGCCCGGCCAGCGCCAGGACAGGTCCTCGTACGTTCCGCGCCCCATGAGCATGGCGTCGCAGCCCCGCAGGAGCTCGAACGCCTCCTTGTGGAACTCCTCGTCGAAGTAGTCCAGGGCCCAGGAGCCGGGATCGTTCACGACCCCGTCGGTGCTGATCAGCGTCGACTCGATGATCTGGCGCATGCGCGGTCCTCTCGGTCGGGAAGGCGGTGGGGGGTGTCAGTCGTTCCGGGCGTCGGGCGCGGGCGGCCACAGCCAGACCCGGTCGGCGGTGACGCGCACGATGACCCGCTCGGCGTCGGGTTCCGGCGGCGGCTCCGCGCCGTCCATGTACCGGGCGTACAGCTCGTGCAGCAGCGTCTTGTCCGGGTCGTCGGTGATCGTCACGGTGCCGCGGATCTCCGCGTACCCGGACGCGTCCGCCACCAGGAGGCTCACGCGGGGGTCGCGCTCCATGTTGCGGGTCTTCAGCCGCCCCCTGATCGTGCTGAACACCACCGCGTCGCCGTCGTGCTTGACGAAGATGACCGAGGACTGCGGCCGTCCGTCGGCGTTGGTGGTGGCGAGGACCGCCGTGTGCGGCCCGTCGATCAGGCTCCGGGCGGCGGCGGGCAGGGCGACGGTCACGGGCTCTCCTCCGCGGTCGGGGTGCTGGTTCCGTTCATGGAGACCCGGCGGGGGCCCGGCGGGAATCGCTTCGCGGCACGGCTGTGACGCGGGTCACCCGGCGGTTCCGCGGACGCCGATTCCTTTGGGCGCGCCGGGAGGTCTCCATGTGCGGACGGTGCTGTCGGCGGGTGGGGACGGACGAGGATGACGCGTACGGGAGAAGCGGCCGGGACGGTGGAGGACTTCGCCACCCTGGCCGAACCGTTCCGGAGTGAGCTGCTGGCGCACTGCTACCGGATGCTGGGCTCGGTGGACGAGGCCGAGGACCTGGTCCAGGAGACCTTCCTGCGGGCGTGGCGCGCCTACGACCGGTTCGAGGGCCGCTCGTCCCTGCGGACCTGGCTGTACCAGATCGCCACCAACGTCTGCCTGACGGCGCTGCGCCGGGCGGGACGCCGCGTGCTGCCCTCCGGGCTGGGCGCGCCGGGCGAGGACCCGTTCGCGCCACCGGAGACGGCGGACCCGCACGGCCCCTGGCTGCAACCGTTCCCCGACGCGCTCGTCACCGCCGGGGCCCAGGACCCCGCCGCCGTGGTCGTCTCGCGGGAGAGCCTGCGGCTGGCCCTCATCGCGTGCCTCCAGTACCTGCCGCCCCGGCAGCGGGCCGTGCTGATCCTGCGGGACGTGCTGGCCTTCCCCGCCCCGGAGGTGGCGCGGATGCTCGGCACCACCACGGCGGCGGTCAAGAGCAGCCTGCAACGCGCCCGCGCCCGGCTGGAGGAGGTCGGCCCGGCGGCCGACCTGGCCGCCGAACCCTCCGGGCGCCGCCAGCGGGAGCTGCTGGAGGGGTACGTCGCGGCGTTCGAGAACAGCGACGCGGCGGCGTTCGAAAGGCTGCTCCGCCAGGACGCCGCGCTGGAGATGCCGCCGACCCCCACCTGGTTCTCCGGCCGCGCGACCTGCGTGCCCTTCCTCGCCTCGGCAGTCGGCTCCCCCGGCGACTGGCTGATGGTCCCGACCACGGCCAACGGCCAGCCCGCCGCCGCGGCCTACCGCCGCGGGCCGGACGGGGTCCACCGCGCGTTCGGGCTCGCCGTGCTCACCGTGACCGAGGCGGGCATCTCCCGGATCGTCGCCTTCGGCTTCCCCGGGATCCTCACCCGGCTCGGCCTTCCGGAGACCCGCACGCCCTCGCGGTAGGTGGGCGGCGCGGGCGTCCATCCCGTTCGGCTCTGGCCTTGAGGGTGGACACGCGCAGGGAGGTGTCGATCATGAGGGTGGCGAAGTACGGCGCGGCCAGCCGGATCATCCAGCCGGGCAAACGCCGGGAGCCCTGCGGCCTTGAGCTTGCTGAAGACGTCTGTCGGGATCGCGTAGGCGATCTGCCAGTACTCGCCGCGGTCGATGCAGATCAGCGCCCCCTTGCCGCCCTGGAAGAACGGCACCTGGTCCTGCGGGCGGCGGGGCAGACGGAACCACAGCACGTCCATGGGAGACGAGGAGCCCACCGGGGTCAGGTCGGCCTTCACCTTCACCGGCCCGTCCTCGGTGTCGGCCCGCACCCCGCTCGCCCGTCCCCGTTCGGTGATCAGTTCGGTCACCCGGGCGCGGCGCAGCAGGCGGAAGGAGGGGTAGGCCGCGGCCTTGCCCGCCAGGAAGTCCAGCACGTCCCACTGCGGCAGGAACGCGATGGAGGGGCAGCGCACCTTCAACCGGGTGAAGTCGGCGAAGGTGACGTCCCGGCCGCCCATGTTGACCGTCACCTGCGGCATCTTGGTGTGTGGCAGGTCCAGGAACTCCTGGATCCACCCCAGCTCGGCGATCAGTTCCAGCGTGGAGGGGTGGACGGTGTCGCCGCGAAAATCGCGCAGGAAGTCGGCGCGCTTTTCCAGCACCACCACCTGCACGCCCTGGCGGGCCAGCAGCAGCCCGGCCATCATGCCCGCCGGGCCGCCCCCGACGACGCAGCACTGTGCGCGCATCTCATCCCTGTTCTGGAAACAGCAGCCCGACCAGGGCCGCGACGTCGATGGGGGTGCCCAGCCGCCGGTTGATGGCGACGGCGGCGAACAGCGTCCGGGCCGCGGTGGCGGTGTCGTGCGGGCGCAGCTCACCGGCGGCGACCCGCTCGGCCAGAAAGTCACCGATCAGCCGCTGGCCCTGGTCCACCAGCCCGGCCAGTGGCGCGCGGGCCTGGGCGGCGCTGAAGAACACCGCCATCAGCTCGGCGTTGTCGGCCAGCAGCCGGTCGAACGCCTCCAGCAACCCGATCAGCACCTCGGTCGCCGGGCGGGTGTCGTCGTGGTCCCGCTCCCGCAGCTCCCGCAGCCGGGGCAGGAAGCCCCGCTCCGACAACAGCGTCTCCACCATCGCCTCTTTGCTGTCGAAGTAGCGGTACAGCAGTCCCGGCGTCACCCCGGCGGCCTGGGCCACGTCCTTGACCGTGGCCCCGTCCACCCCCTTGGCGGCGAACATCCGCAGGGCCGCGTCCAGTAGCTGCTCCCGGCGCCATGCCGCCTGCTCACCTCGTGGCCTGACCATCGCCCACCTCGTTGAATAAATGTTTATTCAACGTCGCATGCGGATGCGGGGCCGTTGACAAGATCATGTCGGGGGTCGCAGGCTGTGCCGTCGACGCTGGAGGTGAATCCCATGTTCGAAGAGCGGCTCGTGGAGTTCTCCCGCGAGCGTCTGGGCGGCCGCCCCCTCCCGGACGACCTGCGCACGATGCTGGTGGCGGAGTGGCAGGGGCGCGCCGAGTTCCGGGACCTGCTCGGCATCACCTTCCTGGAGGCAGGGAAGCCCCACCCGTTTCTCGACGCCGGCCATCGCGGCGCGGACGCCGACCCCGAGACGCGGGCCATCGACGCCGCGCTCGCGGAGATGAGCGGCCATCTCGGGATCGTGGCGCAGAGCGACAAGGGCTGGATCGGCTACTGGCTGCACCCCGACGAGCCCGCGGACCGTCCCCCGCCCCTCATCCAGCTCGACACCGAGGGCTCGTACTGGAGCATGGTGGGCAGCACCCTGGCCGAGGCGTGCGCCGCCGACCGCGCCCGGTACCACGATGAGCCCGACGAGCGGGTGGCCTTCACCCTGATCGCCGACCGGCTCGCCGAACTGGGCCTGCCCCTCGGCACCCGCGACTACGACGCCCTCCGCGACCCCGAGTACGCGGTGAACCCGGAGAAACTCACCGACGAGCTCATCGAGGCCGAGTGCAGGAGACGCGGCCTCGCCTGAGGCGCGGCCGGCCTCAGCGTTCGCCGCGTCCCGCCGTCTCCAGGAAGGTCGCGATCTCGTCCGCGACGACGTCGGGCGCCTCCAGGGCGCACAGGTGGCCGAGTCCGCTCAGCAGGACCGCGCGGCCTCCGGGGATGCGCCGCACGCCGTCGAGCTGCTTGGCCTGGTCCACGACGACGTCCTTCCCGCCGAGGACGTAGCAGGTCGGCACGCGTATGCCGGGCAGCTCGTCGGCCTGGCTCGTCAGCGCGCCACCGGTCGGCCAGCCGTGCCACATCCGTTCGGTGACGGTCAGCATGCCGCTCGCCAGCCCCGAGGTCCGCGACGGGTCCACAGAGATCGCCGCGGCTCCCCGCGCGAGGGCCTCGGCATCGCCGTACGCGGCGTCGAAGCCGGCGAGCACCCGGTCCTCGGCGGTCGTCCCGGCGGCGTTCTACGGAACGACTCCGACCAGGTGGTAGGCGCGGGCGCCCGCCTCGTCGATCGCGTCGTGCAGGGTCGCGGCCAGCGCGGGCAGCCTCCCGTCCGTCGGCACTCCGGCGGACCGGCCGTGTCCGGGCAGGTCGAAGACCAGGACGCGGAAGCCGCCCAGGCGTCGCGCGAGCGCTCCCAGCTGGTCGGCCGTGGCGCCGAACCCCGGCAGCAGGACGATCTCCGGGAACCCTGGCCGTGCTCCTCCCAGTGGATCCCCGAGCTGGTGTACGGCACCGGTTCAGTCCGTCCGCGCGGCGTGGGTCGTGGTGAAGGCCAGGAGGGTCGCGGCGGTGCGGGGCGGGTCCTCCAGCATGGGCGAGTGGCCGACGCCGGGCAGCATCTCGATCCTCGCTCCCGGAACGGCGCGGTAGTCGGCGGCGGAGGACGGCCGCCATCTCCGGTCCTCCTCACCGAAGATCACCAGCAGTGGTGTGCCGAGGGGCGCCAGCCGGTCCGGGAGCGGCCGCTCCTCCAGGTAGGCGAGGGTGCCCCGCATCGAGGCGGTGAGCGTGTGGAAGGTCATGGCCCGCACGTCGTCCAAGAACTCCTGGGGGATCTCGTAGCCCGGACGGCTGAACGCGGAACCGGCGAACAGGCGGAGCCGCTCGTCGGTCAGGTGCGGCCACTGCGAGGGCTCGATGTCGACCCGCGGCGCGATGTAGGCGTCCATGCCGGGCCCGGTGCCGATGAGCGCGAGCGCGGTCACCAGGTCGGGCCGTCGTTCGGCGAGGGCGGTGGCGACCGCGCCGCCGCTGGAGTGGCCGACCACGACGGCGTGCCCGACGCCGAGCCGGTCCAGCGCCGCGCCGACCCGGCGCGCCTGGTCGGGGACCGCATAGCCGCGGTCCTCCGGTTTGGCCGACCGGCCGTGGCCGAGCAGGTCGATCCGGATGACGCGATGGGATCCGGTCAGCAGCGGGACCAGCGGGTCCCACGAGCGGGTCGAGGAGGCGGACCCGTGGATGAGCAGGAGCGCGGGGGCGTCGTCAGGGCCGTCCTGGCGCACGTGGAGGTCGGCGGCCTCGGCGTCGTCGTGCGCGTGCGGTTTCCCGTCAGGAATGGTCATGGGCCCACTGTGACCGCCGGTCCACGTCGGTGGATTGGACGAATGTTCCCCTCCCCCGGCTCGCCCGGGTCCTGTCGCCGACAGTGGACGCGGCCGGACGGCGCGGCCCCGCGTTGATGACCGGCGGGTGCTCAGGCGAGCCCGCCGCGAAGCCCTCACTTGTCCCGTCAGGAGACGGCCAGCGAGACGAGGATGGCCAGCGAGCCGACCGTCGTGAGGAGGAAGCGGGCGATGACAAGGGGCCGGAACCAGCCGGGGAAGACCTCCTTGGCCGCCCCCATCAGCGCCTTGACGTCGATGGTCGCGGTGCCGGACCGGCGGAGGGCGCTCTCCACGTACCGGTCGACGAAGACCTGGCTGGTGGTGATGAAGCCGCCGGCGACCAGCAGGACGGGCTGCAGGATCCAGGTGGGAAGTGGCTGGTCGGCGAGGTTCAGCACGGCGAGCGCCGCGAGCCCGGCGGCGATCACCACCGAGACCGCCACGCTGGCTTTGCCAGCGGTGAAGTCGAGACCGTGCTCGGCCAGGACGGCGGGGGCGTGGCCCTGGCGCCGGATCTCGGTTTCGGCCGCCCGCTGCGCGGCGGCGCCGTGCCGGTGGCCGACGAGCGGAACGGCCAGGTAGGTCAGGGCCGTCAGGATCTGGAGGGCGATGACGACGGACACGAGGGGTCTCCTTGGGCAGGCATTTGAACTTAGTTCGACAACGTAGCGGCGATTTGATCTAAGTTCAACGCGGGTTAGGGTGAGCGGCATGCTGACCAAGGAGCAGATCGTCCGGGCCGCCGTCGAGGTGCTCGACGCCGAGGGGGTGGACGGGCTGAACGTCCGTCGTCTGGGCGCGCATCTCGGGTCGGCCGCGTCGGCGATGTACTACCACGTGAAGAACAAGGACAAGCTCCTCGTCCTCGCCGCCGACCACGTGTTCGGCGAGATCCCGATGCCCGACCCGGCCGGGGCGGGATGGCGGGAGGCCGCCGCGTCGCTGGCGAGGGGGGCGTACGCGATGGTCGTCCGGCACTACTGGCTGATCCCGGCGATGAGCACGCATCTCATCTACGGCCCCAACAAGGCCCGCTTCGACGAGCAGTCGCTGGGGGTCTACGAATCGGCCGGGTTCACCGAGGCCGAAGCCGACCAGGCGGCCGCGACCGTCCTCATGTTCGTGATCGGCGCCGCGCAGGGGGAGGCGGCGCAGGCGGCCTGGCGGGCGCAGCTCCGGCGAAGCGGCGCCGACGGCGACAAGGAGCTTCGCGAGATCACCGCCGAGGTGTTCGAGATCGCCCGCGCCTTCCCCCGGCTGCGGGCCCGCATCGACTCCGACACCGTCCGGCCGTCCGACGACACTTTCGAGTTCGGGCTCCAGGCCCTCCTCGCCGGACTGGAGTCACGCCTGACCGCCCGTGGAACACCGGCGCGGTAAGAGGCGGCCTCTAGCATCGGAGCATGCGGCTCATCGCGCACGAACGCGGCGACGCGGCGGTGTGGGACGTCGTGCGTCCGGCACGGCCCAGCCGGGTGGCCGGTGTCACCATGGCCGGGTTCCTTCGGGGCGCGGCTCCGGCCGACCACCGGGTGGTGCCGCACGCGGCCGTGATGCTGGCGCTGGACCTCGGCCCCGCCCCGCTCATCGTGGACGACGCCGACGGGCGGCGGCACCGGGGAGGTCTCGTCGCCGGGCCCGGGCTCGGCGGCGCGGTCCGGGTGCGCGGCGAGAACGTCGAGTGCCTGCACGTGCGCCTGACGCCGGTGGCCGCACGCGCCGTTCTGGGCGTCGATCCGGCCGACCTGGGCAGCGGCGTGGTGGCCCTGGACGACCTGTGGGGACGGCAGGCGTCACGGATCCGTGAGCGCCTGGCCGACGCCTCCTCCTGGGAGGAACGCTTCGCGCTGGCCGAGGCGCTGCTCGCCCAGCGGCGTACGGCGGGCGCGCCGGTGGAGCCGGAAGTGGCCTGGGCCTGGCAGCGCATCGCCGCCAGCGGCGGCCGGGTCCGGGTCGACCGGCTGGCGGCCGAACTCGGCTGGAGCCGCAAACGCCTGTGGTCCCGCTTCCACGCGCAGATCGGCCTGCCGCCCAAGCGCGCCGCGAGGCTGGTCCGCTTCGACCGCGCCGCCCACCGCCTGGCCGAGGGAGGGGACCCGGCCCGGGTCGCGGCCGACGGCGGCTACACCGACCAGTCCCACCTGCACCGCGACGTGGTGGCGTTCGCCGGGACGACCCCCGCGGCCATGGCCGACGAAAGTCGGCGCGCCACGGCGGCACTCACGGCCCCGGCCGCCCTCACAGACCCGGCCGCCCTCACGAACCCGACCGGGTCGGCTGGGTCAGCCGGGTCTGCCGGGTCGCGGTGGATCTCGGCCCGCCCGTCATGGACCATGTGCACCCGCTAGCCGACCTCAGCGTTCACTACGCCTCAGCGCCCGCCGACCTCACGCCCCACCGGCCTCAACGCCCGCCGCGCCGCACCCGCCGACCTCAGCGTTCGCTGGCCGCAGCGTTCGCCGACCGCAGCGTTCGCCAGCCTCAACGTTCGCCAGCCTCAACGTTCGCCTCGCCGCACCCGCCGCGAGAACCCCCGCCACTCGTCCACCTCGAACGCCAGCACGGCCCCGTTCGGATCCTTGGAGTCCCGAACCGCGACCAGAGGGAAGAGCTTCGCGACCTCGACGCACTCATACTCTTCGTCGCTGTGACTGCTCTTGCGCCAGCGCACTTCCGATGGATCCGTTGCGCTCACAGCTCCTCCATCACCCTCTTGATCAAGGAACGCGATTCGTCCACATGATGAGCGTAGGCTGCGATCGTGTCGTACTGGACGATATAGGGCCCTACCATCTCGGGCTGCTCGACAAACATTCTCCACAAGCTCGCCACTTCGATGTAGGCGGCGTGGGATCCGTCCTTGAATCCGAGAACGATAAGGCTCCCCGAGGTTCCTCGGTTATACCCCTGCCCCCAGGGGACGACGGTGACCGTGACGTTCGGGCGCTCACTCACGTCGAGCAGAGCCTGGAGTTGCCGCCGCTGCACATCCCTGCTGCTCACGATTCGCCGCAGGACGCTTTCATCCATGCAGAAGAACAGGTTCGGAGCGCCCTCCTTCGTCAGGAGGGCCTGTCTCCCCATTCTCTGAGCTAGCCGTTCCTCCAGGTCAGGGGGATTGCCGATTTCAAATATCGCACGCGCGTAGTCCTCTATCTGAAGCAATCCGCTGACCACGTACGCGCTGTAGGCCTTCAGGTGCGTCGTCTCCTTCTCGCGTTCCATGTACCTCTCAAAACCGGGGAACACGGGCATGGCGTTGGGCAGCTCATGGATGAGCTTCCAGTGGCGCACGAACACGCCGTTGGTCTTGAAGAACGTGTCCAGGTCTTCGGAGACGCGCTTTGAGGGTGTGTTAGTGCGGCGCTCGTACTGCCCGATGAGCTGGTCCGTGTAGCCGAGAGCGTCAGCCAGTTGCTTCTTGGTGAGACCCGCCGCCTCCCTCCACGCCGTGAGCTCTCTGGCGTACGCGATGTGTCCCAGGTCTTCATAGGGCTCGGAACGCGAGGGCATGGGGCTCCCTGAACGCTAAGCCGATCGGCGAACCGGCTGTCGGTAGGAACGGTTTCGGCGCGGGTTGTTCGAGGGTTAACCGGGGTTCGTGTCCGAGAGTAACCAATCATGTGAGCCTGGTCACACGTTCCCCGCAAGCGGCTCCCGGAAGGCGGATGAGACCATGGTTCCCTCGAACCAGCGGAGCACGTTCCTCGGCGTTCTGGACCAGGTCATCAAGGAGGACCAGCCGGAGTTGCGGTCCGGGGTGGTGTTCCGGCGCGGCGTTCCGATCCTGTTCGTCGCCTGCGTCACCAACCGTGGCGCGGTCGCCGAGATCGGCTGCGACTTCGACCTCACGCACGGCTGGACGTTCACGTGGGTGTCCGAGGAACGTCCGATCGGCCCCGTCACCGCCACCGCGCTCGCGGCGGCCGAGATCGCCCGCCGGCTGCGCCTCGCCCGGCCGCTCCCCCGCGAGTCGCCGGCATGAGCGCGCACGTCCCGCTGCGGTCGGCCCTCGCCATCGCCTCGGCGGCCTACGAGGAGGCGATGCGCGAGCACGGTCTCCTCCCCGACACCATCACCGTGATCAGCGCGATGGCCGCCCGGCGCCTCGAAACGCTGGAGGCCGAGGACCGTTCCGAGGACCGCGGGGCGGGACCGCCCGATGGCGGGACATGACGGAGCGGCCTGGTGACGAACTCAGGCGGGGAAGTCGGTGTCACGGCCGAGGGTCTCCAGGTGGTCCAGTTCCTCCAGCCGGGCCCGCAGGTGGGCGCGGATGCGGTCGAAGGCGGGGCCGCCGAGGGGGAGCCGCAGGGGCGGGCGGGGCCTGCTGACGGCGGTGACGATGGCGCGGGCGGCGCGGACCGGGTCACCGGGCTGGGCGCCGTTCTGGGCCAGGAAGCCGGTCCTGGCCGGTTCCAGGACGGGCCGGTAGTCGTCGATCGGGGCGGCCCAGCGCACCGAGCGTCCGGCGAAGTCGGTGCGGAACGGGCCGGGCTCCACGATGGTGACGCCGATGCCCAGGTGCGCCACCTCGGCGGCGAGCCCCTCCGACAGCCCTTCCAGGGCGAACTTGGTTCCGGCGTAGGCGGTGCCGCCCAGGGTGGTGCTGACCCCGCCGACCGAGGACATCTGCACGATGTGCCCGGACCGCTGGGCGCGCATGCGCGGCAGGACCGCGCGGATCAGGTTGACCGGGCCGAACACGTTGGTGTCGAACTGGTCGCGCAACTGCCTGTCGGTGATCTCCTCCAGGGCGCCGCGCATGGCGTATCCGGCGTTGTTGACCAGCACGTCGATCCGCCCGAACGCGGCCATGGCCTCCTCGACCGCCCGCTGGACGGCGGAGGGGTCGGTGACGTCCAGCCGCAGCGCCCGCACCCGGTCCGGGGCACGGTCGGCCAGGTCGGCGACGGTGGTCTCGTCGCGGGCGGTGGCCACCAGCCGGTCACCGGCGTCGAGCACGGCCTCGGCCAGTGCCCGGCCCAGACCGGTGCTGGTCCCGGTGATGAACCAGACCTTCGGCTCCGGGCCGGGGGCGGGGTGGGCGTCCATGGGTCCTCCTGATGATCGTTTCGAACGGTGGCGTGGCGGTGGACGGGTCAGCGGCCGGTCGGCGGCGGCGCCGAACGAGCGGCGGCGCCGTCGGCGGGCCCGGGGACGGGCGGAGCCGGGGTGGCCGCCGGGGCGGGCACCGGGGGAACGGTCGCGGGGAAGGCGTGGCGGCGGGCGAGCACGGCCACGACCAGGACTCCGGTGAGGACGGCGGCGCTGGCCCAGGGCAGGGGCGCCACCCCGGTGGCGGCGACCAGGCCGCCGCCCAGCAGGGGCCCGGCCGCCATCCCGGCGTTCAACATGGTGACCAGCAACGACTGGGTGATCTCCACGGACTCCCCGGCGGCTCGCGCCGAGGCGGCCTGCAACACGGTCGGGGCCGCGCCCAGCGCCAGCCCCCACACCACGGTGGCGGCCAGCACCACCCCGGGACGGGTCCCGGCCGCCGCCAGCACGATCATCACGGCGGCCAGGGCGGCGAAGACGGTCACCACGACGGTCCGCAGCCGCCGGTCGATCAGCGTCCCGGTGATCCACAGGCCCAGGATCGAGGCGATCCCGAAGGCCAGCAGCACCACCCCGACCCGCTCCTGCAACCCCGACCGCCCGAGGAACGGCGCGATGTAGGTGTACAGGTTGGTGTGCCCCACCTCGAAGGCGAACCCGGCCACCAGGATCGCGGCCACGCCCGGCAACGCGAGCACGCGGCGCACCGGCAGGGACCGCCCGGCCGCCTCACCGTCCAGGGCGGGCACGCAGCAGCGCACCCACACCGCCACCGCGACCCCCAGGGCCGCCATGACGGCGAAGGCGGCGCGCCAGCCCAGCGCCGTGCCCAGGAAGGTCCCGGCGGGCACCCCGAACGCCAGCGCCACCGGCACCCCCGCCATCGCCACCGCCAGGGCGCGTCCCCTGGCGGGGGCGGGGACCAGGCGCATGGCGTAACCGGCCAGCATCGCCCACTGCAACCCGGCCCCCAGCCCGGCCACCAGCCGTCCGGTGAAGGTCAGGGCGAACCAGGGCGAGCAGGCGGTCAGGGCGTTGGCCGCCGCGACGGCGGCGATGGTGGCCAGCAGCACCGGGCGGCGCGGCCGGCGGCGGGTCAGCGCGGTCAGGGGGATCGCCGCCAGCATCGACCCGGCCGCGTACACCGTCACCAGCTGTCCCGCCATCGCCCGCGAGACCCCCAGCCCGTCGCTGAGCTGGGGCAGCAGCCCGGCCGGGACGGCCTCGGTCAGCAGGGTGACGAACCCCGCCACCGCCAGGGCCGACAGTCCCGCCCAGGGCATCGGTGCCCGTGCTGACCTGCGCGTTCGTGGCATGGCTCCCCCTCGCGCCTATAATTACTTTGAGACTCAATGGAAGTTAGTTTGAAACTCAAAGGATGTCAACGTGACCACGGAAGACCCGCGCGCTCCCCGGGACTCGATCGCCGCCGAACTGGACGGGTGGACCGCGCCGATGGCCGGGGTGGACCCGCAGACCGAGGCCGCGCGCCAGCGCATCGGCCGCATCTCGCGCCAGTTCGAACGCCTGCTGGGTCAGGTCGCCGCCGACCACGGGCTGACGGTGGGCGACTGGACGGCGCTGTCGGCGCTGCAACGTTCGGCGCCACCGCACCAGCGCACCCCGAAGGAGCTGGCCGACGAGGTCGGCGTGACCGCCGGAACCATGAGCGTGCGCATCGACCGCCTCATCCAGGCCGGGCTGGTCGAGCCGGTCGCCGACGGCGGCGACGGCCGCCGCCGACCGGTCCGGCTCACCGATCTGGGCCGCCGGCGCTGGAGCCAGGCCACCGGGCAGCGCACCGCCAGCGAGCGCGACCTGTTCGGCGACGCCCTCACCCGCCAGGAGCTCCAGCAGCTCAACGGCCTGCTGGCCAGACTCCTCGGCCATCTGGAGGACACGTTCGGTCCCGCCTCACGCCACGACACCCCGCGCCACCAACTCCGCTGACGGCTCCCCCGCCGCCCGGCCGGTTCGCGTGCCGGGCGCCGCCACGCGAGGTCAGGACGCCCGGGTGTGGTGGTCCAGCAGGCGGGTGAGCGTCCGCACGAACTGATCGCGTTCGGCGGGGCTGAGCGGCGCGAGCAGCTCGTCGTGGAGGTCGTCCAGGATCTCGTCGAGGCGGCGCAGGTGGCGGCGGCCCCGGGCGGAGATGGTGATGATGTTGCGGCGCCGGTCGTCGGGGTCCGGCGCCCGCTCGACGAGGTCGCGTTCGGCCAGTTCGTTGAGCACGCCGACCATGTCGCTGCGGTAGATGCCGGAACGCCTGCTCAGCTCCGCCTGGCTGCCGGGCCCGTACTCCTGTAGCGAGGCGAGCACGGCGTAGTGCCACTTGCGGGCGTCAGCCCGGGCCAGCCCCTCGCCTATCAAGCGGTCCGACCGCGTGGTCAGCTGCGACAGCAACCGGCTCGCCCGGCGGCGCAGCCTGTCGGGCGTCCTGAGCGCGCCGGCGTCGGGCAGGTCCGCGGCTTCGGCTCTGGTCATGGCGCCGGTCCCTCCATTGCGTTAGTCGGACTAACGATATACGTTCGTTCCCGCCGAAAACGTTAGTGCGACTAACGCTGGTCGCGTGGACTCCACGAAAGGCAGCCCTTGCCCATCGAGACAGTGCGGATCCCCACCCCTGACGGCCAGGCCGACGGCTTCGCCGTCTTTCCCGACGACGGCGAGCGGCACCCGGGGGTGCTGATGTACGCGGACGGCTTCGGCATCCGGCCCGTGCTGCGCGAGATGGCCGCCGAACTGGCCGGGCACGGCTATCACGTGCTCGTCCCCCACCTCTTCTACCGGCACGGCCCGGCCCCGGTGATCGAGCTTCCCGAGCACATCGGCGAGGACGTCCGGCCCGCGATCCTCGCCCGGCTGATGCCCATGATCGAGGCGCACACCACCGAACGGATCCTGCGCGACGCCGACGCCTACGTCCGGTTCCTCACCGCCCGGCCCGGGGTGGGCGCCGGGCCGATCGCGGTGACCGGCTACTGCATCGGCGGGCTCCTCGCGATGCACACCGCCGCCGCCCACCCCGGCCAGGTGGCCGCCGTCGCCGTTTTCCACGGTCCCGTGAGCGCGGGCGGGCCCGGCAGCCTGGACCGTCTCCTCTCCACGCTCACCGCCCGGGTCCACCTCGGCCACGCCGAAACCGACATCACGCCCGAGGCCCTCGACGAACTCAACCAGGCCCTGGAGGCGGCGGGCATCGACCACACCTCCGAGATCTACCCGGGCACCGTCCACGGCTTCACCATGTCCGACACCGACGCCTTCGACCCCGCCGCGCTACAGCGCCACTGGGACCGCCTGCTCCCCCTCCTCGCCCGCACCCTGGCCAACGGCTGGGACACCGCTCGTTGATCAACGAGCCGTCCGCCACGGCACAAGGCCCCCTGCGGACCGCCGCGTACGGCGCCGTCACGCTGATGTCCGCCGCTGACGTCACCGGCTCACCCCACAAGGTCGCTACCCAGGGCTCCATCGCCCTGTCCTCGGCGACCGGCCTGGTCGGCCACGTCCTCGCCGAGAAAAGACCAGGGACCTCAAGCTGAACGGCAGGTCCGTCGCCCAACTCGCCGACCCCGTGCTGCCCGCCCTGACGGTGGCCATGAGCCTGCTGAACCGGCGGGACCCGGCGGAGGCCGACGACTTCCGCAGCGCCGCCTGAGCGGCGGGCCGGGCCGCCGTACCGGGGAGGACTACCCCGGGGGCGGTAGGGCAAGATCGGCCAATGGTCGAACATGATGCGGTAGCCCTGGTGACGGGAGCCTCGCGGGGGCTGGGGGCGGTGATCGCCCGAAGGCTGGCGCGGCAGGGACATCCGGTCGCGGTGAACTACCGGTCCGGGCGGGAGCGGGCGGACGAGGTCGTGCGGGCCGTGCGGGCCGACGGCGGGACGGCCGAGGCGTTCGCGGCCGACGTCACCGACGAGGCCGAGGTGACCGGGCTGGTCGAGGAGGTCGGGCGGCGGCTCGGGCCGGTGCGCGTCCTGGTCGCCAACGCCACCGGGCCCCAGCCCGAGATCCCGCTTGAGGACCTGACGTGGCAGGCGCACCTGGACCAGCTCTCGTTCTTCGTCAAGAGCCCGACGCTGCTGACGCAGGCCGTGCTTCCGGGGATGAAGGCCGGTGGCGGCGGGCGCGTCATCCACATCGGCTCCGACATCGTGGCGCGGGGGCTGGCGGGGATGTCGGCCTACGTGGCGGCCAAGGGGGCGCAGCTCGGGCTCATGCGTTCCTGGGCGCGCGAGCTGGGGCCGCACGGCGTCACGGTCAACCTGGTCGCCCCCGGCTGGATCCCCGTCGAACGGCACAGCGACCTCCCGGCGGCCGAGCGGGAACGCTACCGGGCCGAGGTCCCGCTCGGGCGGATCGGCGCGCCCGAGGACGTCGCGGCGGCCGTGTGCTTCCTGGCCTCGGACGCGGCGGGGTACATCACGGGTGAATGCCTCACCGTCAACGGGGGACACACCCTCACCTGACCGGCGCGCGGCAGGGGCCCGGTCCCCGCGACGCCGTACGGCCGTCAGTCCCGGCGCGGACGGGCCGCCGCTCCGTCAGGGCGGAAGCGCGTGCGGTAGGCGGCCGGGCTGAGGGCGAAGAAGTGCCGGAAGCGGCGGCTGGCGTAGTTGGGATCGTTCCAGCCGACCAGCCTCCCGACCGCCGCGACGGGCAGGTCGGTCTCGATGAGGAGGGCCGCGGCGCGCTCGGCGCGCAGCCTGCCGAGGTAGGCCATGGGCGGGACCCCGAGCCCCGCGGTGAACAGGCGGGCCAGGTAGGCCGGTGACGTGCTCACCGCCGCGGCCAGCTCGTCCAGGCTCCAGGCGCGCTGGAGGTCGTCCTCCAGCAGCCGCGCCGCGGCCGTCACCGCGGGGTGGCCCCGCCCGGCCGGGTCCGCGGGGAGGGACGCGGCCACGCCGCCCAGCAGGCAGAGCAGCACGCCCACCCGTACGGCGTGGGCGGGTTCCGGCCGGCCGGCGATCGCGGCGAGGCCGGCCTCGACGACACCGAGCGTGGCGGGGTCGAGCCGCGGCGGGTGGCCCGACCGGCCGGCGCCGTGCAGGATCCGCCCGAGCCGCGGGTCCGCGCGCAGCCAGGCCAGCTCGCGCTGGAACACCTCCGGGCCGACGTACAGGTTGTGGACGGTCAACCCGCGGCAGTCCCGGTAGCCGTGCCAGTCCCCCGGCCGCAGCATCGCCACCGAGCCGCGGTCCAGCTCCCGTTCGCCCGCGGCCGAGACGTGCGTCGCGGCGCCGCCGGTGACCACGGCCAGCTCGACGAAGTCGTGGCCGTGGGCGGCGATGTCGCCGCGCGGTTCGTACCGCTCGGCGACGATGGGCGGCCCGCCCGGCGGGAAGACCTCCGCTCGCCGTACGCGATGCACCGGGCCTCCCTCCTCCAGGCGGTCGTCAAGATTGTGCTACACCTGCCGGGCTCCCGTGCTAGCCGCTCTCCCCCCGCGATCGCGACAGTTGTCGGAACGAACCGCCCGGCAAGGCGAGGAGAACGACGATGGCCGCCGCCCGCACCACATCCGAGAACCTTTCCGAGGACGCCGTCTCCGCGTACCGCCGTGATGGTTTCGTCCACCTGCCCGGCGTCATCTCCCGGGCGGACGCCGCCAGGTTCGCCGACGCCGCGCTGGCGGTCCGGCACAGCGTCCGCGACAACCACGACGGGAGGGTCTTCACGCAACTGCTCCAGCTGTGGCGGCAGGACGCGACGCTGCGCGAGCTCACCCTGCACCCCGGCCTGGCGGCCATCGCGGCCCGGCTGGCGGGGATCCCGCTGCGGCTGTGGCACGACCAGCTACTGATCAAGGATCCGCGCAACGGGGCCGCCACCGAGTTCCACCAGGACCAGCCGTACTGGCCCCACGCCGGCTCCCGGCACGCGCTGTCGGCCTGGGTGGCGCTGGTGGACGTCCCGGTCGACCGCGGCTGCATGACGTTCATCCCGGGCTCCCAGCACCTGGACGGGCTGCGGCCGCAGGACCTGTCCGACCACGCCGACATGTTCGCCGTGGCCCCCGGGCTGGAGTGGGAGCGGCGCGTCACCGTTCCCCTGCGGGCGGGCGACTGCACGTTCCACGACGCCCGCCTCGCGCACAGCGCCACGCCCAACCTCACCGACGATCCCCGCATCGCCCACGTGGTCATCTACGTGGACGCCGACCTGACCCTCGCGCCCGGCCCCTCCCACCCCGTCACCGACCCGCTCGGCCTGGCCGTGGGCGCCCCGCTGCCCGACGGGCACTTCCCCCGCCTCACCCCGTGACCGGACGCGCCGCCAGGAGGGCGCGGAGGGCCGCGACCGTCTCCGTGACGGCGGGCCTGGCGTCGTCGCGGCGCCAGGCGAGGGCCGTGGTGCAGTGGTGGCCGCCGAGCAGCGGCACCACCGCCACGCCGGAACGCGCGTAGTGCTGGTCGGTGCTCTCCGAGACCAGGGCGGCCCCCGCCCCGGCGGCGACCAGCTCCAGGGTCTCCTCGATCGCGCCGGACCCGGCCGCCACGGTCGCGTCCGCGACGCCGACCGCGGCGGGGTGGCGGAAGCGGGCCCAGACGGGGTCGGGTGATCTCGGCGTCACCCAGGCCAGCCCGCCGAGGTCGGCGGGGTGCAGGGCGGGCCGGGCGGCCAGGGGGTGCGTCACCGGCAGGGCGACGGCGCGGCGGTCGGCGCCGAGCGGAAGGGTGTCCAGCGCGCCGGTGGACAGCGGCGGCCAGACGACGGCCAGGTCGCTGTCGCCGGTGAGCAGGCCGCACGTCGGGTCGTCGAAGTCGAACCTCCGCAGCCTGACGCGTCCTTCGGTCCGGGCGCGGACCGCGTCGACCACCAGGGCGGTCCGGGGCCCGGCGGCCTCCCCCATGAAACCGACGGTCAGCCCCGGCGCGGCCGTGCCGGAGAGGGCGGCCGCCAGGCCGTCGACCGCGGCCAGCACCGAGACGGCGTGCTCCAGCACCCGGCGGCCGTGCGCGGTCAGGGTCGCGCCCGTCCGCTCCCGGCGGAGCAGCGGCGCGTCCGAGCACGCCTCCAGCCGGGCGACCGCCGCGCTGACGGTGGGCTGGCTGACGCCCAGCGTCTCGGCGGCGGCGGTGAACGAGCCCGTCCGCGCGACGGCCGCGAACGCGCGCAGCGCCGGAAGGGTGATGTCGCCGGTCTTGCTCATAGCCCGAGGCTATGGCCATGCCCGCGGGCTATGCGACGGCGCGGGTGGCCGTGGGGAGACTGGCCGCCGTGAGGACACCGGGAAGTTCCGACATCAGGCTGGCCGTCGGGGCCAGTGCCGGGGCCGCCGTCTACTCGGCGGTGTTCGGGGCGCTCGCCGTCCAGAGCGGCTGGTCGGTCTGGCAGGCGGTGGCCGCCAGCGCGCTCGTGCACGCGGGCGGCGGCCAGCTCGCCGGGCTGGCCGCGCTCGGCGGCGGGGCCTCGCCGGTGGCGGCGCTGGCCGTCGGCACGCTGGTCAACCTGCGGCTGGGGGTGTTCGGGTTCGCGCTGGGCGACGTGTTCGGCTCCTGGCGGGACCGGCTCGCCGCCTCCCACCTGGTCTCGGACGAGTCGGCCGGGGCGGCGCTGACCCGCGCCACGGCGGCGGAGCGGCGGCGGACGTTCGTGACCGTCGGGCTGATCCTGTTCACGGGGTGGACGGCCGGGACGCTGGCCGGGGCCGCCTTCGGGACGGCGCTCCCGGCCGGGGTGCGCGGCTCCCTGGACCCGGCCGCCGCCGCGGTCTTCGCCGCGCTGGTCGTGCCGCTGGTCCGGGGCGTCCGGGAGGCGGCGACGGCGGTGGCGGCGGCCGGTGTGACGGTGGTGGCGGCGGCCTGGACCCCGCCCGGCGTTCCGGTGCTGCTGGGGGCGCTGGCGGTCGTTCCGGCCGCGCTGGTGCGGAAGCGGGAGAAGGTGTGATGGCGACCTGGTTCCTCATCGGCGGCCTGGCGGTGACCACCTACCTGGTCCGCCTCGGCGGCGTCGCGCTGGCCGCGCGGCGCGGCGCGAAGGCAGGCGAGGAGTCCCGAGCGGACCGCATGGTGGCACTCCTGCCGGTCGCACTCCTGGCGGCCGTGGCGGCGACCCGGGTCGCCCCCCAGGGAGACGTCAGACCACCCCTGCTGTGCGCGACACTGGCAGCAGCCGTGGCGGCCCCACGCCTCGGCTTCCTCCCCGCCATCCTGACCGGCGGAGTCGTGGGCGCACTGATCACGTGGTGGTGACCGGCCGCCCGTTCCCGTCGCACCGGCGGCCTTCGGCCAGGATCCGCACCGTTCTCAGTGCCGCCGCCCGCAACCACGCGAGGAAGGGCGTGGGCTCGCGGGAGGGCCGCTTTGGCGGGGGATGTGCGGGGCTTGTGTGGGTTCGGGGGGTGGTGTTGACGTGGTTATCCCCCGGCTGCTGGACTCGCCGTTCGTGACCTTTTCCCAGGCTGTGGCTCCGTTCCTCGTGGTGGCCGCGGCGACCGCCGTTCTCGTGTGGGGGACGTTGTCGCCCCGCAAGCGGCTGCCGTTCCTGCTGCTGGGGGCCGCCGCCGCCCTGGGCGCCGCCGGGTACGGGCCGTTGATCGTGCTGTTCCCCATGATGTGGTTGTTCTTCTGGCCGGTCCCCGCCGTCGCGGCCGGGGTGACGGGCGCCTTCGCGGTCGTGTCGGGGCAGCGGGAGGGGCCCGGCGCCGAGCTGACCACCTGGCTCCGGCTGTGCCTGGCGTGGCTGTGGGCCCTGGTCGCCGTGTACGGGTACGGGATCTCCGGGAGCAGCATCGTCGACGGCGCCTCCCCCTCCTGCTCCTCGGGGGATTCCAGCAGGTCGACGGGGTTCTTCCCGCTGCACGACACCGTCTGCGGGAAGGATCAGGTGCCGGGGTGGGTCAATCCCGCGCTCCTCGTGTTCCTGCTGCTGCTCGCGGTAAGCGTCGCGGGCGCGATCCGGGCCGGAACGGTAAGGAAGCGGTAAGCGCCCCCCGCCATGCTTGAGCCATCAAGGAACACCGGAGAAGGGAACACCCCGATGCGTATCGTGATCTGCGGCTTCATCAGCCTCGACGGTGTCGTGCAGGCCCCGGGCGGGCCCGACGAGGACCGCGACGGCGGCTTCGCCCACGGCGGCTGGACCCAGCCGTACTTCGACCCGGAGGTGGTCGGCGGCGCCTTCGACGCGGCCATGAAGAACGCCACCACGCTGCTGTACGGCCGCCGCACCTGGCAGAACATGGCCGCCGCGTGGTCGCAGCAGGCCGGGGACCCGTTCGCGGACAAGCTGAACGCCCTCCCCAAGTACGTCGTGTCCGACAGCCTGGACGAGAAGGACATGACCTGGAACACCTCGCTGATCCGCAACGCGGAGGCCGCCGAGCGCATCCGCGGGCTGCGCGAGACCGGCGACGGCGACGCGATCCTCATGGGCAGCCCCACGCTGGCGCGGACGCTGATCGAGGAGGGGCTGTTCGACGAGCTGATCCTGATCTCCATGCCGGTGATCCTGGGCGGCGGCAAGTCGATCTTCCCGGCGGAGGGGACGAAGCACGCCCTGGAGCACGTCTCCACGGTCACCTCCCCCACCGGCGTCAACGTCTGCGTCTACCGCAGGGCGCAGGGGTAGGCTGCGAGGTGTACCGCACCGGTGGCGGCCTCCCCCGTTCGATGACGTGTGTCCGGAGGTCGTCCGATGATCGAGGTGCGGGTCTTTCGGCGGAGCGATCGCGACCAGCTCGCCGCTCTCGTCAACGCCCACGTGCAGGCCGTGGTGCCCGGTGTCTCCCTGTCCGTCAACGCGGTGCTCGGCTCCCTGGAACGGGAGCCCGGCGAGTTCGTCGTCGATCCCTGGGTGACCGCGCGGGTCACCCTGGTCGCCGAGCAGCGCGGCCGGATCGTCGCCGCCGCGCACCTGGTGCGGTACGGCGGCGGCCCCGAGGTCGGCGGGACCTACCGGGACACCGCCGAGATCCGGTGGCTGCTGTTCTGGCCGGACGCGGCGTACTGGCCCGACGCGTCGGCGGCGGCCGGGCCGTTGATGGAGCGGTGCCTCCAGGTGTGCGCGGGATGGCGGGCCGCGCGCTGGTACGCCGACGGGACGCTCCCCGCGCCGGGCGTGTACGGCGTTCCCGAGCAGTGGCCGCACGTCCGGGACCTGTACGGACGCGCCGGGTTCCGCCCCGAGGGGCGGCGCGAGGTCGTGCTGCTCGCGGAGGTGGACCGGCTCCGGACCGAGGACGGGGGCGACGGGCTCGCCGTCCACCGCACGGTCGGGGTCAACGGCACCCGGCTGACCGCGCGGCGCGACGGCCGGGAGGTCGGGTTCGTGGAGGTGGACACCGGGCTGGCCGAGGGCGGCCGGTTCGCGCACCTGGCGGGCTGGGCCGACGTCGGGAACCTGGAGGCCGACGACGACGCGACCGCCGTCTGGCTGGTCGGGCGGGCCGCGCGCTGGCTGCGGCTGGCGCGCGTGGAACGCCTGCTCGACTACGCCCTGGACGACGAGCACGACCGGCTCCGCCTGCTGCGCGGCCTCGGGTTCGAGGAGCTGACGCGGACCGAGCGGGGCTGGGTCCGGCGACGAGAGGATGAGGAACGATGAAGCTCACCGTGACCACGTTCGTGACCCTCGACGGCATCGCCCAGGCCCCGGGCGGCCCGGACGAGGACCGCGCGGGCGGGTTCGAGTACGGCGGATGGCTCGCCCCGTACGTGGACGAGGACTTCGGGAACGCGGTGGACGCCTGGTTCCGGCCCGCCGACGCGTTCCTGTTCGGCCGCCGGACCTACGAGATCTTCGCCGCGTACTGGCCGGACGTCACCGGCGAGGACGACGTCGTCGCGACCAAGTTCAACACGCTGCCCAAGTACGTGGCGACCCGCACCCTGGACAGGGCCGACTGGGCGGGGACCGAGCTGCTGCGCGGCGACGTCGCCGCCGACGTCGCCGGGATCAAGGCCCGGCCGGGCCGGGAGCTCCAGGTCCACGGCAGCATCGACCTGGTGCGGACGCTGGTCCGGGCCGACCTGGTGGACGAGTTCCGGCTCCTGGTGTTCCCGGTCGTGCTGGGCACGGGCAAGCGGCTGTTCGACGGCGCCGTCCCGACCGCCCTGCGGCTCGCCGACTCCCGCACGACCAGCGCCGGGGTCATGCTCCAGACCTACGAGGCCGACGGCCGCCCCGAGTTCGGCACCGTGGGATGACCGTGACGTCCCGCGGGGGCCGGGCGGCCCCCGCGGGACGGGGTCACAGCAGCCGGAAGTGGCGCAGGGTCTCCGGGTTCGCCATCGAGTCGGGGTTGGCCGCCTGCTCGACCGGCGTCCCCAGCAGGATCTTGCGGACCGGGACCTCCAGCTTCTTGCCCGACAGGGTGCGCGGGACGCCCGGGACGACGTGGATCTCGTCGGGGACGTGGCGCGGCGACAGCGCCGACCGCAGCTCGCGCTTCAGCCGGGCCACCAGGTCGTCGGTCAGCTCCGCGCCCTCGGCGAGCTGGACGTACAGGAGCAGCAGGCCCTCGCGCCCCAGCCGCCCGGTGTCGATGACCAGGCTGTCGGCGATCTCGTCGAACGCCTCCACCACCCGGTAGAAGTCGGCGGTGCCCATCCGCACGCCGCCCCGGTTCAGGGTCGAGTCGGACCGGCCGTAGATCACGCAGCCGCCGTCCGGCCGCACCTTGATCCAGTCGCCGTGCCGCCACACGCCCGGGTACATCTCGAAGTAGGACTCGCGGTAGCGGGCGTGGTCCTCGTCGTTCCAGAAGAACACCGGCATCGACGGCATCGGCTCGGTGAGGACCAGCTCGCCGACCTCGTCCACCACGGCCTTGCCCGCGTCGTCGAACGCCTCCACCCTCGCGCCCAGCCCGCGCGTCTGGATCACGCCCGCGTGCAGCGGCAGCAGCGGGCACGGGCCGACGAAGCCGGTGCACAGGTCCGTGCCGCCGGAGAACGAGCCGAGCAGCAGGTCGCGGCCGACGTTCTCGTACACCCAGGTGAACCCCTCGGGCGGCAGCGGCGAGCCGGTGGAGCCGATGCCGCGCAGCCGCGACAGGTCGTGCTCGGTGCCGGGACGGCGGCCCTCCTTCAGGGAGGCCATGAGGTAGGGCGCGCCGACGCCCATGTACGTCGCGTTCGTCTCGGCGACCAGGGTCCACAGGTCCAGCGGCGCGCCGTCGTACATGACGACCGTGGCCCCCACCAGCAGGCCGCCGACCAGGTAGTTCCACATCATCCAGCCGGTGGTGGTGTACCAGAAGAACACGTCCTCGTGGCCGAGGTCCTGGTGGAACGACAGCGCCTTCAGGTGCTCCAGCACGATGCCGCCGTGGCCGTGCACGATCGGCTTGGGCAGGCCGGTGGTGCCCGAGGAGTACACCACCCACAGCGGATGGTCGAACGGGACCGCCTCGAACTCCGGCGCGTGCCCGCCGCGCGGCAGTTCCGCGTACGGCAGGACGTCCGGCATCGTCGCGGCCGGGTCCAGGTAGGGCACGAGGACGGTGGCGTTCAGCGTGGGCAGCGCCGCGCGGATCTCGGCGACGGCGTCGCGGCGGTCGAACCGCCTGCCGTTGTAGGCGTAGCCGTCCACGGCCAGCAGCACCTTCGGCTCGATCTGCGCGAACCGGTCGACCACCGACGACGACCCGAAGTCCGGCGAGCACGACGACCAGATCGCGCCGAGCGACGCGGTGGCCAGGAAGCACACCAGCGCCTCGGGGATGTTGGGCAGGTAGGCGGCGACGCGGTCGCCCCGGCCCACGCCCAGCTCCGCCAGGCCCGCGCGGACCTCGCCGACGTGCAGGGCGAGCTCGCGGAACGTCATCACCCGGTGCCCGCCCTGCTCGGAGCGGAACACCACGGCCGTGTCGTCGGGGTGGGTGTCGGCGCGGCGCAGGGCGTTGGCCGCGTAGTTCAGGGTCGCGCCGGGGAACCACCGCAACCCGTCCACCGGCGTCGGCCCGCCGATCCGCACCGGCCCGTCACCGCGGTCGCCGACGACGTCGAAGTACTCCCAGATCGAGTCCCAGAACGCGTCGACCTCGGTCACCGACCAGTCCCACAGCTCCCCGGGCGACTCGGTGAGCACCCCGCGATCCCACAGCCAGTGCTGGTAGTGGGTCAGACGGGCGTTGGCGATGACGGCCTCGGACGGCTCCCACAGCGGGACGCCCTCGGGCACCTGGGACATGAGCACTCCCCTCCTACCGCGCCCCTTCGCGCGGCGTTCCCAATCTGGAGGATCCCTCCCCTCCGGCGCAACCAGGCGCTTTCCCGGGACCGCGGCGAGCCGGAGCGCGCCGTCCCCGCACGTCGGGGCCCGCCGCGTGGCAATCTGGGGACGCGCGGACGCCACGCCCCCCACTTCGGCCCGGATGGCGGCGGGGCGGTCCGGTTCTGAGTAACGTTCAACCTTGAATTTTCTTGACCAAACAAGGGAAAACGGTGCGACGGGGAACCACGGTGCTGGTGCTCGTGCTGGTGCCCGTCCTGGGGCTGGCGGCGGCCTGCTCCTCGGGCGGCGGGGACGAGACGGTCCAGGGAGGGAAGGACGGCGCCCCCTCGGTGTCGATCAGCCCGGCGAACGCGACGACGGACGCCCCGCCGGACAGGGGCGTGACCGTCACGGCGAACGGCGGGACGCTCAGCCAGGTCACGGTGCGCAGCCGGGGCGCGGAGGTGCCCGGCTCGCTGTCGCCGGACAGGCGGACCTGGCGGTCGTCCTGGACGCTCACGCCGGGCGCGCGGTACCAGGTGTCGGCCACCGCGACCGGCAACGGCAAGACCACCAACGCCACCAGCGGGTTCCGCACGGTCAGGGACGTCGCCGCCACGGCCATCACCAACGTGATCCCCGCCAACGGGCAGAAGGTCGGCGTCGGCATGCCGATCATGGTGCAGTTCAACAAGCCGGTCCCGGAACGGGCGCGGGCCGCCGTCGAACGCTCCCTGGAGATCGTCTCGACGCGTCCGACCGAGGGCGCCTGGCGCTGGGTGGCCGCCAACGAGTCGTTCAACGGACTGCCGTCGGTGATGTTCCGGCCGCGCAGGCCCTGGGCTCCGAACCAGAGGGTGAGGCTCGTCGCGCACTACGCGGGCGTGCGGATCGGCGACAGGGTGTTCGGCGCCCGGGACGTCACCCGCGAGTTCACCGTCGGCGACGCCCACACCGTCACCATCTCCGCCACGACCCACCGCGCGGTGGCCAGGAGCAACGGGAAGGTCGTCAAGACCTGGCCGGTCAGCCTGGGCCGCGGCGGCGACGTGTGGCCCGACGGCGTCGACCACCAGCTCACCACCAGCGGCGTCCACCTGACCATGAACAAGGTCCGGCTGGAGAGGATGGAGTCGCCCGGCAAGAAGAAGGGCGAGCCCGGCTACTACCTGGAGATGGTCCCGTGGGCCTACCGGATCTCCAACAGCGGCGAGTACATCCACCAGAACATGGACGACCCGTCCTGCCTCGGCAACCGCAACTGCTCCCACGGCTGCGTCCGCTCCCCCGAGGCCTCGGCCAGGTGGTTCTTCAACTGGGCCTACCCGGGCGACATCGTGAACATCACGGGCACCAGGCGGAAGCTGGACTGGTGGAACGGCTGGGGGTACTGGCAGATGCCGTTCGAGAGGTGGACCGAGGGCGGCGCCCTCAGGAGGCCGGTGACGACCCGGTCCTTCCAGAGCTGACCCCGGAGGTCCGGTGCCCGAGCTCGCGGTCCTGATCGGCCTCCAGGCGTCGGGCAAGACCACGTTCTACCGGCGGCGCCTGGCCGCCTCCCACGTCCACGTCAGCAAGGACGCCTTCCCCCGTTCGGCGCGCCGCCGCCAGGCCCGCCAGCTCCGGCTGGTCGACGAGGCCCTGGCGGCGGGGCGCGACGTCGCGGTCGACAACACCAACCCCTCACCCGAGGAGTGGCGGCCGCTGGTCGAGCTGGGACGGCGGCACGGGGCGCGGATCACCGCCTACTGGTTCCCACCCGACGTCCCCTCCTCGCTGACCCGCAACGCCGCGCGGCCGCCCGGGGAGCGGGTGCCCGAGGTGGGCCTCTACGCGACGCTCAAGCGCCTGCGCCGCCCCCGGCCGGGCGACGGCTTCGACGCGCTGTGGTCGGTGGAGCACGACGGCGAGGGAGGCTTCACCGTCACCGCGCTGCCCGGGGAGGGCCCCGGCGCGCCCTGAGGCGACGGACAAATCGGATGCCCGGCGCGGGGATCCGTGCCACGCTCGGGCACCTGCGCGGCGTCGGAGGAGAGGGGCCCGATGAGGACGACGGATCTTGAGACGCGGATGCGGGAGCGGGAGTGGTTCCACTCCCTGACGTTGCTGCCCGGCACCTGGGCCGTGGTCCGGATGGACGGCCGCGGTTTCTCGCGGTACACCGAGCGTCGCTTCGAGAAGCCGTTCGACCTCCGCTTCTCCGAGCTGATGACCGGTACCGCGCGGGTTCTGCTGGAGGAGCTGGGCGGCCGGTACGCCTACACCGAGAGCGACGAGATCTCGGTGGTGCTGCCGCCGGGCTTCGACCTGTTCGGGCGGGAGGTGGAGAAGCTGGTGTCGCTGTCGGCGGGGATCGCCTCGGCCGCGTTCACCTCCGCCGCCGGGGAGGTCGCGGTGTTCGACTCCCGCGTCTGGATGGGGACGGGGCTCGGCGACGTCCTGGACTACCTGTCCTGGCGGCAGGCCGACGCGACCCGCTGCGCCCTCAACGGCTGGTGCTACTGGACGCTCCGCAAGGGCGGCGCCACCCCCCGCCAGGCCACCCGCGCCCTGGAGGGGACGACGACCTCCGCCAAGAACGACCTGCTCCACTCCCACGGCGTCAACTTCAACGAGGTCCCCGCCTGGCAGCGCCGCGGCGTCGGCCTGTGGTGGGAGACCTACACCAAGACCGGTCACGACCCGGTCCGCGGCGTGGACGTGACCGCGACCCGCCGCCGGGTGCGGGTCGAACGCGGGCTGCCGATGAAGGACGCCTACCGCGATCTGGTGCGCGGGCTGCTGGACGTCGGCGGCCCCGCCTGGAGTCGTCCGGCATGACGATCGACTGGATCCGGGTGCGGGAACGCGTCGCCGCGCTCGCCGCCTCCCCGCGCGCCGCCGAGGTGTTCGGCGGGCACAGCCACCGCTTCGAGCTGGAGCCCGTCCTGACGCCGGACGAGCTCGCCGAGGCCGAGGCGCAGTTCGGCGTCACCCTCCCCGAGGACTACCGGGGCTTCCTGCTCCACGCGGGGCGCGGCGGCGCGGGCCCCTCGTACGGGATCTTCCCGCTGCGGCGGGGGAGGGACGGGTGGCACTGGGAGGGCGACGGGGCCGACCTCGCCTCGCTCGCCCGGCTGCGCGAGCCGTTCCCCGTCCAGGGGCCCGATCCCGCGGCGCTCGACGCCCTGCTCGCCGAACGGCCCGAGGAGGAGGACTTCGAGGACGTCGACGCCTTCGACGTGGCCTACGAGGCGTGGGACGAACGCCTCGCCGGGCTGCTGTGGAACGAGGACCGGACCGTCGGCGCGGTCTGCCTGTGCCACCACGGCTGCGCGACGCGCGAGTGGCTGGTGGTCAGCGGGCCCGAGCGCGGCACGATCTGGAGCGACGACCGCGTCGACGAGGTGGACCTGCGGCCACGCGGGGAGCGCACGACGTTCGGGCGGTGGTACCTGGAGTGGCTGGCGGAGGCCGAGGAGCGGGTCAGAGCGCCAGCTCGGTGATCGCCGACAGGACCGCGCCCGTGTCGGACAGGTCGTCCAGCACGCGGTCCGCGCCCGCCGCGCGCAGCTCGGCGGCGGTCGCGCCGCCGGTGGCCACCGCGACGATCGGGGAGCCCGCGATGTGCGCGGCCTGGACGTCGCGCGGGTGGTCGGCGACGTAGACCGTGGCGGTCTCGCGGAAGCGGGTGCGGTGCTTGTCGCCGGTGCGGGTGCGGGCGAGGTCCAGCAGCGCGGCCTTGCTGTAGACGCCGGTCTCGTAGCCGCCGGTGTCCAGGTCGAGGTGGTCGGCCAGGCCCAGTTCGGTGAGCTTCAGGACGGCGTTGGGCCGGATGCAGCCGGTCAGCACCGACTGGGCGGTCCGGGGGGCGCTCAGCCGGGCCAGCGCGGCGATCGCCTCGCGGGCCCCGGCCAGGACGCGGCCCTGGGCCCGCAGGTCCGCGCGGCGCTCGGCGAACGTCTCGGCCAGCGCCGCCGTGAACGCCGGCAGGTGGTCGTCGTCCGGCGCGATGTCGTTGAAGGCCAGCGTCTCGAAGATGATCTCCGATTCGGTGCGGCCGTGGGTGGGGGCCAGCCGGACCATGGGGCGGCCGGTGGTGCGGCGGAACGCCGCGGCGTACGCCTCGCGGGTGACGCGTCCGACGTCCACCAGCGTGTGATCGATGTTCCACAGCACCAGGCGGTTCAACGTCGTCATCCCGTTTTCCATCAGCGTGGTCCGTTCCCTGCGGGGGCGCACCAATGGTCGGCCCTCGCGGTCACTCCGCGCAACCGCGCGCCCCGGCGGGGGACGTGGCCTCGGTCACGCCGCGGCCGCGACCGCCGGGGCGGTCGCGGCCGTGGCGCGTGCCGGGTCAGGAGCCCATGTGCGGGTACCGGTGGTCGGTCGGCGGCACGAACGTCTCCTTGACCGACCGGGCGTTGACCCAGCGGACCAGGTTGAAGATCGAGCCGGCCTTGTCGTTGGTGCCCGACGACCGCGCGCCGCCGAACGGCTGCTGGCCGACGACCGCGCCGGTGGGCTTGTCGTTGACGTAGAAGTTGCCCGCCGCGAAGCGCAGCTTCTCCGACGCCGCCGCGATGGCCTGCCGGTCCTGCGCGATGATCGCGCCGGTGAGGCCGTACTGCGCGACGCTCTCCATCTGGTCGAGCGCCCTGTCGTAGTCGGCGTCGTCGTAGACGTGGACGCCGAGGATCGGGCCGAAGTACTCGGTGGTGAAGATCTCGTCGGTCGGGTCCGCCGACTCCAGCACCGTCGGACGCACGAAGTAGCCCTCGGAGTCGTCGCACTCGCCGCCGACCAGGATGTCCACCGTGTCCACCGACCGGGCGCGCTCGATGGCGGCCCTGTGCTTGGCGAACGCCCTCTCGTCGATCACCGCGCCCATGAACGCCGACAGGTCCTCGGCGACGTTGCCCACGGTCAGCGACTCGACGGTGGCCAGGAAGTCGTCCTTGATCCGGTTCCACAGGGAGCGCGGGACGTAGGAGCGGGAGGCCGCCGAGCACTTCTGGCCCTGGTACTCGAACGCGCCGCGGATCAGCGCGGTCTGGAGCACCGCCGGGTCGGCCGACGGGTGCGCGACGACGAAGTCCTTGCCGCCGGTCTCGCCGACCAGGCGCGGGTAGCCCCGGTAGCCGGAGATGTTCTCGCCGACGGTCCGCCACAGGTGCTGGAAGGTGGCGGTGGAGCCGGTGAAGTGGATGCCCGCCAGGTCCGGGTGGGTCAGCGCGACGCGGGACACGGCCTGGCCGTCGCCGGTCACCATGTTGATCACGCCCGGCGGGAGCCCGGCCTCCTCCAGCAGCCGCATGGTGAAGTGCGCGGCGAACTGCTGGGTCGGCGACGGCTTCCAGACCACCACGTTGCCCATGAGGGCGGCCGAGGTGGGCAGGTTGCCCGCGATGGCGGTGAAGTTGAACGGGGTGATCGCCAGGACGAAGCCCTCCAGCGGGCGGTACTCCAGGCGGTTCCACACGCCCGGCGAGGAGATCGGCTGCTGGGTGTACAGCTCACGGGCGTAGGCCACGTTGAACCGCCAGAAGTCGATCAGCTCGCAGGCGGAGTCGATCTCGGCCTGCTGGACCGACTTGGACTGGCCGAGCACGGTGGCGGCGTTCAGCACGTTGCGCCACGGGCCCGCCAGCAGCTCGGCCGCCTTGAGGAAGATCGCGGCGCGGTCGTCGAACGACAGGGCCCGCCAGCCCGGGGCCGCCCGCCGCGCCGCCTCGATGGCCGCGCGCACGTCGTCGTCGGTGGAGTTGCGCAGCGTGCCCAGCACGTGCCCGTGGTTGTGGGGCTCGACCACCTCGATCGGGTCGCCGCCGCCCAGGCGCCGCTCCCCGTCGATGGTCTGGGTCAGGTCGATCCGCTCGCCGCCCAGCTCCTTGATCTTGGCTTCGAGCGAGGCGCGCTCGGGGGTGCCCGGCGCGTAGCCCTTGACCGGCTCGTTCACCGGTACCGGCACGTTGGTGACGGCGTCCATTGGTCGCTCCCTGTCAGGTCCCGACATCGTTGTCGTGGCGCACGATCGGCATGCGCCAGCGCGTCGCCCGGATGCCCGGGGATCTACCCGGGCCACCGGCCCGCGACGCGCGCGCCACCAGCCTATGAAACTTTGCCGGTTCTGCCCGATTCGGTGCCCTGGGAGCCCAGCTCAGGGGGCGAGGTCGCCGAGCTCCTGGGTGGCGTACCACATCAGCTCGTGCCCCTCGGCGCCGTCCACGGTGAACGCGGCGTCCTCGTCGCCCGCGTCGGCGGCGGGCAGCGCCGCGACGGCCGCGCGCACGTCGGCCTCGGCGTCGGGGTCGTCGACGTGCCCGGAGGCGACCTTCTTCCAGGGGACCTCGGCGGTGAGGCGCACGCGGGCGCGCTCCTCGTCGCCGTACACGGTCTCGACGTCCTGGTCGGGCACCTCCACGGCCAGCACCACGCGCCGCGCGGGGGCCCCGGGGTCCCGGTCGAGTTCGGAAGCGAGCAGGCGCAGCGAGGCGCGGGCGGCGGCGGTCATCGCCGCGTACTCCAGCTCCTCCTGGTCACCCTCGGCGTACCACTCACGCAGCGCGGGCGTGACCGCGTAGCCCGTCAGCGGGGCCGGACCGATCCGGCGGGCGGTGTGGATCTCGGCGAGGAGCGGCAGCGTGGCCGGAACATAGACGCGCATGGCAGGACAAGGGTAGGGCTACAGCGCGCCGAGTTCGCGCAGCGCCGCGACCGTGGCGTCGGGATCGGTGTGCAGGACGGCGGTCATCCCGACGGCCTCGGCGGCGCGCACGTTGTGGTCGATGTCGTCGATGAACACGCACTCGGCCGGGGGGAGGTCCAGCAGGTCGGCGGCGTGCCGGAAGATCCGCTGGTCGGGCTTGCGCATCCCGACCTCGCAGGAGATCACCACGGCGTCGAACAGGTCGGCGAACAGGTCGCGCGGGTACTCGTTGCCCCAGGAGTTGGACAGCAGCGCGGTCCGGGTGCCCGCCGCGCGGGCCTCCCGCAGCGCCGCGTACATCGGCTCGACCGGCGCGAACGCCGCGAACATCCGGTTGATCAGGCCCTCGGCGACGACCGGGTTCCCGTCGATGGTGAGCAGTTCGGCGGCCAGCAGGCGTTCGAACTCGGCCGGGTCGAGGGTGCCGTCCTCCAGGCCGTGGATGGGGTTCAGCCCGCCGCCGTCGTAGGCGGCCTTCACCCAGGCCCGCATGATCGCCCGGTAGCGGTCGGCGTCGATGCGGTCGGCCTCCAGCCAGCGGGCGACGGCTTCGTTCAGCGGGGAGGTCAGGACGCCGCCCCAGTCGGTGATGACTGCTCTGATGGCCACGGCCCGATGGTAAAGCACTACTAACCGGGACGTTTCGCCAAGGCGGCGAGCATGATCAGGGGAACGGCGGGCAGCACGTAGCGGTAGTCGAACTGCGCGGTGAACACCGGCACCAGCAGCAGCGTCATCCCGGCCGCCCAGGGCAGCAGGGCGTCCCCGCCCCACGCGCGCCGCTCCCGCACGATCCGCGCGGCGCCGAGCAGCACGAACGCCCCGAGCACCGTCCCCGGCAGGTAGGCGAACCGCTGGTAGGCCCCCAGGAACGAGGAGTAGGGCCGCACGGCCCTCGTCTCGGTGAACCCGGGGTCGTACCTGCGGATCAGCCGGTCGCCGTCCGGCAGCGCCTCCTTGGCGTCGTCGCGGAACAGGTAGTACTCGTAGGTGTCCCGGTCGGGGAACGTCGGGTGCCCCCACCGGAACGTC
Organism: Actinomadura kijaniata; assembly: GCF_014138665.1. Taxonomy (NCBI): domain Bacteria; kingdom Bacillati; phylum Actinomycetota; class Actinomycetes; order Streptosporangiales; family Thermomonosporaceae; genus Actinomadura; species Actinomadura kijaniata. The sequence goes on from NZ_JACJIA010000003.1 coordinate 817,614, forward strand.
CGCGCGATGTCGGTCCCGGCGATCGCCAGGTAGTCCAGCGGCTGCGACACGATGGCGCGGACGGCGAAGGAGCGCATCAGCTCCTCGACCTCCTTGGAGAAGCCCTCGGCGTCCACCCGGTGCCGGGGGGCCTCCATGCCCCAGATGTAGGACTTGCGCACCGAGCGGCGCTCCGGGTCGGAGGCCAGGCACAGCGGCATCTCCTCGACCGGCACGCGCATCCTGTGGCAGTCGGCGAACGGGGCGACGCGCCCGTACAGGAAGACGCCCGTGCTCCGGTTCATGCCGAACTGCCCCTGCTCGACGGCGAACCACGTGCCGTAGCCCGCCAGCATCAGTCCCACCGTCGCGACGCCCGCCACGACGGTCCGCCACGGCACCCGCCGCGCCAGCAGGAACACCACCAGCGGGGCCAGCAGCGGCAGCCCCGCCGTCCGCGTGATCGCCGCCAGCCCGACCAGCACGGCCCCCGCGACGACGTGGCGGCGCGTCAGCTCGCGCGGCCACAGGAAGACGGTCACGGCGGCCATCACCAGGAACGCGAACAGCGTGTCGGACATGACCATCTGTTCGAGCTGGACCTGGAAGGCGTCCAGCAGCACCGGGACGGTCGCCGCGCCCGCCAGCCATGGCCGCACGCCGCGCCGGACCAGCAGCGCGTACAGCATGACCGCCATCCCGACGCCCATGGCGTGTTGCAGGAACGCCACCCAGGCCAGGCCGGGCAGCGGCGCCAGGAACAGCGAGTAGCCGCTCGGCCGGATCAGGCTGGGCATCAGGTGGACGGCGCCCGACAGGTAGTCGATCGAGTCGGGGAACCACATGACGGGCCGGTAGCCGAGCATCGCGGCGGCGCGCAGGGCGACCCCGAGGAGCGCCGCCAGCAGGAACGGCCAGTGCCGCCGGGCGAACGGGCGTACGCGACCCCACCGGCCGCCCCGCTCCGGGGGCGTGGGGTCCGGTTCCGTGGATGTGGTCATGACCGCTCCGCAGGATATCCACGCCCGCACCCGGCCGGGGAAACCGAATCGCGTTCTGCCAGACTGGCCGCATGGACTTCGAACCCAGCCCGAAGGCACGCGAGTACCAGGAAAGACTGCGGGAGTTCATGGACGAGCGCGTGTACCCGGCCGAGCCGGAGTACGCGCGGTGGCGGGCGGAGCACATGGCCACCGACCCCCACGCCCTCCCGCCCGTCGTCGAGGAGCTGAAGGCCGAGGCCCGGTCGCGGGGCCTGTGGAACCTGTTCCTGCCCGACGTCTCCGGCCTGTCCAACCTGGAGTACGCGCCCCTCGCCGAGCTGACGGGCCGGTCCCCCGACCTTGCGCCGGAGGCGGTCAACTGCGCCGCCCCCGACACCGGCAACATGGAAGTCCTGCACATGTTCGGCACGCCCGAGCAGAAGAAGCGGTGGCTGGAACCGCTGCTGGACGGCGAGATCCGGTCGGCGTTCGCGATGACCGAGCCGGAGGTGGCCTCCTCCGACGCCACCAACATCACCACCAGCGTCGTCCGCGACGGCGACGAGTACGTGATCAACGGCCGCAAGTGGTTCATCACCGGCGCCGCCGACGAGCGCTGCAAGATCTTCATCGTGATGGGCAAGACCGACCCGGACGCCCCCGCGCACCGCCAGCAGTCGCAGATCCTGGTCCCCCGCGACACCCCCGGCGTGCGGATCGTCCGCCATCTGCCGGTCTTCGGCTACCAGGACCAGCACGGCCACTCGGAGATCGTCTTCGAGGACGTCCGCGTCCCGGCGGCGAACCTGATCGCGCGGGAGGGCGACGGCTTCATGATCGCCCAGGCGCGGCTCGGGCCCGGCCGCATCCACCACTGCATGCGCGCCCTCGGCATGGCCGAGCGGGCGCTGGAGCTGATGTGCGAGCGGGCGACGGCGCGGGTGGCGTTCGGCAGGCCGCTGGCCGCGCAGGGCGTGGTCCGCCAGCAGATCGCCGAGTCCCGCATGGCGATCGAGCAGGCCCGGCTGCTCACCCTCAAGACCGCCTGGCTGATCGACCGGCACGGCGCCAAGGGCGCCCGCAGCGAGATCGCCGCGATCAAGGTCGTGGTCCCCCGGATCACCCACGAGGTCCTGGACCGCGCGATCCAGGTCCACGGCGGCATGGGCGTCTCCGACGACACCCCGCTGGCGCAGATGTACTCCTGGGTCCGGGCGATGCGGATCTTCGACGGCCCCGACGAGGTCCACGTCCGCACCGTGGCCCGCCAGGAGCTGCGCCGGTACGAGTGAACCGGCCCGCGAACGCGCGCGTCCCGCCCGGTTCCGCCGGGCGGGACGCGACCTGTCCGTGGCGTCGGGAGCTTCCTTCAGGGTCGGGCGGGACCGGCACCCCCGGTCCCGCGGTGGGGGCCCGTCAGGCGGACCTCAGTCGTTGCAGCGCCTCGCGGACCCCGCCGTCGCTCTCCTCCAGCGCCGCGGTCGCCCGCGCCGCCGGAACCTCCCCGAGCAGCGACACCAGTGCCACGCGCGTGTTGCCGCCCGCCTCGGCCAGCGCGTTCTCACACGTCCGGGCGTCGAACCCGGTCGCCTCGGTGAGAATGCGGACCAGCCGCGCGCGCAGCTTGGCGTTCAGCGCGTTCACGCTGACCATCAGGTTCGAGTAGGTCCGCCCGAGCCGGATCATCAGGGTCGTCGAGAACGAGTTGAGCACCAGCTTGGTGGCGGTGCCCGCCTTCATCCGCGTCGAGCCGCTGATCACCTCCGGTCCGGTGGCCAGGCCGATGTGGACGTCGACCTCCTCCCCGTAGGGGGTGTGGGGATTACAGCTGATCAGCGCGGTGTGCGCCCCGGCCCGCGCCGACGCCCGCAGCGCGCCGATCACGTACGGGGTGCGCCCGCTGGCGGCGACCCCGACCGCGATGTCGCCGCGCGCCACGTCGGCGGCGTCGCGCGCGCCGAGGTCGGCGTCGTCCTCCACGTCGGAGATCGCCTGGGACAGCGCCCCCGGCCCCCCGGCGTGGTGGGCGACCACGCGGCCCCACGTCCCGAACGTCGGGGGGATCTCGGCGGCGTCGATGACGGCGAGCCGTCCCGACGTCCCGGCGCCGAAGTAGTGGACACGGCCCCCGGCGCGCAGCGACGCGACCGCGAGCTCGACCAGCTCGGCGATCTGCGGCAGCACGGCGGCCACCGTCATCGGCACCGTGGCGTCCTCGCTGTTGATCAGACGCAGCACCTCCATGGTGGGAAGGGTGTCGACGTCGAGGGTCCGTGGGTTACGGCCCTCGGTGGGCAGATCGCAGTCGATCACCGACGCCTCCGGTCGGGTCGCACGGTCCGGCCGCGGACCGCCTCGAACGTGGCCTCCAGGGCCTTACGGGTGGGTCCGTAGGTTCGCTGCGCGATCCCCACGAACAGGCAGTCGACCACGGTGAGCTGCGCCAGCCGGCTGGCGGTGGCGCCGGAGCGGAACGTCGTCTCCCGCGCCGCCGTGGTCAGAACGAGATGCGCGACTTCCGCGATGGGTGACTTGGGGAAGTTGGTCAGGGCCACCGTGACCGCCCCGCGGCCCTTGGCCACCTCCAGGGCGTCGATGGTCTCGACCGTGGCGCCGGTGTGCGAGATGCCGACGGCCACGTCCCCCTGCCCCAGCACGGCCGCGCTGGTGAGCATGATGTGGGCGTCGGACCAGGCCGAGCACACCCGGCCGATGCGGTGCAGCTTCTGCTGGAAGTCCATGGCGACGAACGCGCTGGCGCCCACGCCGTAGACGTCCACCCGGTTCGCGGCGACGACGGCGTCCACGACCTGCTCGAGCGTCTTGATGTCGAGCTGGGCCGCGGTCTCCTCGACCGCCCGCGCGTCGGCGAAGGTCACCTTCTCCACGATCTGCTCTAGGGAATCGTCGGGACTGATGTCGCTTCCGATGACCCGGCCGCCGGTGGCGCTCTGCGCCCGGCCCGCCTCGGTGGCCAGGGTCAACCTCAGCTCTGGATATCCATGGAACCCGATGGCGCGGCAGAACCTGATGACGGTGGTCTCAGAGGTGCCGCAGTTCTGGGCGAGTTCCGTGATGGTCGAGTTGGCGACCCCTTCGGGGTCGTCGATGACACGTTGCGCGACGCGACGCTCCGCCGGGGGCAGCGAGGGCAGCAGGGACCGCACCCGCACGACGGTGCTGAGCGGCGCGGCCTGGCTGCCCGGAGAGGAGGACGCCCCCTGCGTCCCCGTCTGAGGCCCGGCCTGTTCCACAGGCGTTCCGACCTCCCCTGTGCTCCCCGGCTCCGAGCCGGTGGGTTTCCTCATGTAAGGAATTTTCTTACCCTCGTGATGTCACGTCAACGGTAGAAAAGGCTACGGTCGGCGTGTGTTGACCCATTTGGCCGGTCCGTACGTGATCGGCATAGACGCGGGTGGCACGAAGACCCGCTGTGTCGTACTAACGCTCGGGGGCGCCCTGGCCGGTTGTGGCACCGGCCCCGGCGCCAACCCCAACTCCGGGGGCGACACCGCGGGGGCGCTCACCACGGCCCTGCGGGAGGCTCTCGGCGACCTGGACCGCTCCCTGGTGCTGGCCGGGGTGTTCGGCATCGCCGGCGCGGGCTCGGCCGGACGGCCCGCCGCCGTCGCCGCCGCGCGACAGGCGTGGAGGGAGGTGGGCCTGCGCGGATCCCCGGCCGTCGTCACCGACATCGCCGTGGCGTTCGCCGCCGGAACCGACGCCGACAAGGGCATCGTGGTGTTCTCCGGCACCGGCGCCGGCGCGGCCGTGATCAGCGACGGCACGATCGTGCGGCGCGCCGACGCCTACGGCTGGCTGGTCGGCGACGAGGGGTCGGCGGTGTGGCTGGGCCGCGAGGCGGTCCGCGCGACGCTGGCCGCCCTGGACGGCCGCAGCCATCCGACCGTGCTGACCGAGACGGTGCCGCACGCCCTGCTCGGCCCGGCGGTGATCGCGGAGCTGGAGAACACCCGGCACCGGCGGCGGCACCGGACGCTGGCCTCGGTCGGCGCGGCGACGACCCGCTCCGGCCGCTCCGGCTCGGCGCTGTCCTCCGGCGGCGTCGCGCACGGCGTCGGAACGGCGGTGCTCGGCCCCGAGCAGCCGGGCGGGCTCGTCCCCGGCCCGGCGCTGGCCGCCGGGTTCGGCGCGGGCGGCCACGCCCCCGGGCCGGGCGGCGGCTCGGGGACCGGCACCGCGCTGCTGACGGCCGATCCGGTCCCGCCCCCCGCCGCGCTCCCCGCCCGCGAGTCCCCGCCCAACCCCCAGCTCGCGCAGGCGATCATCAAGGAGGTCTACGGCCGCCCGCCCGCGGCCCTCGGCAGACTCGGCCCGGTCGTCGCCGCCGCCGCGGCGGCGGGCGACCCGGTGGCCCGCCGGATCACCGAGGAGGCCGCCGAGTGGCTGCTGCGCGACGTGGACGCCGTGCGCCCCGCCCTCGCCGACCCGTGCGCTCCCGTGGTGATGCACGGTTCGGTCCTGCGGGACGGCCCCGTCGCCGAAGCGGTGCGGGCCGGACTGTGCGACCGGTTCGCCGAGGCCCCCCGCCGGGCGGGCGACGGAGCCGTCGGCGCGGCCGGGCTGGCCCTGCGCCGCCTCGGTTACCCGCCGCCGCGCTGACATCCGCTCCCCTTCCGCGTGATGCCACATAGGCGCGTGTAGTCATGCGTAGGCACACGTTTCGGGGCGTTCCGGTTGCGACACCGGGGACCGTTGTGATTCATTTGTGATCAACGGTGGAGCGATGTCCGACCGGAGACGGCGGAACCACCAGCCACAGACGTGGCCCGTACAGAACGCCGCCCCGATCGGCGGAACCGTCCGAAACACGCCCGCCCCGCGCCGCGCGCGGGCCGAAGCGGAGCGCGCACCCGGCATCCCCCTGCCCGCGGGACGCCGTGGCGCTCCGGCGTGCGGAGGGACGGCCCGGTTCCGTACACCCACGTCACCCGAGGTGCCCGTGCCCGCTCTACCGCCATCCGTTCGTCCCCTGCTGCGCTCCTTCCGCAGGCGCCCGTCCCCGCCCGAGGCGTCCCCTCCCGACGGGGGCGGCGGCGCGCGCCGCGCCGACCGGCACCGGGAACGGAGGAGACTGCGGCGGGCGCGGCTGCGCCAGGGATGGGTCCTGTGCGTGGCCGCCGTGGCGCTGCTCGTCGTGGCGTCCGTCGTCACCGTCGTGGTCGCCTACCAGGGCACGCCCACCCCCACCGAGCCGCAGGCCGGGGTCACCGACGAGGGGTCCACCGTCTACTACGGCGACGGCCGCACCCCCCTGTTCCGGCTCGGCGCCAACCGGGAGGTCGTGCGGCACGAGCAGATCCCCGACCACGTGCGGTGGGCCGTGCTGGCGGCCGAGGACCGCGGCTTCTACCAGGGACACGGCGTCTCCCCCGTCGGCACGGCCCGCGCCCTGTGGAACAACGCCTCCGGCGGCGACACCCAGGGCGGCTCCACCATCACCCAGCAGCTCGCCCGCAACTACTACAAGGGCCTCAGCCGCGACCGCACGATGGGCCGCAAGCTGAAGGAGATCTTCATCGCGGTGAAGCTGGACCGGGCGCAGGGCAAGGACCGCATCCTCGACCTGTACCTGAACACCATCTACTTCGGGCGGCAGACCTCCGGCGTGCAGGCCGCCGCCCGCGCCTACTTCGACAAGGACGTCTGGCACCTCAACGTCGCCGAGGCCGCGCTGCTGGCCGCGATGATCCAGCGCCCCACCTACTTCCACACCCAGGGGAACGCCGCGCCCGCCCGCGCGCTGCGCGCCCGCTGGCGCTACGTGCTGGACGGCATGGTCGGCATGGGGCGGCTGCGGCGCGCCGAGGCCGACGCCCTGCGGTTCCCGGTCACGCGCCGCGCGTGGCGCGGCGTCGAGCTGAGCGGGCAGTCGCTGCTGGTCCGCCAGCGGGTCCTGGACGAGCTGCGGATGCTCGGCATCCCCGCGTCGAGCGTCGTCAACGGCCGCTTCAAGATCTACACGGCGCTGGACCAGCGCTGGATGGCCCACGCCGAGCAGGCGATGCGCGCGGCGCGCGAGCCGCACTGGCCCAAGCGGGTGCGCGGCGGGCTCGTCGCCGTCGATCCGCGGGACGGGGCGGTGCGCGCGTTCTACGGCGGCGACCCCAAGCGCAGCCAGTACGACTCGGTGTTCAACGCCGTCGCGCAGGCGGGCTCGACGTTCAAGCCGTACGTGCTCGCGGCGGCGCTGCGGCGCGGGTTCAGCGTGCGGTCGAAGGTGAGCGGCAGGTCGCCGATGAAGTTCGCGCCGAACGGCGAGACGACCCCGATGACCGCCCCCGGCTACCTGGTCAACAACGACGAGAAGATCGGCTCGCTCGGCACCGTGGACCTGGCGCGGGCCACCGCGCTGTCGGTCAACACCGGGTACGTGAAGCTGGCGTTCGAGGCCGGGCTCGACAACGTGCTGCGCACCGCCACCGACCTCGGCGTGCCCGAGGACGCGCTGAAGCCGTTCCGGGGGCAGGCGGGGGTCGCGCTGGGCGTGCCGGACGTGTCGGCAGCGACGCAGGCGGCCGGGTACGCGGCGTTCGCCAACGGCGGCACCGCCGTCACCCCGCACGTGATCACCCGGATCGTGGACGCGCGCGGCAAAGAGGTGCCGCTGCCGTGGACGAGGCCGGGCCGCCGCGTGCTGAACCGCGAGCAGGCCGCGCAGGTCGGGTACGCGCTGCGGCGGACGGTCCAGGAGGGCACCGGCCGCAAGGCCGCGCTGACCGACCGGGAGGTGGCGGGCAAGACCGGGACGACCGACCAGAACCGGGCGGCGTGGTTCGTCGGGTACGTGCCCCGGCTGTCGGCGGCGGTGGTGATGGCCGACGAGACCCGGCGCACCCTCAAGGACCTGCCGGGCTGGCCCGGGGTGGTCTCCGGGGAGACCGCGCCCGCGAAGATCTGGCAGGCGTTCATGGCCAGGGTCGCCAAGGACCTCCCGGCGGACCCGTTCCCGGAGCCGGAGTTCACCGGGGTCGTGCGGTCCTGGGTGCCGCAGCCGGAGCGGACGGCCGTCCCGTCGCCGTCCACGACCCCGTCCACCTCGCCGTCCACCCGGCCGACCTCACCGGCCTCCCCGGGCGTCGACCGGCGCTGCGCGTCCCCGGAGGCCGGCGGCGCCTGCCAGAAGTCCCAGAAGCCCCAGAAGCGCCGGTGAGCGGCGCGCCGGTCCCCGGCTGAGTCGACAGCACCCCGGGGAGTCGCATAGCGTCACCGGGTCGGATCACGAACGAGTAACGGCCCAGTCCACGATCTGCCCGGGGGTGCCTGTCCCGTGCGCGTCCCACCGCGTTCCCTCGCGCTCGGCGCGGCGACGCTGACCGTCCTGCCGCTGGCGGCCTGCGACGGGCGGTCCGCGCCGCCCCCCGCGCCGTCCGCCGCGACGACGTCGCCGGCGGCCGCCGCGGGGCAGCGGTCCGCGGGCGACGCCGTTCCCGCGCTCGTGCGGGGGATGACGGTGGAGGAGCAGGTCGGGCAGCTGTTCGTGCCGACGTTCGCGAGCGAGGCCGCCGCCAAGCAGATGATCAGGAAGTACCGCGTCGGCGGCTTCATCTACTTCCCCGGCAACCTGCGGTCGGCCCGGCAGACCGCCCGGCTGTCCAACGCGCTGCAGAGCGCCTCGAAGGTCCCGCTGCTGCTGGGCACCGACGAGGAGCAGGGGCTGGTGACGCGCGTCCCGTTCCTCACCCGCTTCCCCGGCAACATGGCGCTCGGCGCGACCCGCGACCCGGAGCAGGCGCGGGCCGCCGCCCGGGTCACCGGCACCGAGCTGCGCGCGATCGGCATCAACCAGGACTACGCGCCGGTCGCCGACGTCAACGTCAACCCCGCCAACCCCGTCATCGGCGTCCGCTCGTTCGGGGCCGACCCGGCGCTGGTCGCGCGGATGCTCGGCGGCGCGATCACCGGCTACCGGGAGGCCGGGGTCGCCGCGACCGCCAAGCACTTCCCCGGCCACGGCGACACCGCCACCGACAGCCACACCGGCCTGCCGGTCATCCGGCACAGCCGCGCCGAGTGGGAGCGCCTGGACGCGCCGCCGTTCCGCGCCGCCGTCGCCGCCGGCGTGGACGCGATCATGTCGGCGCACATCGTGATGCCGAAGCTGGACCGGTCCGGCGACCCGGCCACGCTGTCCCGGACCGTGCTGACCGGGCTGCTGCGGGGCGAACTCGGCTACCGGGGCGTCGTCGTCACCGACTCCCTCCAGATGGCGGGGGCGCGCCGCAGGTACGGCGAGGGCGAGACGGCGGTGCGCGCGGTCAACGCCGGGGCCGACCAGCTGCTGATGCCGCCGAACCTGGACCGCGCCCACCGCGCCGTGCTGGGCGCCGTCCGCTCCGGGAGGATCTCCCGTCAGCGGCTCACCGAGGCCGTGTCCCGCATCCTGCGGATGAAGGAGCAGCGCGGCCTGTTCCGCGGCACCCGCGTGGACCCGGCGCGGGCCGCCGCGACCGTCGGCTCGCCCGCCCACCGGGCCGTCGCCCGCCGCGTCGCCGAACGCTCGGTCACCCTCGTCCGCAACGAGGGCGGCACGCTGCCGCTGGGGAAGGGCGCGCGGGTGCGCGTGACGGGTCCGCGCGCCGAGCGGCTGGCCGCCGCGCTGCGCCGCGCCGGGGTGCGCACCACCTCCTCGGCGGGCGCCGACGTGACCGTGCTGACCTCGTCGAACGGCGACCCGTCCGCGCGCGTCCGCGCGGTGCGGGGCGGCCGGGTGGTCGTCGCGGCGATCGGCCGCCCCTACGACCTGAACGGCGCGCGCGGCGCGGACGCGGCGCTGGCGACCTACTCCCCGGGGGACGCCTCGCTGGCCGCGCTGAGCCGGGTGCTGACCGGGGCCGTGAAGCCCACCGGGAAGCTCCCGGCCCCGGCGGGCGGCCCGGCCGGGCACGGCCTCACCTACCGGTGAGCGTGGACGGACGCGGGGAGCCCCTGGCAGGATCGGCGCGCGCCCTCGTCGCCTGGGAGGTCCCGTGCGCCCGTTCCTGCTGGCCCTCACCGCGTGCCTGGCCCTGACGACCGCGTGCGGCGACGACGCTCCCCCGCCCCCGCCGCCCTCCCCCGCGCCGCCGTCGCCGCCGCCCACGGTGCCGCCGGGGCGGACCCTGCCCGCCCGGACCGCACTGCTGGACTACCTGCGGGGCGTCGGGTCGGGGGACGCGAAGGTGTGCTCGGCGATGACGCCCGCCTACGAGCGCGCGGTGTTCGGGAGGGAGGGCGGGTGCCGTCCGGGGCTGGCCGGTGAACGGCGCCGGCTGCGGGCCAAGGACCTGGCGGCGCTGCGGACGGTGAGCGTCCCGGTGGCCGAGCCGGGACCGGAGCCGGGGACGTTCACGGTGGGCTTCGAGGACCTGCGCTGGGAGGGCGACCCGGCCCGGCCGGGCGGCCTGCTGGCGGCGCGCTTCACCCTGAAACGCTCGGGAAAGCGCTGGGTACTGGTGCCGTGAGGCGCGGGAGCGTCACGGTCGAGGGGCTGACGGAGTGCCTGCCGCCGTTCGGCGTCGGTGGTAGGCGACCGTGACGGCGCCCAGCAGGAACGGCCAGGCGACCAGGGGCGCGTACGCGAGGCCGACCAGCGACATGGCCTTCGGGGGCGGGCAGTCGGGGTGGACGTTGTTCGGCTCGGCGAGGAAGAGGCCGTAGCCGATCAGCGCGATCAGGAGGGCGGTCCCCACCAGGGCGGGGACCACGGCGGCGAGCACCGGCACCCGCCTGCCGCCGAGACCCGGGATCCACCGCGGGACCACCTCGCCCCACGGCCGGACCAGCCCGACCGTCAGCAGCGCCGCCCCCAGCGAGACGGCGGACAGCCCGACGATGTAGTAGGGCTCCCACGGCTCGGCGTGCGCCATGCAGGCGGAGTCGCGGAAGGCCTCACGGACCCGCCACAGGGACGAGGGCAGCACGCACAACGGTGCCGCGTAGGCGGCCCACACCGCCCATCGGGGAACGCTCACGACGACCTCCTGGCTCTTCTCTACGAAGATCGTCCGCCCTCGCCGCCCTCCGGCCCTCCCCCGCGAGCGCCAACCCGCTCCCCCGCCGGGGGGACGCGGCCTCCACCCCATGCGCGCGGGCACGACCCGGGATCGTTCGTCGCGGGGCCGGCCTTCGCCGGGCCCGGTCGGGAGTGACGTCGGCCATCGCGGCGCCGGTCCCGGAACGGATCCCTCGCGTTGACATCGACGTTCGCCTCTCAGGTAGTTTGTAGTACGAATTTCTTCGGCGGGAGGACGCGCGATGGTCAGGGACACGGGTCAGCGGATGGGGGTCGTGGCCGCGCTGGTCCGGTCGGCCTTCCTGGTGGACGCCGTGTACGCCGCGTCCGCCCGCGAGCACGGCCTGACCCAGCAGCAGGGGCAGTTGCTGTGCGTGCTGATGGGCCGGCCGTACGGCATGAGCGAGCTGGGCTCGACGCTGGGCCTGGCCAAGTCGAGCCTGACCGGGCTGGTCGACCGCACCGAACGGCGGGGCCTGGTCCACCGGGAGCCGGACCCGGACGACGCGCGGGCCGTCTGGGTCGCGCTGACGCCCGCCGGGAGCGCGCTGGCCTCGGAGTTCTACGAGGCGTGCTGCGCCCGGATCGACGAGCTCCCCTCGGGGTTCGACGAGCGGGAGCGCCGGACGCTGACCGACCTGCTGGCGCGGCTGGTGAGCGACAACGAGGTCCCCGCCGTCTTCGACTAGGCCGTGTTTCAAAGCCCTGGCCCACGGCGCTCGCCCTGGGGGCTCGCACCTCACCAGGGCTTGGCGAGCGCGGCATCGCTTCGCGATCTGACCCGCGGGCCCTCGCCTCCGGCGTCGGGCCCGCAGGTCAGGTAACGCGCTCGCGTGCGCGGCTGAGGCCCACTGTGAAACAGGCCCTAGGTCGTGTCCGGCAGATCTTGGTGTTTGGCTGAGGTTGATCAGTGGGCCGGGTTGTGATGGTGGCCATGGTGCGTCGTCATGAGCTCACCGA